>NZ_FPCC01000008.1 GCF_900116875.1 Butyrivibrio sp. INlla21
AAGGGAAGCATTATTATGTGGCTGTATCCCATGCCACAAAAAAACTTGTGAGACTGATATATCAGCTTGAGAAATCTCATCAGTTATACAACAAAGCAGCTTAACTAATTCCATACAAATCTTCTTTCAAGAGCATCTAAAACGATGCTCTATTTGTCATGCAGTTTTCAAGGTGCTGAATACGATGCATAAGTCATCGTCGCTATATTTAAAACATTTCTGTTTTAAAACATTTTTATTGACTTTCTTTAATAGTTAGTCTTATTTCTATTTATACACACAATGTCAAAAACTTCAGGCCTACTTTTTAATGAAGCTTTTAAATAACACCTTTTAAAATTTTTATCAAAATATAATTTATCGCCTTGCCATAATACTGACGCTTTAGGTGAATCTTGAATTACTTCTCTAACAATATCTGATTCTTTACATCCATACACTTCTATTCCTACATGAAGATCATTAGTTTTTGTCCCCAAATAATAATCATATATATAATCACCATTAACTTTTATCTTTAAAAAAGCCGGCAATCCCGAATTAAGGACCTCTATTTCCGAAAATCCCACTTTATTATTATCAATTTGTATCTCTATCTTTTCTACCTGAAGTTCCTCTCCAAAAGATATCGTACTCAATAGCTCGTATTCACTTATCTTTTGTGTAAACTCTCTGCTGTGACATTCTCCTTCCTGCCTGCAAGAAACCACAGCCTTAATTATGCATTGATTATGTGCATAACTATATAAATCTCTGTATAATACTATTTTTCTTGCAGTGATTATTTTATTAAATGATATATGAATCTTAGGGCTTGTATCCCATTCTGCCGGCATCCAAATCGATTTATCATATGGCATGTTTTTTTCTTTGGTAATATCACCTGAGTCTGCAATAACAAAATCATTCAAAAACTCCGGATTTCCGCTGCTCGACAATATAGAAGCTCCCAAGGCATGGTTTTGGGTATTCCTATACCAAAATACTGCATCCGAGTTCATCATGCATCCATAAAACCTTTTCGCGTTTTGAGAAAAGCGATACTTATATATTGCTTTATACAGTCGGTTTTTTTTCTTCTTTATCAACATATAATCTATCGGAAAGCGTATTCTTTGATTCCACTTAAAATATGGATTGCCAAACTCAAATCGCTTATCTGTACTGTAACATCTACCGGGTCTCTTAGTACTCTCAAGATTTTTCTTCCTATAATCATCAATCCCATCCCAGCCAATGAAGTAAACAAAGCCCTTAAGAACCAACGGATAATATCCGATGTTATCACTCAATATTTCCCCCATCACTTTATCAAATATCAAGGATGTTATCCTGTGCTCAGGATGCCAATCTAAGTCATTACAAATCAATACATCAGGATGAACACTAGCAATTACCATAGCCAAATCCAGTTTATAATTGTTCAATGTATATTCATGATGAATACCTTTTTTAATTAAGCAAAACTCCCCACCATACGTTTGCGTATAACCTGCTTTTGATTCCACCGTTTCATTTTCCGGAGCATGATATAAATGCCTATATTCTGTATTATATTGATCACCATATCCCAGAAATATAATATTGGAACTCTTTATCCCGAACACCGAAAGGGCCTTTATACTTTCTCTTTTTCTTATTTCAAACGAGCAACCATAGTCCCCATTTGTCGTAAAAACAACATATACATTCTGTTTACAGCCCTTTAGCATACCAAGAACAGTGCCACACAAGAACAATTCATCATCTTGATGCGGAACAATTATCATTGTCTTTTTTTCTTCAAAATAGGATTTAAGACTATTACTCGGTTTTAATCTCATCTTTAAGAAGTGACCCTTTCCAAAAATCACATGTCTTACTTATTATGTCTAAGATATACGTCGAAGAATTAAACACTAATTTCCTCAACACTTCATCTCTATTGTATTCATCACAAAACCGTTCAAAATAAAATCTATGTTCAGATTGATGAGCCGAATCATTCGTCAATATTTTTTTATATTCATCAAATACTCTTCCCACAGCAAAATGAATTCCGTGAAGCGGTCTAAAAATACCTCCGGATAACTGATATGACCCTTTCGGAAATCCATTCTTAGAAAGAAAATTAAGCAACCAAAGACATCTCTCATCATCTTTAAAAAACAACCCGTCTATAAACCTGTTTCTATGAGATCTCATTAAATATTTTATTATTGTGTCCTGCTTATCTTTTACTTTTTTATAATACTCATGAGTTTTAACAAAATGTAATCCGGTTAATCTAAGCAAATGTCTTTTATCTGTTTTACCTCGATTATATAAATAATCTTTTATAGTCAGCCTTATAGCATTGCTGTAATTTAAATTATTCTCATTTATCTTATTAACATGTTGTTCTAATAGCGATGGTTCTTCTTTAACTATATAAATATCAATATCTCCCCAATATACATAGTCATATTTATCAAGTCCATATCCACGAATAAGCCAACGATAACATCTCTTTTCGATATCGTTTCTCAGCCATAAAAATTCATCGGTAAATATATTTTCATATATATCTACCGAATCCGATAAATCAAATTCATCCAAAAGTCGTTTTATTCCCAATGACAGATTCTGATCAACAAAGATCTTTATATCATATTCAGGATAATTCTTCTTGATTGAATAAACATACAATGGGATCCATCCCTGATATTTTCTACCATATACCCAAGTCGCAATGCATAACTTATTATTCATCGAAGTTATATCCCACCCCATATACAATATCTTCAAGCGAAATAATAGGACACCTGTACTTACACGCTAATTCTTTTTCTATTTCATCATAATAATTAATTACAGATACTACTATAGCTTGAGAATCCGGAACATTGTCCGGACTAACTGCAGGGATGTTTGAATTAATGTTCTTATAGTTTCTATCTATAATGCACAATATCTCAACATCACTGTCTTTTAACTCTTGATAGAACGCTTTCCCAAGTATCCCATACCCATACAATGAAACTTTTGTAATACCGCATTTTATCATCCAATCAGAAAGACTAATGCCTTTTTGTTTTAACATAAGCCAATCCTTCATAATGGCGCTATTAACATTTATTCTTTTTATTTCTTTTTCTAATCTTTCTTTTTCATTCCTTACTTTCAAAGTGGTTTTTATTTGCAGAAGAAAAAGACAAATCAATATAATGAAACACACTAATAACAATAGCAAAACAATCTCATACCTTATCATAAATGTTCCTCAATAAAGCTCTCGGGATAATAAAGCAATTCATGCTTAATTCCTATGCTTTTAACACCATCAACAAGCATCTTCAGCATCTTAATTGTCTTTTCCTCGTAATTCACATTGTAAAGGTCATAATCATAAATACAATCTCTTGCGATATAAACCTTCTCAGGATTGATTTTTTTGCAAATATCCAAAAAACCATCAATATCATTTTCATTATCATTTAGTCCGGGAAGCATTATATATTTTAATGTAACTTTTCCGAACCCTCTGTACTTTTCAAGGTTCTTATAGACAGTTTCGAATATATCAACTCCTTTTACTTCCTTAAAAGTATTCTTTGTTCCGGCATCTAAGCTAACAAGTATTTCGCCTTTTCCATCTGTTATCAATTTCTGTATTGTTTCACTATATACTGATGCATTCGTCAAGATATGAAAGTATGCGTCAGGCAACACGGATGTCACTTTCTCCAATCCCTTATATAGTGCGGGTTCTCCGGATGCAACATCTAACACAACCTTGTCAGCCATCACAATTTTATCGTTAGAATTCTTTATTTCTGATATGACCTTGACTATTTTATCTGAAACGGATGCTCTGTTACCCGGAATGTATTCTTGCATTCCTTCACAACAATAACAGCACTTAAAATTACAAAAACTATCAGAATTAGCAGTAACCTGTAAATAATCAATAGTAAACTTTTCCTTGGACCACCACCATTTCTCAGCAGATTCACAATGTAAGCAATGTAGTCCACTGTTAGTAGTCTTAGTATCTTTAAGTTCCGGATTATATGCCCACCTTCCGTCTTTCATTTCAAATAACAGTGCATCCTTGTCAAGTTTTCCTTCTATCTCATCAAGAATACTGATCTGTTCTTGAGCCATTTTTTTCATCGAATAAATGTCTTCAATACAATTATTATCACTGTAATCAGCATGCGGAACATTAGAAAAAATCATATTTTCACAGCAATTTTGTATTCTATCATGCTGAAATATCAACGCGCTCTGCATTAACGGGCATCCATATCCATAATAATAGTCCTCATAATTTAAGATCCTATCCTTAGAGATACCATGGTCCTTTATCAGTGAATCCATTGCTTCAAATTTATATCCTTTTCCACCTTTTAGTGTAACTAAATAATTCGCGTTCGGATATAAACGCATAGCATTCTCAAGTGATAAGATCTCAACGTTGTTGATTTTTTGTCCAATTTTTGATGGTGCCTTATCACATATGCATAAAGGATTGTACTTACCACAAATATCATCCCAATTATCTCGCAGCCAGTTTCCTGCGCCATAAAAAATAGCATTCTTCATATTTAAAGCCCCCTACTATTTGTTTTGTAGTAATAATTATAAATTTGAAACCATTTCGATAAATGCTTTCAGTACGCTTTCACCATTAGCTATCAAAGAATAATTGTTAACCATTTTCGATTGAGTCACATTAAATGCATTGATTTCGTTTGTGCATTGCTTCAAAGCATAAATGCAGTCATCCGCAGCCTCAGCATCAACATAATTTAATCTTCTGGAAACCTCGCCTTCTTCCGAGTTGTCAGATATAATCTTATACTCCATGTTTTCACAATCAATTTTTATAATTGGATATTCATGCGAAAACAACCATATAGCATTATTTATATATATTATTCTCTTATTCCAAACCTGATTATCATGCGTCTTTTTTATATCAGCTGAATTATAATCAAAAGTCACCTCAATCTCGTCTTGGCTCGTATTCTTCTTTAAAACTCGATCATCATTATCGACCATCCAATAATTTATACCATCAAAACATAAATCGCTTAACCTTGTTCCGCTATCTCCTATAGGTTTAAGATGATAGTCTCCGTTTTCAATATTGTATTCGCAAATATTGTTTGAGCCATTACATAATAGATGTATCAAATTTCCCACACCTATTCCTCTTTCAAAAAAACCACCACCACCGGAATGTTTATCCAATATATCTTGAGCAAAACAATCAATATACTCAAGATTCATATTATTTGAATCCACCTTTATCATTGCCGGATATTTATGAGGGACTAAAAAAGCACAATCATCTATTACTACCGCATTTGCAAAATTAGTATAACTAGCCTCAAACTGTTTTATAATGCCTTTTTTTATTTTTTTCTTCTGCATGATCTTTTCATTGAGTGAATATAAATAGATATTTTCTGATACCTTAGGCACAAAAAGAATTTTATTACCAACAGCAACCATGTCAGAGAAAAGCTCTCTTCCAAAATTACTTTCTTCAAAAACATACTCGCAATTTACTTTCTTGGTAGTAATGTCTATCTTAGCCAGATAATCAACTCCTTTAGCCGAATTAAGTATCCAAATATTATCGTCTTTTATCAAAAACAGACCCGACATGTTAAACTCCTCTCGTAAAAATGATCAGTTAGTCAAAGCCACATCTAAATATTCTTCATTTATCCATAAGGAATCACATTGATATTTCGATGTCGGACAATAATCAACAAGTATAAATCCCTTGCTAATCAAATATCCCATAATGTCTTTCCACGCATGTTTCTCATATTTATTTAAATACTCAGCTTCCAATTGAACACACTTCACATCACTGATTCTCTGCCCCAATCCTTCCAGTACCTCATAACTAATTCCTTCCACATCAATCTTTAAAAAATCCATGCTTGAAATATTTTCTTCTTCCATAAAGCCATCTAGCCTGATTGATCTAACATCCTCAGTCTTCCACTCACTTTTGGTAGGATAATTTACTACAGTGCTGAGCCCACTATTTATAGCATCTTCCGGTACCATATACATTTTCATTGTTCCGTTTTTATTTGATACAACAGAATGAATAGAATTATATGAATAGAACTCAGAAGCTTCTTTTGCAATATTAGTATTTCCTTCAAAACAGTATATGTTATTGTCCTTTATTCCCAAGACTTGCTTCACAAAATTAGCATCTTGTGAATAGTTAGAACCCACCTCAAAGAAATTCTCTATCGGCGCATTCATGAATTTCCGGGCACTTACTATCCAATGTGCAAATCCGCTACCATTGCCTACCGCCTTAGGATGTACATTTAAATAGTCTTTCATAAAACTTTGACAGGATAAAACTTCAGGGTATTCATTTTTATTATTAATATATATTGCTAAATCTCTTTTTACAGATTCAACTAATCTTTGTTCAGAAAAAATAATATCTGCCGTTATTACTTCAGATTTTGAAATAGGTCTTGGCATCTCACTGCATTTATCAGAATTCTTATCATAGCTTCCAATAAAATGCATATCTAAATTGATACTATTATCCAAAATCAATCCTTGGCATATCGCCAAATCAGTCGCTCCCCAAATTGCACAAGTTTTCATTTTTTCGTCCCTCACAATACTTTTAGGCATATTAATCGAAATATCGTAATATACTATTATTTTATCACACTAAATGTACCAGTGCTTAATCCCATATAGATATTTATCGGCATAACTGGCGCCTTTCTTTAGCAGTATCCATGCGTGTTTAAAGAAAAAAACGCGGAATTTCCGCGTTTTTCGTTTTACTTCAAATATTTCAGCTCCTCCACCCCCACAATCCTCGAGCCTTTCTGCTTGTTGCAAAATTTGCACATAGGGATGAGGTTGCAAAGCTCGTCCGTTCTGCCTCTGTACTTAGGAATGAGGTGGTCGATGGTTGTCTTTTCGAGCGGTAGCGGCTTGCCGCACTTGACGCAAACGTCGCCGGTCTTTTCAAGGATTATGCATTTTATGGTTCGTTTCTTATGCTTTTTTCCTCGCATAAGTCTCTCCTCATAACGTTTTCCAATATCTACGTCTATATTATAATGAAACCATCAAAATGATGATCGATTGACTCTATACATTTTTTGGGGGTACTGTATTATAAACTCATTAACCGAAATCAAATTCGGTGAAATTCGCTTCGGTTAAATGCATTTCGGTTAAGTTAATCAGTGATTCCACAAAATATTCATATACTCCGACTATGACCGACATATTCATAGTCTCAGATCGTACATTTCCAGATAGTCTCGCCCTTTAGGTATCTCACCGACGGGTGGAGGCTTGATCTTGATGTATTTCTGCCTCTTTTTCTAGAGTATATCATCTTTCCGACAAAAAAATCCTATATATATTTACCATTGTAATGTTAATGATTATAATTATCTTAATTCTTGAAAGGATTTATATATATGAGCTACAAAATTAGCAAACCCAAGCTTTCTCCTTCCGATATAGTTGCAAAAATGCGGGACGAAAAGGGGATTAAATTTAATATTATAAACGAAATTAACGCAACTACTTTTCTTTCAGATCACAACAATTATCTGCGTACCGCATGCTATAGAGTATTGTATCCAAAATATCAAGCAGGGCCTAATAAGGGAAAATATATTGATCTAGATTTTTCGTACTTGAAGGAACTGTCCATAATTGACATGCACTATAGATTTCTTGTAAAGAAAATGTGTTCAGATATTGAGCATAGCCTTTGTATGAAACTTCTCAAACAGATTGATAATGATACTACTACCGATGGCTATGATATAGTCAACCAATTCCTTACTAAACACAACTATGTCATCAACAATCTAGAACGCTCAATTAGCTCCCCACACACCGGAGACTTAATAAAAAAATATTTCTCCATATCAATTAGCACTGATCCTGTTACCGGAAAGTCCATATCGCACATAACAGCTTATGATGATTGTCCTGCATGGGTTTTAGTTGAGTGTTTGACTTTTGGCGATCTTCTAGAATTCTACAGTTTCTATAATTCATCCAGAAGTATCCCTCTTCCTGCTAAATGGAGCACTCTGAATCTAGTAAGAAGTTTACGAAACGGAGCATCTCATGACGCTTGCTTACTTTGCCACCTTGCTTCAGGTACAAGCATACCTTCATCTGAAATCATTAATGCCATTAAAGCAATTGGAAGCATCAGCAGATCACAACGTCAGAAAAAGCTTTCAAGCAGAACTCTACTTGAATTTTCTGCACTAATTTACCTTTATAATCTTGTTGTGCACAATGAGGTACGTCACCATCGCACTTTGGAATTACACAATCTATTCTTTACTCGTATTCCCAGAGAAAAGGTCTTCTTCGCCACAAACGATGTCATCACCACATCATACAAATTTTGCTGTAAAGTAATTAATTATTATTTATAAACAATTTATGAATATTTTGTGGAATGCATTGACACTGCCAATAATTAACACTAGAATTATATTAACATAAAAAGCAGATATGCTTTGACGGGGCGATGCTACGGCAGCGTCCTATTTTTCTGCCAAAAACAACGCCACATACCCCTCGGATATGTGGCATTACGTTTTTACATTATTATCTTATTATCTTCTCAAAATCGTCCTTGGGGTGCTTGCAGATCGGGCAGATGAAGTCGTCTGGCATGTCTTCGCCGACGTATTCATAGCCGCAGATCGTGCAGCGCCAGATTGTCTCGCCCTTAGGTGTTTCGCCGACAGGCTGGGGCTTGGGTTTGATGTTATTCTGGTAATATTCGTAGGTACAGGAAGGAGTATCGGCAAGCACATCCATAAATACCGGCTCACAAATAAAAAGAGTGTGGGAACCCAGGTCAACTTCTTTTTCCACGTTCAAAGAAAAATATGCATTGGTGCCCTTTGTGATGTAAGGGATACCGTTCTCTGCAAGCTTGCAATCGGTAAATGATGCGAACTTATCGACGTCTCTTCCGCTCTGAAAACCGAAATGCTTGAAAGTGTCAAAAGATGCATCGGTGCTGAGCACAGAGATATTGCACTTGCCCGTCTCTTTCAACAAGTCGTGAGTCAGGTTGGCTTTGTTGATTGCAAGGGAAATCCTGTTGGGATCGGATGCAACCTGAACCGCGGTGTTGGTGATACAGCCGTTCTTCTTATCACCATTAACTACAGTGCATACAAATAAACCGTAAGATAACTTGTACATTGCCTTGGTATTCATAGATGAAATCTCCTTTCTATCCGTAAGATCAGTCCGTGATTGCCTTTCACCTGCCGCAGTGAATATTCTTGACTGTAATTCTTTCCGCTTTGTCCTGTATTCAATTATCGGCAAATCCGCCGCCGCAAGATGCTCATCCATAAAAAGATCCGTCTTCTTAGGAAGCTGCGTCTCAACAATGCGCTTATCCTGCCGCTCCACCACTTTATTTGCCCTGCTTCCAAGCCACGCTATAAGCTTATCAACAGGCCTAAATCCCGTAATCTTGTTATAAAATCTAAGCGCAATGATTGAATGCTCATCATCGACAGGAATGAAAAAGGCCAGTATCTGAATCTTGTCTGTCACGTGGTTAAGCCACATATTGGGAAATTTAAAAGTAAGATTGGTAGATTTGATAACGCTGTCTTCGGAAGACTTGGGCACCTGCCCTGTATCCACCGCATTATCAGCGCTCGTGCGCATCGTATTATCATCAAGCCACAGAACCTTAGGCCCGTTACACAGAGTCTTGCCTCCGCGGCCAATTGTATTATGATGAACAAAAGCCAGATGAGAAACATCCAGCTGATTCTCTATAACCCTGGAATAATGTACATTCCAGGCATCTTCTATATGATCATAGGTAAAAGAGCTGTCGCCTATTATTTCAAATACATCAGGCTCTGTATCAGGTTCTTTTTCCCCATACCATGCAAAGATGATCCCGCCGATTTCTCTTGTGGGATAATTCTTAAGATTAAAGCCGGTGTAATCGCGTTCAGAAGCCTTGCCGTCAGAAGGCACGTAGACACATTTGCCCGTAGCGTCGTACTCGATACCATGAAACGGGCACTTAATATTATCGCCTTCCACCCAACCGTTACAAAGCGACGCCCCGCGATGCGCGCAGAGACTTGTCACTGCCGTCACTTCACCCGCAGTCGTTCTAAAGAAAACCAAGTCCTCGCCAAACCTTCTTGCAGCGACGAGCTTGCCTTTCCTCAGCGCTTTGGAATCCAAAACTGCGTACCACCGGTTCTCTATCATGGATACCCCCTCATGTACGATTCAAACATTCTACAATATCACTTCTTTTCTTTTTCGGCATCATAAGTACTAAATATCATTTATATAATTCCTTTATATCAATATATCGAATCTCCTCCGATTCATCGCACTTAAATCCGGTTCTTGAAAAGAAGACATATCTATAGCAATTAAGTCCTGTCCTCTTAACCTGATCTATCTCTTTTTCTACAACTTCTTTTGATATCTTTCTGTTCCTAAATTTCACCTCATAAAAAATATAGCCTTTTTCATCCAATGTCACTACATCAAACTCGCCATTTGTATGATTGGTGGGATCATCATAATAGTACTTGCCTATCTTCTCTATAACGGGATCAATTTTCCCAAGCTTATTTTGTCTTATCAAATATTGTCTGCAGATTTCTTCAAACTTATGCGGAACATATTGCTCTTCAAAATCCTTATCTATGTATTTTTCATAAAAAACGTTGGGTTCCATAATTCTCATCTGAGACAAATATTTAAAAATATATCTGAAATAAAAAAGAGAAAGATTGTCACAAATATAATATCCTGTCTTTTTCTTATTATTCTCATCATTGATGGGCGCTCTTTTCTCTACAACTTCCATCTTGATAAGCTTATCCAGTACATCTGCCAATGTCGGCCCGCTTGAAACATTAGACTGCGATAGAATGTAACTATATCTGGAAAAGCCTCTGGAAAGAGCCTCAAAGACCTCATTAGCATTTACAATCTTAGAAATCTCGGCGTTCAGATACATCGAGACTTCATTCTCAAGCCTTGATCCTTCTGATGCAATCAGTTCTATGACATTCTCTTTTACTGTCTTTTTATCATCGATCAATCTATTGTAATAAGGGATTCCGCCAAATACAGAATATATCTTAACCTTATCTTCTTCCTTCATTCCGGGATAGAATAAGGATGTCTCATAATAATCCATCTGTTTAAGATCGATTGAAAGATCCACTCTTCCGTATAAAGGATTCGCTTTATCCAAAAGAGATTTCATCACTTCCACATACGATCCCAATATAATAAACGTCAACTTAGAAGACTCTTTGTACTTATCAATAAGAGTCTGCATAATACTATCAAGCCCCTTGACATTCTCTCGAAGATACGGATACTCATCCAAAACAAATACCATCTTTTCGTCACAGGCAAGCTTAAATAAATAATCCGCAAGTTCTTCTATGGAAGTATACCCTAACTTGGGCATACCAAGTTCCTCAGACAGAATCTCGCAGAGGCTCTGTGTATTACTCTCTTCCGTAACCTGCTTGCATTCGTAGTAGATGCTCCTCACTCCCGATTCTTTCAGTGCCTGCTTAACAAGCTCACTTTTTCCGACTCTTCTCCTGCCATAGATAAGCACTGTGCGCAATTCATCAGCTGAGATTTCTCTCCTTAACTGCTCAAGTTGTCTTTCTCTTCCATGAAATTTCATTTTACTCGGTCCTTTCCGACTCGGTATCCTCCGAGTTAATTACATTATATGTCCAAGTCGGGGAAAAGTAAAGTTTTTCGCCAGCGCACAATATATTGACGGCAGCGTCCTATTTTTCTGCCAAAAACAACGCCACATACCCCCTCGGATATGTGGCGTTACATTATTACCTTATTATTTTATTACACTATTACTTTATTACATTATTATCTTATTATCTTTTCAAAATCGTCCTTGGGGTGCTTGCAGATCGGGCAGATGAAGTCGTCGGGCATGTCTTCGCCGACGTATTCGTAGCCGCAGATCGTGCAGCGCCAGATTGTCTCGCCCTTGGGTGTTTCGCCGACAGGCTGAGGCTTGGGCTTGATATTGTTCTGATAGTACTCGTAGGTGCAGGAAGGAGTATCGGCCAGAACGTCCATAAATACAGGCTCACAGATGAAAAGAGTGTGCGAACCGAGGTCAACTTCTTTTTCCACATTCAATGAAAAATAGGCGTTGGTGCCCTTTGTGATGTAAGGGATACCGTTCTCTGCAAGCTTGCAATCGGTAAATGATGCAAATTTGTCGACGTCTCTTCCACTCTGAAAGCCGAAATGCTTGAAGATGTCAAAAGACGCATCGGTGCTGAGCACAGAGATATTGCACTTGCCTGTTTCCTTTAGCATGTCGTGAGTCAGGTTGGCTTTGTTGATCGCAAGGGAAATCCTGTTGGGATCGGATGCGACCTGAACCGCGGTGTTGGTGATGCAGCCGTTTTTCTTGTCACCGTTTACTACTGTGCATACAAATAAACCGTAAGATAACTTGTACATTGCCTTGGTATTCATAGATGAAATCTCCTTTCCACCTGTTGAAAATGATTGACGTTGCCAAATATCCTGAATTTACTTGTTATTATTATTTATTTCTGCGCCTGTCCCATCTCTTTTTGCTTCTCTTCAGAGAAACCTGCCGTGCTCTCTTTCTGAACGAGAATCTTGACCGTCTCGAAGATAATCTGAAGGTCAAGAAGGAGCGAATAGTTTGTTATGTAGTAGAGATCCATCTTAAGCTTACTTAAGGGGCTTGTGTTGTATTTACCAAAAACCTGAGCAACACCTGTAAGTCCGCCTTTAACCTTAAGTCTGAACGCAAACTCGGGGATATCCTGAGTGTATTTCTCAACATGCTCAACTCGCTCGGGTCTGGGACCGACGATAGACATATCTCCGGCTATTATGTTAAGGAGCTGCGGAAGCTCATCAATTCTGGTAGGTCTGATAACGTGTCCTACCTTGGTGATACGGTCATCCGCTTCGCCTGCGGGATGAGGTCTTCCGTCTTTCTCCGCATCAACGATCATTGATCTGAATTTAAGAATTCCAAATACTTTGCCGCCTCTTGTAACTCTGTCCTGTTTATAGAATATAGGGCCGCCATCCTCGAGTTTAATTGCGATAGCTACTATGAGAAACAGTGGGCTGAATACGATAAAAGCCAATACCGAGAACAAAAGATCAAAGAATCTTTTGAGTATTCGCTGGCTAAGAGCAATGCCGTTATTTCTGCACAAGTAGAGTGGCGTATCAAAAAGGTCTATGTTTTCGGAATTTTTACCGATAATATCAGAAATCTTAGGTGTGAAGTAGACTCTTTTGCCTATGCGGAAGCATTCCTTAAGTATGATGTTCTTAAGTTCTGAAGGAATATCATTGAGAAGAATAGCTTCATAATCGGGCACAACAGCGAGAATCTTATCCACTCCTTCATATATGCTGATTGATTCTACGACTTTGTATTTATCAGGTCTTTCATTCATGAACTCAGTCTTTTCATTGGAGTCTTCGCTATATACTTCAAGAATACGCTGAGGCTTGAACAGTTTTCTGTAGATATCCACAAGAGGAAGTGTCAGACCACAGAGTACTGCACTCTGAATAAGTGCAAGGATAAGGTATCTTACAAAAAATATATGGAAGAATCTGAACTGTCCGGTGATAGCGCAAGAAATAAATATCTCGAAGAAATCCAACATAAAGATGGTCATAACTTGAGACGCCAGAAGGTTGGCCTTTCTGTCTACGCCAATCCTGAAGGCTCTTAGAGATCTGCCTATGAAATAATATAAAACTAAATATATACCGATAGCCATTCCGAGGTTACCAAGACCAAGAAGATAGCCTGTGTTGTTGTTCTTATGTACAAAGCCGTACCATGCTACAAAGAAGAGTACTGTTGCGATTGCGCAAAGAATCGCCGTGCACATTCCTCTATAAATATATCTTTTCTGAATTTTGTTCTTTTTCATTGAAGGCCTCTTATATTGTGATAATATTGGTGGTCATACTCAAAAAGAGCATAATATCAGATTGTAAATTTCAAACCTGCCTTGTACATTATACATTTTAATAGGGGATAAAACAAATGCAGCATCCGATTACTTGCATTAAAATGTTAAAATCAATAAAATAAAATTGTTATATTTAGTATCGGTTTCGCTTTAAAGGGAAAGGAAAACTAAAAATGGGGAATCTAAATATCTCTGCCGGAAGTGGCGGTTTTGGAGGTTTTTCACGCCTGTCGCTTAATCCCGGTGTTTATACCAAGTTGCAAAAAAATATAACCAATGCTTCAAGTCAGCTTGTTTTGAATACTGATGCACTTGATCACGGTGATGCTGTATGCGGGACGGAGTGCATGGTACAACTGTTTCAAAACTGGCGAAACGTCGCCAAGGCAGGCGATACATTTCGTAATTTTTCCTGCGGCGCTCTGACAAGAGCTTTGATCAATCAAAAAAATTCCATTATTCAAGCCGATATTGATTCCGCGAGATCGGTTAAATTGGATGAAGAGACCAAGGCAAAAGTAGATGCGTGGGTAGCCGGTTTTAACTCCGATGATCCCACGATCATAAATAAGCTTAAGTCTTTTCAAAATCTTACAGATGAGCAGTGGGCTAACCTTTCCGATGAACAATACAAAGATTTCGCTGCTCTTACCGCGCTTTTTATCTATTCCGGAAACATGCTGGAGCAAAGCGGAACTGATAAAAAGACTTATGATAAATATTCCAAGATCAATGAACAGATAACTTCAAATTTATACAAAGTAGATCCTGCGGGTGACAATAAACTGTATGCCAACGCGTCTCTTGACTATGCTCTTGTCAGCAATATGAAGGCTTCAATGGAAAGCTTGGGAGCCTCTGATTCTCTGGCTTACAATGTGCTGTCCAAATTGGAAAACGACGGAAACACATATCGTGTAAACAATCCGGATTCTCATAACAGAAATGTTGATGTCTCTTATTATCGTGATGAAAGCGGATTTACGGTTGTAAATGTAAAGGACAGTTACTTTTTGGGTACTGATTACGCCGAGCACAGCAAGCAGTTCTTTGCAAGCGGAAAAGAAAATGCCGCATCATACCTGCGTGATAAAAGAACCGGCGCGACAAACTACGACAATCACGGATTAACCGATGATGAACTTATCGGAATGTTCCAAACTGTAGAAAATCCAAATGATCTAAAGATTATGACCAATATTGCATTATCCGATTCTGATTTTAATATAAAGGGCAAGGACAATGCTTTTGATATAGATTATTATGAAGATTATTCGGATCCGTCTGATTTTGCAAGAGGAATAAGCGACAACTTCAGTGTTTCCCTTGCTCAGATGGGCGCAACATTGCTCAATAATCCCGACACCACTGATTATAAAAAGTATCTTAAAGCAACACTTGAAAGCAGCATCAACGGAAGCGCACATAATATATTGCTCGATATCGCATCAGGCGCAGGTGTCTATGCCGATACATGTTCTCTTGCTGTCATGAACGACCAAAAAGGCGGTGACAATGACGAGGCTCTTCGCCATGCCCTAAATGCCGCAAACGCCAACTACGGCGTGTTCAGCGGGTTATATACCAATTACGGAAAAGATGCCTCCTATCACAATATCGAGATTGGACAGCTTTCCTACGATCCCAATACCGGAGATATCAATCTAAATACCATCAGGGATAAAGAAGAAAGAGCTTTCCTTTCTGTGAAAACTACAGAAAAAGAGCAGGTTGAGATCAGGTCGTCAATCAAAGACGGTCATGATGCTACGGGTGAAAAAGCCAAAGCAATGGAAAAGAAATTACAGGAAGAGCTTGATCGTAAAAAGAAAAACATTGCGGTTGATTGCTTGATAGATCTGACAGGTCTTGTGAATCCTCTTTTAAAAGACGGAATCTATATGGCAAGAGAATTGTCAGATGCGGATAAGGCACTGAAGAATTCCACCAATCTGGTAAAAGACGCTCTTAAAGAAAGATACGGAAAGAGCCATAAATATGTGTGCACAGGAGCATCCATAGGAGCCACCGCAGTCGGAGGGCTTGTAAAATATCAGGAAGCTCTTGATAAGTTCGAAAAGGACAAAAATGAATGGATTGATGTTGAAAAGCTTCAATCCTTCTACAGTTACAATACCGGTTCCGGCGCCGTCGGAATATATAATTACGACGCAATAAGACTCCTTCAGGAATGGGATAAAAACGGTATCTCTGAAATCATAAAAGATTCCGGAATGACTAACGATCAGGTATTCAACTCAATATATACCGGAAATGATTACTCCAATGCCGTAGTCAAAAAGATCGGTGAGGATCTTTGTCCAACAGAAAACTTCGGTTATTTGGGCCCCGGTGCCAACAGCAGTAACAGCCAAAATGTCAATAATGCATATCAAACAATAGCAGAAAAAACGGGATACACCGACAAAGATATAGACTGCGCTCTCAGACTTTTGATATACGGTAGCAGCGAATCCGGATCATATAGTGAAATAAGAGACATTCCATTTGATCTTATGAATTCATGTCTTGACGCAATATCCGAAAAAGACGGCGCAAATGTCGATGTCTACAATTACTGGACGAATCGATTACACGAAGGACAGTGATATGTTGTAAAAAAGCGCGAACGCATGATATATGCGTCCGCGCTTTTTTCATCTTATGAGTATGATATTTCTTGTGGAATATCTCAATAATTCTCTGCCTTGAGCTGGAAGTAAGCCTGCGGGTGGTTGCAGATAGGGCAAACTTCGGGAGCCTGCTTGCCGACAACGATGTGACCGCAGTTGCTGCACTGCCAGATGCAGTCGCCGTCGCGTGAGAAGACGATCTTATCCTCAACGTTCTTAAGAAGCTTTCTGTAGCGCTCCTCATGCTCTTTTTCGATAGCGGCTACGCCCTCGAAGAGCTCAGCGATCTCGTCAAAGCCTTCTTCTCTTGCTTTCTTGGCAAATGAGGGATACATTTCCTTCCACTCGTACTCTTCGCCTTCTGCTGCGTTTTTGAGGCAATCTACTGTTGTTCCGATGCCTTCAAGAATCTTGTACCAGATCTCAGCATGCTCTTTTTCATTGGCTGCCGTCTCGGCAAATATATTTGAAATCTGCACATATCCTTCCTTCTTAGCCTTTGAAGCGAAGAATGTGTATTTATTCCTTGCCTCTGACTCGCCGGCAAATGCCGCAAGAAGGTTCTTCTCGGTCTCGGTGCCCTTAAGGTCCGCTGCTCTGCATCTCCATTTGTTGTTCTCTGCCATAGAAATCTCCTTTCGCGTTGAAACGTATATTTACACTTTTATCTTAACCTTATCCGGATTAGATACATATCTGTTTGCTCCCGATGCCGCCTTTTCAATCAGGAACCCTTGTTCAGATAATCTTCCGAGAACATTGCTCCTAAAATATGTAGATGGTGTTACACCAATAGCATCTGCTATTTCCCTTGCTGTACGTGGTGTATTGAAACAAAATGACAAAACTTTCAGATCGTTCTTTCCCTCAAGCAACTGTTCAACATATACTTCAGGATAATCCTCTTCCTGAGTTAAAACACCTTTACTATATGTGAGATCAGGAAGTGTCAACGTAAAATACGTACTATCTGCTGTTATATATGGAGCATACTCATCTCCTCTTCCGGCATAATCAGCCTCGATATTATCAAAACCGGATCCTTTCTTCTCCATATATTTACACATTTCAAGGATATCACATATTATCTCATTTCTACGTCTTGGAATAATTGAAGCAATATCTTTTTCCTTGATCAATTCTCTTACTCCCAAAAGAGAACCGGGAGAAGTAATTTCCATTCTATCGATAAAAATGTTGATTTCAATCTGCGTTCCCTGCATATAATAATTACGATGACCTACAGCATTTACCACGCCCTCGGTCACTGCCCTCTCAGGATATGCTCTATACTCAACTGTCTTGGTAGCTTCTTTTTTGAACCCGTTATTGGAATGGTTCTTTATAAACTCAATACTCTTCTGTATCACAGTAAGAATATCTCCAACATATTCCTCTGTTGAAGAAACTATCGTTCCTCCCTTGGTAATACCCGGCCAAACGGTTGCAACAACTTTTGTCCTCTGATCATCGCAATCATTCTTAAACAAAAGAAGACCACGTGTAGCCTTACCCTCTGCAGATACCGCCCTCTTCGATTTCAATTCTTTTTCCGAAATGCGGCTCTTACGTTCTTTGGCGACATTAAATAGATTTGTATAATCATCAGTATCGAAAGTCTCCTCTGTCTCCGCGGCATCAAAAGGAGCGTTATCACTCATAAGTACAAGATCTTTAATTTGTTCCGATGTAGCAAGATCGGTTCTTCCGTAATTCCTGACATATATGCCAAGAAGCCCCTCTTCATGAAGAGTAACCGGCAAACTCTTGCTACGCTTAACCTGAACAATCAGGACATATCTAAATTTATCCTTATCTCCTATCGGAATATTATCGATTTCATAATCTATTACCGGGTCTATCTTTTCTCGTACTTTACGGTGTATAAGCAAAATCACTCTATCAGCAGTCTTCTTATCAAGCGCAACAACCTTATGTGTCTTGTCTTCGACGCCGATAATCAGCCTTCCCCCCTCAGTATTTGCAAAAGCAACCAGGGTCTTAAGCCAGCCGACTTCCAACACTTTGCCATTGGCTGACTTGCCTTCTTCAATTATTCCTTTGTACTCAATATACTTATCTTCCAGCCCCAGTCCAGGCAAAAGCTCTTCTATATTCATAGTGACTTCTCCTTATATATACCAATTATAGAAAAAAAGAGTGAAGTTGTAAACAAAAACTTCACTCTACTTCACTGTATACTTCATCCTACTTCACTCAAAATGAAGTAAAACTTCACTGCACTTCGCTCTAAACTTCACTCTACTTCACTGTGAACTTCACCGACTTCACTGTGTGTTTAAATAGCGCAAAGCCAGCACATTTATTAGATTTTCAGCCGCGCGTATTAGTATTCTACCATTATCTTGATATATTCTTCAGCTTTATCGCGCATAATTTCAAGTCCTTGCTGCATCTCGTCAAGTGTGAACCTATGGGTAATGAGGTTCTCGGGCGAGAAGCCGCTCTTTCTGATCTCAGGTAGTCTTGAAAGGACGTAGTTCCAGTCGTCGAGGGTGGGGGCATGGCTGAGCGAGGCTCCGGCGTGCCCTGCGTCGGAAGCTGTGTTGGCCGAAACTGTGGCGGCATCCACCGGCTTCGCGGCAAGCGGATTTCCATAGAATGAGGAATTCCAGGTTCCGACTAGTTTGAGCTGATTGCGGAGAATCTTCCAGTAGACTTCGCGCTTCAAGCTCATGTCCGAGGCGGGGTTTCCGACAAGAACGACGGTGCCAAGCGGAGCGGTCAAGGATACTGCTCGCTCGTAGGCTTCGGACGTTCCGATACATTCGAAGAAGACATCTGCGCCGGGGCTTGGGGTTGTGTTTGATTCAGTGCCGGAAGTTGCGTCTGTACCTGCGTTGGCGCCTATCGCTCCGGAGGTTTTCTCGCGGACAAAGTCCGCAGGGTCGCCCTCGCGGTAATCCCAGAGGTTGCTGAGCGCAAAGCCCATATCTACAAGCTTTTCCATCTGGATGCCTTTGTTGTATATGCAGTAGATGTTGTGGTAGCCCGCGTCTCTAAGGAACATTGCAAGTAAGAGGCCGATTGTGCCAAGGCCGCAGATGAAGATTGATTTGTTCGCGTCCGAAGGCGTTGTATGGCCCTGTTGCGTGCCCGCACCGGCGCATATTTCAAGGTCGGCCTTACGCATTGCATGAACCGCAACGCACATGGGCTCAAGCATTGCTGCTTCGCTGTCGGTTATTTCATCAGGAATTGGAAGTAGGTTCCAAGTAGGAACAGCCACGTACTCCGCAAATCCCCCGTCGCAGCGCGATCCGAGGTAGTCATAGTTAGAGCACATCTCGTAGTGCTTGTTTTTGCACTGTGCACACTCCATGCAGGGTTTTAGCGGGAAGATGCCGACTCTTTTTCCTACAAGTTCAGGTGCAGTCTCGCATTCCTCTACTGTTCCGGAGAATTCGTGACCGGGAATGAGCGGCATATTGTGCGCGCCCGTCTTATATATACGCGGGATGTCGGAGCCGCAGATGCCGCACGCGCGCACCTTAACAAGAGCCTCGTTCGCTCTCGGAACGGGCTTCTCCACATCCGCGTAACTTATTTCGCCTATGTCGTATAGAACTTGTGCTTTCATGTATCAATTTCTCCGTCTGATGACACTAATATCTACTAATCAGTACTTCTCCCGGAAGATCTCCTCAGCGCGCTCCATGTCGGCAGCGCTGGTGATCTTGAAGTTGCGCACGTCGCCGGGAATCATGGCAACCTTCATGCCGGCCATGACTGCGGGCTCGGAAGAGCCGTGGATCACGAGAATCTTGTCGGGAATGAGTTTCCTGTTGGCTTCGAGATATTTCTTGTATACAAATGCTTCGGGTGCCTGGCCCGCAAATATCGTGTTTCTGTCAAGGAGCTGATCGACCTGAACGCCGCCGTGGCTAAGATAGACGGTGTCGTTCATGGGAAGGACAGGCATAGCACCGTCGTGGTCCGAAAGAGCTTCAAGACACGCGGTGATGAGGTCTTCAGTGACGAAGGGTCTGGCCGCGTCATGTATTATGACATTGTCGGTCATGTCGCCAAGTCCCAGTAATTCAATAGCTTCAAGGCCGCTCAATATTGATAACTGGCGGTTCTGGCCGGGGTCTGCGTATCCGAGGATCTTCTCGCTGATGGCAGGGTAATCGACAATTGCATTTTCGATATCCTCGCGCCACTTATCATCCGCAACTATTATGATGTTTTGAACTATAGGGAGATTTCCGAAGGGCTCCAAGCTGTGCACAATCATCATCTCGCCTGCAAGGTCTACGAACTGTTTGGGGACATCGCCGCCGACTCTGCTGCCGACACCACCTGCAAGTATTATAGCTACATTCATACGCTCATTCTCCGTTTCGCTAGTATTATCGCCGTTCGCGGCAAAAGACGCCGCCCGCTTCAGCAGCTCATGCTTCGGCGTTCCTCGCCGTGCGCATCGCCGCCGCGCTTACACCTCTACATTCTCAAGCATTACAGGGATCTTTCTGCTTGCGCACTCCATGGCAGCGACGCCTGTGTCGCCGTAGTACGCGCTCCACTTATCTATGAAGTCAAGGCTTCGGCCGGCTTCATCGAAGATGATTCCGGGCGTGTTCTTGGCCTTTTCTATGAAAGCAAGATAGCGCTCACGCACGGCGGGCTCTGCCTTGTCAAGGTTCGCTGTCAGGTAGTCCTGCGGGACGAAGATCGCAACGATCTTGCCGCGCACGCCGGCTCCGGCGTTCTCAGAATCGCCGTCTGCGCTGCGATTGCCCATGCCGCCCTGATCTGCAGCGCCTTCTCGCGCTGTGTCGCCCACGCCACTCACGCCGGCGAAGGTTTCGAGCACACGCTCGAACTTATCTATGGCTTTCTCACCGTGATATATCACGGTACTAATCGTGAAGTAGTAGATGACCGCTTTGCGGTCGGCGTAATCGCCGAGGAATTCGCGCCACTCGCGCTCGTGCTCAATTTCCACAGGAGAAGCGGAACCTGCGCCATGCGCTCTGCCTGCGCCCGCGCTCTGCGCGCCGCGTTTCTTCCAATCGCTTCCGACGTAGGGCGAGACTTCAATCTTCTGCTCCCAGAAGGCTCGGGTTTCTTCGCCGGAGAGGGAGATGAGCTTCTCGAGGTAGAGCTCGCGCTGCTTCTCCGACTTAAGCAGCACCTTATCCGCGTAGACAACGGCAGGCTGCTCGGCGAGGATCTCGATGCCGCGGCAGGCTTTGTCGTCGCGGTCGATGGGGTCGTCAATGTCAAAGCAAGGGACATAGACGAGCTCATCGGTGAAATTGATAAGATTCGATGAGTAGAAGAATTCATGCACGGTAAGTGCCGTATTCTCTGCATCGCAGGGAACCTGGATCACAATCTTGTCGGGCCGGATCTGCGCAAAATCTAGCTCCTCGCAGTTTTCTACGCCAACATAATCCGGGAACAAAGCCCTTTCATCATGCATTTCTCCTACGTTTCCGTAATAATCGCAGTCATAGAAATTTATGGGATATACGTGAACATCATGTCCCTCGGCCTTATATTGATGCCACAGGCCTTCCATGGTCTCCCACCACATCGCTCTGCAAGGAAGGAACACAATTGTCTCCTTTTCCTTGGCGGGAGCCGGAGCAAGCATTTTTGTCATGTATCTTTTTACCGATACAAGCATGTGATTTGCATCGAAAGTATATCTGTAAGGATTGTGCTCAAGCTTCTTCTTAAGCGCTCTCTCCTGGCTGATATAGCACGGATATTCGTGCATACCGCCGCCCTTACGTATCTCCATATAGTTTCCGTAGTTGCTTGAAAGAATCTGGTCATAGCAGCACGGAATCTGGATTGTTGTATTTTCAAACTTCATCTCAAAAGTCTTTTCAAAAAACTTTTTAGGGAAAACATGATTGCCGTACATCATATAAAACGGCATCAAAGCAACCCTGTCGCCGTCGGAAACAGGGCACTCCATATAAATTTTCTCAATAAGAAGCTCAAGTTCTCTTTTTAGTTTTTTGCCTCTTTTAAGATGAACATGATTTTCTTTCTCAACATCTATGAGCAAACTCTCGATGTTCTTGGCAAGATCGCCGAGTTCGTCCTTAGCCTCAACCGCATTGTGGACAAGGATAGCTCTTTTGGCCCTGTCATAACGCTCTTTTTCCTTGGTCTCATCGGCAAACATTCCGTCCATCGGAAAAATATCGACGCCGACCGTATACGGGCAGCCGCTGAACTCATCCATATGTTCCTTGGTGCAATCGATGGCGCTGCAATTGACTATCCTTCCGAGAATGTTGTCATAGCCTTCCTCAATATCTCTCAGAGAAAGAATGATGTACTCCTTGGGAAATTCTTTTTTGGCAATCTCAAAAAAGCGCTCGTAATCGTCGCGCATCATGCAAATATCAAAGTCATCGTCCCACGGAATATATCCGCCGTGCCTGACTGCACCGAGCATCGTTCCGTAATCGCCAAACCACTGAATATCATGCTTTTTACACAGCTTAGCGATCTCAGAAAGAATCTGCAGCTGTCCCGCCCAGTAACGCTTGATCATCGTCGGGATATAAAAGCCGTTCCTGACCTCTTCCCTAAAAAAAGAAAGCGGAAAGCTGATCTCTTCTAGTGGCATCATTTTCATTTCTTCATCGGGATTAGTATTCATCAAGCTCTTTTAGCTCCTTATCATCGGGATTAGTATTGATCATCGAATTGTACAGGCTCCTTATCGAGGTATGAAAAATCAAGTTTCCTTACAGCCGGGATAATATCGGCGTATTCAGCTCTTTTGCCGAATAAAAGAGTTGTTCCGAGGACAAAGCCGTCCATCTTCTTGGGCACGTACTCGCGCATTCTATCCGCTCCGCAAGCCCCGTCCCAGTAAAGCTCGAAGCTCATTTTTTTCCTAAGATGCAAAAGAGTGTCGATCTTCTCCCCAACGAATGGCAAAAACATCTGACTGGCGTTGCCGGGATTGACCGCCATAACAAGAACTCTGTCGACGATGCGAAGGAGCTCTCTTATAGATTCCACGCTGGTTCCGGGGTTTATCGCGATGCCCGGATGCAGGCCGTAATCAATTATCTTCGAGATTGTCGTTGACGGGTGATACTCCGCCTCGGGATGAATGTAGACGGTATCGCCCTTTCTGAGATATCTGAGGAAAAGATCTATATTATTCCTCGGGTGCTCAATCATAAGATGCACGTCGAGCGGCTTCTTACTGATCCTTGCGATCGAGATCATGTCATATAAAGACATTGCAAAATTATGGACATAACGACCGTCCATGATATCTATGTGAAAAGAGTCTATTCCGGCCGCCTCAAGCGCCTTGACCTCCTTCTCAAGATTGCCGAAATCGGCGCACATCATTGACGCCGTAAGAACAAAATCACTCATATTACCCCCTCGTCAAGTCAAAACATTTTAGAAATGCACAAACACTGAAAAACCACTTATATTTTACCACAGAAATACGCTGTGATGGCGGATTTGCAGGCTTTTTTGCCGGCAAAATTCTTAATGTATTTTCTCTATCTCAAGCCACGGGTTTATGTACACCGAAAGGTCGCACAGATCAAATACATAGCCGTTTTTCCAAGTTACATAATCAAAGCTTATCTGATCCCTCGTATGCTCGTAGGACATGTACTCATCCCACCAATCCTGCATAACCTTCTTAAGCGCCTCGTCGTGGTGATCGCGGACTATGCAGGTAAGCTCAGCGATATATCCTTTTGCGGTATATCCGTTTTTCTTATAAACCTCGAGCTGCGTATCGAGAGCCGCCTTATCGGCCTTTCCGCGCTCGACGATAAGAACCGCCTCATCCATGATGCTCTCCGAACAAAAATGAGCAAAGCAGATCATTCCGCAGTCGCGCCTGTATGTGTCTATAAAGGTGCGAATATCTTTTTTAATGATCAAGGATCCGTCGATATAAACCGAATAGTCATATTCCGGGAAAAAGATATGAGGAAACATCTTGGGGTAACGCGAAAGCCTCACACTGTTTAGATTATCGGGATTGTCGATAACTCTTATCTCCCACTTACCCTTATAATCCGGTCTTTCTTTATCGGTTAAAAGAACATACGAAAGGCCCGAGTCTCCCGTTTCGGGCTCGTTTATTTCATCATAGTCCCCGGTGATGACCGTGTAGACAACGCCCTTTCCCTCAAACTTATCAGAAGGCGTCGGGTATCTTAGATGATATTTTTCTCTGACGTGATCGACCTGTCTGATATATTCAAGAAGGTTATCCAGCTGTATACTTTTCTTTTCAAGATGCGCCGCCGCTTGTTTCAGACTGTCCGCAACTTCCGCGGAAACGCCGTCGTCCGGGCTACTGTATGCATATCTGATGATCGCATCCATTGAAAGAATCCGCAGTCTGTCGACATCAAGGATGTTCTCATCGGCCTCTTTGTAGAGTCTTTCAAGCGTATCTTTATTTTCATCACACAAAAGATTCGCATTCAGCGTCTCATATACAGACAAAAAAGCCTCCCGCACGCCGTCTTTTCCCATAGCGCCTGCGTTCTCGTATAGGTATGACAAAATTTCGTTTATCTGTTTGATCAAATCCGCGTTCTTCATAAAAAGTCTCCATGCTCAAAAATACAAGACATATATGATGTATGGACTGCTACGACTCGTTTCCGCAATTTTCACAATCCTATATCAATTATAGCAGATATAGTGCTACAATAAGTCTATGAATGTGATAGTTTACAGATATGACAGCATTTGCGAGCCTGATTATATCGATGCTCTGAAGGCTGTCGGATTAACGATAATTGAAGACAACACAGGAAGATCGGAGCATGATTCCATGACTCTGGATGAGAGGATCACCAATCTCGGCAATTTGATCGCCGAGCACAGGCCTCTTTTCATCTTTTCCATCAACTTTTTTCCTTTTATCGCCATGCTCTGTGAGAGGATCAAGGTTCCGTACGTCTGCGTTTCCGTGGACTGCCCGGTTCTCGAGATCTATAATAATGCGATAAAAAGTCCCTACAACAGGGTATTTTTATTCGATAAAAAGCAGTACGAATCCGTTGTTTCAGCCAATCCCAATTGCATTTTCCACCTTCCGCTCGGCGGCGCCGTTGACAGGATGAATGCCACAACGAAGGGTGCTGTCGGCTATGACTTCGACATTTCTTTTATCGGATCTCTTTATACCGAAAAAGACCCGTACGCCGCACTTTCTTTACCTGCGGGTATTGAATCCGGTCTCGAAGAAAAGATGCTTCGCCAGTTAAAAGAAAATATTTATGGCCTTGAATATGTTGAAAACACACTTACGGATGAAGAGATTTCCGCGATAAAAGACGCCGATCCCGAGTTTTATTCATCAAGGCTCAGCATCAGAAATCTCGACAGGCAGATAGTTCTGGACGATTATCTTGGATCACACATCACAGTGCTTGAGAGAAAAGAAATCTTAAATACCCTTTCCGAAAGCATCGGAAATTATAAGATCGATCTTTTCACAACTAGTGATACAAAAGAGCTGTCGCCGCTTATAAGAAATCGCGGCATTGCCAAGTCGTTCACGGAAATGCCTATTATATTCAAAAAAAGTAAGATCAACTTAAACACGACCATGAGAGCGATCAGATCGGGACTCCCCCAGAGAATCTGGGATATCCTGGCTTGCGGAGGCTTCCTTCTAACGAATTATCAGCCTGAGCTCGATGAATTCTTAACTCCCGGCGTTCATCTTGAAACCTATCGCTCTGTCGACGAGCTTGTCGAAAAAGCGCGTTATTACTTGGAACACGACGATGAGCGCGAAGCTATCGCGCAAAACGGATACAAAAAAATCTGTGAAGAAGACAGTGTTCTTCACAGAGTAATGGCGATGATAAAAATAATAATGGAAACGCATAAATGAAAGAGAGCCCCGAATAAACGGGGCTCTCTTTGGTAGTTGCAATTATGCAAATGACCAATTTTCCTTGTGAACCATTTAGAATTAACCGAGAAGTGAAAGTACACCCTGGTTTGTCTGGTTAGCCTGAGCCAGCATTGACTGTCCAGCCTGTGCAAGGATGTTGTTGTTAGAATACTTAACCATCTCGGTAGCCATATCTGTATCACGGATAAGTGATTCAGCTGCCTGAGTATTCTCAACTACGTTGTCAAGGTTCTTGATTGTGTGCTCAAGTCTGTTCTGGATAGCACCGAGATCAGATCTCTGCTGTGATACTTTCTCAAGAGCACTCTTGATTGTATCCATAGCTGTACGAGCTGTTGCTCCTGTTGAGCCTGCTACTGTAACTCCGCTGACACCGATTCCTGAAGCAGTCATCTTGTCGACGCTTACTTTGATAAGGTTCTTATCATTGTTCTCGGAACCAACCTGAAGGTTCTTGTTCTTAAAGCTACCATTAAGAAGCTTTGTGTCGTTGAAAGATGTAGCCTCACCAGTTCTGTTGATCTCATCTGTAAGTGCTGTGATCTCAGACTGAATGTAGTCACGATCCTTTGTTGTAAGAGTGTCGTTAGCTGCCTTTGTAGCAAGCTCGTTCATTCTCTGCAACATATCGTGTACTTCGTTAAGAGCACCCTCAGCTGTCTGAACAGCTGAAATACCATCCTGAGCGTTAGCAGAAGCCTGTGTAAGACCTCTAACCTGACGTCTCATCTTTTCGGAAATTGCAAGACCTGCTGCATCATCTGCTGCTCTGTTGATCTTGTAACCGGATGATAACTTCTCACTTGACTTAGCCTGAATACCAGTTGTGATTCCAAGCTGTCTGTTTGCATTCATTGCTGTTACGTTGTGTTGTACTACCATAATATAATTCCTCCTTGAATTTGTACGGCAGCTTCCTTGCTGCTCGTTTGCTCGTTTTTGGAAATAGCTCTTAGTGCTGGCCTAAAAACTATCTCTGTTTGTTTACACTATTATTATCGACCATAAATCTAAAAAAATAACCCCCTTTTTTGAAAATAAATTATAAATTATTTCTAAAATACTAAAATCGCTCCGGATTTTAATTTCCGGAGCGATCCTAGGCTTAAATGGGTTATGTTTTTTATTACTGAAGGAGTGAAAGTACACCCTGGTTTGTCTGGTTTGCCTGAGCAAGCATTGACTGGCCGGCCTGAGCGAGGATGTTGTTGTTAGAATATCTAACCATTTCCTCAGCCATGTCTGTATCACGGATAAGTGATTCAGCTGCCTGTGTATTCTCAACTACGTTGTCGAGGTTCTTGATTGTGTGCTCAAGTCTGTTCTGGATAGCACCGAGATCAGATCTCTGCTTTGAAACCTTCTCAAGAGCTGCCTTGATAGTTCCGATTGAGTTTCTTGCATTAACACCGTCAGTACCTGTTACGTTAACCTTTGTTCCGTCGATCTCAAGTCCTGAAGCTGTAAGAGCTACGATGTCGATCTTGATAACGTTGTTGTCAGCCTTGTCGGAACCAACCTGAAGGTTCTTATTAACGAATGTTCCGTCAAGAAGCTTTGTGTCGTTGAACTGTGTAGCCTCACCTGTTCTGTGGATCTCGTTTACAAGTGCATCAACCTCACTCTGGATGTATCTACGATCTGATGTTGTAAGAGTATCGTTAGCTGCCTTAACTGCAAGTTCGTTCATTCTCTGAAGCATATCGTGAACTTCGTTAAGAGCACCTTCTGCTGTCTGTACTGCTGAGATACCGTCCTGTGCGTTTGCGGAAGCCTGTGTAAGACCTCTTACCTGACGTCTCATCTTCTCGGAAATAGCAAGTCCTGCTGCATCATCTGCTGCTCTGTTGATCTTGTAACCGGAAGAAAGCTTCTCACTTGACTTAGCCTGAATACCAGTTGTGATTCCAAGCTGTCTGTTTGCATTCATCGCTGTGACATTGTGTTGTACTACCATAATATAATCCTCCATGAACGGGGCCCGCGTCCGTGCTGCCTTTTCATCCTTTTACTATTGTGCAGCTTACGCGGAGTCCCTTCCATGGCTGCTTGTTTTTTGTTTGTCACTATTATTATCGGCAGTGAATGCGCGTACTTAACCCTTATTTGAATTTTTTTTCAAAAAAATATGCAAAAATGAAATTTTATTCGATTTTTTCATTTTTGCTATAAAGTATTTGAGGGCGTCTGCCGATATATGGCAAACGCCCTCTGTTCATCAGTATTTATTATTCTTCCAAATATCCTTCCCGCTCTGGAACGCCAAAAGTGACATTTTCTTTTTTTCGAAAAGTTCTTTTAATAATGGAATTCTGAGTTTCCTTTCAACTATATCCTTCTCATATATATCAAAAGAAATATCGGTCTTTTCCAGATTTATGCAATCCCTGTTCCTTATATACTGGAGAAGTCTGGCTTCTTTCTCAACAAAAGAATGCGTCTTTATATCTGAAAGCTTTACCTTTGAAAGATCCATATATGATATATTGTAGAACATTGAATTTCCGGAATCGTATATCGGAGCAAATCCAAGGAGCTTAAGTGTGTCCGGATCTCTTATTATCGCAATGTTATTCATATGTCTGTCCGTATTGGAAATAAGGTAATCCGTCATTATCTGATAATCCATAAAGCTTGTATATTCTTCTTCTTTCATTCCAAGCGACATGCATACTTCTTTTAATGGAAAATAATATGATTCGTTTTGTTTAAGTTTAATTGTCTGCAGCAACTCCCATGCAGATATACATTCAATATTTTCTCCGCAAAAGTCATAGCTCATGCAGCCCAAGCCTTCGCTTCCCATATCTGTCTGCAGTTTTACAAGCGAGTATTTCGTGTAATTATCAAAACCCTGTTTCTTATGTAATTCAGATGCAAATATCTCATTTAGGCTCTGCTGATATGATTCTCCATAGTTTCCTTTTATCATATATCTTCGCCCGGATTCATCAATGCACCACTTCTTTTGCAGTTCTCCCTGAGAAGTGGCACAGTTGAACCTGGTTTTATTTCTAAGATCAATAATATAATCCGAGTTAAGTGTCAACTCACCAAAAGTATCTACAAAATCATTGGTAAAAAGATTAACATCCTTCCACTCCAACTCCGATTCCCTTGGCATGATCCAATAACAATCGGAAAGGCTGAGCGCAAGATTATTTACAAGAGCACTGTTTGTCGATGTATATCCAAGCTTTTGAAGAGCAGTCTTCGCTCCGTGTCTCGTTTTGGGGATAGCGCGGTCTCTCCACCATTCATGAAACTTCATATCGTTCATTCTTCCTCCCAGAGGAAAATGTTCGCTTTCCGCCTCATTACGTCTGAGCCTTCCTATGTTACCCTCGTCATCAATATCCATAAGGCATACTCTGATATCCTTATGCATCAAAAAATATTCTTTTGAACTTCCTAATCTCATGTATGCCTCCTTTCAAATCATAATTTATCTTGACCATATAATATCTTCTTCCCGGTCCAATCTGCAATCGCGATCAAATCTTTCCTGGGCCTTATAAAAGGCTTCAAACAGATCCTCTATGTATATCTCAAGATTTTTCTCTTTAATCCCATCAATGTCCTCGGAAACTTTTATTCCGTTTCCCACGCTGTCGTATATCTTTTTTTTATTTTTATCATAATAATATTTCTTTTCACCTACAGTTATCTCACGAATGGATGCTCTTATACTCGGAAGAGTAGCTGCCAAAAGATATATGACATAAGGTGCGGGAGAAGACTCCCCCTGCTCCCACTTTCTGAGCGTACTCATAGGTATTCCGTAGTGCTCCGCAAATTCTCTTTGAGTCATCCCTGTGCTGTTTCTGAGTTCTTTTATCATATATGTCATATTATAATCCTCTAGGTAACCAAATCAGATAGTTCTGATAAAATACTACCCAATTTGGTTACTATTGTCAATAAATGTAACGGGATTGAAGCTTGTGTCTCTTTTCAATCCCGCTATATTACATTAGTTCTTTTGATCCAAAAATTGCGGTGGAATATCTTTGAAGTTGTTCATGGTTCGATAGTAATTAAATGCCGCGGCGGATGTCTGCTTACTGACATTCATCTTCTGCCTTGCGGTGTCAAAATAGGTTTCGGCAAGCTTTTTGTTCCTGCGCTCTGCCGCTTCGATCGATGCGCTCTTGGCAGTTACTTCTTCTATAAGTGCCTGCATGCGTTTGATCTGATCGGCAAACTTTTCTCTGTTTGAACCCACTTCCTCTTTTACCCTGTCAAAAAGTGACTGGAAGCCGTCGTCCAATGCGACAAGCTTATCAATAAGCTCGCCCTTCGTATCGACTGTGGCGTCAAACAAATCTTCGTTGACATTGTCCGGATTGGAAAGAACCTCTTTTTGCCTCTCGTTTTCGGCTTCGATCTCGGTCATTATCTCGATCTTTTTCCTAAGGCTCTCTTCCAACATATCAAGGCTTGAAGCTAGCATCCGTAAGTCCCCCTTAATTATGCATCCTTAACAACAATATTATTGGCTCTCATGACTTCTACCCAGTTATCTCTGATAGCGTGCATGTGCTTGTTGACTTCGGCGATGATATCTCTGTCTTTTGAAATATTCGCCTCAACAAGTCTTCTACCAATATAAGAATACATATTCTCGAAGTCCTGTGCAACAGCATACTTCATATCCAGAGTGTTCCTGAGATAGTCAATGATACGCTCTGTCTTCATGATGTTCTCATGGGCCTTGGGGACGTCGTGCTTTTCAATTGCCATGTCAGCGATATTGAGGAACTTGATCGCTCCGTCGTAGAGCATCAATGTAAGTTCCGGGCCGCTCGCACCCATAACCTTATTGTTTTTGTACTGAGCATAAGCTTTTTGTGCTGTTGATACCGGCATATGTGTTCCCTCGCATTTCTGTAAAATTATATCCGTATGATTAGTTTTTTATTATGCCATTACTGTCCGCCGCCAAAGAAGTTGGCAAGTGACGAACTGCTGCTGTTGATCTTGGAAAGCGCGGTCTCCATTACGGAGAATTTCTTGTAGTATTTATCCTGAGCCGCCTCAAGTGCTTTCTGTGCATCGGAGATCTTGGTGTTGTAAGCGCTGTACTGTGAAGCCATGAGCTTATCTTCATAGATCGTAAATGCACTGCTGTACTGAGTTCCCTTCATCATATCAAAGAGCTTGTTGTAAAGAGTCTTTGAAAGCTCTGAGAAGAAGCTCTGTACAGTATCGGGATCATTGGCGATCATACCGCTGAGAAGATCGGTGTTACCGCTGCTTACGGAATCATCCGCATCTCCGTCGATATGGAATACGTCTCTCTCGTTATCTTCTGTTGAGAAGTAACTTCCTGTTGAAATACCGAAGCTTGCAAGAGAAAACTTACTCGTCTTACCGTTCTTGTCAGTGATCTCGAAGGACTGGTTCATGATCTCTTTAAGAGCGTTTCTTACGTTTCCGATAGTCTCGTCCTTGGAAAGGAGTCCTTCTTTGATCTTCTTCTCCCATTCCTCAACTTCCTTATCGGACATCTGATCCTTCTGATCATCTGTAAGCATCTTATATTTCTTGGCAGGATCTGCATTGTAAAGAGTAGCGAACTCCTTCATAAGGTCGTTGTACTCTTTTATCATCTTCTTGATGTTGTCGTAGATTCCGCTTGTATCCTGCTTGGTCGTAAGTGTTATATCCGAAGCAACCTGATTGGCAGTTATCGTAAGTCCGTTGATCTGGAAAGTATTGGAGTTGGATTCGTATTTTACTCCGTTAAGGTAGATCTCTGCGCTGCTGCCTGCCTGGTAATTGGACTTGCCTTCAATCGTTTCCTCAACAAGACCAAGTTTAGTCATAGCATTTGTACTTTCCATGCTAAAAGAGTTTGCTTCGCCCATTTCCTTTGAAGAAATATAGAATCTTCCTGTTCCCTCATCGAAGTTGGCGTTTAATGTCTTTCCTGTGCTCAAACCGGTAGTCTCATCTATCGACTTGGTGCTTCTTAACTTACTAAGAACATTCTCTATAGTATCGGAAGCAGCAATGTCAACAGTGATATACTCATGTGACTCACTTCCGCCGATCTTAAACTTAAGCTGTCCTCCCTCTTCACCTGTTGCGGCGCCAAGCTCTTCCATTGTTGTGGACATGGTAGGTCTCTTTCCGTTCTCTCCAACGGTCTTAAGCTCTTTTCCCGTGAGATAAGCAGCCTTGGCAAGCTTAGTTATATCAAGAGACTGTGTGGTATTCATTGCGCTGTCGCCGGTTATAACCGTAGCGGCATTGGCATTTGATGATGTAGTTGTCTTTTTTACATAAGCGGAAGCAAATCTCATATTGCTAAGTGTTCCGTTATAAAAAGAAACTACCTTTTTATTAAGTTCTTTCCACTTATCCTGCTTCCAGGTAAGCTTCTTCTGGTCTCCCGTAAAAGTATCGACCTTATCTTTCTTTTTCTGAGTAAGGGCTGTGATGATACTCTCGGTATCAAGACCGGAATTCATTCCTGTTATTCTGATAGGCATATCATTTCTCCTTTCTCAATCCGTGAGATGTGATCGGAAATCCGTTTCCTAATTAAACAGATATACATCGGACAGGCAGCCTATCCATATGCCGTCGTGCCGATAAATCTGCGTGTTACCTCTTTTCGTCAACCATGATGCCTGCAACTTCCCAGATCCTTGCGATCATATCGAGAGTCTCATCAGGCGGAAATTCCTTGATAACTTCCTTGGTCTCCTTGTCGACCATCTTAATGGTAACTCTGTTGGTCTTCTCATGTATGCCAAAAACAGCTTCGGCATTGGACCGAACCTTCTTGGTCATCTCAGAGATGGCTTTCTTGATCTTGGCGTTGTCAGCCTGGATCTGCTCCTCAGTCTCTGCTCTCTTGCTCTGGTTCTGTGCAAAGTTCTGTGCAGCGGACTCGTTGTTGGAGCTCGCAGAATTATCTGCTGCCTCTACCTTGAGATCCATTCCCTGTACAGCACCGTTTGCCTCATATTCAGCAATCTCGCTCTGAGACTGGCTCTGTTCTTTTATCTGTGTTCTTACCTGTGGCTGCGTCTGCTGAACAAGCGGACTGTAGCCGTTAATTGCTTCCATTCCCATAATCCTATACCTCCGTGTCAGAATCAGGAATCTTACCTGTATTTATCTTGTTTTCGCGTTCCATAAAGCTTATTTGGACATAAGCATAATATTTCTTACAAGGTATATCGGACAAAGTTCTTTAATCTTTAGTCGCATGACAAAAGAAAATGCTAAATTTAATAAAAAATTTAGATTTTACACATTAAAAAGATCATTCTTCCAGTATTTTGGGGAGCAATTTCGTATAGGCAAACTCTTCAAACACTTTTTTCTGCCCCGCTTTAGCTATCTCTTTTCTCTCATCCTCATGTTCAAGGTAATATTCCGTGAGCTTGACCATCTCTTCCGGAGTATGCGCTATCACAAGCTCTTTTCCGTTCTCGAAATACTCCTCTATCTCTTTCTGATAAGTTGTAATAAGAAAACCGCCTGCTGCCAAAACATCGAGAACCCGTAGCGGAACGCCCGAGATTATCGAACGGAGCGTTATATTTAAATTGATCTTGCTGCGCCTAAAAATAAGAGGCATTTTGGTCTGATAATCCGCAAGTCCCATGTTCTTTACACCTTTAATGGGTCTTGCTCCGGGCGGTGTATAAAGGAAAGAATCGAATCTTTCGCCCATCCGCTCGAGTATATGTCTTCTTTCGTTGACCGTGACCTTGATGCGCAGCATATCAAGGATGATGCTGTCGTAGTTAAGGTCGTAGTTTCCGGTATCTTCAAATTTTATATATTCTCTGAGCTCTTTTACATGCTCCGGAGTTATAACCTGTTCATCGGAAAAAAGATCTTTACCGAATATCTTTTCCTGATCGTTTATAACGTTATCTATATATTCTTTTAGATCCGGCGGTAGGCTTTGTACCTGATCGTAAAAGTTGAATTCGTTGTCATATAAGTTTCCAAGAAAGCAGACGTCGTGCTGATAGACCATAAGCCCGTCCGTCTCGGCATCGAGTTTGTCGCAAAACTCGGATAGTCTCTTTTCGTTTACTCCAAGGGGCGAGTATCTGACAGTCGTGGTTCCCTTGGCTTTCATCTGTCTGTAGCGCTCTTTGTCAAAGACGAAGACTTTATTCACGGGATTTGTGATCGTATGCGAATCAAGCGTATAGTGCGGGCAATCGAAAACCCAGGACACATACGGAGTGTTGTATTTTTGGCATGCATCCGAGATGCAGGGGTAGTAGTCGAAGCTGTAGACTATGTCGTAATATCTTCTGCCCAAAAAATCTTCCTTGGTCAAAAGAGCTCTGAACCTCTCGTCAATCTCCGGAGTAAGTTCAAAGCCTTCAAGCTGCAGTCTAAGCATATCGACTTCGTGGCCGAGCCTTCTCATGGCATCCATGCAGTCTTCGCCGTTAAATTCGTCCCAGTAGTAATATAGTATTCGCACGCTGTCCCTCTTTAAATTAAAGTTCCGTCCAAAGCAAAACCGGCCGCCCTATTCCGGGCGGCCGACGTAAGTCTAGTTCAAAGCAATTTCTTAAGTTCCTCAATTCCGGATACATCTGTTGCTTCTTTATTCTCATTCTGGATCTGGATGTATACTTCTTTTCTGTAGATCGGGATATCCTTGGGAGCCGAGATTCCGAGCTTGATCTGATCTCCTCTGATATCGAGTACAGTGATCTCAATGTTGTTGTTGATTACAATTGCTTCGTTCTTTTTTCTTGATAATGCTAACATGTCCTATCCCTCCCCGTAGTATGATTTAAGCGTTTGCCTTGTTCTTCTGCAAAATATCATAGATCGGGAATTTTACAGGATACTCTTCATTATCAATGATAGTCTGGGTTGCCTTCATCTCTTTTGTATTGATGATGAAAGGTCCCTTGAGATTAACTGTCATCTGCTTAAGGTCGTGCGGAACGGTAACCGTAACAAGCACGAGCATCTCATCGTTGTCCAACTCGCCGATATCGGAAACTGCTTCCTTATCAACCATAGGCTGATAATCGGGGCAAACAAAGAGCGGATCCATAACCGGCATTGCGAATCCGGGCTCTTCTATTGACTGAAGCCACTTGATCGTATTGGTTCCCTGCTCCTCATCATGCATAAGTGTAAATCTCTTAAGATCAGGAAAACCGATTATTCCATTTGGAAAAGAAATGATCTTACTGTCTTCAATCTCAACCTCTCCAAAAATTCTAGTGTTTAATTTCATGCTGTAACCTCCATAATCCTGATAAAAATATACATTGTTATCACTTTATTTAATTATATACGTAAAAACGTACAATTACCACATTTTAATTATTTGATCAGATATAATTCATAAGAGAATTCTGACTGATCTTACCTGTAGCCATAAGGCTGGCCTCATAAGTAACCTGCGCCGATGTAAGCTGAGTAACGGTCTCGGCAAGGTCGATGTCCTCGTTTTCAGACTGAAGTGTCTTAAATGTTGTAGTCTGAGTCATGAGTCTTGAATTAACAAGGTCGAGTCTCTTGCATCTTGTGCCGTTGTCAGTAACCGCGATGTTGGCTGTATCGAGAGACTTCTGAAGCGATGTTATCTTGTGTTCGAACTCCTTTTGGATGTTCTGTCTCTGATAGTTAAATGCCTTCTGTGCGGCGTCGATCTCAACTTTGATCCTGTCTTTTTCGTCTGTATTTGAAGAAGCGCTGAGCTTATCCTCTAAGATCTTGATCGTTGCTTCCATCTGCTTAAGTTCGCCGACCATAGTGCTGAGATCATCGACATCTCTTTTAACGCTTGTTGTGAAAACCGCATCAGCTGTGGTGTTTACAACTACCGACTGCGCGAATCCCACGTCATAAGCGATGTCATGGGATGCTGAACCTTTATTATACAGCACTGTCTTGCCATTTTCATCCGTATAATTGCAATTAAACAGATTTTCAGGCTTGATATCGCCGTCTTCCCACTCTTTTTTGTTATAAACAACATCAATTGAGTTGGCATTTATAAGATCGGGAAGTGTCGAAAGCTTATCGGAAAGCTCCTTGTTAAGGAGCACCTCTCCTGTAGCTACGTTAAGGTATGCAAGTGAGCCTGTCTTGTTCTCATCAAGCTTTCTGTACACGCTATCTATATCTTCCTGAGATGTTGTTGTAAATATAAGGTTGGCGCCGCCGATCTCAAGAGTTGTCTCTTTATATGAAGAATGTACGCTTCCGTTGGCTGTAACGTTGATGATGTTCCGGCTTATCGTTCCGTCGGAATTGACCTTATTGGAGCCGTCGGTAACTGTGTAGGTTCCGTCGCTGTTGATCACTGCGGTAGCGGTTCCGCCTTCGTACTCGAGCTTCATCTTGTAGGACTGTCCGATAGCGGGAACGAGAGGAAGCTTAAATGTTACTCTGTCACCGTCTTCGTTTGTAAAAGAAAGTGTGGTCTTCTGAACTGTCTCTCTTGAAACCTGTCCGGAAAGAACGTTCGCACTCTGCTGAGTTGTATCGTACACGCCGTTACTGTTGATAACGAAGCTGTAATCGGCTGAAGCTTCAGATGCCTTTATGATGTAAGAGCCGTCGATATCTTTTTTAACATCGTAAGATATTCCTTCGCTTGTAACGGTATAAGCTTCGCCCTGAGCAAGATCGTCGGGTGAAGGAAGTGCTATTCTGTGTGTCTCTCCCTTTGTTGTTGTAAATGTAAGGTTGATAAGATCCGAAGTTCCTTCAACCGAGCTTGTTGCGGGCTGAGTGAGCTGTTCTCTCCACTTAAGTTCGGGAGCTGTGAAATTGGGATCGCTCTCTCTGTAATTGAGGTTGTCATAGGAAAGTCTGATCTTTCCTACGGAATATTCCTGAATGTCGTTCTCTCTGACTTCCTGCGCGTTCATGTTGAGGATGTTGGTAGAGTCGAGCTTGCTCATTCCGGTAACTCTGCTTGACCAGCCGATGCTTGAAGCGTTGAACTCGTCGTTGATTCCCTTGTAGTCGGCTGTTGTTGTTCTGTCAAAAGTAAGAGCCGTGTCTGTTCTGTAGCCTGTGAAGATATATCTTCCTGCGTAGTCGACATTTCCCGTTGAGTAATACTCTTTTGCCAGAGCTTCCATCTGTGTAACTATGGTTGAAAGATCGTCTGACGTAAGGTCCATGTTGGCGCCCTTAGTAGCCTGCTTAACACAGTCTGTAAGAACGGACGTAACTGTAGAAAGAGCGTCGGCTGTGACATTAAGCCAGCTCTCTGCGTCCTTGGCGTTCTTCTCATAATATTGTGAAAGCTGAGTAACATTGCTGCGAAGGCGCAATGCTCTTATAGCGATAACCGGATCGTCCGAAGGTCTTGTGATCTTCTTGCCGGTTGACATCATGGTGTTAAGCTGATCCTCGGAAACCTTGTTATTATTGATATTGTAAAGAGAATTATTCTGCATTATCTTGTTGGTGATACGCATAGTTCAACCTCCGTGTGTAGACCATCCTTAGTCTGAAAAAACAATGCGCATCCGTGCACAAGTGTATACCATATAAGTTTCTCACATTGATTATCGGACGTTTCCGTCCATATCTTTAGGGGGTAAAAGAACTTTCGTAATAATTATCAGACAAAAAAAGAATCGGCCGGGCGCTTGGCTCAGCCGATTCGCTTATTTTATACTCCGGTCTGGAGAATTAGTCTGTCGTAGATCTCGGTAAGTGTCTGGATCATCTTGGACGACAACGTGTATGCGTTCTGGAACTTAACAAGGTTTGATGCTTCCTCGTCTTCGTCAACGCCGGAATCAGATAATCTCTGGTTCTGAATTGTTGTATCGAGTGCTTCGTATGTATCCTGAAGTGTTCCGGAATTGCTTGAGTTAAGGGCTACGTCAGCAAGAACCTTGGTAAGGTACTCACCTGATGTTGCTCCTCTGAATATCTTCTTGGTTGAGAACATATCTTTTAACTTGGTAAGGTTACCGAATTCCGATTCACCCTCAGTCTTGTCGGCCTTGGTTGAAAGTCTGTTTGCATCTGCCAAAAGCACGCTGTTAACAGCGAAGTTGCCGCCGCGAAGCTTGTAGTAGCCCTTGTTCTTGGACTCTGATGTGAGCTGTTCGTAGCTGTACTGAGCCGCAGAGTTCATGTCCATGGCGCCTGTCAGCATGAATACGCCTTCCTGAGAATCGGATGTGTATCCGCCCTTTGTGATCTCGTTTATCGCATCAGAGAACTGTCTGATGAACTCGTTCATCTGCTGAAGATAATAAGGAATTCCCTGATAATCGTTGGCATATCCGATGGATACGTTGGTAAAGCTGTCGGGAACGCTCTTAAGGTTCTCTTCGTCTATCGTAAATGTATATGCATTGTATCCGTCATACTCCCAGCTGTCATACTTGTAATCCTTGGCTCCGATGTGGATAAGGCCGTTTTCGGGAATAGCACACTTGGTCATATCCATGAGATGTTCGTCGGTAACCTCAACGGTTACTTTAAGAGGGCTTGCGTTCTCATCGACAAGTCCGCTCTTTCCGTAGAAATAACTGCCGTTGTTTCCGTCTCTCATTGCAAGGAGACCCTGAAGCTCTCCTCCGATGAGCTTAGAATCCATTGCGAAATCCGAAAGCTCGTTTACGGGGTCGCCGTCCTTGTAGCTTGCGCTTCCCCATTTGATGTCGTAAAGACCGTCTATATCGTTCTGGCCCATTCCGCCGTCGTCTTCTCTGGCTACACAGATCATTCTTCTGTATTCGTATGTATCTACAAGCTCGTATCCGCCTGAGATCCATACCTGGAATCTTGTTGCACCGCTCTCTCTGTCGGGCTGTGTCTCATCTATGATGGGAGTCTCTTTTGTTTCTATGGAGACCATCTTGGAAAGGTCATCCAAAAGAACATCTCTTTTATCCCTGAGTTCATTGGCAACAGTGCCTGTCATCTCGATGACGTTGATCTGCTTATTGAGTGAAGCAACTTCCTGTGCGATGGAGCTGATCCTGTCGGCGCAGAGCTTAACTTCCGAGTTGATGTCATCCTGCAAGCCCTGAAGGTTATTGTATACGTTGTTAAAATACTCTGTGATGGAGCGAACGTTTGAAATGTACGCTGTCTTACTCTCTGTTGTTCCGGCTGCAGTCATTACGGACTGAAGTGATGCCGTCATTGTGTTATACAAAGATGCAAATCCTGTTGTTCCGTCGTCGTTAAGATACTGCTCAACAAGCTTGTTGTAGTAGTTTTTCTGGGATACGTTTCCAAGGAGCTGTGCGTTGTTTCTGTACTTAACATCGTAGAAGTTGTCTCTAACTCTTTCGATGGCTATTGTGTCTACACCTGCACCTGCGCAGCCGTATGTAGCAAATACTCTTAAGGCGTCGCTGGCTTCCTGCTTAACGGTCTGTCTGCTGTAGCCTTCGGTATTTACATTGGATATGTTGTTTGCTGTTGTGTTTAGGGCTGCATTTGCTGCTCTAAGTCCCGATGCAGCGATGTTTAGTCCAAAAAATGTAGATGTCATAGCTTGCTCCTTTTCCCAAAATAGCCAGGTCCGTGAGTGTTTCATTTATTGCTCGTTATGAGCCGAGTGTGTTAACGAGGTGTTCAAGCATCTCGCTTACAACGTTGATATATCTGCTTGATGCGTTAAACGCATTCTGGAACTGGATCATGTACTCAAGCTCTTCATCGCTTGATACTCCGACTATCTGTTCTCTTGCGGAAGAAATTGCGGTAACTGTCTGCTCCTGTGCTTCCGCGATACTGTTATTTACATCTCCGGAGTTGGCAACCTGTGAAACAAGTGCGTTGTAATAAGTAACGAAGCTGTTTCTTGTGCTAACGTTGGGGTTAAGAGTGTACTTTTCCGATGTAAAAGCCTCTTTTAACTTGGTCATCGTCGCTGTATCTTCGTTGCCCTCAACCGTTCTGAATCCGAAGATCGTGGGATCCTGCAGGAACTTGGGGTTGATCTGTGTGTTATTGATCGTGAAGCCTGTATAAACCGAGCCTGCCGGATGCTCTTTTCCCATATCGTAAAGGACTCTGTCCTCGGGGTTTGCAACTATGAAGAGGTCGAAATCCTTAACCGTTCCGAGTGTGTTGTCGATCGTTGCGGGATTACTCTCAGCTTCTTCAAGCACTTCGTTGATGGCTGTCATGATGTTGTGGATCATCTGATCGAACTCAGCCTGAACGTTCATGATAACCGACTGTGCGATGTTGCTGTTGTAGTAATCTTCGCTCTCAACGATGTCGTGATATGTTGCGTTGTGATCGCCTCTTGCCAAAAGAACTGACTTAAGCTTTCCTATATCGGTATCGGTTGAAGTCGAGATTGTCTGTGTGAGGTCATAGATGTGTGCTCCGTCTATCGAAACCACGATCTCATCACCGTCTTTGTCGATCTCTGTACGTGCTGCGTACTCCCAATAAGGAGTTGCATATCCGACCGAGCTTTCAAGCGTTGTATCTATTCCGATGTGATTTACATGGTCTGTTGTTATGAAGCTTGATCCCTCAAAGTAAACCGATACGTTTCCGAAGATATCCTCGGAATAATCTATCTTTCCGTATTTTCCGAGCTGATCGAGAAGGTTGTTTCTCTCATCTCGAAGGTCGTTTGCTTTTTCCTGCTTGCCCGATTCGATATCTACTATCTTTTCATTGAGCTCTTTTATCTTGTCACCGATCTTATTGATGTTCTTAACGATGTCGTATACTGTTGTGTCGAGGTTTTGCTGATAAGAAGTAAGTCCGTCGTATACGCTCTTTGCTCTTGTAAGGAATTCGTTTGCTCTTGTTACCATTGCGCTCTGCGTTACTGCCGAGCAAGGATCTTTTGCAAGCTCCTGAACCGCTGTCCAGAGGTTGTTGAGTGACTCAGCGAACTCTGTTCCGTTCATTTCCTGGAGCTGATCTTCAACTTCTTCGAGTGTCTTTTTAGACACGTCATAAAAGGCGCTTCTTCCCGACTCTTTCCTAAAGGATTTGTCGAGGAATTCACTCCTTACCTGCTTACAGTTATTATAGTTAACGCCGGTTCCGATCTGTTTCCAGGCGATACATTCATTCTTTTTTTCCAGAGTCTGGTATGCTCTGGTTCCCTGTGATACCTGCTGTCTTGTATATCCTTCGGTATCTATGTTTGCCATGTTGTGAGCTGTGGTGTTCAATGCGTTCTGCGAAACCTGAAGTCCCGAGCTTCCAACATATAAGTTAGCCATAAGTGACATGGGCTTACCTCATTTCTTTTACAAAAACCACTAATTTTGGGTACAAAAAAGACACTACCGCGATTATCGGTATTTATCGGTGGGTTTATCTACATGCCTTAGTACCACCGTTGTACTCAAGTGGTACTTTATTGCTTTGCATCAAACCCGCCCGATGTGTAACCGATAACATCGCCCGTAGTGCCTGCAGCTCTTGAATAATTTGCCGTTTCCGGAGCTCTTTTTGAGGCTTGGATGATGTTCATCTCAAATTGCACCATCTCCAGTGAACTCTTTAAAAGTTCCTGGTTCTGGCCGTTTACACGTCTGACATTTCCCGCAACGCCAACGAGTCTATCGCGCTGCAATGCCAGGTTCTTCTGATCCTGCGGTCTCTTCTCAAGTACTGCGATCAGATCGGTCAGTTTTAATGAATCAACATCCTTGTTAAGTACATTCGCAATATCCTTCATAGCTGCTTCGCGTTGTTTTTCGAGGGACTGGATATTACCTATTATGTACTGCTCCTCATCCGTGATTTTAGCAAGTGCCGCCAGATCGCCTTCAACAATGATGGAGGTCTTGCGGCTAGATAACCCCAGCAATTTCTCGTAACTTGCACATTCTCGGTCGAGCACGTCAACCAAGTTTTCCATAAGACTTGCCACTGGAATCATCCTCCGTTATTTTCATTTATCTTTTTATTTAATTAGACTTAATTAGACGAGCCCGTTTGCTTCGTCGTACTTAGCCAGTAACTTATTAGCAAAATCCTCTCCGCTAACATCGTAAGTGCCGTTCTTAATAGCATTCTTAAACTTTGCTACGACATCTTCCCTAACATCGGGAGCTGCCTTAACAGCCTGCTTAGCAACCTGGATATCTTTACCTATAGAAGAGAAAGAAACAGTGTCTCTTACGTCTCCGGGCTTCTTGGTCTGCTGAGCCTTATTTACTTTGTTGTTCGAGTAAATCTGCTGTACCTGACTGTATGCTTCTATACGCATATCTTTTTCCTCCTTCCTTGGAGCATTTACTTCTTACTATCTTTATCGGAAGAAGTTGTCATTTCTTTAGTCTTTTTTCCTGAAAAAAAGAAATGGCTTAAATACCCAAGGTGTGCATACCTTTTTACACTTTACATTATCTTTATCGGATTATTTAGAAAAAACTTTAGATTAATTTTATAAAAAAGAGTAAAAAAATTCAAATTGCCGATAACGAGATAACCATCTCGGCTGTCTCCTTTAAACTCGTTCCGGAATCCATGGCACACTTCTGAAGATATTTGTGAGCTTCGGGCTCCGTCATATGGTGTCTGTCCATCAGGATCTCTTTTGCCTGATTAATTATCTTCTTATCTTCATCGGATCTGCCTTGTTTAGCCTTCTCTTTGGCCTTCTTCCTGCTCCTGGTAACGCCCTCGAGCATGAGCTCAAGGGTGGAAAAGAGATCGGCCTTCTTAAGAGGTGTCGGCAGGTAGACGAGCTTGTCGCCGCTGTTATCTATCGGGGCTTTATCGGGGGAGGCTATCATGAGCATCTGGAAAAACTTGGGGAGGTCGACGGCAAGCTCAGAATAGAGCATGTCACTTAAGCGGTAGCCGCAAATAACGACTCCGCTTCCAAGGTCTTCCATAGCGGAAAGAGCCTGCGCTCCCGAAGTGCAGGTTACAATTCCGTCATATCCGCCACGGCTCAATATGCTTTTGAAATTTTGCGCATCTTCCGATTTTGCAAAAGCAATGATAATGTTCACTGATAAGCCTCAGACTTCCTTAGAAAATGTTCAGGTATCTACCGATCTCCCACTGAGTTACGCAGGTGCGGAAGTCTTTCCACTCCTTGCGCTTTGCGTCGAGTATCTTATTAAATATGGAATGTCCGAGAACTTCTTTTACAAATTCATCGTCCTGATATGCGTCGATCGCTTCGCCGAGTGTCATGGGAAGTGTCTCAAGTCCGCTCTCTCTGAGGTCGTCGTAGGTTGCGTTCTTGAGATTGTCGCCAAGCTCCTCGGGAGGAGTCATCTTCTTTTCGATTCCGTCCATGCCTGCTGCGAGGATAAGTGCGATCGCAAGGTAAGGATTGCAGGTTGAATCGGGGTTTCTGAGTTCGATTCTTGTGTCCTTGCCGCGCTTTGAAGGTATTCTGATAAGAGCGCTTCTGTTGGCGCCTGAAGAAGACCATGAGATGTTGACCGGTGCATCGTAGCCGGGAACAAGTCTCTTATATGAATTGACGATGGGGTTTGTGACAAGTGTCATTGCCTTAACGTGGCTGAGAACGCCGGCGATGAAGTACTTGGCTGTATCGGAAAGTTCTCCCTTATCGTCTACAAATACGTTATCTCCGTTCTTATCATGTGCGATTATGTTGATGTGCATGCCCGAACCGCTGATTCCTTCTGTGGGCTTAGGCATGAATGTTGCGTAGAGGCCGTGCTTCTTGGCAATTGTCTTAACTGCCATTCTGAAAGTCATAATCATGTCTGCAGTGCGCTCGGCGTCTTCTTCTCTAAAGTCGATCTCGTGCTGTGCGGGTGCGATCTCATGATGTGAAGATGAGATGTCGAAGCCGAGTTCCTCGAGATTGAGAATGATGTCTCTTCTTACGTTCTCGCCCTGATCTGCGGGAGCAACGTCAAAGTATCCGCCTTTTTCATGTGTCTTGTTGGTCGGTCTTCCTTCGTCGTCGTAATCAAATAAGAAGAACTCGGGCTCGGGATTAAGCTTGAAGCTAAGGCCCATTTTCTCAGCTCTTTTTACAACTTCATGAAGAACGTTCCTTGAATCTCCCATGAAAGGCTTGCCGTCAACCGTATATACGTTGCAGAACATTCTCGCAACCTTGCCTGACTGCGGTCTCCAAGGATATATCTCGAAGCTGTCTAGATCGGGATAGAGATACATGTCGCTCTCATCGCTTCTTACAAAGCCTTCTACGGACACGCCGTCAAACATGCACTCGTTGTTAAGCGCAAACTCAAGCTGGCTCGCAGCGATCGCGATGTTCTTGGGTATTCCGAATATGTCGCAGAACTGCAGTCTTATGAAAGCTACGTCCTCTTCCTCAACGATGCGGAAAATATCTTCTTTGGTATATTTGCTCATACTGACCTCCATTTTTATATTGTTTCACCATTCAGATCTTCAGTAACAAACGTCTGTCTTATCCAAGTTCCTCTATACGTGCCTTAATATATTCTTCAATTATATCCACGGTTTTATCGATGCCGAGCTTGGAGCTGTTTATTGAAAAATCGTAGAGTCTCGAATCGCCCCATTTTCCCTGACAATGATAGTTGTGGTAACGCTTTCTCTTTTTATCCTTCTTAAGTATGAATCTCTTGGCGTCCTCTTCGCTTAGTCCGTAGACTTCCATGACGCGTTCGATCTTTTTATCCATGTCACCTAATATAAAGAAGGAAATGAGTCCCGGATACTTCTTGAGTTTGGTCTCGGAACATCTTCCGATCACGACAAAGGATTCGCCGCTCTTGGCCTTGTCTTCAAGAAAATCGAACTGCATCTCGGAGATATTGTCCTCGATGGAATTGCTGTATCCTTTAACCCGTCTTGATAAAAAGACATTCTTGGGGGTTTCGTTGTATTTCTCCACGGAATCGATTGTCATCCCCATTCTCTGTGCGATCTCCGTGATCAGATGACGGTCGTATATAGGAAGCTCAAATCTCTTAGCCAGTTCTTCGGCGATAACTCGCCCGCCGCTTCCGAATTCACGTCCGACTGAAATAATAATCTGTGACATAATCACCCTCCCGTTGATGCCAACATGTAAGCTTTCTGTGCCCTGTCTTTTGGCACCTATATCATAAGTATATTATAAACAAATATATTGTTGAAACCAGCAAAATTATTACTGTTGCAGGTGCAAGTTTCTTGCAATAGCGTCCCCATGTTACGGGGTGTCCGCTCTTGGCTGCAACTGAGGTTCCTACTACGTTTGCAGACGCTCCGATCGGTGTTGCGCTTCCGCCTATGTCGGTACCTATGGCAAGTGCCCATGCAAGTGTTGTTATAGGCATTCCGGATGCTGCGGAGAGGTTCTTTATGACGGGAACCATCGTTGCCGCGAAAGGAATGTTGTCCACAAAGGCGCTGGCGATAGCGGATACCCAGAGAATGATGGCGATCATAAGTCTCTTGTTTCCGCCGCTTATGCTCTCGATAAACATAGCGATCTTATCGAGAATCTGCGTCTCTTCAAGTCCGCTTACGACAATAAATAATCCGATGAAAAAGACAAGAGTCTTGTAATCAACTTTTTTGAGAAGTTCAAGCGCGTGCTTTCCCGCTGTAAGGAGCGTGAGCGCTCCGATGAAAAGACCTATCGTTGCAACGGTAAGGTGAGTTGTGCCGTGCGTTACGAGAAGAATAACCGCGCATGCGAAAATAACGCTACTTATAATGAAGTCTTTTTTATTCGTAATTGCTTCCGAAGGATCGGGGAGCTTGCTGATATCTATCTTCTCTGCTTTCTTAGAAACAAGCTCTTTTCTGAATGCAAAATACAGGAAAACGATAGCCACAACAAGGCCTATTCCCGCTGCAATACCTGTGTTTGTAAGGAAATCAAAGAATGATAAACCAAGTGAAGTACCGATGATGATGTTCGGGGGATCTCCGCACATGGTCGCACTTCCGCCAAGATTGGCGCAGAAAATCTCCGAAAGAATCATCGGTAAAGGATTGAAGTCCAAGAGCTGTGCGAGTTCTACGGTTACGGCCGCAAGGAACATGATAACCGTGATGCTGTCGATGAACATCGAAAGAACGGCGGCCATTATAGTAAAGGTGATAAAGATCGGAATTGTTTTGCATTTGACAAGAAAAGCAATTTTCATGCAGAGCCAGCGGAAGAATCCCGCCTTTGCCATGCCTTCTACCATCACCATCATTCCGGCGATGAATAAGATGGTCGCCCAGTTGATACCTGCGCTTTCGCTTTCCTCAAGCTGATACCAGAAATCTCTTGTAAAGAAATCTTTAAATGCGAGTGTATTGAGTATGGCATTTAAATTGCCCATACAAATTCCAAATACGACGGTAAGTGTGAGAATACCACTTCCCAGTGTTACGTAGTGCCTCTCAATCTTATCAAGAACGATCATAACGAACATTCCGATAAAGATTATTACGGCAAAAATCTGTGCTGCTAACAATGTATAACCTCCTGCTGTCTGAAACCTTATGTCTTATCGGGGATTCCACCAAGCTCGCTTGAACTTACGCTTTTGTCCCGCATAACATAAAATAGGCGTCCCATCTGATTTTTCTAGATGAAACGCCCTTGTTTCAAAAAAATATGCCTCCATGATAACACCGCAGGCGGAAATAGACAATGTGCAGGATGACCAATATAATTCGGTGGCGGGGCGGATTTGTTTTATATCTTGACAGCGTGGAGGGCGGAGTTTGATGGGTATTTGCTTTTTCGGGTTGACACCGGGCGGGGCTTGTCGTAATATAATGTTATGTATATGAAATATTTATTTCACAAATATAATGCATAAAAGGAGAGAATATACATGAGATTATTAAATAAGTTGCCCCAGAGCTGGCAAGATTTCTTTTGGAATTGTTTTATCATCGCGTAAGGCTGTAATATTTATTAACTAATGCCATTTTTGTTTTTAAGTATGAGGCTGTCCATCTATATTGGTGGGCAGCCTTGTTAATGTATCTTGCACCGCCCGGATTGTCATTTTTTGTTTCAGGCGGTGCTTCCGCAAGTTTTTGCACCGCCGCAAACCGCAATTTTCTCTGCAGGCGGTGTTTTCCTTCCGTTCCGCACCGCCCGGAGCGACATTTTTCGTTTCTGGCGGTGCTTCCGCAAGTTTTTGCACCGCCGCAAACCGCAATTTTCTCTGCAGGCGGTGTTTTCTTTCCGTTCCGCACCGCCCGGAGCGACATTTTTCGTTTCTGGCGGTGTTTCTGCAAGTTTTCGCACCGCCGCAAACCGCAATTTTCTCTGCAGGCGGTGCATGCTTTACGGGCCCCGGCGCACTTTCTCTTTTCCAACCGTAATGCGCCGCTACTTTTTACGGGCTCGTGAGCACATTCTCTTTTCACCCCGTAATCCCTTAACTTCTTTCTTATTTTCCACGCTGCTCTCTTAACTTGCCGCGGCCGCGTGCCGATATATATTATGAAATATCACCGCGCCGGAAGTCTTCTTCCGGCCACGGTGTATTGGGCTACGGAAAGCATGGATCTTCAAGGAGGATATCAAATCTTCAGCTTTGAAGGTTCACTTTTTTTGCGCAAAATGTGCACCTTCAGGGCTACCGATCGGAGGTAAGAACCATGAAAATTGCACAAAGTAACGTCAACCTGGTGTCGACTTCGAAGCACTACGAGAGTAATCTTGCAGAGTTTTCGAGCGGCATCGCAGTCTACGGAAAATTCCAAGGGAATCTGGAAGCGCAGCAAAAAAAGACATTGGATACTATAAACTCGATTTCCCTGAAAAACACGGAATTATCCGGGGAGGGCACTGCGCTGGGAAGTGAGAATTACAATTCTCTAAAGCCCACAAAATCTGCGCAGCTAAGCCCAACCGAACAATCTCTTGCCGAGCAGTTAATGGCGATCAGGACATCTCTTTTGGATCAGATCCTGAAGTTCATGCAAAGGCTCGGCGGCGACAGCAAGTCGGCAAGCTACAATGATATGCTCGGAAAAATGTCGGGACTTATTCAATCAGGAAGCATGCTGTCTGTGACAACGCTGACGCAAAGTCACATCGAAGAAGAGGAGGTTTTATTTGAAGGCACGGGAACCGCATTCACGGAAGATGGGCGCATCATCGATTTCGGAGTCAGTTTTTCCATGTCATCAAAGCTCGTTGAATCGGCAGGATTAAGTTTCGCTCAGTCGCTTAACTTCCTTGATCCGCTCGTTATCAATGTTGGAAGCGATGTAACTACGATCAGCGATCAATCCTTCTATTTCGATCTTGACTGTGACGGAACAGAAGAAAAAATCGCAAATCTCGCCGATGGCTCGGGATTTCTTGCCCTTGATATCAACAATGACGGCAAGATAAACGACGGCTCGGAGCTCTTCGGAACGCAGAGCGGCAACGGTTTCAACGATCTTTCCGCTTATGACAAAGACGGCAACGGATGGATCGATGAAAACGACGAGATCTATAACAAACTAAGAGTCTGGATAAGAAATGAAGACGGAACAGACACTCTTCTTTCACTTAAACAAGCTGATGTCGGCGCGATATACTTAAGAAGCGCCATGACAGATTATCAGCTTCGAGACGGCTCTTTTAACATTGCAGCGAAGCTTCGCTCAAGCGGAGTATATCTGAAGGAAAGCGGCGGTGCCGGAGTCGTTCAGCAGATCGATCTGGCCGCAAGGTAAAAAAATGGGCGTCGCCCGAATGAAATATGTTGATTCATTCGGTGCGGTCGCCCTTATTGTTTGCGTTATATTATTTCCGGTCAACTATTAGGTCAAGGATCAACTGCGCGTTCTCTCTCCCCGTAAACTTCGCCGCTTAAGAAGTGACGTCTGCAAAGTGATACGTAAGATTCGTTTCCGCCCATCATAACCTGCTCGCCCGTGCGAACAATCTTGCCATCAGCCACTCTTGCATTGAAATGCGCGCGGCGTCCGCACCAGCACACGGTCGGAACTTCTTCTATATAGTTGGCAATCTCCATAAGTCTTTTTGATCCGGGAAAAAGATGACTCGTAAAATCTGTACGCAGTCCGTAGCAAATAACGGGAAGATCGTACTTATCAACGACCTGCGCCAAAATATCAACCTGTTCCTCCGTCAGAAACTGCGCCTCGTCCACGATCACGCAGTCAAGCTGCTTCCAGCCTTCAGACTTTTTGGTAAACCACTCGTTTTTTACTTCATCAATGAAATCCTCAACAAATGTTGCCTCTGCGCTGAGTCCCATTCTGGACTTAACGACTTTTTCGCCGTCCCTGTCATCGGTCTTGGGTTTTAAAAGAATGCACTTTTGTCCCTTCTCGATGTAGTTGTAGCGCACCATCAGCGCATTTGCCGTCTTGGAGCTTCCCATTGCTCCGTACCTGAAATATAACTTTCCCATACCTTCTCCACTTTATTTTTCTTCCGAATTGATGACCACAAGCTTGTTGTAAGGAATCTCGATTCCTTCCTGTGCAAATCGCTTCATTATCTCAACAAGGCAGTCAGAGCATGCCTTCGGATTTTCCCTGAAATCCCTTGTCTCAACAAGCACACGAAGCGTCACTCCGCTGTCGTCACAGCTCTTGCAAAGCACTGTAGGTCTCATTCCGTGATGTGACGGATGCGACTCCACAACGTCGGCCATTATGTCCATAGCCTTTTGCATGTCCGTGCCGTAAGCAACCGAAACCACAATAGGAAAAGAAAAAGACTGCTCCTGCGTATAGTTGATGATAGTCGCCGCGCCCACTGTTGAGTTGGGTATATAGATTATCTCGTTCTGATAAGTCTTGATAACGGTGTGTCTAAGCGTGATGTTCTCGACAAAGCCGGGATCAATGTTATCAATCTTTATTCTGTCGCCGATGTCAAAAGGTCTTGATTTCGCTGCCGAGATCGCTATTCCCGCAAACACATTGGATAATGTCGACTGAGCAGCAAGACCGAAGATAGCCGCGATAAGTGCTGATGATCCTGCGAATGTCTTCCACGCATTTTTAAATAAAGGAATATTGCCGGCGATCGTAAAAAATGCCAATCCCCAGATAGCAGCGATCAATATGCCTCGCAAAAAGACAAGGTGTATCTTGCCGCGAAGCCTTTCCTTGCTGATATATTTGTTGATCAAAAGATTTATGAAATATGCCAGAATAAGCGGAAGTGCATATTTAAGAAAGTATTCAAGTATCTCCATCGTCCATTTCCTCAAATGCGATCATAGAATCAATAATGTCTTCAAAATCTTCGCGAAGTTCCTCGAGAGTGTCACCCTCATATGTATATATGCGCCCGTCGATCACGACTTCACCGGTGTAGTAATCACAGTTTTTGTCGTAGTTGACGGTCCCTTTGTAGCCTTCGTATTCGAATTCTTTTTCCATGGTGCTCCGTTTCCGCATGATATTTGCTCATTTTATATACATGTACATTATATACATATATTTTTTGTACATGTATTTGTAATCCTTATAAGCATTTTATATCATTGAAGCATTAAAAAAAAGGGTCGGTTGCTGCCGACCCTTTTCACTCTTATTCAATTCTTAAATTCAATCCGGCGCGTCAGTCCTTAACTTCGATCTTCACAGCTTCTTCCTTCTCGGGAATTGCTTCCTTCTTGGGGATGCTGACCGTAAGAACACCGTTCTTGTACTGAGCTATGATATCCTCAGGCTTAAGTCCGGGTGTACGGAAGGATCTCTGGTAAGATGAGCTTCTTCTCTCGCGGCGGATGTACTTGCCGTTCTCATCCTTCTCGTCCTTGTTCTCATTGTGAGAAGCACTGATGGTAAGGACTTCGTTCTTGAGATCGATGTTGATATCTTCTTTGTTGAATCCGGGCAGCTCAGCCTCGAGCTGATATCCGTTTTCTTTCTCGATGACGTCAGTCTTCATAAGACCTGATGCCGGCTCGAAGTTTCTCTCGGTAAGTCCTGTATCGCACAGGTCACCGAAGAATCTGTTGTTAAAGAAATCATCCATCTCATCAAATAAGTTATTGTTACTCCATAACATAGGCATCAACATAAGTCATCACTCCTTTTTATATAAATTTTTTGTTGTAGTGTTTGGTTGCAACCGATCATGTTGTGTTAGCACTCTCATGTCTCGGCTGCTAATTTTCTTTTCAAGTATGTTATAGAACAAATAGAACAAAAAATCAAGTATTTAATTATAAAAAAAATATTAATTTGAATCCTAAAAAATATTTGCCGTTCATCCTTATCGTTAGATATTTTACTGTCTTTTTGTGAACCATACTGTTATAATTATGGTTAAGAACTAATACCCCCACCACACATGTAAAGGTAATAAACCGATGAACTCAAAATCCATCTTTAAAAAATCGATTGTAGTCATCCTCATATCGGCGTTTTTTATCGCAGGATTCATTGCCTGCTTTCGCTTTTTCACCTCGAATTCAAAGAGCGGAAGATCTTTCGACGCCAAGTCAGTCCCGCATTCACAGATTCCCTATGAAATAACTTCAACCATCACTCTTAACGGCAAGAAAGTCAATTGTGATAAAAAATATGTTTCGCAGGTCAGCAATGTAGCTATGATCACAGAAGGCGGTAATTACTGCATCGAGGGCTATCTTGACGATGGACAGATAAGAGTTTTCACAGCGGATGAAGAAGTAACTCTGATCCTAAACGGAGTCGATCTTCGCTGTTTGAACATGGCTCCGATCTACGTTGAATCCGCAAGTAACGTAACGGTCTATGTTCCCGATACGACCACCAACAGTATTACTTGTGCTGAGATCGGCACATATGAAAGCGCCTTGGAAGCGGCCACATACACTAACAACTCCACAAACGAAGCATCGGCCGAAACTTCCGAAAACAAGGATACTCCCGTTACCAAGAAGGGCGTTATCGTTTCGGAATGCAATCTTTCTTTCAAAGGCGGCGGTACACTTGATGTATTCGGATATATGAGAAACGGCATTCATGCGAGGGATTCCTTATATCTTGAGGATACGACCATCAATCTTACAACGACCAACAACGGTATCAAAGCAACCAACGATATTATCGTCACATCGGGCCATTACGATCTGGCATCTGTCGGAGACGGACTTCAGGCTGACGGTAATCTTACGATAAACGGCGGCACCTTCAATATCACCACGGGTCAAGGCTCCGCCTCTATAGAAAAAAAATCTGAAACTCCACCCACATTTGACGGAGCAGGGATGAGTCCTGATGCCGCCTTCGGTAATTCGGGAATGCCTCCTATGCCTCCTGCAAATGCGAACTTCGGCGATTCGGGAATGCCACCCGCACCGCCTGCAGATGCGAACTTCGGTGATTCCGGAATGCGCCCCGAGCCTCCCGCAGATGCGACCATCGATGATTCCGATGATTCAGGCGATTCAGATGATTCAGCTAACTCCGGTTCTTCGGAAGAATCCAAGGAAAAAACGAAGAAGTCGGAAAAGCTTAGCCGAAAAGCTATCAAGGCAAGTGATACACTCATGATAAATGATGGTTCTATCACTATAGACAGCGCCGATGACGGCATCCACGCTGATAACAGCGTCGTTATAAACGGAGGAAGCATTCAGATCGCATCCAGTGATGACGCCGTTCACGCCGATAACAGCCTTATCGTAACAGGCGGAAAGCTCAACATTACAGATTGCTGTGAAGGTATCGAATCAACAAATATAGATATTTCCGGAGGCGATATCAGTGTTGTCTCAACCGATGACGGTATCAATGCATCCGACAAAAAAGGCGAACCAATCATAAATATCTCCGGAGGTAAAGTCTATGTTAATGCCGAAGGAGACGGAATAGATTCAAACAAAAATATAATTATTACCGGCGGAGAGGTTTACGTTGACGGACCCTCCAATTCCGGAAATGCCGCAATTGACGTAGGATTCGAGGACGGCGGAATGCTTGTTATTAAAGGAGGCATCGTAACAGCACTTGGTATGTCAGATATGCTTGACGTTGCTGACGAATCCTCCACGCAGCAATCACTTACGTTCGTATTTGATGAGTACCTTAATGAAGGCGGCATCATCACCATTATTGATAACAGTGGTAACCTTGTATCTCAGTTGACCCTCAAAAAGAACTGCGACAGTATAATTTTCTCTTCACCCGATCTTATCACGGGCGAGACTTATACTTTTACATGCGGCGATGTTGAAGGTACTCTTGAAGCCACTAAAATAAATGCAACCAACCATGAGAGCTTCCAGATGAACTTCCCCGGACCTAATCCGACGGATGCTTCAAAAAAGGATTCGAAAAAGGAATCCAAGACAGATTCCGATTCAGAATAAAAGCCGGTAAAAGCTATTGCGCCTCACGTAGTTATATGATATATTACATGTAGTATTAAAAACTACATTGTGTTTTTTACATGTGGGGAGGCGCATTATGAATACAAAAGAGCTTAAGAGATTTTTAAAGGAGCACCTTGTTCCTTCTAAATTATACAAAGTGGGCGGACATCACAAGAACAGAATCTGCCTCGACAAGACCAAGAACGGCTGGGCAGTATTCTTCCAGGATAAAAAAGATCGCATCGGCGAGATCGACTTCGTTGACGAAGCAAGTGCCTGCGACAAGATGAAGGACGAGCTCAGAAAGCTCATGGAGCAGATGTACGGTATCACATGGGCGGTAGCGAAATAAATCGGTCAGCAAAAAACTCAAAATAAAACTGCTCGGATAAAATTATCCGGGCAGTATTTTTATGTCCAATGAAATCGATGCGAGAACCGCGTTGTATTCAGTTCGACTTGGCAAAAGACATTTCGGCAAGTACTGCGTCGTATTCAGTTTGCCTTGGCAAAAGACATTGCGGCGAGAACTGCGCCCTGTCCCCAGGGATAATTGCCGTAAGTCTGGTAGTGAACGCCGAAGTCATCACATGAGCTGAGCGCGTCTAGAACTGCGCCTCCGTCGATGTGATGTGACATACACTCTGAAGCCTTCTGCACTGCTTCTTTTATCTTGGTCTGCTCTTCTGCAGAAAAGATATCACTCTTTAATCCCACAGAAAGCGCATATGCGATCATTCCTGTAGCGGACATGTCGATATGTCCGTCAACGGACTGAAGCTGCCAGCTCCATCCGCCGTCTTCGCGCTGATAATCCAATGTCGCCAAGGCAAGCTCCTTGAACCAATCGCCTACGTCGAAAGCGCCGCTTGAGCCCGATGCTGCCGCGCCGGTCGCACCGATGCCGCCTTCTGCGCCGGGTCCGGCTGCTGCGCTTGAGCTTGACGCTGCTGCGCCTGCGGCTCCCATTATGAGCCATCCGAAGGCTCTGCCCCAGCACATGAGACCTTTCTTCTCTGCGAAGAACTCGGTATGTCTTCGCTGCTCTTCATTATTTACACCATCGATCACGTATCTCACATTTTCCTGTAATTCATACGCATGATAGATAAGTCCGCTCTTAGGATCTCTTCCGAAAGTATGAAAATTCTTTAAAAGATTGTCCTTGACAGAACGCATGCCTTCGACAAACTTTTTCTGTTCCGCCTTATGTCTACTCTCTACGCCCTCGCTCGAATCCTCACCGGTTCCAAATACCTTAATATATTCCGCCGCGAACATGGCTACTTGTCCGACCCCGTCGGCAAAGATATTTTTGTTCCCTCGAGATGCATTGTAGATAACCGAGCCCGCCGAATCCTTGGGGCTTTTAATTATAAACTCCGCGAGTTTGTCAGCGGCATCTTTGTACTTGGTATTGCGCGTTCTCTCATACATCTTGATAAAGCAAAATCCCGAAAGCGCATCGTCGATATAATCAATCTTGCCGCCATATTTTGAAAGCCACATATCAAGGTGCTTGCCGATCACGGATTCGATCCGCTTACGCAATCCGCGTGCCGAATCGGCATACGTCTTGGGCGAATCCGCGCCGAGGTCCCCTGCATCGGATGAACCGGTCACATTGCCCTCACCCACACTTTCAGCATCAAGATACTCAAGCGCGCTAACGAGCCCCAGCATCAGCATTCCTGCAGGCCAAAACAGCGGATCTTTTGTGCGCACGCTTCTTCCGAGTACCTTTTTCACCGTATCTTTTGCCCTGTCTGAAAGGCTCACGTTCATGATATTTTCAAGCTGATTCGCCGTCACTTTTACAAGTTCAAAATATGCTGAATTCTCCACTGCTCCGCCTTTCCGGCTTCCGCCACATTTTTCTGATCAGACCGGCGCCAAACTCACGCCTTTCTGTTCTTGATCTTACCAACGAGATACTTAAACTCCTCTGTCCTTCCGTACAGAAGCAGATATACTCCGTTGAACAACACCGTAATAACAACTACCATTACGATGAACCCCGGAATACTTGCCACAGGCATAACGCGTCTCTGAATAGCATAACATGCCGCCATAACAGCGATCAAAGATGCCAGGTATTTGAATGAATCTAAGAAATAGCTCCAAGCACTCTTGTCAAAGCATGTCCTGTAAATAATTATGGGCTTGGTTATATTGGCGATAAGTCCTGAAACCACGGTTCCCACATATACACCGGCAATACCTGAGATAGTCGGAATATCGCGCCATGCGATTGCAAGCCAGATTGACAGGATGAGATTAACAACGCCCTGAATAAGCGCAAGGTACTTGTCCTGCTCGAACACTCCTGCAGCCGTCTTGAAATTAACGAGAACCTTTCTCTCGCCCTTAAAATAAAAATCAGTGATATAGAGGAATACCGCAATCGGAGTCAACAGCCAGATCGGATCCCATTTAACGCCCTTGGCGCCCTTGGTCCATATCTCAATAAGCGGCGAAAGCAGCAGCATAAATCCGACACCGGCAAAACCATAGATCCAAGAAGCAACAAACCTGTATATCTTGAACATACTGTACTGCTTTTCCTTGCTTTCTGTTGCGATGAGATTTCCAAAGCTTGTAGTGATCGAATTAAACAGTGTATCAACAACACCGGAAACGGCCATTACGACCATGGTGTAATTGTTGACATATCCGACGTTGTCCGTTCCGATTATCTTGGAAATGATGAGGGCATCCGTCTGAAGCCTGAAGACATCCCCGACCCTATGAAGGACAAGCGCTTTGGTCTTGGTCCATATGGTATCTTCCTCATCCTTGCTGAGCCGCTCTACATTTTTTTCTTTTAAAAGAGGATATTTGTTATCCAGATATCTCGAAATAATAACCTTCTGAATAAGCTGAATTATCGCATCCGTGATAAGGAACATGTAGAAGCTCTTTGTAAGCACAACTACGATGATCTGAAATATTACAGAGATTATCTTGGTTCCGTTGTATGCATTCTCCTGGATATAGCTCTTTTGCTCAGCATTGGCAAGGCTGTATTTGTACGCCACAAAATACGAACTCACCGTGTTAAAAAGAAAGATCAGATAAAAAAGAACCAGATCTCTTTGTGCGATCTGCATCCCTTCAGGCTGTTTGACGATCCAACCAAGGAAAGGCACAAGTGCAAGTCCTATAACAGTAACTACAAGCGCTATGTAATAATACGCCTTCTTATAGAGCTGCATGTAGGACTTTACCTTCTCTTTTTCACCCCTGGCAACGGGCCCGTAGAGGCTGAAATTGATGGCTGTTCCTATTCCCAGCTCAGCCATATTGAGGAACGATAGAACTTCGGTATACAAACTGTTGATACCGAGATATTTGTCCATATCAACTATAAAAAGGGTTCGCAGAATAAAGGGTAAGACCACCGTCGCGATCTTGCCCGCCGTACCAAACATTATATTCTTTTTAGCTGCCTGAACTCTTCCCATTAAACTATATTTCCTTTGTTGTCCATAAGTATCCAGTCTTTCCAGTAATCATGCATAATCTCCGGTGTTACCGGTTGATTGTTTCTCATCTTATAAGTTCGGATTACTTCATGATCCGGCCTGTCGCTTAGCCTTGCGCCCCAGAAGCTGAAGGTTGAATTTGCACAGATATTGCCCTTGCAGTGACTCATCAGCATAAGATCGTACATACTGTCTTTTCCGGTATTCCAATCAACGATCGTGTACTTGCTCTCGTCGCCGTAATTCTCGCGAGCATACTCATGATCGCTGGTAAAAATATAGAAATGAACGTCCGGATATTTCTTTTCAAAATATTCCATCGCGCCTTTATAATACTCGTCCGTCGCGATGTTTCCAAGTATCGCAAAGTTGGATGGATCGAGATAATCGCCGCGCCTTATATGAACGCTCACGCTGTTTTCGTTATCCATCTTTTTCGCAAGCTCGCTGTTTTTCTTCTCAAGCTCAGCGTTCTCACTCTTAGGAAAAACAAATAATTTCCTAAGTCCCGGCATGATATCGCCGTAGTACTTCTGGCAAGCGAAGTAGCCCGTGATGTACTTATCGTCGAGATCAAAGATCTCATCATGGTACATTTTGCTCTCTTCGAAAACCTTGGGATTACTTGACTGCCAAATCCCAAGCTTCTTGAATATCTTTCCTATAACCTTGGACAAAAGACCTTGCTTTAAAAAGCGCTCCCTCTCTTCATCCGTGCAGATCTCATACGGGAGGCCTTCAAATAAAGAGAGCTCGAATTCTCTTTTTGCAAGCATGTTCTTCTGAATGTCCTCGGCGAACCAAGACAGGTCAAGCTTAACCTCCTTGCCCATCTCAACAAGCTTTCTGTATAAAGAATACTGCTGCATCTGGTTGCCCAGACCGCCCGCAATCTGAATGATTATCATGCCAATCTCTCTTTCAAAAATTCATAAGCCTTAATAAGCGAATCTTCCTCTTTCAGCTCCTGCACGGGAAGAACGTAGTTCTCGTACGTGCCGAAAAGATCTGTCGCAATGCCCCTGCTCTTAACGGAATAGCCGATTACAAGCGTGGGAACCTTGCTGCTGTACGCCGCGATCGTGCTGTGCGTTCTCGCTCCTATAAAGAAGCAGCACTTTGAAATGTAGCCCTTAAGCTCCTCTGCGGAACAATCGTCGATCATCACAACTCTGCCCGTGTCCTTATACAGGGAAAAGAGCTCCGAAAGCGGCTTCCTGTCGTCGTTTGTAGGCCATACAACATGCGGAATAAGCGCAATGTTAAGGTCCGTCTCTTTAAGCACATGGTCAATGAAATTCGTGTAATTCTTCATTGTGATACCGGGTGTGCTCTCCCTATCCTGCACCATGGGGCTTAAGTTAATACCGATGGTCTTTCCGGGTACAAAGCCCTCTTTTTCCTTGGGCTCCTTGGTATCAAGCTTAAAGGCAGGATCTTCTTCAAGGAATAAGATCTCTTCCTCGATTCCCGCATCCTTAAGCGCATTGTATGTGATCGATTCTCTTGCGTATATCAGATCGAATGCCTTCATGTCATCCAAAAGATTCTTGTCCTTAAGCGAATCCGGCTCTATAGAGCAGCCCCAAAGGACCGTCTTAAAGCCTCTGTCAATGAAGACGTTGTGAGCAAGGATAAGATCTGAAAGCATCTCGGGATAACAGTAGTTGTCGCCTCCGATAGAGATCGCAAGCGGTCTGTGAGTATTGTCCCACTCGCCTTCACATCTCTCCAAAGCCTCGTTAAATGCGATACCTGCATCTTTAAACCTGTATCTTAAAAAAGACTCCTCATCGCCCGAAAGCTTTCTGTAAATATAGTATATGAGGTGGTCAAAAAAGTGTCTATCGATGTGATTTTCTTCAACGATCGTGCAAAGTCCCTTTTTCTCAAGCTTTCCAAGGGAATACTTTCTGTCTTCTTCTGCGGAATTGGTCACGATAAAAACAGGGAGCTTAGTTGAAATGCCTTCCTGCCTTCTCTTTTCCGCGATCATCTTAACCGTCGTGTTTGCGATCGCTTCGCAGCCGTGGTTTCCGCTTCCCGCATGCATGTATAAAACTATAGGTCTGTTTACGTTTATATCCATATTCTGCCATACCCTTTATCTATAATATTGTCTGTCCCCGGTTCGTACGCACTTTAGCCTCGCTTATAATTTCCATACAGCTTAAGATACAGGTTCGGGCTGATCCTAAAGATCATCACCTTAAGCTTGTGTCCCATTGAAAGCCCCGCGAATACACCTCTTGTCTTAAGTGCGTGAAGTATCTGTTTCTTGGATTCATCTATCGCAAGTCTTGATAGGTCGTTGTCGCGCTCTTTTTCATCAAGCATCGCAACCTTTCCGACAACAAGAAGTGCCGTCAAAACCATCGATACGCCAAGGCTTACATGAGCATATCTCGAAACGTATTTACCTGCGCTTATCAGCCTTTCTTCCGCAAGCTTCCAGCAGGCGAGCTGGTCTAAAAAGCTTTCTTTAAATGCGGTCTTCATCGCGCCGTTTTCGTTGTCGGTGTAAATGTAATCCGCTTTATCTATGCATTTTATCGTATGCTCTTTTCCCTGAGAAAGGGCTATATCCATGAGGAAAAGAAGATCCTCTCCGATCGTGAGCCCATCCTTAAATCTGATGTTCTCATCGCTTATTGCCTTTCGTAAAAAGAGCTTTCCCCAGACGTGGGAATTACCTGTTATAAGATAGTTCTCCAAATACTGATAGCCGCTCAGTTTGCCTGTTCCGATGTCGGTTCCGATCTCATCCACCAAAACAGTGGCATCGTCCAGGACACGCAGCATGTTTTCGAGATATTCATCCAAAACCTTGTCATCGGCATCGACAAATGCGATATATCTTCCCGTTGCCTTCTCCATGCCGAGATTCCTTGCATTGGAGACACCGCCGTTTTTTATATGATAAGCAAAAACCTTGCCCTCGTATTCGCTTGCAAGCTCATCGCATACTTTACCGCTTCCGTCCGTGGAACCGTCATCTATAAGAATAACTTCAAACTCGCTCGCATTTACTTCCTTTTGGTTCAAACAAGATAAGACACACTCACGCAGTGTGTCTTTTGCCTGATAAACAGGGATTATTATGCTTACAAGCTTTTCATCATTCATAGAGCTCATTCCATTCATCTCTCGGAATTCCGGTTATATTGTCTATTCCGTAGTGCCATCTGTAGGCATCATTGATCCAATAGTCGGGATCATCCGAAATATCGGATTCATACGCCATGGTAAATCTATTCTCCCTGCCGGGCCTAAGCATGGGTGCGTCAACATCGTCTTCGCCATTAGCCGCGCACTCCTTGAGGTATGCATCTCTTTCATCGAACTCGCCCTTTATCCTGGCAAGATTCGCTCCTTGCTCGATATAAGTGAAAACGAGCAAGATAGCGAGGATCACGGTACATGATGTGATAAACATCTGTAAAAGTCCCTGAGGGAAAGTATCTGAGCCACCAAGCATTACAGTATTCGCTATAACTGCGATTCCGTTAAGGACCGCGATCATCAGGAAAATACCTGCTCCGTACAAGGTTCTAAGCTGGGGAGATCCGGGAACGGCAACAACCGCATACGCAGTTGCAAGCGCGATAAATCCCATAAGTCTCATGTATCCCGTCATCTCAAAGAACTTACTCTTAGATGCCATCATATATGCGATCACAACCAAAAGCACCGCAAACATCATAGTAAGGACCATGTAGTTATCTTTAATATTGAGTGTAACCTTAAGAAATCTCGCTCCGAATGCAAGAAGTCCCGAATGTGATTCATTGTCAATCGCAGCAAGCTTCCTGTTTCCATTTCCGGGTGCGAGTACGAGGAATGCCAGTCCCGTTATGCATCCAACGAGGCCTGTGATCATCCAAGGCTTGATGAACTTGAAATCCTTGTTCTCTCTGTATTTAAGATAAAGCAATATCAAAAGAAAAAGTATAACTCCGCCGGATGTGTTTTCATTACACCATCCCGAAAGAAGTCCCAAAACAAACATCCGGACAGCGGTGATCGGCTTCTCTGCGGCTCCGCTCCTGGCCTTTTTTCTGTAAATCGTTATAAACGCAAGCATTATCGTTGATGTAAAGAGATAATTGCACGCGCCGGTCTCCCAGAACACAGAGTTACTCATCGTAGGATCAAAGAACCAAAGGAATAAAACGACAAGAGAATACATTCCGATATCGTATTTCTTCCTGTTGTCGATATTAGCGTATATAAGCAGCGTCTGGATCGCGAACACAATTCCCGCAACGATATTGAAGAATGCTTTAGAGCCTATGTACAAGAAGATTCTCAGCATGATATGCGCAACGCTTCTGCCGGAATGGCCCATATAATGCTCATACTCCTGCACGAAGATGTCAAAGAAGTTGTTGGCTTCGGCAACCGTATCCCCGTAAATGATGTCGTCACACATCGCGGGAGTTAAAAAACTAAATATTGTAACGGAAACAAAAGCCAAAAATACCAGTCCGTAAAAGATTTTCTTTTTATTTTTGTCAGGCATCTTGCGCTCCTTTTCGGTTTACGATCTTATGATCGCTCTTCTTTTAATTTACCTTGGGAAAAGAACTCCCAAAGATAAATTCCGGCTATCGGGAATATAAACAATCTTCCGATAAACCTAGATACAAACGTCGCTTCAACAATAGTGTAGATTGAAAGCGATAAGATGATGACAAGTGTCATCGCGTCTTTTTTCTTATAGCAGATGTATATAAGTAGCAATACCAATAGGCTTATGATAACAGCCGGTATGATTCCATACCAGTAAAACAGCCTTACCCAGCCCATGTCGAATGCCTCTTCACTCATTCTGTCGGAGAAGAGTTTCCAGGTACCGATTGCTCCCGCGTGCCTCTCATTTCCTCTGTAGAGATCGTGAATCCTGTTCGTCAGAAGCTCATCGATCTTCGAAATGAAATCGTGGCACTTCATTTCCTGATGGTATCTCGGTATGTAGCTTACACATGCCGACCATACGGAAAATGCGACGCAGAATATCGGTGTCACAAGTGCTGTTAATATATATATTATCCTACATTCTGCGATCTTATTCCAATATCTGACGATAAGTCCCGTTGCAAACAACATCACGCTTATCGCAAGTGCGGTTTTTGACTTGGATAAAAAGCATATTGCTATGTTAAAAGAAAATGCCAAAAGCCATTTGATAATTCCTGATTTCTTGCCGTATAGCCACATCCACATTGCGCTTAGGGCATATACGCAGCCGTAAAGCGTATTGGGATGTCCGAATCCGAATACGTAGCGAAGCTCACTCGCATTATCTCTTCCGTAGTCGTGTACCTCATAGATATTACCCATAACTCCGATAACGGATAAAAGTGCTATGAGAGCAAATCCAACAAGGGAAACGTAGAAGATATATTTCATAGTCTTCTTAATATCCACATCCCTGGCAGCCGCCATGAAAGTAAATATCCTAAGAAGATCGTTCTTACCTGATATTCTCCAGCAAAAGAAAGTGAACGCGAAAGCAGCAACAAGAATAATCCACTCACGCTTTCCGTGCTTCATAAAAAGTACTGCCACGAGAGCAAGGATAAAAGTGCCTCTGAACAATAAGCTGTAGACCCTCGGATCATTAAAGTAAATCCCGGGATCAGGCAGCTCACTCTTTTCATAGATCATGAGAAGAAGCTCTATTGTAAGCGCTATATAAAATATTAAGTTGGTCAGCTTAATTCGCTTTTCATCTTCCAATTTCAGAAAATTCATTAAGTTTCCGTTCCTATCGTAAAAGTCATTATCGGCATATATCTAATGCCGGAGTAGCATCAGCCGCGCTTATCTATTCCCAACATCCTTTTAAGTTTGTGCACAGCCTTTCTCATAAATCTTCCCGCAGTGATATCAATATAATGATAGCACTTGGAAAATGCTGTGATCTTAGGCATTACAAGGTGCTTATATTCTTCAAGATGTTCGAGAAGATATGTGGGATAAGTATCATCCACTTCTCCTCGCTCGAATCTTGCGTTTCTTCCAAAGATATCCTGACCGAGAACCAAGTGGTCCATTGTCTCGGCGAGCACTTCTCTGTCGTTGTACTCCTGATGAGCTGCGGCCTTAACTTTAACTCCGATTCTCTTGGCGGGATTGCTTTCCTTGTAGCCTCCCATGTATCCGAAGTGCCAGCCACCGTCAGCTACTCTGACAGATCTCTCGTCCGTAACCGAAATGAGATCGCGAAGTCTTACGATTCCTTCCTCCGGAATATTCTTTATCGAAGTGATCTTGGTTCCGAGCCACTTTCTCTCAGACTGCGGAACATCGGGAAATTCTCCGGTTATCGACTTAAGCGTTCCGGACTTTTCCTCGTTGTTCATGTACACATAGAAATTTCTCTGCGCAAGGTGGTAAACCTTGTTTTTATCAAAGTTATCTATTATCTGTGTCAGAACCTTGGGATTTGGAATCTCGTCCACGTCACCGAAGATGATCACGTCATCCTCTGTTGCACCGACTTCTTTAAGTCCCTCTATAAGACGGTTCTTTTGGAAATAATCTCTCTCGTGAGACTTGGCCTCCACGGGCGTATCGTCGACAACAATATATGTGATCTTATCAAGATAGTCCTTGAAAAGTTCTTTGTTTTTCTCAAAGCAAAGCTCTTTTTTTTCACCCGAAAAAGTCATCGTGGATTCCTCGATGATAAAGCGGTCCACGTAGGGTTCGAGCACTCCGAGCCTAAGCTTTAAAATATCCAGTTCGTTAAAAAAAGGTATGAGATCGTATACCATGATAACCTCTTCAAATCCGCCTTTTGATCGCGTTTTTTAAATCGTGCTTGGCCGCTTCCGCAAGGAGCTTAAATGTCGCTCCCATGGCACTTGTATTTGCCTTTTCGTGTATGATTACATCCTCGATAGGCGCCCATTCCGGAAGATCGAAGCGCGCATATTTCTTGTAAAAAGCATCCTCAAAAAGCTCTTTTATCTTAGCTTTCTTATCAGATAAAGACAGCGCAGAATAAACTATCCTAACCGCCGCGATCGCACAGGTAAGAGCCTTTCTCTCGTTAAGAGGAGAATCATCAATTCCCCATTTACCTGTAAGCTCATCGACCTTGTTCCAGACAATCTTCTGATTATCAAGAAAAGCCTTGTTATAGCTTGCCGTAAGGCTTACGCCGCTCTTTCTGTAAAGATACAAAACCTTGTCTATATAAGCTATTCCAAAAGCTCTATCGACGTATTCAGCGGTCTGATAGAGGTCTTCGCCGTAGTTAAGTCCTTCAATCCTTGTATCTATAAAAGCGATATCTCTGCAGATGCATTTGATCCACATGGCGTTTAGCTTATCGCCTTTTACAACCAGCTCTTTAAATGCTTTCTTATCTTCGCCGGAATAGAGTTTTCCCTCTTTGAAAGGAAAGTCGCGAAGCTTATCGCCGGGCTTGTCCATATCAGCAGCGTTGTAAAAGATAAGATCCGGGCTTGAGTCATAACCTGTTACATTCGTCTCATTGCCCTCGGATTGTACTTCCGAGCCTTCGTTTTTGGCAAACCCTCTTATAACTTCACCGAGCGTTTCCAGCAGGTTCTCTTTTAACTTATCATCGGCATCGAGCGCGAGGATATAATCTCCTTTTGCGATTTTGATGCCTTCCTGCCTTGCCTGATAAAGGCCGATCCTGCCCTCATGAATAACACTTACATTGTCATGAGAAGCCGCGTACTCATCACAGATTTTCGGTGTGTCGTCCGTTGAGCCGTTCTCGACAAGGATAATCTCAAACGAGTCACCTGTATGAACTTTTTGAGAAAGCGCGGAGTCAACGGCTTCTTTTAAGAAATCCTGCCCGTTGCACACCGGAACAATGATCGAAAAAATCATGTGATGTTATGCTCCTCTTTCCACTTCTTGGTCTTTCTCCAAAAAAGAAAAGGTCTGACCGCCATCTTAAATCTCTTCTTGGGGCTGTAAAACCTCGGATAATCTGCGTTCTCACCCCACCACTTGTGGAAGATAAAAGGCTCAACGCCTTTATTTTCGGGAAGCGGATGCTCCCTTCCAAACGTAAGCGCAAGCTCAAACGGCGCCCACTTTATCCCCTCTTCTTCCATTGCATTCTTGGAATGGCAGCAGATAAAAATGTCTTCGTTGTAAAATCCGTCGTCAACACGTACCCACGGAAGATTGTGCTTAGCCGGGAACTCAAGAAGTCTCTTGGACCTTATAGAAACACTGTTTCCGACTCTGCAGATATTGCCCTTACTGTCTCTGTACGCGTAGTCGTTCTTGGGAAGCGGCCAAGGTGAACCGATGTAATCGTAATTAAGGAATTCATCGTTCCAATTCTCGGGATGAATAACAAATCCGTCCGCATGAACAAGCAGCACAAAATCTGTATTTATGTGGTCTTTTAGCTCGTAGACCATTTTGTAATTGAATTTATCGATGCTGTCGAGCCTATCTGTATAGCTGAATCTGATGTTCTTCGGAAGATAAAAAGGCTTTTTATCCGATACCAGAACGACATCTCCGAACTCGATCTCCCTCATGCTGTACTTAAGCGCCTGCACCGTCTCGTAGACGTTGACACTCGTAAGGGCACATAAAGTAACCTGCGGGAGCTTTATCTTTTTCTCCATTTTATTCACCTAAAAGGTTGCAAGCTTTATCTTGCAGCCAATGCTCTTAATACTGATATTTCTTGATAATTCCGACTCTCTTTTCAAGGCTTCTGACGATCTTCTTAAGGTAAAAGACTCCGTACAAGCTCTTCCTTCTGATTATCTGGCAAAAGAGCCTTAGCTTGCCGGGCTTTTTATTTCTGCGCGCATAGAGCCTTGATCTTCTTTTGTAATCTTCAAGCTCTTTCCTACATTCATCGGCTTCAAAAATTCTGCCTTTTTTGTCCTGGTAATGTAAGAAGCTGTATATATTCTGCTCGGAAGACCAGAAGCCGTCCGAGATATTGTGTCTTGCCCAGTACTTGGGAGCTATCGCATATTTAAGCTCCGTGCTTGAAAGAACCGGCATTATCGAGAAAGACGAATTGGAAAGAATGAGGTATCTCGCATTCTTGATCGTCACGTAATCCTTGCCCATATCGAAGTGGTGGCACTCGTATTCGGGAAGGACCTTCCTCGCCGCCTCTTCATCCTCGGTCACAACCATGAATCTCATATCGGGATTGATCTTCTTCATATGCTTTATCGCATTTAAGAAGTATTTCCTGTCAAGGTAGAGCTCGGGATGGTTGGTGTACTCGCCGCCTCTGATATTGATAATGCAGAGGTCGTCTGCCGTATATTCATAGGACTCTGCCTCAGGCTTAACCTTGAGCCAGTCCTTGATCTTGTCTCTGTATTTCTCGAAGTAACTCTCGTCCTGAAGATTGCCGTAGATAAGCGTGTTGTCCTCGATATCAAAGAGCCTCTTGTCCGCGCCGCTTATGTAGCAGCCGTTACTCATATCATGCCTGGAATTACCCATGTAAAGGCGATCATCCTGCTCGTTGAAGATTGTATATTTATCCTTGTCTTCCGCCGGAATCTCTGTACCCATGTCGATGTCCATGAAGTACATGCCCTTCTGTGAGTGAAAGACATTTCCCACCTGACCGGGATTTATGAACCCAAAGTCAACGCCTTTGTCAGCCGCCATACAACGAGTAACTATATAAAAAAATAATTGATTGCCCAGGCCGTAACCCGGGATAAACTCTGTTCCAATCATATATTCACCAATATCCGCCGTACTTTTACTGAATTACCGTTCTGCCTTCAAGCGTGGTCGCGCGAATCTTCTCATCCTTAACTTCATAGATGACATCGCAGTTCGCGATAGTGTTGAGTCTGTGCGCAATTATGATCATAGTCTTCTTGCCGTGGAAGCTGTTGATAGCCTCCATAACCGCAGCCTCTGTCTCGTTGTCGAGAGCACTCGTAGCCTCGTCAAATACGAGGATCTCGGGGTTGTGATAAAGAGCTCTCGCGATACCGATACGCTGCCTCTGGCCGCCGGAAAGTCTTACTCCTCTGTCACCGATCTTGGTATCAAGACCTTCGGGAAGGCTTCGGACAAAGTCGGCGAGCTGAGCCTCCTCCATAACTTCCCAGATTCTCTTATCATCTATCTCATCTGCGTCTATACCAAATGCGATATTCTCGCGGATCGACTCATCAACCATGTAGATTGACTGAGGGATGTATCCGATCTGAGAAAGCCAAGATTCGTAGTTACTAAAGATATTGCTGCCGTCGCACAGGATCTCACCCTTCTGTACATGAAGTAGTCCAAGGATGATATCGACAACAGTTGATTTACCTGCACCCGAAGGTCCGATAATACCTACGGATTTACCCTTAGGCACGACCATGTTGGCACCGTCGAATATCTTTACATCGGAATCCGGATAAGCAAATGTAATATCTTTTATCTCAATTTCTTTTTCCAAGTGAAGCTCAGGACCTGCGATTGCAGCTCTCTCTGCTCTCATCGCCTTGTCCATCTTCATTGAATCCGTGAGATTGTTATATACAAAATCAAGGCTGTACTGATTATATGCAATCTCTGTAAGATAAGTATTTATGCGGTTTACGGAAGGCATGATACGAAGCGCCGCAACACCGAACGCCATGATCTGGGTTGTCAGCTCTTCTGACGATCCTCCTCTAACGAAATTAAAGAGCACATACAGCATAATGGTCGCCATAAATACTGTCTCTATGAGAAGTCTCGGGATATTGTTAAGAACCGTATAGTTCCTTGCAAGATCGGCTCCGACTTTACCGGACTCATAATAGTTTCGGATAAAGAAATCCTGCCTGTTTAAAACCTTAACGTCCTTAAGTCCGTAGATAGCCTGAAGTCTCCACTTTGCAATCCTACTCTGGGTCTCCTGATTCTCTTTTCCAATCTTGTTGAGCCTTGGCTTAAGCACCTTGGTGATAAAAAGAGTCATCACAAGGAGAACCAGGATAGCAAGAACCGTCATCTCCCAGTTTACGACGATCAACACTATGCCAAGACATATCGAAACAACAAGCTCCGTCGCAAGTGAAAGAATGGACAGCACCAGCGTAAATGTCCTTGGGATATCACTGTCGGTAATTCTGAAAACAGTGGGAATATCAGCTCCGAGGTAATCCTCATAGGGTCTGTTCAGGAATTCTCTCATGACCCTACTGATCATGTCATTTCTTGCCCTTGTGATAAAAGTATTCTGCTTGTAGATCAGGAACAAAAGATATGCATTCTTGATAATAAACACCGCGATCATGCACAGGATAAGCGGAACCGCAAGCTTGGCCGCGTCATATCCGAGATGTAACGTATCGAGGACCACTCTTATGGCCTTCTGTTCCTTGACCATAGCCTCAAATTTTTCGGGGCTCAAAATAGCTGACATTACAGGGATTATCATCGAAACTCCCAATGTCTCAAAAAAGCCCCCAATGAGTATAAGGACAGCTAGTATTCCTAACTGTCCCTTCTGTTTTTTATCAAATATATAGTTTAACTTAGTAAAAAGACTGACTTTCTTATTGCTATCGGTATTACTCATAACTAAACTTCCACTTTCAACATTCTATCTGTATAGATATCGTCCATATCCTTGTTGTTGATCCACTTGGCGGGAGCGATGACCATCTTCTCGGGTGCATCGTTGAGCCATGCGGCCCACCAGCTAAAAGAGCTGTTGGCGATGATGTGGTGCTTACACTTACTCATAAGCATCATCTCGGCGATATCGGTCTTAGGTCCCTCTTCAAGCTCAACTACGCTGAAGCAGCGGCCCTTGAAGTGGTTCTTACACCATTCCTTGTCATCGGTGAAAATAAAGAACATTGCCTTTGGATAAACTTCCCTGATCTTATTGATGGCATTCTTGTAATATTTCTCCGAGCAAAGATTGTGAATGTGTTTGTGCTCCTCGTCTATATAGTCCGTTCTTCTAACGTGAAGACTTACAGATTCACAGCACTCTATCTGCTGGAGCAACGTCCAGCTGACTGTATCGTTCATAAGCTCCTGAGGTCTTCTCTCAAAAGCCTCTCTTATCTCATTCTGTACGGATTCGTCGGTAAAATACTTCTCGCTCTGCCAATAGCCTACAAGGTAAGCATCGTCGAGCTCCAGGATCTTTGGATCAAAGCGTCCCGACTCCTCATCTATTCTAAAGGTCTTTCTGCCTGTAAGCTTTCTTCTGATGCGGCTGAAAATATCCATCTTGGAATCGGTCAGTGCAACGACTTCTTCCTTACTTGCTTTCTCATACTCAAGCCCGTATCCCGCAATAACGGGTTTCCTTAGCTTGTCATTGATAAAGCCCGTCACATCATCTATCTTTACAACTTTACCTTTTTTCTTAAGAGCTCTGTAGAGCGCATACTGGAACATCTGGTTTCCCAGTCCGCCCTTAAGCTGAATTATTATCATATCCCCTCCACCTATAAACGTCTCGTTATGTGAACGCATACATGGTTAATTATACCATAAAATCCGTCAATCTTCTTCATCGCCTTGCAGAGTACTGTAGTCTCCGTTTGCGATTCTTTCGCGGATCTTGTCCTCACCGCGGAAAAGCTCTTCCATCCAAAGGTCGTAGGACTTCTTCCAGGAATTGTACTTAAGCCCTTGCCTTCTGTCGTGCTTACCGAGCTTACCGGTCTTTACATAGTTCTCTGACAGGTATTCTTCAAACCACACCGTCACCTTATCGGCGCCGACAATATTCGTATGTGTTCCGCCGTCTTTGTAATCGGCGGTCTCATCAAAGCCAATCTCATCAAGATGCTGGTTCATATCAAGGAAATTGTAACCTCTTTCCGTCACATAATCCCTGATGTAATTGATCTTACTCTGCTCCTCTTCGTTTACGGTAAAAGGAGTGATGATAAATAGCGCGTCTTTATTGTGCTTCTTAAGGCATGCAATCAGATCGTCCAAGTACTCCTGCTGCTCTGCAGGCATCTTCTCAACATCCGATACACTATGAAAATTCTCTTTTTCCGCGGGTTTCACCTCATCTGAAGCAACAAAGCCCTTCAGATCATCGGGATAAGCGTAAAAGAACATGCGAAGCTGGCTCCACATTATAAGCGTCTTCCAGTTGGAATGATACTTGCATATATCAAAATAAAAGTTAAAAGGCTTATAATCGGAGAGCATTTTGCCGTTTTCGTCATACTCCGCATTTTCCGGCGTAACCATCGCATTTATGGTCTTTATCCTATTAAGGGAATACTTCATGTTATCCGTAACTTCCCTCGTATGGCCCATGTGCTTTTCTTTATCGGCATTTATAAGAGCCTCATCCTCTGCCTGCCACATCTTCATCTCAAAGATAAAAAGATCCGGATCCTGCGTCTTAAGCGTCTCCTCAACAAGATACTTGGCCGCAACGGGACGCTGCATATTCGTTGAAAGAGGATACATGGTTATACCCATATCGCCGTAGATCCTTGGTGTCGCAATGCAGTAAGGAACAGGGCTTGATCCGATAACGACTGCGTCTATCGTGTTTCTTTTTTCTGCATAAAAACCGACAAACCTGTCCTTCACATCACCGTTGGTCCTGATACAGTAGGTGATATGAGGGATAAGCCACATGATCATCAATATGAAAATACCAATCTTAATTATCTGTTTCTTAGTCATTTTTATCTCAAATCCTTATACCATCATAATAAGCCGGGTACTCGGCATCAAAAATCATCATAAATCGAATCCGCAGGATTAAATCCGGGTCCGTACTCCGCAAGTAAAAGCACCATGAAAAACAGTGCCAGATACACGATCCATCTGATCACAAGCTTCTTGGAAGCGATGTACTCTCTTATATTCGAATAGCCTTCAAATCTGCTGCCCGTGATCTTACCGTCACGCGATAGCTCCATTCTGTACTGAATAACGGAAACCGTAATGAACACCGCCATTGTAACAAGCAGTATTCCCCACTCGTAGATACTAAGCCCCAGATTCAGCAAACTGCCGTCAACAAAGATCTGAGGGTTAAAAGAGCTGACGCTTCCCTTCAAAAGACTGAGCGCATGCGGAATGTTTTTTGACCTAAAGAACAAGTCACCTATGCAAACAAAGAAAAACGTTCTCACAACCCTGAAGCCGTTTGCAAACTTGCTCTGCATATTGATGTGGAACTTTTTCTCAAAAAGCCATGTAAAGAACGGAAGTGTCACTTCTCCGAGCATGATGTATGCCCAGTGCAAAAGACCCGAGCCGATAACGAACGTTGCCGCTCCTCCGTGCCACAGACCTACGGAAAACCACAGGATAAACATGGCAACGTAAGTAGTGATCTGCTTTCCTTTCTTTTTACCAAATACATTCTTAAGCTTCTTGCCAAGCCCCATTATCATCTTGGTTCTAAGAAGCGGGTAAAAGACATTGTCCTTCATCCAAATTCCGAGCGTAGCGTGCCATCTTCTCCAATACTCGCTTATGTTCTTTGCAAAGAAAGGAGTCGTAAAGTTTTCTGGAAGAATAATTCCGAGTATCTCGGCAAAGCCGATAACGATGTCGATTCCGCCCGAGAAATTGGTATATAACTGAAACGCAAAACACACAGTGCCCAGCCAAATGTATGCTCCCGGGTACTGCGCATTGTTGCCATATATCTCATCAACTATTATTTTGAGTCTCTGTGAAATAACAAGCCACTTAAAGAAACCCCAGAGCATCCTCTGCGCTCCGAAGGTCAGATTCTTGTAGTCAGGCTTATGATATTCAAAGAACTGGTCGCTGTGTTCACGGGTCTTTATGATAGGTCCCTGAACCATAAGCGGGAAGAACATTCCGACAAGAGTTGTCTGAAGGAAGCTGTCTCTTCTGACGCCAATGCCGTTGTAGACCTCGATAAAATACCCAAGCAAAATAAATGTATAAAAAGAAAGTCCCGTGGGAGGGATAACATCGCCTCCTGTAATGAACTTATAGAATTTAAACACGATAAGTATTCCGAGAAGAACCGCAAGCTCCGCCGCAAGTATCAGTCTTCTTTTTACAAGCTCTTCTTCGCCTGTCCCGGCCAAAAGCTTTAAAAGTCCCCACGTCGTAAACGAAGCCACTAGCGGGAATACTATCTGAACATAGTCTCCCTTTACGGAAAACAAATAGAAGATGATGCTCGCAATAAGGAGCACCACCCACTGACCTCTTTTCTTAAACAAAAGAGGCACCGCATAATATGCTATTAAAACAAGTGCAACGAAGCACAAAAAACTAAACGAAGTTATACTCATAGATTTTCTTTCTTATATTCTTTTTCATACCACTGTCGGAACATAAGTATATACCAAATCTGGATTCTGTAAATCCCGCGTTCTGTAAAGTCGGTCCAGATCTTCTCAACGACATCGGGATCAAGAATATCCTGCTGCCGCATCTTGTCCTTATCAAGAAGGTCTTCAGCCCACTGCCTGATCTCGCCGTCCATAAGCCACTTGGCGATCGGAATCGAGAAGCCCTTCTTCGGTCCTTCCATAAGCTCCTTCTGAACATGTCTGTAGAGAACGTCACGAAGAACCTGCTTGCCGACATTTCCTTCTCTAAGATACTCGATAGGGAGCGACCACGCAAATTCCAAGAGGTCTCTGTCGAGCATCGGAACTCTTGTCTCAAGCGAAACCGCCATAGCGGTCCTGTCGACCTTAACCAGTATATCATCGGGATGATACACAAGCATATCCATAAGCATGGCGTTATGAATGGGCTCTGTCAAAAGAGCTTTCGCCATGTCGTCATATTTGTATAAAAGAGGCTTGTCTTTCTTGATCGCGATCTTTTTTACCAAAGGATCCGTCTCATGCTCAAATCTGTGAATCTCGCCGGGACCCTTGGCTCCAAGATAGATAGCCTTACTTCTTCTTACCTCATCCTTGGGGTTAGTCGCAAGGATAGCGGCGCTTATGGGCTTCCTTAGCAAATACGGAAGTTTTCCGACCTTGCCCCAGACTCTGTCTACGGATTCATAGGACTTATAGCCCGCAAAGAGCTCATCTCCGCCGTCTCCCGAAAGAGAAACCGTCACATGCTTTCTCGTCATCTTGCTGACAAGATAAGTCGGGATCTGCGATGAATCGGCAAAAGGTTCGCCGAACATAAAGGGAAGCTGCGGGATTACCGCCTTGGCATCCTTCTCAGTGATGTACTCTTCCGTATGTATCGTGCCGAGGTGCTTAGCAATCTCTTTTGCCTTAACTGCCTCGTTGTACTTCTCATCTTCCATTCCGATCGTGAAGGTGCGTACCTGATTATCCGAAACGGACTGCATCAGTGCAACGACCGTGCTGCTGTCGATTCCCGCCGAAAGAAAAGCTCCGAGCGGAACATCCGATATCATCTGGCCTTTCACAGACTCTTTTAACAGCCTCTCAAGCTCAAGTGAAGCCTCTTCTCTGCTGCCCGTAAAGATATTGTTCTGGCCCTTTATCGCAGCCTCTGTCATCGACCAGTAGGTCTCTTCTTTGGTCTTTAATGTATCAATATCAACCGTTATTATTGTGCCCGCTTCAAGCTTGTAAATATTCTTGTATATCGTGTGCGGCGCAGGAATATAACCTTCCGTAAAATATATATCAAGAACTTCTCTGTTGATCTCGTTGTCAAAGCCGTCAATAACGCGCAAGCATCCGATGTCGGAAGCAAAGGCAAAAGAGCCTGCTACGGTTCCGTAGTACAAAGGCTTCTCGCCGACTCTGTCTCTTGCGAGAGTGACCGTTCCGGCTTCCTTATCGTAAACCGCGATTCCAAACATACCCTTGCAGAGCCTGAGAGCTTCTTTCATTCCGTAGCTCTCGATAGCTTCAAGAAGGATCTCGGTATCCGATGTTCCTCTAAAGGTCGTAGCCTTGCCGTCTTTAATAAGCTTGTCTTTTACTTCGCCGGCGTTGTAAATCTCGCCGTTATATACAATAACGCTCTTGCCCGAATGTGAAACCATGGGCTGAGCGCCGTTCTTGGATAAGTCCACAATAGAAAGGCGCCTATGTCCAAGCGCCACTTTCATATCGTCACTTATGTAAATTCCTTCATCATCGGGGCCTCTGTGAAGCATACGCTCGTTCATCTTGGCTATGATCGCATGTCTGTCACCTTTGTACCCGATAAGACCGTTAATTCCGCACATATATGTCTCCGAAGCACCGCACGTCTATGCCGGTGCCTATACTCAGTTCACTTTGATAACTTTGTTCTTGGGTTCGTACGCCGAAAGCTCCAGCTTGTATGTTCTGTTGCCGTCACCGTCTTCCTCTATCATATCAAAGCCGTGCAAAGAATAAAAATCTTTTACCATCTTATTCTTGGCAGTCGGATAATAATATCCGTAAATCGTCTTGATTCCTCGCTCTGAAGCCTTCTTGCAGAGCTCATCCATCATGGCAAATTCCATATCTCTTTTAAGGACGCGGCAGCTCATGAGCCAAAGGTCTATGTGAAGCTCATCGCCCTTGACGTTACCGATCACAAGCGAAACGATTCCGTTGTCTCCGAATTTATCTGTCAATCTGCCGTAGAGCGTGATGTTATTGCCATCGGCCGCCGTCTTTTCGATGTCGTCCTGAGTATAGCGCTTGGTAGTTAAGTTAAACTGGTTACTCTTATTGGTAAGCTGCGCGATACGAGGCATGTAGAGCTTTTCAAAAGGCGCGATCACTGCCTCCATCTCAAGTGACTTAAGATACTCGGTGTAGTCGGCAAAGCTCTGCTCCAATTGAGTACGCTTTTTGTTTGCCATATACATCTCGTTACGCTTCTTATCATCCTCTGAGATTGCCGTTGCCTCAAAGAATCCCGAATGATCGAGGATCCTGATATAGTGCTCGGGCGAATCGATTGCGGGCGCCATTGCTCCCGGGATCTGTCCCTCTATGATAGCTCTTTCCGCAGGATTGTCATCCACAAATACAAGTGACTCGGGAAGGACGTTAAGCTCTGAAGCTATCGCCTTCATATTCTCACTCTTTGGCTCCCAGTTGGCCTTTATCATAACAAAATCATCGGGAGTAAGTATTCCGTCGGGATGCTTAAGTCCCGCGATCGCATTTTCTTCATCGTTCTTGGAATCAACCGTAAGGACTATTCCAAGGTCTTTTTGCATTTTTACATACTGCTGGAACTCGGAATAAACCTGCCCCAGGTTGGTCTCCTGACCTATCTCGATTCCGTCGACGCCGTCGTCACCTACAACGCCGCCCCAAAGTGTATTGTCAAGATCGAGCACAAGGCCCTTCTTGTTCTTTCCGTAGATTGACTTGATGATATTGGCAATATTAAAGCTAAGTGTGGGAATAGCCTGAATGCAGAGCGCATACTTGTACATGTGCCATGCAAGAGGATCTGACCACTCATCAAGACCGTAACAGCTTGATACGTAGTTGATATCGTTTATAAAAAAGCTTTCGCCGGCATCTGCTTTTTGGGCAGCATAGTCCGCGAAGGCCGTATTTAATCTGTTTATGAAATTAAGTCTTCCGTGAATGTCGTAAGCATCTCTGTTTCCGAGAAGTCTGTAGAAAGGCGCCTCGAAATTGTTTTGTATTATGGGACACTTATAGAGCTGTGAAAGGTTGTCCCACATTGTCTCAAAGTGCTTGAAAGTAGCTTCAAACTTGGCATCAACGTCTTCTTTACTGTCAGACATCTCCGGGAAGTTTGTGATGTTGCGGTTTGATGTATGGATGTAGATAACATCGGGTGCAAACTCTTTTAACTCATCGGAAGGAAACATGGCATCCTGCCAGTACTGGCCGTATTCCGATTCGTAAAATGAAGGTTCTATTCCGTAATTTAGTAAAAAAAGCTCCAGTATCCTTATGATGTCATGGGTCGTGGAGCCTCCTAGTACCGCTATTTTCTTTTTGATCCTGTCCGCGCCGTCAGAAAGAAGAGTCTTTTTGATGGTCTTGGACTTTTTCATTATGTAGCTGTTGTCAAAAGGATATTCAAGTTCTTTCATATAGTGTCCTTTTAAAAATTTCTGTCATCCGTATTTCCGATGATCTTGTCAAAATACTTCTTCCACATTTCATTCGTAACTTCGGGGCTGCACTTTTCCTGAATCTTGGCAGCTTCGGTTCCGATCCTGTCGGCAAGCTCTTTATCTTCAAGGAGCTTTCTGATTGCCTGTGCCATTGCGTCTTTGTCTCCGACGGGAACCAGAAGTCCGTTCTCTCCGTCATTTATAAGGTCCTTGGGGCCTCCGCAGGGGCAATCCGTCGATATGCACGCAAGTCCCAGTGACATCGCCTCTATAAGTGAGTTGGGCATGCCCTCGTGGTTGGAAGCAAGTATAAAGATATATGCCTTCTCTATATGCTCGGCGACGTGCTTAACGTTACCTGCAAATTCAACTCGTGAATCTATTCCGAGACTTGCCGCAAGTCTTTGCTGCTTGGCTCTGTCAGGACCGTCTCCGTATAATACGAGCTTATAATCCTGATATTTATCTTTGGTAGCTTCCTTGAAAGCTTCCATTACCATAGCCTGGTTCTTGTTTTCGTTAAGTCTTGCGACCATCACGATCTTCTTCTCACGCTCTCCGATATATCTGGGTCTGATAAAAGAGGGATCGATCGCATTCGGAAGAATGATGCATTTCTTCCTGATGTATGCAGGGAACTTGGCTTTGGCGCCGTTTGACTGAACAACGACTCCGGCTGCCTTTCCGAAGTTTGTAAGCATCGCAGCCTTCATTGATGTGCTCGAATACTCCATGGAAGGGTCTGCCCTTACGGATACGACAACCTTGATCTCTTCTTTCGTTGCCGTTGAGAGCGCCATAATATTATTCTTTCCCATGAAGCTCAGGATCATGTCGGGCCTAAGGTCCTTCCAGATCTTTACAAGCTTCTCGGATCTTTTTCTGAAATTTTTGATACGGCTCTTTTCCTGCTCGTCCTTAAGAAGTGCAGAGAAAATGCGCTGTATTCCGCCCTTCTCGCCGCCGTTTGGATCAACCCAAACGGGATTCTCATCAAGGTCCGCTACAAGCTCCGCACCGGGCGCACCTGCGGGAACACTCTTCCAGGCTGCGTGTTTAACCTCGTACTCGTTGGCTGCAAGGTACGTAGTAACAAGAGTAACTTTATAACCCTGCTCAAAAAAATAATCCGCAAGATTAGCCATTACCCTCTCTGCGCCGCCCTTTTGAAGGGAGCCTATATACATAGCGATATGCTTTTTATTATTAACCTCAGAATTCAACAAGCTCGATTATCCCCATGCTGTTATTGTATAAAAAAGCGACTTTCTTGCCGTCGATACAGGGCGCAATGTTGGGCTCGTGTATCACGGTGTAGCGCTGCGCGGAAAGCTCCTCCACAGCCTTGTCTATATCTTCAACTTCATAGCAAAAATGATAAGGCGTGTTCTTATAGCGCGCAAGCAAAGGATACATGGGAGAATCCTCACCCATGGGCTCTATGAGCTCAACCCTGTAATCGCCGTTTACAAGGAACTCAATGTTGATGTTCCTGATCTCGTCGAATTTAACCGGGCGCTCAATCTCGTATCCGAGCTCCAAGAATTTCTTCTCGGACTTTGCTATGCTCTTTGCAAGATATCCAACGTGATGTATCTTCATGCGTTTAGCCCTGTAATTTGCTCATGATAATGTCTGCCATCTCACCTACATTCTTCATGGAAACAATCTGTCCCATGTTGAACTTGATGTCAAACTCCTGCTCAATGGCATTGATAAGATTGATGTGCTCAAGTGAATCCCATCCGTCAACATCTGCCGCTGTTGTAGCGTCGGTAACGGTAAGATCGTCCTCCTCGAAAACATCTCTGAATACTTCATTTAATTTCTCAAAAACTTCTTCTCTTGTCATTAAAAAACTCCTTTTTGTAAATCTCAGGAATCCGCACCCCGCTGCGGATTCCGTAAGAACATGATTCAGGTGTGAGGGACGATCTTTGCGAAGCAAACTTTTATATCGTCCCGAATATCAACAATGGTACGTGTACCATTGTTGGAAAATGTAGAACGACCACGCGATCTTGCTGTAGTTGGCTCCAGTTGCGGGGCCGCCGTCGCCGTTAACCACATAATTGTTGATAAATTCGGATACATAGTCTACATCAAATATATCCTGCTTCTTAAGGAAAGACGTGCTGCTGTAATCAAGAAGCTGTTCCTTCAAAGGACCGCGAAGCCACTGATCCATCGGAACGCCGAAACCTGTCTTTGGTCTTTCCAAAAGCTCTTTGGGAATATAGTCATAAGCAAGATCTTTAAGAATATGCTTTTTATCACCCTTATAGAACTTGTATTTATGCGGTATCCTGAACGAATACTCCATAACTTCCGTATCCATTATAGGACATCTCGACTCAAGTGAGTACTTCATGGAAGCTCTGTCCATTTTAACAAGAATATCCTCGGGAAGATAGGTGTCCATATCAAGGAGCATTCTCCTTACCTGGAAGTCCCTTACTCCGTAGAGGCTCTCAACAGGGAAAAGAATCGGCTGCTTGTTGATACCAAGGTTGTAATCCGTAGCGATATAATCAAGCGCGCTCATCGGAACATCCGGCTCTTCTTTTCCTGAGATAAATGCGTGACAGGACTTGATATAGCCCTCCGAAACAAGCTGTGTCTTAGTCTCGGGATTGCGGTTATTGGCAACGACCTTGACCCTAAAGGGCATCTTATCAAGAAGTTTGCCGCTTCCCACGGGAATCTGTCCTATTCCGTGCACGATCGCACCCGGAATATCAAGAAGCTGCGCCTGTCTTACGTTTTCATATATGTTATAGCCGCAGAAGAACTCATCTCCGCCGTCTCCCGAAAGAGCAACGGTAACGTCCTTCTTGGCAACCTTACTTACGAGCATTGAAGGTATCTGCGAGTTGTCCGCAAAAGGCTCGTCGTAGTACTGAGGGATGCTGCTGACAAGATCAAACATCTCTCTTTCCGTGATGTAAACCTCGGTGTGGTCCGTGCCGAGATGCTTTGCGATCTCTTTGGCGTACTCGGCCTCGTTGAACCTGGGAACGTCAAATCCGATACAGAAGGTCTTAACGGGCTGATCAGACAATTCCTGCGCTATTGCGGTTACGAGCGATGAATCGTATCCTCCGGAAAGGAAAGTACCGAGCGGAACGTCCGCGATCATCCTGTTCGCAACAGACTTCTTTAAGCGCTCCTTAAGTCCCTCTTTAGCCTCTTCATAGCTTCTAACGGGATCTGCGCTCATCTTTTTATAAACATCTTTGATGTTCCAATATTTCTTTTTACTGATCTCGCCGTTATGGAACTTAAGATAAGAACCCGCTTCAAGCTTATAGACATCCGTGAACACCGTATCGGGCGCCATGATGTACTGCTGAAGAAGGAATCTTGATAACACCTGTTTTCTTATTTCAGGCTTAAAACCGGGGCATTTCATGATAGGCTTAAGCTCTGATGCGAACACAAGATTCTTGCCGTCTACCCAATAGAAAAGAGGCTTCTTACCGATCCTGTCTCTGATAAGATAAACGTCATCGGTCTCTCTGTCGTAAAGAGCGATCGCGAACATACCGTGAATGTGATCGACCATGTCGATGCCCCATTTAAGGTACGCAGCGATAATAACCTCGGTATCGCAGTTTGATTTAAAAGTATAATCCGAAAGCTCTTTTTTGAGCTCAAGGAAATTGTAGATCTCGCCGTTGTAAACGACAGAGATCCTGCCGTTTTCCGAGTGCATGGGCTGATGTCCCAAAGGCGACAAATCAAGGATCGAAAGTCTTCTCTGGGCAAAGCCTATGATATAGTCATTCGCACCCTGATACAGTTCAACACCGCTGTCATCGGGGCCTCTGTGATACATGGTATCGTTCATGATGCGAAGCTGTTCTTCCGTTATTCTCTTTTTAGAAATATATCCGCAAATTCCGCACATTGTATGTATTAAAGCTCCACAGGAAGTTTTTCGAAGTTGTCACGAAGTGGTCCGAAGTCCTTGCACTCATTGTCGATTGAATCAATGAGCTCAATGTACTTCTCGTTTACAAGTGTCTTGTAATTATCAAGGTTGTCATAGCCCTTCTTGGTCCATGCAAAAGGATGTGTAAGGATCTGCACTCTCTTGTTGGCCTTGATGGTCTCCTCGTCGGGATAGCCGTATCTCCAGATGTGGTTGGCATCCGACATATACTTTACATCAAGCTTGGAATCGGGCTTCGCCTGAGGATCAAAAGAGAAGAATTCGTCCTGATAAGCATTGATGATACCGGGAAGCTTGATATTCTCTGCAAGAACGTCAGGTGAAGGTCTGTGGATGGAAAAAGATGTGATATTAAAGCCTAGCATATCGCTGAGCATATCAATTTCCTGCTTGATCCTCTTTCTGATAAGCTCCATATCAGTCATGCCGTTAAGCGCAAAGTGAAGACCGATGTGCTGTCCTCTCTCGTGCATGTCTGTAAGGATGTCTCTGTTCTTTCTTGATAAGATGTTGTAAGAGTTGTTGGTCCACTGGAAAAAGAATGTGGATCTCATATCCATGCTCTCTTCAACCTTTGAAAGGGCGTAGGCTCTTTCTACGGAATACTCAACATCGTGTCTTAAGATGATAAAAGAATCTCTGTTAAGCGCCTCCTCATATGTGGCATTAAGCCCTGTCTCTTTTACGATTCTAAGTATTTCTCTGTAATCATCAAATGAAAACATTACTTCTTTTCTCCTATTACTTTTTCGAGATAATCTCTCCACTGTATAAATACCGCCTCTGCATTGGCGATCTGTTCTATCTTTCTTGCCTCGTCTCCGAGTCTCTCGGCAAGCTCTCTGTCTTCGATAAGCTTGCAGATGCCCTCCGCCATCGCATCGGGATCCTTTATCGGAACAAGAAGTCCGTTCACGCCGTCCTGCATAACGGTCCTCGGACCGCCGCAGGGGCAATCCGTCGCAACAATGGGCATTCCCATCGCCATCGCTTCGAGAAGCGAATTGGGCATTCCTTCCCAGTCGGATGAAAAGGCATATACCGCGCCCTTCGGGATCTCTTTTTCCAGCTCGTCGCTTCCGCCCATAAGAAGGATGTAATCCTCCGCGTGGTTGTCAGCGATTATCTTATCGAGTATCTCTTTGGTTCCGTCAAAAGAGTCGGGACCGTAGATCTTAAGCACGTAATCGGGGTGCTTCTCGTGAACCTTTATAAAAGCTTCGCACAGCATGGGCTGATTTTTGAAGTCTACCAGCCTTGCGTGGTGAACAACAGACTTTTCGCGCTGCTCAGGCTTTTTTAACCCAAAATACTTGGGATTAATCGGATTGAGTATGATCTGCGAATTATCCTGAAGATGGGGTTTAAAGAACTCTTTTTGTCCCGTCGTCTGGAAGACGCAGCCCGCAGCCCTGTCAAACAGCCAGGCTATCTGTATCTTGTCCGAAATAGCATCGTAATGTCCCACCGGGTCTGTCCTTATGGAAATGACCACAGGAACATCGCTCTTACCTGCCGCCATGAGTGCCCTGTAATTGGCTCTCTGTGCAAAGGCGATAAGAACGTCCGGATGATAGTTCTTAACGAATTCTCTAAGGTATTTGATCCTTAAAAAGAACTTGGCTATTCTGTTCTTCTTTTCATCACCCTCACGCAGACCTACATGGACTCTCGTGACCTTTTCGTCAAGGGCGAACTCGTTCTCGTCCACCCATTCGGTTGCCACGTATACCTTGTAGCCTTCCTTGGCGAACTGATTGGCGAGGTTTGAGACAACTCGCTCCGCGCCGCCCTGCACAAGGCAGTTGAGGTGAAATGCTATTGTTTTCATAATTATCTGAGTACCATTCCTGTAACTAATTCCTTGGCGGAATCGTATTTATCAATGATGAGTGAGCCGTCCACTGTCCTTACGATAGGCTTACCGTCAAAAACATCGGCGATCTCTCCGGGCGCATATCCCGAGAAATCTATCATCTCATCAAAAGGATGAGCCTGCCAAACGGTAACTTTGTTCTCATCGCTCTCCTCACCCACATAGCAGAATGCTCCGGGGAAAGGCGCCGCAACGCCTCTGATGAGGTTGTAGATGTTTCTCGTTCTTTCGTGAAAATCTATTTTACCGTCCGCAGCCGTACGTTTATTGTACCATGAATCAAAGTCTTTTGAATCTGTATGAATGGGAATTTCTCCCTTTTCCATATATGTTGTCACGAGCTTCCTGATAAGGCTCTTGGAGCAGATCATATTCTTGTACTGCGCGGTCCTTATGTCGTCGTGCTCGTTTATCTGGAACATCTCCGTAGCAAAGACGTTGGGGCTGTCGGCCTTCTCGTCGTATCTGAAGAGATTGAGGTTAAATCTGGTGTCTCCGAGGATCATTGACCAGTTAAGGGGCGATCTGCCTCTTCCGAAGGGCAAGTATCCGCAGTTTCCGTGGAAGCCGTAGATTCCGGCCTTAAACGCATCAAGAACATGCGGAGGGATAAGTCTCTGCCAGCCCATTACGATTCCGAGATCAAAAGTATTGTTCTTTATAAACTCTACCGTCTTGTCGTCGTTAAGGAAATAGCTCTCTGCCTCGTAAACGGGAATTCCGTATTTCTCGGTCAAAAAAGAAAGTCCCTTAAAGCCGGAGACCTGATTGTGCTCAAGAACCTTGGGCGCAATGGTCATGACAAGGTCAACCTTGCAGAGCTCCTTTTCTATGAAATCTATTATGTTTTCCGATGTGTCTTTTACTCCGAAGACTACTACCTTGTAATGCATCACTCATACCTCTTGAATATCTCATGAATACTGTCTTTATACTTATCGGGAGTGTAGAAAAGAGCTCTCTCTCCCGCTTTTTCCGAATAATGAGAAAGCTTATTGTCATCAGTCAAAAGAGACAGAATCTTGTCCGCAAGTATCTTTTCTCCGTCCGTGATGTTCTCGGGGTTCATGTCGACCTCTTCGCCCATGTCCGGAACGAGAATGCCGTATTCTCCTTCGATAGCTTCCTTGGTGCTGTCTCCGTTAGGGATTCTTGAAATAAGATCCTCGTACTGCTCAGAGCTTAATAGGATCTCTCTGGGACCGGTCTTACAGTCAGCGGAAACAACGGGCTTTTTAAGTGCCATTGCTTCAAGGACCGCATTGGGAAAGCCCTCGTGGTTGGAGCTGCAGACATATACGTCGGAAGCCGCAACGTAAGGGAACGGATTCTTCTTCATTCCGGTAAACGCAACCTCGTTTTCTATGTTGAGCTCATTGGCAAGCTCCTTGTAAGAACTCCAATTTCCCGCACCGGCTATTACAAGCCTTGCATTCGGGCATTTCTCGTGGACCAGTGAAAAAGCCTTGACGAGATGCCAGATTCCTTTGATGTAATCGTTTCTTCCCATGGTGGAAATGACCTTGAGGTCCTCTCCCTTAAAAGGGAAATCCTCGACAGGTTCGCTTCCCTTTTCGCAGATATCATCCGTATCCAAAGGATTATAAATATATGTGCTCTTATCGTAGTTATAGTCTTTAAGGAGCTGTCTTACTATCTCTTTTGAACAAGAAAGAACCTGATCTGATCTGCTGCAAAAAAGCTTTATCTGGTCGCTTCGCTCCATATCGGTCTGACAACGAAGTCCGGTCAGAACCTTTTCTTTTCCCCTGGATAGAACGTTGACATAGTTGGCCGAACTTCCGAAGCTGTAGGAAATATCTATTCCGAGCTCTTTCTTAATCTTTTTTGTCTTTTTGACTCTTTTAATAACATTTATTATTTTATTTACAACGCCTTTTTTCGAGAGTACATCAATGTCTATGACATTCAGCCCCTCGATGTCGAAGTTGATATCTTTTGAACTGAAAATAAGAATATAAACGTTGTAAAAGTCCTGCATGAGTCTTGCAGTCTTGATGCACACACGCTCAAATCCGCCCTGGTGGAGCATCGGAACCATGAGCATCAGGTTCTTTTTGTTATTATTCATCAAAAATGTCCTCTTTCGTAGAAATAAGCCATCATCTTGGCCTGACTCTTTACATCAAAGCCTGCGGAGCGAAGTTCGTTAAGTATGTGCTCCGACGACTCTTTTCTGTTTCCTATGGAAAAGCCAGAATCGATATGGCTTATCAAATGCTTGGGCGCCGTGTTTATCGTATCAAATCCGGTACCGGCATCAAGTAAGTCAAAATCGGGCGTATCCTCGTTTTCAAAGACGCTCTCTTTTCTCTCACCGGCTATCTGCGTAAACGTTTGATTAAGCTTGATCTCTTCACTGAAAATATCCTTATCGGCATCTCCCTGAAGCATGAGATCTTCGAGTATCTTCCTCGCCCAATCTCTGGGGTCCGAGTTAATGCTTCGCATTGAAACAAGCTCAGTTACATTAACTTCGGGAGTAACCTGATCTGAAACCAGGCACTGAAGTCCCGCTGCCTGCGCCTCTATGACACTTCCGGGAAGCCCTTCGTATCTTGAAGGGAAGCAGAAGTAATCCATCGCCTGGTAATAATCTGAGGCATTACTCTTATTGCCTGCAAAAATGCATCTGTCGTATATATGTAGTCTGTCGGCAAGCCTTCTCATCTCATCCATAAGAGGACCCGTGCCGAGCATTAGAAGTCTTACTCTCATGCCGTGGAGCATGCTGTATTCGTTTAAGTCGTCATTATCAAGAAGCCTGCAAAGCTGCGTAAATACCTGTAGCAAGAACTCGTGGTTCTTGGCGTATCTAAAGCTTCCGACATGTCCTATTACAACGGCGTTGGAAAGTCCAAGCTCGCCTCTTATCTTATTTCTTGTTTCCTCGTTATAAGCAAAATTCTTGAGGTCTACGGCATTTGGAATGATGCGAACGCTTCCCTGATCCATAAGCGTCTGTCCGAATACCGAATATCCGGCCTCTTTTGAGCACGCGAAATTGTAATCGCATATACCCTCTTTTTGAAGGGGTGTCCTGAGAAATCTTGTCGCAAGACCTTTTACGCCTTTGTCTACACCCGCGCTTCTTGCGTGAGCAACGCAGATTGGAACTCCGTTCTTTTTGGCGATAGGAAGATAAATGGCTGCGGTACTCGTCATGTGTCCCTGAACAACCTTCCACTCATCTTTATGCTCGGCAAAAAATCTTTTTATGGCCGCTTTGTACTCGGCATAGTTGGTTCCTACAAATTTCGGAAAGCAGAATATCCTTCCGCCCAGCTTATATACGCTGGAATCAAAATAGTCCGGCTCTCGAACCTTCATAAGTTCGTCAGAAGTCGGACTCTTTTTTCCTGTCTTTTCAGGTGAACAATGGACAAGAAAATCAAACTGAATCCTGTCCCTGTCCATATTGCGATATAGATCGATGATCCTGCACTCAGCGCCGCCTACTCCAAGTCCTCCGAGAACATGTAAGACTCTTATCTGACCATAGTTATCTTCCATTTTATCCCCTCGCTGCGCTTCGGTCAGTTTCCTTTTCTGCTCCGAAGCTTCATTACCGTAAATTTGGTCTTAGCTGTTATAAACTCTGCCAGATTCCCAAAGAAGCTGCGTTCTGTAGGTTCTACATTCATAAATTCGGAAAAAGAAACTACGTCGGCCTGTTCAAAAAGCTTCTCGAAATTCTCAAAATCCTTGTCGTTCATGGTGTTTACGTGATAGACAAAGGTTGTGAAGCCGTCTCTTTTATCCTTGATACTGCTGCTCTTTTTAACCGAGATCGGATAGAAGGTCATTCCGAATCTGGAATAGGGCGCTCTTCCGAAGCCGTCGGTTATCTTGTATATTCCGTTTTTCTTAAGAGACTTGATTGTCTTCTTGTCAAAGGAATGGGAAGGCGCCATGAAGATATCGGTGTTGATATCGTGGCTCTTAAATATCCTTCTTGCTTCCCTGAGCATGTCGTCCTGAACGGAATATGGCTGTCCTGCGAATTCAGACTTTCCGCCAACGGGGAAAAGACCGGGTTCCTTGGTGGTATAAATGTGATTAAAGCCGTGAAGTGCAATGACCCATCCGCTGTCCCGGAGCTCTTTTATATAGTTCCAAAAGTCCTCACGAAAAGGTCCACAGCTTAATTTCTCATCCTTATTATCGGGAACAACACCTATGAGAGGCTTGATATCATGCGCATCGAGCACTTTCTTGAATCTCTCGAATTTGTCCCAATCCATATCAGGTGTTATGTCATCCAAACGAACAGTTATCTTCATAAATTCTCTTTGTACCAATCAATGGCAAGCTTGATTCCTGCCTTGAAATCATATGAAGGATCGTAGCCGAGATTCTTTCTTGCCTTGCTGATGTCGGCGTTGGAATCTCTGATATCACCGGCACGAGGAGGTCCGTAGATGGGCTCTACATCAAGTCCGAGTGCATCTGTAAGGTGATGATATACATCGATAAGGAACTCTCTTCCGCCCGCACCGATGTTGTAAGCTTCACCTGCTGCCTCTGATGAAGCAAGGCAAGCTCTGAGATTACCCTCAACAACGTTGTCTACATATGTAAAGTCACGAGACTGCTTACCGTCACCGTTAATGGTAGGTGTCTCGCCGTTCATAAGCTGTTTAAGGAACTTAGGGATTACGGCCGCATATGCACCGTTGGGATCCTGTCTTCTTCCGAATACGTTGAAATAACGAAGTCCGTATGTATCAAGTCCGTAGAGCTTCTTGTAAAGCTTACCGTACTCTTCGTCAACCTTCTTGGTAAGAGCGTAGGGAGAAAGAACATTTCCTTCCTGTCCTTCCTTCTTGGGAAGGATTGTGGAATCGCCATAAACAGATGAGCTTGAAGCGTAAACGAACTTCTTAACGCCGTTCTGTCTTGAAGCTTCCATCATGTTGAGTGTTCCGCGGATGTTGATCTCCTCGTACAAAAGAGGCATCTCGATACTTCTGGGAACGCTTCCCCAAGCCGCCTCGTTGAGAACGTAGGTAACGCCTTCCGTTGCCTTAAGGCAAGCATCAAGGTCTCTGATGTCGTCCTGAATAAAAGTAAATCTCTCGTTGCTCATAAAGGGCTGGATGTTCTCGATGTGCCCTGTTGAGAGGTTGTCCATGCATCTTACTGTGTAACCCATATCAAGAAGTGCTTCGCAGATGTTTGATCCGATGAAGCCCGCGCCTCCGGTTACGAGGAAAACGCTGTCTTTGTCAAAAACTAAATCTTTATATCCCATTATTACAGTCTCCAATAATCAAATTCAGGCTTTTTATAATCGTTCATATCGTAGATTCCCTTAAGATCCATGAATACCTTGGTCTTGTGGGAAGCATTGAAGAACTTCGCGATATCAGCGGGCTTGTAGCTCTCAAACTCCTTGTGAGCAACCGCAACGATAACCGCATCCATATCCTTAACGGCATCAATGCTGTCAAAGTCGATGCCATAGAGTCTTTTAGCCTCGTCAGAATCAGCCTCGGGATCGACAACAACGGGAGTGATTCCGTACTCTCCGAGCTCGTTGTAGATATCGATAACCTTGGTGTTACGTGTATCGGGGCAGTTCTCCTTGAATGTGAATCCGAGGATTGCAACCTTGGCATTCTTAACCGCGATATCGGCTGAAATAAGGTTCTTTACAAGGGACTCGGCGATGTACTTACCCATATCGTCGTTAATTCTACGTCCCGAAAGAATAATCTGTGAGTGATATCCAAGTTCCTCAGCCTTGTATGTGAGGTAGTAAGGGTCAACGCCGATGCAGTGACCGCCTACAAGACCGGGGAAGAACTTAAGGAAGTTCCACTTTGTTCCGGCTGCCTCGAGAACGCTCTTTGTATCAATGTCCATCTTGTGGAAGATCATTGAAAGCTCGTTCATGAAAGCGATATTGATATCACGCTGTGAATTCTCGATAACCTTTGCTGCCTCTGCAACCTTGATAGACTGTGCTTTATAAACTCCGGCAAGAGCAACAAGGCTGTAAACCTTAGCCACTTCCTCAAGAGTCTCTTCGTCCATACCTGAAACGATCTTGGTAATTGTATCAAGTCTGTGCACCTTGTCACCGGGGTTGATACGCTCGGGTGAATATCCGACCTTGAAATCAACGCCGCACTTAAGTCCTGACTCAGCCTCAAGGATAGGCACGCAGATATCCTCTGTTACTCCGGGATAAACCGTTGACTCGTATACTACGATGCTTCCCTTTGTAAGGTACTTACCAAGTGTATGGCTTGCTCCCTCTACAGGTGAAAGATCGGGTGTGTGATCGTCATTAACCGGTGTAGGAACTGCTACTACGTGGAACTTACACTCGCGAAGCTTCTCGGGATCTGCCGTAAACTCTACGCTTGTCTCCTTGATAGCATCATCTCCGACTTCTCTTGTGGGGTCGATTCCTTTTTTATAAAGTTCAACCTTAGCCGCATTAAAGTCATATCCTACAACCTTGATCTTCTTGGCATATGCTACGGCGATAGGCATGCCGACATATCCAAGTCCTACAAGTGATAATTTCTCTTCTCCCGAAAGGAGCTTTTCATACAAACCCATTGTGATTCCTCCACAAAATAATATCTTTAGATAATAATCTCTTTTATCTCATTAATATACGTCAATATTATACTACTCCTGTCAAACTTCTGCTCAACATAGCTCCGGGCCGCTTCTCCCATGGCTTTGCGCTCATTTAAATTAAGCGCCATGAATCTGTCCAAAGCCTGTAAAAGAGCTTCCTTATCCCTTGGAGCAAACAGAAATCCCGACTTGTCTTTATCAACGATCTCTCTGCATCCGCTGATATCAGAAGCAATGACGGGCCTTCCGGTCGCAGAAGCCTCCATAAGGACGTTTGACATTCCTTCGTGATAAGAAGGATGAACGATCGCATCGCTTTCTTTTATATAAGGGTGAATATCGGGCTGATAAGATATCATCTTGAAATAGCCCTCTTCCTGCGCTTCTTTTACCTTATCCTCGTACTCGTCGTCGAAATAACCGATTCCAGCAAAAGAAACTCTGTCACCGTACTTCTTATGCAGCTCTTTTGCCGCATAGAGGTACTCGTCCGTCCCCTTTTCCTTCATGATCCTGCCGATATACAGAAATCTCGTAACATCATCCGTATGCCCCGGATAATCTTCTTTCCTGTGTTTATCAAGATTAACTCCGGACCCGTTTACGACCACATGCTTAAGAGCCTTGATGCCATGTTCCTCGAACACTTTCTTGTTCTGACTGTTCTGGAAAAAGAGGCATCTGCACTTCTTAAGAGCTGTCTTATACATAAGGACAATGAGCTTTAACAGCACTCCGCCTCTTTCAAAGGTGGTTCCAAGTCCCGTAACCGTTGATACATAAGGAACTCTTAAAAGTCTGCAGGCAAAGCCTCCATAGATATTAGGCTTTATTGTATAGGTAATTACTATATCCGGCTTTTCCTTGCGAATAAGTCCCATATAGGAACGAAGAAGCGCAAGATCCTGAACGGGATTAACTCCTCTTCTGTTTATGTCAGTATGGACTGTTCTGCAGCCTTCATCATTTAATTCTTTATTCTTAAGGTCATCCGGCAGGCTCACCACCACTTCAAAGCCTTCATCCATGAGCCCAAGCAGCAGCTCGTTTCTGAAGTCGTAGAGTCCGCTTGATGAATTTGCAAGTATCAGTGCTTTTTTCATACCAGCTCACTCTCCGGAAGAATAAGAAGATCATTATATTTCATCATATATATGCCTTCTTTGTAATCTCCTATGGCAGGAGCATTCTCTTTTCCCTCAAGGTTATTTATAACAAGCTTCGGGAAGTTCACTCCGCACTCATAGGCATGAGGGTAACCTCCGCCAAATCTGGGGTTGATCTCGGAAAGGTACCATTTTCCGTCATCAAGGAAAAGATCTGCATCTATCATGCCTCTGTATCCGCAATCTTCCGCAAACTGCGCAAGCTTATCGAAAAGCTCGGGATCCTTTACCGAAACGGATTTGTCGGTCTCTCCCGCTCTCATCTTGATCTTTTTCTTAAGGAATATTGATACGCACTTACCTGACACCATATCGATGTAGATGTCAGCGCCGTACTCCTGACCTTTCATGTACTCCTGGATCATCAGATCATCGTATATATCAAAGAGTGTGTCTATCTCCTCGTCTGTATTTACCATGTTTATATTAAGACTGGCGCTTCCAAGTCTTGGCTTTACGAATACGGGATAAGTAATCTCGCCTGCTGCCTTTGCCTTGTAAAAGCTGTCCTTGTCGATGTAGCACTTGCCTGTTGAGATACCCTTTTCCGTAAGAAACTTGTACATCGCGTACTTATCAAGGCTCATCTCGCAGAGGTCGTAGCTTGATACGATCGGCGTAGTTCCGACTTCTTCAAAACGCGCACGCTCCTTGGCGATAAGCGAAAGCTCGGGATCTATAAGTGAAAAGACTCCGTCTATTTTTTCTTTTTTACAGATATCGATGACCTTGTCGATATAATCGGGCGCATCGATCCTGGGAACAATGTAAGCCTTGTCGGCGTCATATATCGCAGGCGCTAAGTTGCTGCAATCAGTCGCGATCACGTTTCCCTTGCCCTTTAGGGTCTCCTTAAAGTATCTGACAACCTTGTCTCTTGTTCCTGCGCTTAGTACCAAAATATTCATCATGCTCTCCAATTGTTTAATTCATCAAAGAAAAGCGGCGTTCCGCCGGTATGGATAAAAAGAATATTCTTATCCGCCAGGTTATTTTTCCTGATGTAATCCTTCATTCCGCAAAATGCCTTGCCTGTGTATGTTACGTCAAGCGGCATTCCGTATTTTATCATGGCATCTTTAATAGTATTCTCGATGTCTTTGTTTTCTTTGCCATAACCATCACCTGTATAGTCGTCAATGAATATGGTTTTTTCTTCTACATCTTTCCTGTCAAAAGAGATCTCTTTTGCCTCAAGATATTCGTATATACTATCAAGCACTACATCTCGGCCTCTGGGGTTCTTCCTTGCTATGCTGATGCCGATGATCTTCCTGTCCTTAGAAACGTCGTCCTTTCTTATTTCCAGTATCTGCCCGCACACAAGCCCTGCATGGGTGGTCCCTGTGCCGGATGCAAAAAAGATATAGTCAAAATGTATTCCGGTTTCTTTTTCGTAATCAGCTATCTCATCATAGCACCTGACATAGGCTTCCGTACCGATATTGCCGTGACCTCCGCCCATTATGAAATATGGGTTCTTACCTTCTTTTCTAAGGCGCTCAAGCTCTGACTCTATTGTGTCATGGACTTTTTCAACAGGAACTGTTATTATCTGTGCCCCAAAAAGTTCCATGAGGACACTGTTGTATGTTGTATCGCTCACTTCCTCAGGTCCTATGATAACGCAGGGGATGTTCCTTGCTGCTGCCATATTGGCTACGACTCTGCAATGATTGGAATGGCTGCTTCCGTACGTTACGACCACATCTGCGCCAAGTCTGTCTATTTCTTCAAAAAACAACAGAGCTTTTCTTGCCTTGTTGCCGCCAAAAGAGTAGGGAATCATGTCCTCTCTTTTGACATAAAGGGAAGAAAGCTCGTTATCATCAAGTTTGTGTATCGGTGTGGGTTTGATGCTTCCTGTATTCATCAAAATCCTCCAGTGCGTTTAATGCAACTCCTTCGCTGTGAAGAACTGCCTTTACGGTATCTATTATAACCTTAATATCAGTCAAAAAGGATAAATGTTCTACATACCATACGTCGTATTCAAATTTCTTTTCCCAGGATATGGCGTTCCTGCCGTGAGCCTGCGCCCATCCGGTGAGCCCGGGTCTGATGCTGTGACGAAGTCTCTCTCGCTCGTTGTAATAGGGAAGATATTTAACAAGAAGGGGGCGCGGCCCGATAAAAGACATGTCGCCCTTTAGGATGTTAAAAAACTCAGGGAGCTCGTCAAGGCTTGTCTTTCTAAGGAAACTACCAAAGCTCGTAAGTCTCACTTCATCGGGAAGAAGCTCGCCGTTTGCATCCCTTGCATCTGTCATGGTCCTGAATTTGTACATGTTGAATATCTTCTCGTCCTTGCCGGGACGTGCCTGCTTAAAGAGCACAGGGCTTCCGAGCTTGGTTCTTACAAGGATCGCCACGATCGCATAGAGCCAGCAAAAGCACACTATCACAAGAAGCGATAAGATTATATCGATAAATCTCTTGATATATTTGGCGTAGAATGAATTAACCATTTTAACTCCGTTCAACAATACTTTTATTATAAAGATCACATGTCTGCGTGTAATTTGACATACTCATCAAATCTAGGCAAAAGAAGTGATATATAACCGTACTGAGCTGTGCTGATAACGCCTTTCCTCTTGAGCCTGTCTCTGTACACGGAAAACTGCGGCGTTGTCATGTTAAGCTGCTTTCTTATCTTGCCAACATTGGTCTCTTTGCTTATAGCAATATAGCCTACCACTTTTTTGTCAGTTTCTGACATTTCAGACCATATTTTATCATAAATATACTCATCAAGATACTGATCATATTGCGGAAGTACATCATCTATTTCCTTGCTCTTACTCTCCCACATGAGATACCCAAGTACCTGGAAGGCAAATGAATAACCCTTTGTGAGCTTCGCCATATGCTCCGCCTTCTCACTTTCAATATCAAATGTTTTTTTATAATGTGAGACAATTGCTGTGTAATTAAGCGGGTCCATTATAATTTTGGGTGCCCTGTAAAGGAAGGTAAGTGTCTTTTCATTCTGAAGATTATAGAGATTATCATACAGTCCCGTCATGATCAAAAAGACATTATACCCACGCCTTAGATATATCTGAATAGCCGCTGCAAATACTTTTACATTGTCATTGTTGGTAACTTCATCGACTGTGACAAGTAATCTCTTTCCGGCCTTTGTTATGTGCTCAAGCATTCTGTTAACGGCAACTTCCACATCGGTTATGGGAGCGGCATTTTCAAATGAAACTCCAAGCCCAAGAGCTGAGAAGTCGAGCTTAGCCTTTACAAAAAGTGCATGAAGCTCCGGGACTGCATATAATGTAGCCGCAAGCCCTTCCAGCATATCCCGCTCCGGGCTTATCTCCACAACTATCCAGTCCTTTTCCTTCCTGAGTTTCTCGGAAATATCCGTCATCATGACGGTCTTGCCGGAGCCCCTGATTCCCGTCAGCATGTATACATGATTGGCAGGTCTGTCTGCCCTGAAGGTTTCCAGGATCTGATTGGTCTGAGTCAGTCTTGATATGTATTGAGTTGGAAGTGTTCCGAAGGATATTGAAAACGGATTCTGCATATCTACCTCCATCTGTTTCTTTTATATCTTTTATGTTCTTTTATATCTTTTTATATGTACAAAAAGTCTTTATATTCTTTTATATCTTTTTATATCTATTAATATACATTCATCCCATACTCAAGTCAAACGCACTAAAAAGAGCAATCAGCTTTATCGCTGATTGCTCCCATTAACTGATTCCTTTTAATTATTTTTCATAACTGTTTCCCAATCTTGGGGAGCTTCATCAGTAATCACGAAGGGATGATGTGCACTCATTCCCAAAAATTCGCTGATAACGCTCCAGGATGATACAATATACCATTTCTCACCGTAACGAGCCACTGTCGGGAAATAATAAAAAGTCTTGTCTCCAACATCTGCCAATACCGCAACACAAACAACCTCATCAGCGCCATAACAGTCGCCTTCTATTTCAACTCTCTTATTATACTCTTCAGTTGGACAGATACTTCCAATCATCTCTTCCGGTGTTGAAAAGCGAATATTCTTTATATTTGTAAAATCCTTGTATTTTTCATTATTATATATATCCAAAAACTCATTAATATCGTCATCATCCTTCAGCGGGATATTTACTCCGAATTCAATATCATCACCCATAACATAGTAGCTAATAGCCATATAAAGGAGGCCACTTTCCTTGCTGTGCAATCCGACTACATTTGAAGAAACATAAAACTCATTATCAGAAGGGAGCTTAACCGCAAATGCCGGGTTAAAAGCTCTAAATCTTCTGAGCATACCATCATACTTATAATGTTCCGCCTGTGTCTCCCATGCATATGACTTGAGCATCTTATCAAAGTTCAAATCCCTTAATCCTTCGACAAAAGATGTCGCTGCTTCTTCTGCAGTCTTAAAGCCATCACCTTCGTATTGTGTTTCCTTAGCGCCTATGCCGTTTGATCCGCATCCCATCAACAACGCACATACCAGCATTAACGCTACAACTCCCTTAAATAGCTTCATTTCATCTTACCTCCCAATACCAAACTCACAGCTTAATTATATTTAAAAGTATTTCAACGATTAAAAAGACCACAATCATCACTACTACAATTCGGTTTATCGTAGGTGCTTTAGCAATTTTCTCCCCTTACAGAATAGTTATCTAACACGTCAGGCGATGTTCCGGGTTCAAAGGCATCTTCCAACGCTTTCTTATACCACATAGCTCCGCCATTTTCCAATACATATTTTTTGTATTCAAGCGCCTTATCCCTATCTCCCATCTTATTTAATAAATGATACAGATAGTACGCTATCGAAACCTCACGAAGCGGATATTGAGCCGTGCTGAAATAGGAACTAAGCATATTATAAAGTTCCTGAAACTTCTCTTGTTTTAATAATAATGAAATGTCAGCATTTAAAGACATTCTATCGTATAGTTTCGCAGCTATACTGTAACGGGAAAGCTTTTTAGAAAGCTTATTAGCAGTAATGACGCACTCATTCAATATATCAAACTCATTATAGTATTCAGCAATGAGAGAAATCAGATATTGTCGATACAGAATGCTTACAGCAGAATTACAATTACTGTCGATAAGTCTGATTATTTTTGCAGTATCATCAAACCTCCCCATATTCGCCAAAGCACTGCCTGCCTCCAAATATAGCGCCGCAGGGGTTATACGTTTATTTCTTAATAGTGGTAAATAATAGTAGATTCGTGAAAGGCCTTTATCAGCACAGCAATCATCAAAAATATATCTAGTCAGTTCATTTCCAAAAGCCTTTTTACGCTTTGAATATAATAATAAAAAAGAAGCCATCGAAATACCAAAAATGAGTATTAAAAAATCATCTTCTTTTATTATCAACTTCAAAATAAAGAAAACAGCAATATGGCAAAATAATATTATGTTTATAATTGATCTATATGCAAAAAAATTCTTTGCAATAGCATCAATCCGATCCTTTTCTTCTTTATCATCAATAGGTCCGATTATTTCAAGTATTTCATCTATCAATTCTATACTTTTCTTCATACTTACGTTTCCTTTGATACTCTGCAACGAGTCGCTATGCTTAAAACACACATCTATCCTCTGTTTTTGTGGAAGAAGCATGTAGTGATAGTCCTAATGATTCAAACCGATCTTTTGATAGCGCAACCAGGCAGCTATGATATATAAATTGTTTCTCATCGCCATCTGACCACAGTCTTAAAATTGTTTTTAAAGTATTGATTGCGCCTGTTTTTCCCTGCACTATCGCAAAATAATCAATTCCTCTATTTTCATAAAGCATTTTAGTGCCTTCACATTCTAAAAGTGTAGTTGCATAAAAAGCGGTTATTTTTATTAACTCATCCTTTATCTCAGAAAAATCTTTATTTCTTTCTGCATCTACATGCGCAACTACAATCCCAAGTTTATCCATGATATCTGCTGTATTATCAATATTATTCTCATTGTAGAATTTTCTAGACAAGTCTTTATAATTATTTAGCAGATAGCCATGTTCAAAAGAATGGAATCGAGGCTTTTTTTCATCCTCCTCAAAGAGTTTGTATCCCTTCTCACGCATAATTAGTGCAAACTCAGTAATGGCGCTTCGAAATGAATCTTGATTATCTTTCTCGAAAGCTATTGTCTCATTTAATCCTGCCGCCCTCAGAACAAGTTCATTTTTACCTACAAATTCATATTCGATATCAAAGCCTTGAACATATAAATCATCTATTTTTTTCTCATAATTTATGAGTGTTCTCTTATAAAAACCACCAGAAGCAATCTTTCCTATATCAAATCCATGTTCTTTAGCCTCTGGCCCCATTATTTCTTTGATAATCTTTTTGTATTGTATGGCCATATTATCCTCCGCAATTCTCATTTACATTAAGTACACCCATCAAATTAGTTCCAAGAGAAAGAGCGCCTAATTGATTTGCAAACTTTGATGCATACTCTATCAGTATGGGGGCTAAAGCAATCGCAGCTTCCCCTAAGGCAGCCGCAACAGCACCTCCAGCTAATAATAATCCCAATACACCTGCAGTAGCTAAAACAGCCTTGCCCACTTGTTTTACACCAGAATAAATATGTTCCTTATATCTTTCCTCAATTTTTTCTTTGGAACATGATGGAACCTCAATTCTTCGACCATTTGTATCTTTTGTATACTCATAAAAAACTAGTCCTTGATTCTTTCCTGTACCAGTATAGTAATGAATGTACTGTCCTGGATTTAAAACAGATTCAATATAAACATCATTGAATTTTTCATCATAGTTAATACCTTGATTTGCATATTCGCAACCAGTACTAAAACTGTTTCTATCATCAGTATCCCACATTAGAACATACTGAGCTAGTTGCCCTTTTGCCATGGCATTCTTTATTTTTCCTAATGCCTTAAGTTCAGGATGCTCTTCATAGTACTTGCTATTAGGATCGTAAGTAGAAGGCTTTATTTCATAGATTTCTGCTAAATTTTGATCAGGGTTTGCTATTAAAATATCAGCTTTTCTCCAAATACTCTGCATACCATTTCTATCCTCAAGAGGAACTTCGCCATGAATAACAAACTCAGCCTTTGCATTAGGTATATTAGCTACAGCATAACCTTCCAGAAATGTGTGCGCTTCTATCCCTTTTCCGAACACTCGAACCCACCATGGGATATTTCCTGTAGGGTCATAGAGTTCTATAGGGCTATTATAGCAATATTCATATAAATTCAATGATTCCGGATTACTGATATCCGTGAACATATAACTATCTCTGGAAGCAAATCTTCCTGTATTCGCATCATAGTACCTTGCCTGAGCATAATAACCATCAGCTATTTCATCGTATTGATAACCGGTAAATGCAAATGGATGAATTATATTACCTTGCTTTGAGTAGCTTTCCCTATGTCTCTTACCTGTACTGGGATTAAGGCTTCTACCAAACTCATCATAAGCAAAAGCTGACAATACCGAACCGTCTGTACCAGTGAGATACATTCCCGTTCCAAGCTCATCTAACATATAATAATAATCGTTGTCATGTTTTGACATAGAAATTACATTATCATCATATGTATATATCTCTACCTGATCATTAACAGAACGTTCAAGCAGATTGTGATATTCTCTTGTTAGATCCAACATATATTCAATGTTTTCTGTTGGATTAATGGCAGAAACGCGCTTTCCTATTCCATTATAGCTATATAATGCCTCACCTTTTATCGAATCAGTAACCTTCACAAGCATATTTGTTGCATCATAAATAAATGTCTTTTCTACGACATCATTTACAATACTTTGTGATATATTCCCACGATTATCATATGTATATAGTTTATGTTCAAACGGGGAAACTTCCTTATAAAGCCTGTCAAGTTCATCATAACTATATGTCGTGATATTTCCATCTTCAGTCATTCTGCTTCTATTTCCAAAAGCATCGTAGTTATAGCTCCTTAAAAGTGAACCATTAAGGCTTACGCTAGTAAGTCTTTTTTCAAGATCATATCCATAGGTATATGTTCCGGACATCTCACTAAAGTTCCTACGAGATCTATCAATACCAGTTCTATTTCCTTGAGCATCATAATTGTAAATGTATTTATCCAAAAGCCCATTGTCATCATGCATCTCAAGGCTCTTAAGCAGACCTCCGGGAATGTAATCCATGATTTCCCTATTTGAATTAGGAAGACGTTTTTCAATAAGTCTATCAAACTCATCATAGAAGTAAGAAGTCTTTTTATCACCGCTAATAAGTTCGCTTAATCTGCGCTTATTATCGTAGATATAATCTACTTTTTCACCGCTGGGATAAGTAATAGATGATCTCTCATTTACTTTTCCGTAAGTATAAGATACTTTCTTTCCATTATAATCAGTTACAGAAATTGCTCTTCCAATAACATCTCTCGCAATCTCTGTAATTCCCAACCAATCTGTAAACTTAGTAAGCTTTCCAAGTGCATTGTAAGAAAGCTCTACGCTTCTTCCATCTGCGTAGTTAATAGAGTTTACACGATTATCCAGATCATATGTATATGTTGTCTTATAATTATCCTTATCTGTCTTTTTAATTAGTCTTCCGTAATGGTCATACTCAAAAGCTTCAGTGTACCCAAGCGCATCTGTCAACATAGTAAGCTGTCCTGAAAGGTCATAGTCATAGATAGTGACGTGACCATCTTTTCCAACCGTAGGGAATATATCACCTTTTCGTTCTTCTTCACTTATAAGACCTTCAGCTCTATGAATGCTCTTAAGATTATCAAGGGCATCATAAGTATAGGCTGTCTCATTTCCAAGAGCATCAACTACACTCTTAAGGCGCCCTGAAGGTGTATATGTGTAAAGTGTTGTACTTGTTCCATCCGTAACCTTCGTAGCTCTGCCCATGGCATCATATTCATAAGATATATTTCTACCATCGGAAGCTGTGACATTTAAGATGTGATCACCAAGGTCATATTCATAGCTTATCGTGTATCCGTCAGAAAAGCGTCTTTTTATAACCCTGCCTGCGAAATCATATCTAAGCCTTTGCTCAAGTTTGTCACAGAAATATATAGCTGATAGTCTTCCGTTTTCATGTTCAAACCTGCGAACTCTTCCCGCCGCATCAGTTATACTCTCTATATCTCCAAGCTTTGTATATGCATAACTTGTGGTATTTCCAAGAGGATCAATCTCTTTCACCACTCTTCCAAGAAAATCTACTTCTCTTGTATATCTGTTTCCAAGAGCATCTGTTACTGCTATAAGATTCCTGTTTTCGTCGTACTCATAAGTCTTTGTATTTCCAAGAGCATCAGTCTCTGATGTAATATTACCAACGCCGTCATATGTAAGGCTCCGCACCTTGATATCACCATTGTACTGAGCTATAACATTATCATTTGCATCATAGTCGTATGAAACTTCTCTGTGTTCAGGATCAGTTACCTTTATAAGCCTCTTTAAAAGGTCATACTCATAGGTTATCTTTCCGCCATTTGGAAGCGTAACCTCTTCTTCGTCCCAAACCTTGTTATAGCTGATCTTTGTGATCCTTCCTGCTTCATCTGTATATTCTGATGTCTTTCCTATATCGTTATAATCCCATGTTTTTGAAGTATTATCAGGATTCTCAACTCTTATGAGCTTTCCGTTTTTATTGTATGAATATCTTGTCTCAAAGCCCATTGGATCTATTGTCTTAATGATCCTATCCATAGAATCATACTCATAAATGGTTTTTGCACCTAGGGCATTCCTTGTAGAGATGATCCTTCCAAGATCATCCCTCTCATAAAAGGTTTCTAATCCTTTTTCATCCTTTATATAACAGATATCTCTATTTTTATCATATCTTAGGAAAGTACTTTCACCCTCCGGATTAATTATCCTGTCAATCTGACCATAGGAGTTGTACAAAAACCTATTCTCTTCAAGGAGCGGATTTATTGAACTTATAAGCTGACCACACTCATCATAAGTATATTTATAAACTGCTCCGCCCGGAGTTTTTACAACTATAGGTTTTCCCTGTGCGTTGTAGGTTATATTTGTGATATTTCCATTGGCATCAATAACTTTGGTAAGATGCCCCCTGTTATCATAGCTAAATCTTGTTATATTACCCTTTTTATCAGTTACAGCAGTCTTCTGATTCTTATCATTATAGGTAAATGTTTCTGATATGCCTTGCTCGGGATATCTTGTACCTATGTGCCTGCCAAATTCATCATTAAGGTATTCTGTTACCAGTCCGTTCTGCTCAGTGACTGTCGTTGTCCTATTAGCTTCATCGTATTTAAACGTGACTACTCCGCCATCGGGAAATTCTTGCTTTGTCACGCGTTTTGCATCATCTATTTCATTTTTAAGGAATATTACTCCTTGAGGATTGGTTACTTCATTGATAATTCCGTTCTTATCGTAGTTGTATTTTCGTGTAGTCCCGTCAGGATAAGCAACCACGTTAAGAAGAGTATCTGCATCTCTGCTTACATACTCATATTTTACACTTCTACCTGTATTATCTTTCGCGCCGGTTACATAGCCATTTTCATTTATAGTTATCTCAATGTATTTATTCCCGGAAACAATTCTGCAAAGCCCGTCGTCTAAACGATCAATCCTTGCAAGCTCATTTACCTGATTACCAAAAGCTAAAACGTTGCCAGCTTTATCAAACTCCGTATAGGAACCATCATCTTTCACAAGCTTATAACGATCTGGATATTCGAATAGTTCACCCAGTTCACCGTGCTCTTCTACATATTCAATCTTTTTGCTTTCATATTCTTCTCTTGTAAAGCATCTTCCATCATAGCATCTTACAATCTCAATATTTTCATTATCTTCAATGTCATATCCGTCGTCTGATATATCAGAATCTTTAGTATCGTCAGAGACTTTTTGGTATCTTCCTTCATGTCCATCAGAAAAGAAAAGCACTATAGTACTATCATCATTCTTATCTTTAGAAATGTGCATATCAAAAAGACTGGTCCAGCCTTTTCCGAAGAGACCGGATCTGTCACTTTGTGCATTGTAGAATCTTCTGATCGTTAGTGGATATAATCCCTGAATAACAAGATCTTCCCTGTCATTTATGTAATTACCATTATTAACATTGACAGGATCCGAAAAGAAAGACTGACAGTTAAAATTACAGCCCATCATAAAACGTTTAAAGCCTGCAAGTGCAGAGAGCTGAATATTGTCTTTATAATTATTGAAATTTAAATTTATATTCTGCAATGTCTTCGCTGCACCTGTGGTAACGAGATTTAAGTATATATCCTCCATCTTAGGATCATATACCTTCATCTTACCAAGCGCTCCGGCTGTTTTACTTACTTCAGTCAGAAAATCGACTACATACTGTTCAAACCCTGTACTATCAATGTATGCACAGGATTCTTCATCGAATTCCCTAAAATTCTTAATTACGGTATCTATAAATTCGCCATCTCCGCAAAGTTCTTCACTTAATAGTCTGGCTGCCTTATAACTTGGCTGTGTAAAGCTCCCATATTCGCAAAACTTATCCTGAAGATCAGCTGCCTTTTCCTCAATCTCAATACTTTTAGGTCTAAAAGACATCTCGTATTTTCTGAATATCTTTTTGATATCTCTTAGAATGTCAGTATCTATCTTAGCCTTGGCAGATATATCTACCACTGCTTTAAATAATTGGTCAACCTCAAAGTAAAGTTTTACCATTCTTCTTTGTAAAGCATGCAAATCTTTTTGGAATCCAGATTGTTTGATGCTTATAAAATACTTTGAAGCCTCTGCCGCCTTTCCAACATATGTCTGATTCTCTACATATCTGTTATATGCAAACCCTTGTTGCTCTGCCTTCCTGTTATAATCCCCTATTACAGCTTCAAGTTCATCAATAAAATCAGCTATCTTCTTTGCATCGTATCTCTTTCCCATTTAATATACTCCCCATCATCCTTCTTGTGGTGACATCATTGCATCTCTCTCCGCTCGAAGCGATTCGATTTTAGCTTCGCACTCTTTAATCAGTTCCTTGATATTTTCAATCGCAGCAAGAATATCTTCTAAAAGTTTTGCTGTATCAGATAGCCCCACTCCGGCTTGATGAATCATTTCCGCTCTTAGCTTATCCGCATCACTCTCACATTTCCCCTGCCATTCTCCTGACCACGTCATATCAAAGGAATTAGCTGGATAATAATAATCGTTTTCGATACCGGTCTTCCTCTCGCTTATATAATCGTATGCTTCTTCTAATTCGGAAATCTTATCCCAGTATTCCTTAATCTTCTCCTTTAAATGCCTTATCTTTTCATTGATTTCATCAATAGTACTCATCTTTCATTCCCCACATTTATCATTCGTTAACTTTAAGACTCTTACTTGCTACATCATCAACTCTTATCATGCTATCTCTCATCTTCAAAAATGCTTCCGGTAAAGCTTCTGCTGATTCTGATCTATAAGCACTTGATGCTTTGTAGACTTTTTTCAATATTTTCTCCATCTTTTTTCCAACGTCTGTATGATCCCATACTTTTACAGAGCTAAGAGGCTCTTGTGATAGAACAAGATCGGAAGAAGTGTATTTAATTTCATTGACAATATCTGTAAAGATATTAGTATCCATAAATACTTTATTTTCAGGCATTCTAGGCTCCTTGTTTTATAAGCACTATACTTGTAACATTTCGATTAATATTTTAACAATACTATAATCATTTTTCAACTTTATTGTGCCAAAAAGAGCAATCAGCATTATCGCTGATTGCTCCCGTTAATTTCAATACTTTTTCAATTCTTTTTAAAACTTTGCTCCGCAGCTGGGACAAAATAGGCTTTCTGATGAAGTCTCTGTTCCGCACTGTCCACATTTTTTCATCTCGATATCTTTAACAATCTGAGTGTTCTGAGCGTTCTGCCTTACTCCGCTTCTGATAAGAGTAAGGTGCTCAGGTAAGATCTGCACTGCCGCATTAGCTGCAACAGACTTTCCTATCTCCTTATCAAGCGCATATAACGCTCCGCAGCAAGTTGACTGCGCATAAAACTGTGTGCCCCATCTGAATGTGGGAATAAAGAAAAAGAACGTCAAAACCGTGTACGTTTTAAAAATATTGTATCTTCCGTAGCTTCCACAGCTTGGACAGATAACCGGTCCTACTGACGGATAATCCTTTCTTTTGGTTTCGGTACCCCATACTATAAACATAATTCTCTCTCCTCCTTGGATGTTTTATATATATGTATACAACTGACAACATCAAAATGCTGCAGTGAATACTCAAATAACCTTGATCATGTTGTTGTCACGGAAAAAAGAATAGTATTTCCGTCAATCCATACCGAGCCCGGATAGTACTCGGGAATTATATCTTTGCAGAAATCCTCCGAGTATTTCCAGTTGCCTTCACGCTCCTTAATGTTTTCAAATGTCACATCAGGTTCTGCCTCTGTGAAGTCGTAGGATGAAGCGTATTTCTGAGCCACATCGTCCGACAACACTATATATCCTTGAAATCTATAATCGGTTGGTCCGGGAACTCTGCTATCTCCGCTACCCAAAGTAACCTGCTCCCACTCGATCTCCGTAGCACCTTCCAATGAAGGAAACAGCTTCTCAATTGCACTTATATCAGCGCTTACGCTAGATTTAGCCTCCTCGCCGGCTCTTTTACCGTTTGTGCATGCCGTGGCACAAACGAGCAGTGTCAGCACAAGTATCAGTGTAATTATTGGCTTTATACGCATCTTGTTCATTTTACGCAACACTCCTTGAATCTAGTTAGGCTTCTTCTCTTCAGATATCTTTGCAAATTCGCCATTTTCATATTTATACGTTAGTTCTACGTGTTCGCCGGGACCTGATCCGTATGAGCCCTTAAGAACATTCTCTTCCTCATCAATAAAGTAATTTGGGACTATTTCAAATGATTTTGTATATACGAATTCCCCACTATTGTCATATATGTATGCGCAATGTACTTCTTCTCCTGCAACGCCTTGATGTCCCAAGGAAATGACGACGTCTTTGTGTCCATCAAAATTCACATCAACATATGCAGCATTAAAATCACATGCGTCAAACACGTATCGCTCACTATACATGTAATCGCTTTTTGAAGGATAATCCACCATAAATGAAATTGTTTTTTCATTATTCTTTAAGAAAAAATAGTCCCTTAGATGAGCATATTCTCCTTCTACCTCTTCTGTACGCTCTATCGAAACGCGGTATAAACTATGGTCTTCATCAACCCATGCGGCGGATTCTACTTTTTCTCCTCTGCGAATTCTCACATCTTGCATTAGCTTTTCATTTATAGTCTCATCATCAGATAAAAATCCCCCTTCTTCCTCAATTATAACCGGCTTACCATCTGACCCTGTCAATATGTATTGCCTGTTATCTTCCATAGTAAGCAGGTACTTGTTCGAGTCAATCATCCGGCAATATATAATATTGTCTGCTATTATATTTCCTTCATAATCGACCACTCTAAGATAATCATGAGCATTTTTACCTTCGGTTCCTGTTTTGGTATTGTCATAGCAATAAATAACGCAATCCAATTCATAATCATTTTTGATGAATTCTAAACCGCTATAGTAGCTCTCAAGTATTTTTCCGGTTATATCCTTACCATCATAGTTGTAGATATATGCACCGTCATCCTTACGAAACATACAGATTTTTTCTGTTTCCAATCGAGCTCTTATGTAATCAATCTGTTCAGGCTTTACAATGATTTTGCCATTCTTATCACACATTCCATAGCTTCCTAGCACTTCGGAATAAAAAATCGCTGATCCATTATCTGCCAGCAACCTTTTAGAACCATTTTCTCCTAAGACTACGACTCTATCTGTTCCATCTATTTTATCAAAACTAATTTGTCTTCTTTCTTTTGCAAAAACCTCTCTATAAAACTTAGTTTTTGCCGAAATGCGGCTTAGGGCAATCTTAGGCAACGTCAACACCACATTTCCGTGATAATCGATTATATGTCCGAATCCATCCTCGGTTAAACCCTTTTCAAAGCTTATTTTGACTGGATATTTAGCACCTGTGTTCACACCATCATCTGTAGCAATCCCATACTTTACTTTATGAATCTTACTGTTAACGGGAGTTAGATTATCCTTTGAGTATCTATACACCTTCAAACTTCCGTTTTCTACTTCGGGACAGTCTATACACGGATCAGCATTAATCGCTTGACTCGAAGAAATCTTGGAAAGCTCTTCTGTTAGTGGATTATCGATTCTGTATTTACCACCTACATATATTCCGTTGCAAATAACAGTCAGCAACATCAACGTGGCAGATACAGAAATAATAATAGTCTCCCCTTTTTTATCTCCAAATAAGATCTCTGCAAATGCGGACAGCACTCTGTCAATCATCGAAATGGGATTATATCGATCCCACTCCCAATAAAAGAACCATTTTCGAGTATATGGCTCCTCTTCAGTGCTTAAACTGTTGACATATCCGGACATGCTTTCTCGCAGCAAAAGGATATATTGTACTAATCCAAGTAAATAACAAATGAATATATATCCGTATATAATATTAAAATTGCGATGTCTTAAGTCTGCGACATATAAATAATTAATAATCACAGGACTTATCAGAAAAATTATTCCCAGCCGCAATTTTCTAATTTTAAATTTCACACTCTTGTTCTTTGCGCCGTTTTTCCAATAAATCTCCGCCAAATAATCCAATATTCTTCTGATCAATGCAATTGCAATAAAAACTTTGAGGATGATATTCATCCATATGAAAAAAAGTGAAACGTCTTTCCCGTACAAATACTGAAGAAACAAAGAAAAAACATCGCAGAAAGCAAAGCACTTAAGCCCCTTGATAAGGAATATACGAGGTTCGCTTATGCGGAATAGCCCGGCGAAACACAAAAATATCCCTATTATAACAAGCGCACCGTCCAAAGTGCTTGTCATAAAAGGGTTCTTTGCGTCCATCATATGAATGACAAAATATATTCCTGAATAGATATAATAAAAAATTATAAATAGTAATGTTCTGTTCTCTTTTAGTTTATTCATCCGTTCAACACCCAACAATTTATTAACATACATCTTAACATTGTTGAAATTATCTCGTCAATGAGCCTTTAAAAAAAGGACAACGCATTTGCGTTGCCCTTGGTTTCAAATATTTTATTCAAAGCACTTCTTAACAGCCTCGATTATCACATCCTGCTGCTTAGGTGTCATCTTGTTGTCGCTGGGAAGGCAGAGGCCTCTTTCGAAGATGTCTGCTCCGACATCGACCATTCCTGTCTCTTTGATGTAAGCGTTACTTCTTGCTCGTCCGCTTCCGTGAACCGTCACAAAGGCATTGGTTCTGTAAATTGGCTGCATGTGCATGGGCTTCCAGATGGGGCGTCCCTCTGCATTGAGAGCCGCGATAGCATCAAGGATCTCTGTAGGGCAGCTCTTGCCGGGTTCGCTGATATAGAGAACGTCCTGCTCGCCACGAACCTGCTTACACATTGCTTCTTTGTCGATGATAAGGCATGAGAGCCAGAAGTTGGGCTCTGAGTTCTTTTCATCATATGGATTCATCTTAACGGGAAGGTTCTTGAAGCCTTCCTTGTATCTCTCATAAATAGCTTTCTTCTGAGCGATATGCTCCTCAAGATGAGGAAGCTGACCTCTTACAACTCCTGCAATCACATTACTCATGCGGTAGTTGTAACCAAGCTCTTCGTGCTGGTACCAAGGTGCGTCTTCTCTGGCCTGTGTTGACCACTTTCTTACCTTGTCGGCGTCTTCTTTGCTGTGAGCTAAGAACATTCCGCCCGCGGAGCCTGTTATTATCTTATTTCCGTTAAAAGATATTATGCTGTAATCTCCAAAAAGTCCTGTCTGTTTGCCCTTATAAGTTGCACCGAATGATTCTGCGGCATCTTCAACGATAAGAGCACCGTGTTTATCACAAACTTTTTTGATCTCGTCTGCTTTACCCGGAGTTCCGTAGAGATGCGCAACCACTACAAGTTTAACATCGGGATATATCTCAAAAGCTTTCTCAAGCGCCTTGGGGCACATATTCCAGGTATCGGCCTCTGTATCGATATAGACAGCCTCGCCGCCTTCGTAGGCAACGGGATTGACTGTCGCATCAAAGGTCATATCCGAGCAGAATACTTTTTTACCTTCGAGTACTCCGTGACCAACCTTGGGCTGACCGTAGAGTCTTTCTCCTGCGAGCTTAATGGCAAGATGGAGAGCCGCCGTTCCGGATGAAAGTGCAACCGCATCGGTGCATCCGATCTTTTCACAGACTTTTTTCTCTATCTCATTTAAATTGGCGCCTACAGTGGACATCCAGTTAGTCTCATAGGCTTCCTGCATGTATTTAAGCTCGTCGCCGTGCATTGTAGGTGATGAAAGATATACTTTTTTCTCAAATGGCTTAAGTTCCATATCCTCAATCCTCGTTTATCTTCTCTGCTGCTCTCTTAAGAGCTTCCATATGCTCCTTGGTCCTGTCGGCCTTATTGTCGGTCGGATGATAGGTTGTAACTATCTCCTGAACAAGTTCTCTAGTCTCGGACGATTCCTCTCTTGAAGCGACATTGAGCTTTTCAAGTTCGGCAAAGAACTTCATCTCATCGAGCTCAATAGGCTTTCCGATGTGGATCATCCTATTGGATGTATCCTGCAGTCCCTCTTCATCCATAAGCATCTCTTCATAGAGCTTCTCGCCGGGACGAAGACCTGTAAATTCAATCCTGATATCCTCACCAACCTTATAGCCCGAGAGTTTAATAAGGTTCTCCGCAAGGTCAAGGATCTTGACGGGTTCACCCATATCAAGGACAAATATCTCGCCGCCCTTGGCAAAAGCACCTGCCTGAAGCACAAGGGAGACCGCCTCTGATATGGTCATAAAATAACGTATGATATTAGGGTCAGTTACGGTAACAGGGCCTCCTGCCGCTATCTGCTTTTTGAAAAGAGGGATAACGGAACCGTTGGAGCCAAGTACGTTACCGAATCTAACGGCAACAAATTCCGTGTCATAGTGCTTGTTGAAGGTCTGTACGATCATCTCACAGATTCTTTTGCTTGCTCCCATGACGTTGGTCGGGTTAACAGCCTTATCCGTCGATATCATAACAAACTTCTCGGCGCCGTTCATCGCTGCAGCCATAGCTGTCTTCCAGGTTCCGAAGACGTTGTTCTTGATGGCTTCGTTCGGGCTGTCCTCCATGAGAGGAACGTGCTTGTGAGCCGCCGCATGATACACGATGTCGGGTTTATATTTTTCAAATATTTTGTTGATCCTGAGCGTATTTCTAACCGATGCTATAAGCACAATAAGATTAAGCTCGGGGAATCTTGTCTTAAGTTCCTGCTGAATATCATATGCATTATTCTCATAGATATCCACAATGATAAGCTTCTTGGGCTTGTGTCCGGCGATCTGTCTGCAGAGCTCGGAACCGATAGAGCCGCCGCCTCCGGTTACCATAACGGTCTTGCCGCTCACATAACCAGCGATGGAATCAAGATCGACCGCGATGGGATCTCTTCCGAGAAGGTCTTCTACTTCTACGTCACGAAGTCTTGATACGTTGACCTCTCCGTTAACGAGCTGATACATGCCCGGAAGTGAACGAAGCTTACAGTTGGTGTTCTTACAGATATCCAGGATCTTTTTCATCTCCTGCCTTGATACCGAAGGAATCGCAACTATGATCTCATCTATGTCGTAGAGATCGGCGCATTCAACTATTCTGTCTCTTCCGCCGACAACTCTGATGCCCTGAATGTACTTGCCCCACTTATTGGAGTCATCATCAATGATACATTTGATGGACATCGTTGAGTAATTGCTCGTAATGATCTCTTTTATGATGATGTTGGCAGCCTCGCCGGCACCGATTATCATTACCGCCTGGCTGTTGTTTCTGTTCTCAGCCCTGTGTTTCTGGCTTCTGAAAAATCTGTACGAAAATCTGCTCGTAAAGATAAATGCTATAAGCAAAAACGGATACAGGAAATAACAGGTCAGAGGAACCGCCTGCTCTCCGGGATATTTAAAGAACTGAAGTCCCACCGCATAAAGAATCGATGAAATAACGCACGCCATAACAAGGTTCTGGAGCTCTCGTTCTCCCGCATAGGCCCATAAACTGTCATAAAGCTTGAAAATAAAGAAGATAGCAAGCGTAACAAGTATATTTATAGGTAAGAACTCGGTTGCAGGCATCATAAAGTGCTCAGGTATGTTCGAAATCTTGAAATCATGCCTGATTATAAGCGCAAGATAATTGGCTATGATAATACTTAAGATGTCGTAAATGATAAGTCCGGTTCGCCTATACAGTTTTTGATAATTAAACGGTTCTTTTTTCTTGTCGTTCATATTCTTATTCTCTGCCTGTATTTTTAAATAACAAAGGTGCGATTGAAAGTAAAAGTGCCATAGTCATGGGATTTCCGAGGTCGAACACCCACTCACTCAAGCTTGCTACGGCAAAGCCCAAAATAATCGCAAATGCAAGAAGCGACAGAGGCTCTTTTTCCTCATTCTTCTTGTAAAAACGCGCTCCTACCACCAGTCCCGCGATAATAAATATAGTGAACACAATTCCCGTCAAAATACCATGGTCATAAGCCACCTGAAGATACGAATTGTGCGCATGGTAAATATCCGTTCCATCTGCGAACTTGGCGGGTTCTGCGTGTCCCGTCATGTTCAGCTCATTTAAATAGATCTTGAATAACGTTATTCTGCCGTTTGTACGGATATCCCAAATATTATCTTCATCTATGTACTGTGAGGAAACATCAAGGAGCATCGCAAGTTCCGCTCTTGTAATGCCGGTCGCCGCAAGGAGATTCTCATTAGGTAAAAGAGCCTGCTCATCATCGTCTTCTTCCCAATCCTCTTCACCGTCATTCGGATTACCGTACAGATCATATATATATTTGCCGTTTTCGAAGTCGTAATTGAGAATGTCATTGGGATAGTCATATTCCCCGACATCCATGCTGAGGACTTCACTCTCAAAGAGATTCACAAATCTCTCAACACACATAAAGTTGCTGTTGCCCCACGCAGCTCCACCTCTGACGAACTGATCCGCGTCGTCGCCGTACTCGTGGAATACCGGTCTTGCAACAATTGTAGGAACGATCCTTTGAAGCGTAAACACAGCGGGGAAGCATATAATAACAGCCGCTATCATAGTCGCAAGTATTCTTACAAACTGCTTCTTATGGCGTGTCGATACTATGATAAGCACCATGAGAACAACCATAAACAGTGATAAATATGCTGTCTGTGATACCGTGAATATCGCATATGAGGAGATCCATCCAAACAGGATCATCTCTTTCCAAGCTGATTTAAACAGCTCTTTTACCCCAAGATTCTTAGGGAACGCAACTATCTTGGCAGCCAGAAGAACTGTGGCGGTTGCATCCATAAAGATCAGGTATTCCGCTCCTACGGTAACCGTGTGGAAGAGGAATCCGAATCTTCCGCTGACGTAACCCGTAAAATATCTGTGAAGCAAACAATATACAAGCGAAATAGCAAAGTTCATCATAAGTCCGCCTGCAACTATACGGATAAAATGCTCTCTGCCTTTCCAGTAGGTAAGTCTGATGTATAGGCATCCGAAGATAGCCACCAGAACGATACCCCACAATTTTTCATTTCTGAATATGATCATCAGCGCAAACAAGACGATCGTCAGGATTCCGTATCCCGATATCTTAACGTTTCTGCTTGTTTTATCCGTGATATATCTGATCAGTATCCTTATAACGTTTATCACAACTATTCCGCCGAGTATAGCTATGATAACGCCGTATTTGAGAAGCATATTCTTAAGGTCATATTCCTTCTCGGTATCCGCGACCATATTGAGTCTGTAATATCTAAAGCCCGCAACTGCCGAAACCACAAGCCATATAAGATTCGGAACATTTATGATCTCAGAAGTAGTAAAGGTAAGAAGTATCATGACCGCGAACCAGATCACCATCCTACGCTGCGACAACCATCTAAAGATATCATAAGCGCCGTTCATGTAGTTACTTGCATGCCATACAACCATGGCCATGGCAAACATGATGGCTACGTATCTGACTTTATCCGCAAGCTCAATTCCCTCAAAGAAAGATATTCCGTTGGGGAGCTTTACAGCCTTGTGGTTAATTGCATAGAACACGATAGCGGCACTTATTATAAGTCCTATCTCATAAAAAATGATATCGGGCACTCTCAGATCAAAGACTCTCAAAGGAAAGACCATGATCATAAGTGTAAGGAAGAACACAGCGGCGATGGGATTGGCAACAACCTTTATCACCTTACCCACGGTCAAAAGAGAGTTCTTTTCCTTGAACTTATTAAAGAAAATGCCGATCAGTGCGTACAAAGCAGCCGTAACCGCCAAAATAGCCGCAATAATTATAAGTGAAAGCTTCTTGGACATCGGAAGTCTGTAATTAAACTTAGCATCAAGGTGCTTACCGGGTATCTCGCCATCGTTGAGGTAAAGACTTCCGAGATACTGCGAATTATCCGGAACATCCGTGAACTTAACGTTGTATTTGGATCGGCAGCTTTTAACGTACATGCTGTACTCTTTTCCGACTTCAACATCAAATTCCATAGGGACACGTACATATCCGGGCAGTTTGGCATTGCTTATATCAACAAATGCATTGAAATAGCTTGTCTCGAAATTCTCACTGATAGAGACAAAAACATAATGTCCCTTCTCAAGTGAATCCACATATATATCAACCGAACTTAATCTGTCATACTGAGCCACAAACTTCTGTGAAATACTGTAATCATAGTTAATTATCTGCTCGTCGGGAAGCCTGTTTCCTCCATCATTGGTCTCAAAAACGTTCGTCCAAATACGGCAAGGAAAGATGCTCAATACTGCGATGAGCGCCAAAATAAGGAGCACAGCTCTGAATGCAGTTTTTTTATCAACAATACTTCTCATAATTTCCATTGTACTTTCCGATTTATTTGCCTTTTTTATCGCAAAAATCCATCATTAAATATTAACATACACCCAAGGCTTAATCAAACCGCCTGTCGCCTGTGATCATAAGGAGCGGGAAGGCCAGCCAGAGTATCACGACGTACCTTACAAGATATGTCGGACCAAGGAGCACGGTAAGCCATGTAAGTATCATGGGCAAAAAGGGTATAATCCCGCTGTAATTCCTTCTGTGGAGCCTGTAAAGGAACACAAAAAGATAGATAAGCGCAAGAAGTCCCGGTGAAAAAAGATATGCGAGAACAGGCGCATCCTTGTGAAAGCTGCCTATGGAAATATATCTGTATAACTTATCTATAGGCGGAATAAGGCTTATCCTCTCTCCCGGAAGCTCTACCTCGTAGCCAAAGTACGAGCTTTCGTCGTAAGTAAACGTATAGACCGTATTTCCTTTGTATACGTTAATATCCGCAGGCGGATACCAGTATCCGTAGGAAGTAAGGAACCACGCATTGACATATGTCATCGGATGCTTTTTAAAAAGAGTCGTCCAAAGCTTCCAAAAGTTCTTTTTATCCTGCTCGTAGAGAGCATTGTTAAAGCCTACCTTTACAAGATCCGAGACTCTCGGAGTGTATTTAACAAGGTTCTTTTCGGGAATGTATGCGGTAAGGATAGCTTTCTCTTCCCCTGTCATCTCATCGCCGTTATATGCATAGACACGAGCCATCTGCATGATGGGTACGGTCAGCATCTCCTGATTGTCTTTCCTTCCGGATGTAAGAGCCGCAGAAAGCGCTGTTGACACTATCAGGTACAGGACAACCGGAATTATCAAAAGCCCCACGAGTTTCCCGGATATCTTTTTCCTGAAATAAATAAGCGCAAACGGGATAAAAACAAGATATGCATAAAAGCCGTTGTGGCGCATGAGAGGCATGAGTACTGTCGCCGCAAATAATAACAGCTGTTTCTTTTTATCTGCCATAAAGCCGTCTGTATCACGCACAAGCTCTGTCAAAAGAACTGTCATAAGAAGTAAAAATGCCGAAAAGAGTCCGTCTTTGCTCGAGCATAGCGTATACATTACGATAGTCGGAAATACGCCGTAGTAGATTGTCCAGGCAATAACAGAATTCTTGCCGATTCCTCTTTTTCTGAGATAATCAAGTACGTAAGTCATTATCAGCGTGATAACCAGCATCTGGATAACGATATAGGTAAATATCGCAATATTCCATGAGCCCGTGAGCTTGTGAACAAGTGCAATTGTTCCGCCCAGCAAAAGCACGTGCATAAGCGGATGGTGCGTTGTAAAGCTTCTTGTCAGGACTTCGTTTAATTCATCCTGCGCATCATATACGAAAAATCCCGGAAACTCCGCCAAAAGAACCGGGAGATTTAGAATGATCAAAGAAATGAAGGTTCTTTTGAAAAAGCCTTTTCCTTCCATGGGCTTAGGTACTGCGTTAAGGTCGATGAATCCAAAGAGCTTACGGCCATCCAGCGACATCTCGTAGCTTCTCCAAACATATCTCGTATCGATGGTGAGGATTACCATGATAAAGAACATGATCATTGGCATGTTGCCGTCTAATTTAATGGAATCAAACTTCTCGAGGCTGTATCCGATGAATAAAAAAGCCCCCGTTAAAACGCCAAACAAGCCTGACAAAAGCCAGGCTACTACTGTTTGCTTTATGCTGTTGTTCTGTGATTCCGGCCCCAAACTACTCTTTGTCATCTCTTGTCGTCTCTCGAATAACATACTGTGGATTCTTGTTCTGTGAGATGTAGAGTCTTCCTACATATTCTCCCACCATTCCAAGCATAAGAAGTATCATCCCGCCGATAAATACAAGTGCGGACATAAGTGCATAATATCCCTTAAACCGGGATGCATCCGGATAAACAAATTTAAGGATAACGGTGTAAACACCGAACAAAAAGCCGGCCACTGACAATAATCCGCCTGCCAAAGTAGCGATCCTAAGCGGTTTAATACTAAAAGCGGTAAAGCCGTTGATCCACAGCTTCATGAGCTTGCTGAAGGTATAACCGCTTTCTCCGACTTCTCTTTTTCTGTGATTGACATCAACATTGACAACATTGCTTGTTGTTCTGAGAACAAGTCCGATAACGTACGGATAAGAGCTCTCATACTTGATCATCTCGTCAACCACGAATCTCTTGACTGCGAAGTAGCTTGAAACAAAAAGATCCTTGGGTTTTCCGAGCATCACATGGGCCATCCATTCATTCATGGCGCTTCCGAAGTTTCTGAATCCGTTGTGCTGCTTATGAGCATATCTTGCATATACGGCGTCCGCTCCGTCTCTGAGCGCATTCAGAAGTTTATATACTTCGTTTGCGGGAGTCTGTCCGTCATCGTCAAGACACACCACATAATCGCCCTGCGCCGTGTTTAGTCCGGCCATGAGAGCCGCATGCTGTCCGAAGTTCTTGGCAAAATTGATGCCTGTGACAATATCGGAGTGTTTATCCGCTATTTCTGAGATCTTGCCCCAAGTATTGTCGGGAGATCCGTCATTTATAAGCACGATCTCATAGATGTACTCTTCGGAATCCTTCATTGTCTCTATGATCTCATCTACAACAGCTCCGAGAGTATTCTCGGATCTGTAGCATGGAATTATAAAACTGACTGATTTTTTCTGCATTCTTATCAAAACCTTTCGCTTAGTTCGGGTTTTACGATTATATGTTCAAACTGCCGTTTATAAGAGTTTTTCCATAAGTATCATATCACTTTTTTGACCATCACTGCACTCTACCTGTAAAAGATCCTTGGTCTTTACAAATCCGGCCTTGGAATAGCTTCTTATGGCTATTTCGTTATAGGCAAATGCCTTGAGATAGACTCTTTTAAGTCCGATCTCTTTTGCATAGGAAAGAGCAAGAAGCACGGTCTCACTGCCGTAGCCTCTTCCGACAGCATCGTCCTCGCCGATGAATATTCCATATTCGGCGGTTCCTTCTTCTCTGTCGATATCTCTGAAATACACACTTCCGACAGGCCTGTGATCGTTATCGTTCTCGCAGATAATGAACTGCTCAACCTTGCCTGTCATGATCTTGGTCTTAAACCAGTTTTCATGAATCTCTTTGGTAAATACAACCTTATAAACGAAATTATTACGTACTCTCTCGTTATTTCTCCACTTTACAATAAGCTCCGTGTCATCCAAGGTTATCTTTCTTAGGGACACCTTTTTCCCGATGACATCAAAGCCCTGTGTCTCTTTTTTCATAACAGGTCTCCGTAGTCTCTTGTCAGTCTTATTTTTCCCTGATCTCGTATATTGCGAAGGCATCGGCCACTACATCCTTTTGTTCAACCGTAATGTCCAAGCCTTTGTATTCATAATAATCTTTTATCCAATCGATGCTCTCAGACTTATTTTGAACGAAATATGCCTTATCTGTCAAAAGAGCTGACTGCATATCGTCAAATCCCGCCTTTGCAAGCTTCTTTTTCGTAAGAGGGCTGTTAATTCCCCAGCCGCCCATAAGGTCGTGGTTTGCAAAAGAGTTATCGACTCTGTCAAAGAGCTTTTCAGAGAACAAAGCTTCGCCCTCCGCCATGTCTTTTCCGCATGATACGGAGGTATAGGTATCTACAAAGTAGAAATTTTCTTTATTGTCCGCAAAATAGTCATAGAGCGCATCATAATGCGTCCTCATAAGTTCTCTGGACTTCTGTTCCGCAGTTATTACTGCCTTTTGATTCGGAATAGCCAGAACCGACAATACTGCAGCGATAAATAATATCTTATACGGATAGTTGCCGCTCTTCTTGGCTCTTTTAAGCAATATGGCAAACATGATCATTATCTCGATAAATAAGAGCGGATGCGAGATCCTGATCGGAACTCTTCTTCCCATGATCATATATATCCACAGTGTCGTTCTGCAGGCAAATAACAGGGCAAGCGCTCCAACAACGCGGAGGTTTTCCTTATTGCTGCTGTTCTCCCTCGGAATAAGGTATGATATGAGAACTCCGAGATAAAGCGCTATCACTATGATGTTCCACGGAAAATAAGACTGTGGCTCAAGATAGCTCTTTTGCTCCGAAAAATTGTGAAGCTCATATATATACTCGGAAAAAGCTTGTTTCAAATGCGAAGGAAGCGGCTGTTCATCGGATCTACGTGCCTTGGCGTACGCCGATACTTCAGTTAAAACCGATGTATCTATCTTGTCATCAAGGCCGAAATTGTAATTCTCCAAAAGCATGTACTCGCTTTTATCGAGTCCTAGCTCATCATAAAACTCTTTGTTCTCATCATATTCGGGAATGTACTGATAGTCGTAAAGCTGCGTTCTTGCTTCGAAAAAAGCATTATATTCTTTCCACTGCGAAGGTGAAAAAGCAATTTGATGTATGACAAAGCCGATCACCAAAGCCGTAACGATCGCACCGAATAATCTGAGGCAGTCGAAAAACTCTTCTTTTGTCAGGTTTAAAAGCCATCTGATAAAGATAGCAACACACACCATAGGAAGTGTCAAAAGAAGCATCTCGGAGCGAAGCAGAAATGCGATAAATATAAGTATCAGCGCTGCTTCGAAGTTTTTATCCTCGCCTTTTTCATGCATGAGTATCAAAAAGGCAGCCGTTCCGGATATAAAGCCGGTCGTAAATGTGTAATGAATAAACAAAAAGTGAGCGCCTATCGCTCCCAAGGAAAAGAGCAGCATAAATAATACTACTGCGCTCTTATTTTCAAGCTTTTTGCATGTCTTAAGCGCGGTGTGGGTGATAATAAACACGCACACATACTGCGCTCCGCACAAAAAAATGCCATACCAGTCTAAGCTTCTTACCACTCTGTAAAGGAGCGAGAAGAAAAAGCTTATCGGATACAGCATCTGTATATTATGACCTTCGGGAGCGCCTGTATAGGCTCCCGAAAGTAGATCCTTTATCAGGACGTCATCATTGGCTTCAAACCAATAATCACCTATAAAGCCCATGAAAAGAACCGCCACCAGCACCAAAACCAAAGAGATTATGAAGTTGGATATTTTATACGTTTTTTTCATAGTATTCTTTTACTCTTGTAATAACCTCATTGCGGTCACTGTCTGTGAGCTTGTAGTACATGGGAAGGCGAAGAAGTCTCTCGCTCTCCTTTGTAGTATATTTGTCCTCTCCTCGGAATTCACTGTAAATAACTCCGGCCTTGGAAGAATGAAGAGGAACATAGTGAGAAGCAGGAAGGATATCATTTGCTTTAAGGTATTTGATAAGTCCTTCTCTTTCCTCAAAGTCTTTACACTTAATGTAGAACATGTGAGCATTGTGAACGCACTCTTTCGGAACGTAAGGAAGCTCTATAAGTCCTTTTTCTGCAAGAGGAGTGAGTTCCTCGTAATATGCGTTCCAGCTCTTTAATCTGTCATTGTTGATCTCATCGGCCATCTGAAGCTGAGCATAGAGATATGCAGCGTTCATATCACTTGGAAGGAACGAAGAACCGGGCATAATCCAGCTGTACTTATCAACCTTGCCAAGCTTGTAGAGTGTACGGTTGGTTCCTTTTTCTCTGATGATGATGGCATCGTCTACATACTTCTCATCTCTTATGAGAAGCGCTCCGCCCTCACCCATGCTGTAGTTCTTGGTCTCATGGAAGCTGTAGTTACCAAAATCACCGATTGCTCCGAGTGCCTTGCCCTTGTATGTTGCCATAACGCCCTGCGCAGCGTCTTCAATTACAAGAAGGTTATGTTTCTTTGCTATATCCATGATGGTATCCATCTCGCAGCCGACACCTGCGTAATGAACCGGAACGATGGCTCTGGTCTTGGGTGTGATAGCCTGCTCAATGAGGTTCTCATCGATGTTCATGGTATCGGGTCTGATATCAACGAATACTACCTTTGCTCCTCTAAGAACAAACGCGTTGGCTGTTGAAACGAAGGTATATGAAGGCATGATAACCTCATCGCCTTCCTTGATGCCCGCAAGTATAGCTGCCATCTCGGTTGCATGTGTGCAGGAGGTTGTAAGAAGCGCCTTTGAAACGCCTGTCTTTTTCTCGATCCACTCATTATCAAGATCTGTGTACTTACCGTCTCCGCAGATCTTCTGAGCTTCCACACACTCTTTTATATAATCAAATTCTTTTCCCGTATAGGGTGGTACATTGAAGTTAATTCTCATAAGCTATGACCTTCTTTTCTATCTTCTGTTGAAGCCTCTTTATCAATCTTTCTTCTCAAGGAAAATCTTTCTTGTGATGAAATTATAAACCATTACAACGCCTGTTGCTCCGAATTTAAAGAATACGTCCTTTGCAAAAGAAGCGCTCATAATGCCGTTAAGCCATGACCAGTTCTTGTAAATGAGATCGAATCCCACAAAAAGACAAAGTTCATTGATTCCGAGTCCTATGGCACTGAGGATAACGAAGATTATAAACTCCTTCTTCCTGCTCATATCCTCTTTTCTCTCAAATACAAACTTAAAGCTGAGGATATAGTTTGCAACTACGGAAACCGTAAATGCTATAAATCCCGAGATAAGATAATACTGCGGGAAAACATTATCAAATCCCACTGCCTCGAATCCGGCATTGAAAATCCTGTAGATTACATAATCGATAATAAAGCAGATAACTCCGACTACGCCAAATTTGGCAATCTGTGCCAATAATTTATTCATAATATTTTCCTCTTTCTTGCCTAAATATTCTTATGCGCGCTTTGCTCGCCGTCTTACTGATCGTTTGCGGCATAAACCGTAAATCTATCACTCTCGAAGATTTTATTATAATCGTGTTTGCCGATATAGTCCATCAGCTTATCGTATTTAACAGAAAAATTGGCATATCCGTCATTCTCTTTATATCCGATTATTACAGTCGGAGCGGGCTCTTTCGAGGCATCAAGAGAACTAAGTGCATCATCAAAACTATCAACCGAATAACTGTCAAGATCGGGCCAGGTTGTATTTATTGCAGGACTCATGTCAAAAACATACGGAATGCCCGGGATCTCGCCGAAAGTCAAAACTTTTCCGGATGTCAGATTATTATCCTCAAGGCTTGCCTTAAGCTCTTTTAGCGTACTGTAATTATCTGCGGTCGTCACAAGGCCTTTTGCTTTAGGAATCTCAGTCACTTTTGTGTCGCGAGGTGTTCCGTCCATACCGTCAACAAATGAGAAATTGATATGGAAAAGAGCGCCCTGGAACAGCGTCGCAATAATAACTCCTGTTATCATTGCCTGCCATGCAAAGTTCCATTCTCCATCGCCGAGTCTTTGCATAAGTCTTCTCATAAGCCACAGACTTATAGGTGCTATCAGGAACAGACAATTAAGAACCGGCATTGTACGGTTATTGCTTCCGAGCGGAAGAATAAGGATCTGCACAAGTGCCATGGCTGACAACGTTCTCTCTTCCACGGTTCCGTTAAGGATCCCGTGCGCACCTATAATGCATAATACGGCCGATATTATCAAAAACATCATCGCAACCTGAAACATGCAATCATAGTAAAAATAATTGGCTGTGAGAACGCCCTGTCCGTAATAATACCTTGCAAGTACCAAGAGACCTGCTATAAAAGCAAGCTTCTTAAGAAGTACAAATCTTCCCTTTGCCATTAGGAACATGATAATTCCTGCGGCCAAACACGGGATCATTATTATCATATTTTTAAAAGTATGCAAATATGCTTCAATGATTAGCTCAAGCATTCCTCCGGATGAATAATCGGAAGCACCCTCCGTCATCGACAGAAGTTTAATTATAGCTTCGGGATAAGCATTAAAGCCATATTTTATTGAGATCAGGATAAGCGGAAGTCCAAGTCCCGCCACATATCCGGCTATGCAAACACCGGTCTTTCTCGCCGCATCTATGAATTTGTCCTTGTTTATAAACGAATAGAACCACAAAACAAGGATCAGCATACAATCCACTATGGCCGGGAAACGCGCAAGTACGTTGAGTCCAAGGCATACACCCGCTGCAAAAAGAAGTATATTCTGCTTCTTCCAGGAAAAAATTCCAAGGATAAGTAAGATCGAACCGATTGTCAGCAAAAAATACGGAATATACTGATACAGAATCACTCTCGGAGCCCAGCAAAGGCTTTCGGCAATAAACTCTCCGATAAAGATCATCCAGCCGGGTAGCCAGTTCTGAAGCACGTAATACGAAACAAGCGCCATAGCACTTATAAAGAACGTGCAATAAACAGCGAAGCCTATCATTGTGCCTGCTCCCGGAAGCTTCATTATCAGGCTTCCGATAAGATTCGAAAAGTACGTAGAAAAAAGCCACATCGGATCTACATTACTCATATATTCGAAATTACCGAGATTATAAGTCGTGTCGGCAATATCAAGTCCCGCGGTAATACCAAAAAAGGGATATAACAACAAGACCACGGGAAAGAAATATCTCTCCAGCGGGCGTTGAAATCCCTTCAGTTTCATAAAATAGCTTCTGATATTTTTTAGCATAAATCCTCGTCAATACGTTTGATCAGCTTGAAAAGCTTGGTGTTTTCACATATTCTTCCGATAAAGTTGAAGACATATTTTCTGACCCAATCAACAAATATTCCGGCAAAGAATACTATCAAGATCGAAACAACAAGATGAATAAAATACATCGGAACATTATCAAGCGGAGTCTCCCCGATGATATGCTCGATCCATTCAACCCATCTGTCCGCAATCTCAAAATGCATATGAAGAAGATATACGCCAAGTGTATACGGCGCGATTATCCTTATAACTTCGGCAAAGAAATTTTCTTTTAGCTTCATGAATCTAAATAAAGAAAACAGTCCAAGCGCTCCCGTAAGCGTGAAAATAAAGTTGTAATGGTTCGGAACACCCGCGTAGTAGTTAAATCTTCCGGTATCATAGTTTATCTTGTAAAAGACAAGACTAAGCACCGCTATCACTGCAGCCGATAACACAAAAACTATAGCGCTTCTCTTGGCATCACGGAAAATAACAACATTATATTTCCTAATATATGCCGCAATAAGATACAGGCATATAAACCATCCGAAATCGTATCCCATTCTGTCAGTTCCGAACTGTACCGGAACGACACTCTTGATAACACAGAACCAGAACAAAAGACCTATTATGACAGCCTTCATCTGTTTTCTCTTAAGCGTATTTACCGCAGCATTCATAACCGGCGCAAGCGCATACATGATCACATACGCCGTCACAAACCAGTAGTGCTCCGCAGATATAGGGAAAAGATATTTCAAAGTTCTGTCCAATTTATCCTCGGGTCTTACCGTGTATGCTCCGACAAACATCATCGCAGCGGAAACAAGGAGAGTATAGAAATAAACCTGAAGAATAAGCTGCAGCATCTTACTGAATTTAACATTTGAAGCAGAAAGGAAATATCCGCTTATAAGCACATAGACATTGACACCGGTTATCGCTATGGCTTCCAGAATGGATGCAAAGATCCGAACATGCGAAGCAGGCTCTCCCGGTTCAAGCAGAGCCTTTGATTGAAAATTAAAATGAAGAGTAAGGATCATCAGCATTGCCACGATCCTTAAAAGTTCAATATTCGCATTTCTTTTCTGTGTCATACCCTGGCCGGTCATTATAGCCTCCGTCTGTCTTGTTTATTCTACATCGCTGTGCTTATTGTCTGTCTACGACCGCTTTGCCGTCCTTTATACTGTAAACCATATCGCACTTCTCGATTGTCTGTAATCTGTGCGCAATGATAACAAGCGTTTTTCTTCCGTGAAGCTTGTTTATTGAATCCATAATGGCTGCCTCAGTCTCATTATCAAGAGCTGAAGTTGCTTCATCAAGGACAAGTACCTCGGGATCTTCAAAAAGAGCTCTCGCAATTCCGATTCTCTGTCTCTGTCCGCCTGAGAGACGAATACCTCTCTCACCTATGCTGGTATCAAGTCCCTCGGGAAGTGATCTTACGTATTCATCAAGAGATGCTTCCTTAAGGGCCTGCCACACTTTATTATCATCAATATCCTCATCTGCATATCCGAATGCCACGTTCTTTCTGATAGTTGAATCAAGCATAAAGATAGTCTGAGGAATATAGCCAATATTCTTGAGCCATCCGGGATAGTTGGTCATTACATCTGTGCCGTCTGCATAGATATGACCGCTTTCAGTCTGAAGCAGTCCAAGCATTATATCAACAATAGTTGTCTTACCGGCACCGGAAGTTCCAACAATACCTACGGACTTGCCAACAGGCACTTCCATGTCCGCATGCTCAAGAACGTATTTATCTGAATTGGGATACTTGTAAGTAATATCCTTTAAAAGAATGCTCTTATTAACGGGAAGCTTCTTGGCTTCAATCTTCTTTCTGTAGTCTTCGCTGTTATATGATATCGAGCCGTCGTGGATCTCCTCCTGAAGATTATCGCTTACGTTCATAAGGAAAGGCTCAAAGTAAGCGATACTTGTGAGGTAATTGTTGATCCTGTTGGCACTGGGAATGAGTCTTGCCGCAGCTGCCGCAAGTACAGTAAGCGGAGCAATCAGGTCCTCAAGCGGTGTTCCCGTAGCCATAGCAACAAGCATATATCCAATCATTCCTGTAATAGCCACAGACTCTATCAAAAGTCTCGGTGTAGAATTATAAAGATTGTACTTCTGAACCGCATTTACATAGCCGGCTCCACAATCGGCATATCCGTTGATAAAATAATTCTCTTTATTGGCAATCTTAATCTCTTTGATTCCCGTTACGGACTCGTCGATCCACTTATAAAGCCCGCTGTAATAGTCCTGATTCTCCTGTCCGGCCTTGACCATAATGGGCTTGATCTTATACTTGATGAGCAAAAGAACTATCAAGAGGATCGCAGCAATTGAAATAGTCATCTTAGCTTCTTTACTAAGAAGATATACAACAATACATATAAATACGATGATCTCGCTGATAAGCTGTAAAGAGCTAAGGATAAGACCGTACATATTGTTAACATCAGAAGTAATGCTTCGCTGAATAACACTGGTATCAGCGTTAAGATAATATTCGTACGGACGCTGCATAAAGTTGATCATCATTCTTCTTGATGTGGCAAACTGATTGGTGTAAACAAACCTAAGCTGAACCACATTCATGAAATACAAAAACACATTCTTTATGATAAAAACAAATATGAGTGCAACCATCAATGCCCCGGCAAGCTTAATAACATCGGAGTTGCTGATATTGAGCAACTTGCAGATGTAGGAAAGCTTTTTGCTCTCTTCTATCTTCCCGGGCTTCGATATCGTCTCCACGATAGGCACAATAAGGGCAATTCCGAGAGACTCAAGCAAGCCTCCGATGAGCATCAGAAAAACCATACCCGCCATCTGTCTTTTTTGTTTTGCATCAAGCAAAAGCATCAGTTTTTTATAAATCTTACGCATAAAACCAATAATCCTTCCGGTTTTAATATAATCAAAAGCTTTAATCTGTTATTGCTTCATTCTGTCTGTGAATCTCCGGAGCTTCATATTTGTCCATGAAATTGTCTCCGAGATAATGCTTTTCTTTTACGAACTGAATCGAATCAACCACGGTATATACAGACACGAGCCTGTCAAAATAGAGTCCGTCGATAAAGTTAAGCATCTCCATAGGGAACGAACCGTCAAGAACGATCGCATCGGGAAATGTCTTGTTGTAATCAAGATAATCTCTCGGGTGCTGTTTGATAAGTACCACAGCACGCTTACCATCTATAGTACCATATTCGTCAATAATATCCCTAAAGATGCGCTCTCTGGTCTCAAGGTCGCAGAGTGGCTCAGATAAAACAAGAAGTGTCTTACCGTCTTTTTCTTTAAACAGCTTTTCCTTCAGCCCCTGCATATCATCAACAAAGAGCTCAAGCATCTTCTCTTTTTCTTCAGAGGTAAGTCTGTTTGTAAGCTTCTTTCTTGGAAATTCAACGTACTTTTCACACGGATAAGGAAGCACGGATATGTTGTTTACTTCCATATCGATGCAATATCTTCCGTAGCCGTTTTGTATATGTATAAGTCCCAGAGACGCCATAAATGCTTTGATTTTAAAATGACCCCTGTTATCGTATCTTGCAGTGTCATAATATCTTATGCAGTCGAGTCCGTCTTCTACGGCGTGGTACTTTATCTTTTTATAATTCAGATAATAGCCTATAGGATCCGAATCGCAGAACACATATATATCCTTGTATTTCTTAAAATCCACGGGAATATACTTCTCTTGGAGCTTTCCAAATCTCTTGCAGAACTTTATTCGCTTGATCATATTGGTGACGATACTGCCCGAATCGGTCTTGAGCTCCTTGAGTTCAGGGAAAAAAGTGTCTTCCTTCTCATCGTACTCAAACACTTCATCGAAGATATCGCTGTTCTTTGCTCTTTCGACCATCTTTCCAAAATTATTGGACATCTTGGAAAGTACAAGAGATGCCTTCTTACCGTCAGCTATATAAAATTCTTTAAGGCACGCCACATATACATGATAAAAGGTGTGACATACATAAATTCTATCGTGCATTTTGTTTCCCACTTCTCAGCCCTCTATAAAACCACAATAATCTGTAATAGCAATAAAAAAACAGGTGTGATTTCATTTGATAAGAGATTAGCTTCTTTTCCTCGGGGTGAATTTTCTCTTTATAATATTCATTGTCTTGGAAATTTGGAAAGGTTTCTTGCATTTCCATGGCCAGCTTCTTGCAAAATCCGTACACATTTTTTAGTCCGGACTTCTTTGGCATCGCCGAAAACAAAGTATTTATATAAAACAATACCGTATACTGGAACTCTATCTCGGGCTTATACTCCTCAAAATAGCCGTTTTCTTTGGCCTGGGCAACTATCTCTCTTCCCGCAGTCATTCTGTCCTCAAGGTTCTTCATAGAAATGCTGTGAACCGTAGAGGCATCGTGCTGATAGTAAAAATACAAAGGCTCATCAATATACTCAAAATGCTTGGATCTGAGCATCCAGGTATTACTTACGGCGTTGTCCTCGTAAAAGATATCCTCAGGGAATATATCAAGCTTGTCCTTGGTCTCAGGAACATAGTCACCCACAATGAGCTCTCGTCTGTAGACCTTAACGACCAAAGAACCGGTCTCTATCAAAAGGTTCTTGTAGCGTTCTTTATTCATAACACCTGTTTGCGAATAATTATTGTTGTGGACTACCTTTCCGACGTTAAAGCTATGATCTGTGACCATAGTGTAATCACAGCCCACCATGTCTGCCCCGGTCTCTTCTGCCTTCTTAAGAAGTCTCTCGTAATAGTCGGGAACAATAAAATCGTCCGCATCTATAAACCCAAGCCACTCGCCCCGGGCTTTCGCAAGACCGATATTCTTGGCGCCTCCCTGGTGGTGATTGACTTCGGAATGAAGGGCTATGAATTTATCAGGATATCTTGCCATATAGTCCTTCAGGATTTCATAAGATTCATCCGTAGAGCAGTCATCAACCGCTATTATCTCGTATTCACCAAAAGAGAGCTGCTGATTTACCAGACTCTTTAAACAATAATCAAGTTTTCCGTCAGCTGCCATGTTATATACAGGCACTATGATACTTAGTTTTTTCATGCTTTATATTATCTCTAAAATAGCACGTGCAATCTTATTTGCACCGCCTCCGTCTACAAGTTTCCTTGCTTTGTCACTCATTTTCTTTCTGAATTCTTGATTGTCGATCGCTGCGATTCCCCATGCAACTATCCTCTGAACAATCCTGTCGTCTTCTCTTAAGTCACCTGCGTACTTAACCGCTCCGGACTTATCAAAGGCTTTTACAAATTCAACCTGATTGTCAGCCATACTGTAGACCACGGTAGGTACTCCGACTGCACACAGCTCATAAAGTGTTGTTCCGCCTGCCGTCACCGCGAAGTCGCAGCTTTTCATCAGTCCTGCCATATCGGGAGTTGATTCATGCAGTGTTATCGCAGGATATTTAGCCGCAAGCTCTTTTAGCTCTTTGACATAGTCTTCCTCAAACAGAGCTCCGACGATAACGTCACAGGTAAAGAGCATAAAATCAGGTATCTTCCTGCACGGTCCGTCGTTTTCATATACTTCCTTAAGGAGACTGCCGACTATATGATACGGATCTGTTCCTCCCGCGGAGAGAAAAGCTCTTTTGGCTATAGGAATAACATCATAATCTATGCCCTCGAATTGCTTACGAAGAGGCGCATACTTCGCACCAAGAAGCTTATGTGGAGCACTGTAGAAATCCTTGGGAATCTCGATGTCATAATTGACCACAAGGTCAACCGGATAATCAAATTTATAAAGATCGTCAATAAAGCCGGTCTTGGTTGAAAGATTATTCTTTTTTATGATGTCGTTTATCGCATCAAAGTAATCCTCTTTGAGGAAATACGAGTCCATAAGATAAAAATCCGGCTTCTCATCTGCGATCATCTCTTCCAGGACCTCAATATCCTGCATAGGCTCTGAAAAAACCGTGTGAAGGATGCGTGCATCATACTGAATATCTTCTTCATCCGAAAGCGTCTGCAAAAGATTGGCACTATCCTCATCGGAAAGCACAAACTCCACTTCAGCGCCAAGAGCTTTAAGCTCCTGTGCAATTGTCATGCATCTTCTGATATGTCCTGTTGCAATGATTCCGTTACCGTTTGCTTTTATCCAGATCTTTTTTCCCATATCCGAATCATCCTCATTTATTGAAAATCTTCGTATTTGAGCGGATCACCTCTGAAAAGATCGCGCGTTGCAACCTTACCTATAACTTTATCATATTCTACGGGCGGAAGGCCGTTTCCGGGTCTTATCGACCTAATATTGGCAGGTGTCAGTGCCTCGCCCTGCTTGATATCTTCCACAACAAAAAGAGATCTTGCTCCTTCTCTCTCTGTTTCCTGTACGGGAGTAAGCTTATATTCTTTAGAGCCGAGCGCTTTCTCGACCATCCTAACGTTCTTTACAAGTTCCTCAAATTCCTTTGGCTCCATGGAAAAGGCACCGTCCGGACCTCCGTCGGATCTCTTAAGCGTAAGATGCTTCTCGATCATTCTTGCTCCGAGTGCTACGGAAGCTACAGCTACGCCCGAGCCCATTGTATGATCTGAAAGTCCCATGATACAGCCGTACTCCTGTGCAAGAGTCGGGATCATATTGAGATTGACGTCCTCATAAGGCGTAGGATAAGCCGATGTACACTTAAGGAGAATAATATCCTTATTTCCTTCCTCAAGACACGCTTCAATTGCAAGTCTGATATCGCTCTCTCTTGCAACTCCCGTTGCGATGATCATAGGCTTTTTCTTGGAAGCACAGTTTCTGATAAGCGGAATATCCGTAATCTCATAAGATGCGATCTTGTATGCCGGCATGTTCATCTCTTCCATAAAGCTGACAGCTGTGTCATCAAACGGTGAAGAGAAGCAGTCGAGTCCGAGACTATTTGCAACTTCACAGAGCTTTGGCTGCCACTCCCAAGGAGTGTAAGCTTCTTCATACAGCTTGTGAAGAGTCGTTCCGTCCCATATCGTACCTCCGGTAATCTGAAAATAACTCTTATCAGAATCAATTGTTATTGTATCAGCCGTGTAAGTCTGCAGCTTTATGGCATCAACGCCCGCATCTTTTGCCGCGTGGATTATCTCTACCGCCCTGTCATAATCCTGCAGATGGTTGGCGGACATCTCCGCGATAATGTACACGGGATGATTGTTTCCGATAATATGATCAGCCAATTTGATATTTTGATTAAGTTCATATCTTGGCATCTATCTTGTTTCCTCCATAATTCCAAGTGCCGCTCGGCACATCAGATTTCATAATTGTTTTTCATAATGTATTCATCATTGGTCCACGGCTGTCTTGCGGTATAAAGCGTTCCGTCAGCCTTCTTTACGTAAACGGCAGGATAGTAATGGATAAAAAGAGGTGAGAGGCAGACCGTATAACCGCCTGCATTGGTAAACACCACTCTGTCCCCTGCCTTAAGCTCAGGCTCCTGCTCTGCCATAAAGAGTCTGTCGTATTCCATACAGGTTGAACCGCATATCATCTGCGCGGGAAGCTTCTCTCTTCCGGATTCGCCGCCTGCAATCTCAAATCTGTGAGGGTACCATCTTCTTGTAACCTGAGGATTAAGATTAACTCTGCTTCCGTCGATGATAACGTATCTGTGATCCCTGACCTGCTTTGCATCGATAACACTTGTTACAAAATCAAAACTCGATGAAACCATGGATACTCCGGGCTCCATGATAAGCTTAGTCTTTGATACATCAAAAAATTCCGAAAGTGACTCTGCAATTGCAGGCACATAGCTTCTAAAATCGGGCTTATCCTTAACTCCGCCGTAGTAACCGCCGCCCATATCAACATATTCAAGATCCAGTTTGTATTCTTCAGCAACAATTCCGGCAACCTTGGCAAGAACCTTATACGCGTCTACAGAGCGTGACTTGGTCGAAGAATGAAGATGAAGACCTGCTATCTTAACGTTATCCGCGGTTTTGAGCTTGTTGATCACAGCCTCAAGAGAGCCGTTCTCATAGCAATATCCAAATCTGCTTCCCTCTTCGTCAGCAAGTACTTCATCGGGAAGAAATGCGGAAATATCATAATTAACTCTTAAACCTACATTTAATTTTTGACCCGGATGGTTTTTTGCAATCTCAAGAACCCAGTCAGGTTCGTAATTGGAATCAAGATTAACAATTCCTCCGGCTAAAAGAACTTCCTCAAACGGAACTCTCTCCTTGATAGGTCCGTTAAATATAACTTCATTTGGTTTATAACCGATTCTTTTTACAAGATCATATTCCTCGGCGGATACAACCTCGGCAAAAAATCCATTGTCTTTGAAATGTTTAAGAAGCCACGGAAGAGAATTTGTCTTTACCGAATAAGAACAAGTGTAATTATTCCAATCCTTATCCAGAGCGGTTTTGAGCATATCTATATCCGCATCAAGGAGCTTCTCGTCAATCCTGTAATAAGGAGTGGCGAGCTTGCTGTCGTCGAATTTCTCGCCGCGCTTTAAAGCCTGTGCATATGTCGCGAGCCTACGAACACCGCCTTCGCGCGCAATTTCCTCACAAGCATCGGGATGCAGCCTCACGTACTTCTGCTCCGCGATCTTCCAATCATCGAATGTATCGATGTCCTGAACCTCATCATCCGAAAGGATAACGGGAACCATATCTTCAACATCCGTTGTTCTGCCTCTGAAGAAAGCATCGGTTCTGCAAGCATAGAACTGACCGCTGTCATGATATAACTTTTCAAGATCCTGAGACCTGGTATTTTCAAATTCGGGATATTTTCTTACAAGTCGTCCGTCCACAACAACAAATCCCCTCTGAGGAGGATATGAAAACTGGCACACGGGAGTAACCGATTCATGCTCATCAAGGCATTTCATCGCCTCTTTTAGCCTAACATCCGTTATGAATGGAGCCGTGGGATATATGCAGCAAAATCTGTCAAAATCCTGTCCAAGTTCTCTGTATTTTTCGAGCACCTCGGCAATAACTTCATCGGTTGTCGCATAGTCGCCCGCCGTCGCGTCGGATCTAAAGAAGGGCACTTTTGCACCGTATCTTTTGGCAACCTCGGCAATCTTCTCATCATCCGTTGAGACCATGACCTCGTCAAAGGCGCCACTTTCAAGAGCTGCCTTGATCGAATAAGCAATTATAGGCTGCCCGCAGAACTCTTTTATGTTTTTTCCGGGGATTCTCTTACTTCCGCCCCTGGCTGTAATTATGGCTATGGAAGTCATTTTGTCTCCTCCAGCTCAAATTCGCTCTTAATGGCGTCGCAATATCCGTCCAGCTCAAAATGTGTCGCCGCCTCAAGCACATAGAAGCCTCGTCCCATAATGGATGCGCCGTTTGTGACTTTCCCAAGGAACATTCCGGGCTGCAGATTGCACTGCCATGCCTTAAGCGGATATTTCTTCATAAGTTCTTTTTCATCAGGAACCTTGTTCACTCTGACATCTTCAAAATCAAAATATCTTATGACCATGTTTCCCTTGGTCTTAGCATCAAACGAGTAGGTCTTATTCAGACCCGGAAGCGCATATTTTATAAACTCGACCACCTCATCAACACCGCTTGCCATCGGGGTAAAAAGATTGTGGAGATTATGTCCCGAAGGTCTTGCAGATGTTTCGATGATAAACGGTCTGTTATTGTTGTCTTTAATTATATCCGCATGGATAAGATTATCCTTAAAGCCTACGCAATCACCGATCTTCTGCATAAGATCGACAACTCTGTCATAAAACTCTTTGTTTTCCTCTGTTCTGAGGACGGAATAATAGCCTACACACTCTCTGTACGGAGGCGGTGTGTTCTTTTTGCCCCTAAGAAGGATGAGCTTAAACTTACCGTCAACAAACACTCCGTCAACACCGTATTCAGGTCCGGGAATACAGCTTTCTATACAGTAATCCTCGTCATAGGGCTGACCTTTGAGAAATTTCTCCTCAAGCTCGGCGCGAGAATTAAAGATCTCAACTCCTCTGCTTCCCGAGCCGAATCTGGGCTTAACAACAACGGGATACATATCGTTAAGTTCTGAAGCATCGGGAACATCAGATCCCGCGGGCAAAAGATACAGCTCAGCATCTCTAAGTCCGTTTTCATTCAGGATTCTGTGAAACTCATATTTATCGGTACAGATACCGGCCGCTTCTTCGGTTACTCCGACAAGTCCGTATCTGTCATTTACAGCCCCCGTTGTCGTAAGATATCTTCCTATCGGAACCGGAAGCACAACGTCAGGCTTATTTTCTTCTTTGTCCAAAATCTCGAAAACCTTCTCGGGATCCCTTATATCAACCACAAAAGAAGCATCTGCCTCTTTAAGCCCCGGCGCCTTGGGATTGCCGTCAAGTGCAACGACAAAAAGGCCAAGTTCCTTGGCTTTACTGATCGTATATATCGATTCGGAGCTTGCTCCGATAACCGCTGCTCTCATCTATAAAAACCTCCGAAGAACACCGAAATTCTCGCATTCTCTAACTAATTGATTATAATATATCGCGCGTACAAGGTCAAAATCCGAAGCACCGTTCGTTCCCTCGGTGGCGCATAAACCTGGCTATCTAACCTCGTAAGTTGTCCACATATCTTCGGTAAACAGCTGCTTGAAATCCCCTGATACCTTGCAAGAAGCTGTCAGATTATCAAAAGCCTCTTTTTGCAGATCGTCATCAGCGGCGTACAAAACTATCTTATCCGCATTTATCACATCTTCATCAACAATCTTATCTGTGTTCTCTTCATCCATGTAAAAGACCTTGTCGTAGCATAGAAGCTCATCCGTCAGCCTCCATACGTTATGCGCGGTCGCAGGATTAAACATAACAACTGCTACCGAATTCTTATCAGCGTTTTCTTCGCTTGCATAAGCCATTTTCTCTACATCCTCAGGATAGAGAAAGAGCACATTTTTATCAATAAAATGTCCCTTTGCAAGGAAGAACAAAAGAGCTGCCGCCATAGCGATCAAATATGCCTTATTACCGATCGAATCGATGACGTAATAAAGGTCGAAGAACAAAAGCAATATTATGAGCCCGTAAATAGGCATCTCATATCTTCCGGACGCACTTCCCACAAGAAGCGCACACTTGGATGTCAAAAGAAAATATCCGACCGTTCCCACAGTCAGAACAATGACCTCCGCACTGACTTTTTTGTGTTTCTTATTGGAAACAAGCAAAGTCATTATCCCAAGGATAAGCATTATAGCAACAATGATCAGTCCCCCCGAGAAAACAAAATTGTTCACAAGTCCTATAAAGAAAGACACTCTCATTCCCGTGTTTTTAATGTCAAAAAAGCTTCCGGCCGCTCCCGTTCCTCTGTAGCCGCCGAAAAGATGATGAACGCTCGCAGGATATGTGATAACCGCCAGCATAAGTGATACAGCGCAGCTAATAACATAAACTGCCGCCTTCTTTACATCTTTTTTCTTAAAGAGTATCCAAAACGTCAGCGCCGCTCCGATACTCACAAAGAAGAATATATAAAAATACTGGATCAAAAATCCGATGTAGGATATCGCCATAATAGGAAGTATCCTGCGCACCCACAACCTCTTAAGATCTGACGAATACTCATCATAATCTTTCATAAGCTTAATGTGAGCATAGGCACAAAGAATTATCACCGCTCCAAGCCATGCATACATACGGATCAGCAGATTGCATGAAACGGTCTGAGTATTGATACCCCAGAACAAGAGCGTCAAAACCTGTACTTCAATAGGAACTTCAAGTGCCTTCATAAGCGCAACCATCGCAATAAATGCGATAACAAACGATATTAAATTGGTTATGATCCCGCTCCACTTCGTAAAGCTTCCGGGCGTAAATGAACATAATGTGTGGAAAATATAATAATAAACGGGAGGATGAACATCCCATGACTGAACGAGCTTAACTAGTCCATAGTTAAAGCCCTCACCCTTTTTTACGGAGAACTCATCGAGAACAGTCTGCCTATCCTGCCATTCCCTGTCGGGCTGATAGAGTCCCAGACTCCTGTTCGAAGAAAAATATGTATAATACTCATCCTCATGAAAGCCCATCTTTTGGAATCCGTAAAATACACTGACCAGGATCGATATGAGTAAGATTATGTAAATCGCATATTTTTTCATGCTTTACAGTCCCCTAACGTAAGCGTGGAGTTTTCTGACAAGCCTCGGTGCGGGAGCAAGGATCAAAAGATATATCTTATCCCTTTTGGACAGATACTTGCTTCCAAGGATCTTACCGAGATTTTTTCTGATATTTTTAACAACGCCTCTGTAAAAAACATTATCCCCGGTCATCTTACTTGTAGGAATATGAAGAAGATAATCAAGCCTCTGATAATACCCGAATCTCTCCGCCACCGGGATAAGTTCAGGATATATGTCTTTTACTATATCAAGCGCAACATCGGCGTTTCTTACGATGTCTGTGAAAACACTCGGGAAATAATCCTTATCTTCGGCTTTCTTCCTGGAATTACTGCCCGTTCTGTAGTATACGTGATAATATTTCTCGGGAAGGATCACAAGCTTATTTATCCTTGAAAGGGCCTTGATCATAAGATAAAAGTCCTCATTAAGCTCACCTTCGGGAAAGCGAAGATCATCCGCAAGGACCGATCTTTTTGTGATCTTGGTACAAAAAGAAGCATCGCCCGTGTGCATAAGAAGCGTACGCATATGTTCCTTGGGTGTAACAACCGTTTCATCTGCGGGAGGCGTGATCACATCAGGAAGCATCGTGCCGTCTTCAGCGATCTCATCCCTTGAAACCTGAACCATATCGGCATCATAGCGCTTAGCAGCATCCATGAGCGTACTAAACATCCTACTATCGACAAAATCATCACTGTCGACAAAGCCAAGATATTCACCGGTCGCATGACTTATTCCAAGGTTTCTGGCACTGCTTGAACCGCCGTTTTCCTTGTGAAAAGCCGTGACATTCTCATATTTGGCCGCATACTCATCGGCTATCTTGCCTGTAGAGTCGCTCGAACCGTCATCAACAACTATAATCTGTAAAAGCTCCGCAGGGTAATCCTGAGAAGCCACAGACTCGATACATCTTCCGAGAAGATCCTCGATATTATATGCAGGTATGATGACCGTTAGTTTCCCGGTATTCTCAGCCACTTACAGCCTCCGTCTCAGCCTCGGTCTGTTCTACCACAACAGGATCCGGCTTTATCTCATTCTCTTTCATCTGAAGTAAAAGATCATATCCAACCGCCAAGATGGTTATAAGCATAGCTATCGAAAGCGGCCATACATCAGACACAGTCGAGCCGAAAAGATATCTCGAATATGTGATCATCGCTATAACCTGAAGTATAGTGCAGATTGACATTCTCTTATACGAAAATACAGCATAAACTACTGCAAGTACTTCGGGAATATACGCGTATCTTTCATGCATTGCAGGCAGACAGAAACAGCAGAGCAGCGATGTAAAGATAACAAGAGTTATCATATATTTTCCGGTTATCTCAAATTTCTTTTTATAAATATAATATGCAAGAATACCAAAGATCATCACTGTCGCTACAGATCCCACAGGTATAAGTATCTTTCTGATTCCGGAACTGAGATCTTTTGTAATTATCGCATAGATGCTGGGATAATTCATGGTGAGCCTTGAGAACATCTTAACCTGCTTACCGTAAATACCAAGAAGGTCTCCCCAGCTTCTTCCGGCTATCGCAGCAGGAACCATGGCAAGAACATGGATAACTGGTATCCAGAAGACATATCTGATCTTAACTTTATTCTTAAGCCACATAAGTATCACAAAAGGCACGAAGAAAATAGCCTGCTGCTTAAAGCTGTAGGCAAAAGCCAGATAAATAAACGCTTTGTTGTCTTTTCCCTTGATAATGCTAAGAAGAGATAAGAAAACAAACGTGGTATATATAGAATCGTTCTGCGCCCAAGCCCCGCTGTTAAGCACCATTGAAGGAAGAAACATAGCCGCAGAGTACGCGATCATAGTCTTCTTTACATCTTTACCGGTAACTTCGCAAGCAATTCTTGCTATAGTTACAGCGCAAATAAAATCAAATATCACGGAGACTGTCTTAACAAGGTACCTGTCTTCGATCCCGCCGCCTATATAGTGAAGGATCACGATAATATACTGAAACATGCAGTTGTAGTCAAACGTACTGGCATCGGAAACACCGGGTTTAATCCCAAGATAAGCAAATCCGCCCGCCTCGTGGCACTCTCTCATCCAATCTGCAAAAGCAAGCTTGTAATCGCCCGAAACGATATCATAAAGCGACAGTCTGATGATCAGTCCAAGACATGTCATTACCGTAAAAAAGAATAGATCAAATAATGTCAGCTTCAGACCGAAAATTTCAAATTCGGTGTCAAAAAATTCATCGATACTTCTCATAAATTCCTCATTCCAATCGGTTCTTTTCCTGCATGGTTCTTAAGAAACCGGCAGGTTTAATAATCCTTGCGGCGCTCATAGGCCCTTTTGCGGAAAAAGCCGGCTCTTTTCCGTCTTTATATCCTTTGCAAAAGCGAATAAGCTCAGCGGCCGCATGTTTTGGATTCCAAAGCTTGCCAATTGTCTCAGCGGCTTTTTCACCAAACTCCAAGATTTTATCTCTATCTTCAAATAAGAGCAATACTTTATTTGAAAAATCAAAGTAATCGCCGTTTGAATATGTATATCCGTTTACTCCGTCCTCAATAAGAAAAGGAACCGCACCGGCTTCATTGGAAGCAACAACCGCACATCCGCAAGACATCGCCTCGTTGACAACGGCTCCCCAGCCTTCAAGATAATTGCTGGTAAAAATAAAAATATCAGCTGCTTTCATATAATCCAGCACCTCTTCAGGCTTTTTCCCACCTGTCAAAGTGACTTTATCTTCAATTCCCTTCTCAGTTATGCTGCGCTCAAGATCTTTTTTGAGCTCTCCATCACCTATGATATCCATCCTAAAATCATAACCGAGTCCTTTTAACTTCTCGGCAAGATTAACTGCAAATTCCGGATGCTTAAGATCAATAAGTCTTCCCGCCCAGCAGATCTTGATGGGATAACCGACCTTTCGCTCCGTCTTTACTTCTGATGCTCCGACAGGGAAATAGCCCCATTTAAGCATCTTGCCGGGATAACTGCCTATAAGTTTAAAATCCGAGGCAACATAAGCACCCGCGCACAGGAGATAAACAGGCTTTTTTCTGTATCTGATGTGTTCTTTATATTTGTTTATAAGCCCCTTGGGACTTATCATCTTCCACTGTCCTTCTCTGTAAATTCTCTCACTCACACGAAAAGACAGCTTGCCGGAAGACAACCTTTTCTCCTCAAGCTCTTTTACAATCCCCTCTGACCAACCGAATATCGTAACATCGCTATTTAAGATAAGATCTTCGCAGGTCTTTTTGTCCTCATAGTACACAGAAACAAAAGAGTATGAACCGGGATCGACTGCCCATCCCATGTCTATCCTCTTCTGCTCCATCGGCATGGTCTGGATGAAGTGAAACTCCACGTCAGGACCATACTCCGCCATTTCCTTACAAAAAGGAATCTGATGGTGATTTATGTAATTAGAGACAAAAGTAACGACCACTTTGTTTACTCCTTACCATTAATCTCATCATAAATCTCAATAAGTCTCTTATAATTGGCATCCGCGTCATGAGTTACGCGCGCATGCTTGGATGCATTGTCACCGTAAACCGCTGAGATCACGGGTTCATCCCAGATCTCAAGGATCTTGTCCGCAAGCTCTTCGGGATTCTTATTCTCAAACAAAAGACCATCCTTCTTATCCGTAAGAAGATTCGGGATGCCGCCTGTTCTCGATGCTACGATCGGAACTCCGAGGAGCATAGCCTCTCCGACTGAATTGGGCGAATTCTCGATCACGGAAGCGCACACAAATACGCTGCTGTGCAAGAATCTGTCTTTCATCTGCTCCTGATTGAGCGTACCGAGCATCGATACTTTCTTTTTAAGCTTGTTTGAAGATATCAGCTTCTTCAAGTATTTACCGTACGCACTCGCTCTTAAGAAAAACGGGTATTTGTTGTTGCTCTTACCGATTATATTGTTACCCGCAACGTAGAGATGCGCATCAGGATATTTCTCCAAGATCTTAGGCATAGCCTGCAGCACAAAATGGAAGCCCTTAAGCGGGTAATCACCCTGTGCCAAAAAGATAGTGTGAGGATCTGCCTTCTTCTCTTCCCACTTTCCGGTGTAAAAGAGAGGTCTCATCGTCTCATTCATCGAAAAATACTTTGCTTCGGGATTGATCTTAGCAGTCTCCGCCTTGTCAAAATCGGTTCTTCCCGTAATGTTTCCAACGGAAAGAATTGCCTCTTTTTCATGCTCCGCACGTATCAAAAACTTATTTCTCTGCTGAACCAAAGAATCATCCTTGATACGATCTCTGAAAGTAGCGGATTCCTGAACATTGGCCGGAAGTCCTGCCATGTAATCAAACGCGATAGCACCGCAAAGCCCCTGAATACCAAGAAGTGTCTTATCCGGATTATTAAAGGCTCTGAGCATAGCAAGTGTATGAGGGAACTCGGTTCCGAAAATATGCACGATATCGGGATTAAAATCATCCAATACTGTGCGGAATCTCTCCTCGATACTGCGATCGTAGGTCTCCGGATGGTCAAGATCCTCAGTAAAATCATAGTAGGTTATACCGTCGATAACCTCTTTGTAATTGCCGGCATCTTCTTTAGGAAAACAAATTCCAAGTGTCAAATTATTCTTTTCGGAATCATTTTCCCCAATGATCCTATCAAGACAACCCGTAAGCCATCCTTCTCTTACGGAGTATTCAACTCCATGCGCTTCCGCATACGCCGGAAGCATAATGTTACATAACCATAAAACTCTCAATTTCTCTTCTCCTTTAGCTTGTAAATAAAGCTCTTAAGCGTGTTGTAAACTCCTGATGTAAGCTTATTTGATGACAGCGCAGTTCGTAGCGCTGCAAAAGTAAATATCCTGATTATATCATATTTTCGAATTTGTGACACGGGAAGATACATTTTGATAATATCACGGCGCTCTTCCTCAGACATTTTCTTGTTTACATCGGAGAATCCGCCGCCCTCATAATTGGCAACGATCACCGGCATGTAGACTGCCTGTGCCTTCTCTTTATAAAAGCATCTTAAAAAATGCTCGTAATCCGCTCTGACCTTATATTTTAGCTCAAACGGATTTCTGTATATGAGTCTCTCATCATAAAAGCATGCCTGATGAGACGGAACGTTTCTGTAGCACGCAAAATCATCAATCTTGGGATTGGACGCCACTCTGTATCCTGTCATGCAATCAAATGTATCTCCGTAAAAGATCGAAGGAACCGTTGTTCCGCTCTTTTCAATCTTGGAAATAATATGATCATGGACCTTTCTGAGCACATTCTCATCTCTGAAAGTATCTCCGCAATTCAAAAAGAAAATATATGAAGGAAGCTCTCCGGCACGAAGAATCTTAACTTTCTCCGCATCTTCAAACTCCGCGTCCTCTGCTCTGGCGTTCTTAACCTTATCATTTAAATGCGAAGCCGCGATATTCATCGCATGATAAATTCCGTTATCACAGCTCTCAATTATAGTAACTTCGCCCTTTTCATCGACATTTCCGGTCATCCCCAGTTTTTCCCTGAGCTTATCAAGCGAACCGTCCGTAGACATTCCGTCTTTTATCAAGATCCTGTAATTGCAATAAGTCTGCTTCTTAACGCTCTCAACGGTCTCGATCAGCTTATTTCCGGGATTATATGAAACTATTATTATTGTAAAAAAAGGCTTCTTCATAAAAACAAAAACTCCTTAATAACCTTTATCCGAAAGAATAGGCGGCATATCGTGGAAAAGAATCGTCTGATACGGAAGTATCCTGACTCCGTCCCTCGGCGCGTCATATCTCATATACATAACAAAATATACCAAGCACGCAGCGCAGACCAACACCGTGACCAGCTTTCTCTTTTTATCATCCTTGATATTTTTTATAACTGCAGGGATAAAAAGAATCTGAGTCACCGTAAGGTAATATCCGAGCCTCGAGATTTCCGGAAGGAATTTACCGAATATATAAAGCGCCAGCGCGATCAGATTACAGTGAAAATAAAACAGATAAGTCCTGTTTTCCTTAAGCTTATCCCGAAGTACAAAAAACGCAAAAGCAAGCACGGCAACGCATCTTGCTATGGCAGTAATACTCGTTCCGGTATTAAGCTCCGTATTTTTGTATGTGTAATAAATCCACAACGCAGCCTTAAGATAAAGATCATTAAGGAACAGACACGATAAACACATAACCGCGCTCACTCCGTACATCCATCTCTTCCACTTAAGTCTTGCCAGCGGATAAAAGAAAAGAATCAGCAATATGGAAAAATGAAAAAGACAACCGATAAGTGCCACAACCGCAAATCTCGGCCAATCTTTTTTTATCACAAACTTGATCGAATACAGCGCCATTCCTAAAGCTAAATAATAACGCACGGTACTTATAGACTGGAAATAATATCCGAGCAACATGAACATTCCAAAACTCAAAATGAACCATTCACTCTGATCCCAGATTGCTTTCATAAAAAAGAGAACCGTAAAAAACGAAAAGAAAGCGAAGACCAAAATAAATTGTTCCGACCCGCAGATTGAATAAATAACATATGTTACTATGTTGAATCCGGGCTCCGTTATCACGTATGCATTGGAATAAACAAGATGCATCTTCTCAACATACGATGCATAATCGTTTCCCACATTAACCCTGAGCGCGGACACCAAAAAAAGGCCCAGGAAAATAGTAAGCATCGCAATAAGATTGACCATGTCCTGTCTTTTCATGCCACGATGAATGCACATATTACGTGCATATTCTGTATTAAGTTCCGTCTTCTTGATCAGCATGGCGGTCATAATGACCACCGCTGTCAAAATCAGGTAAACAGCCATCTGTATCCTCTCAAATAACTCAAGCTCAGATTATCTTGTCTTTAGCTTTCTTCCGTGGTTTACGCCCTTGGCAAGAAGCTTATAGCTCTTAACAAGCCCCATATCCTTACACATCACATCTTTGTTCTTAAACAAATATCTAAAGCCCAGAATCTTGGCAAAATTCCCATATAAGAAATGATAGAGTACACCGCGGTCAAAAAAGAATCTGTCGGTATATCCCTTAAACCAGGTAGATTCCCCGACCTCTTCGTGACCAAGTGAGACCGGAGTTCTGTACATGCAAAGCCCGGCCTTCAAACAATCATGCAAAAACAGTGAATCCTCTCCGTTCATGAACTCGGTGCCGCCTCCGAACAAAAGAGAATACCTCACTCCCGCCTTAATTATCTTATCTCTCCTTGCAGCAATTGCGTACGCCGGATATCTTCCGTAATTTCTCCAGGTTATCCTCGCGTAATCCTCATTCCGATAGGTCTCCCTCCCCGGCTGCGCCTGAACGTTAAAAAGAAGCACATCCGCTTCCGGATGCTTATCGAATTCGTCAACTATTCTCTGTGAATATCCCTCATCATAAACGATGTCATCGTCTCCAAAGTGAATAAGCTCATGAGTTGCCGTATCAAGCGCCATATTTCTCGATAATCCGACGCCCTTGGCATGTCTTGTGAGCACCTTACATAAACCGCTTTGGGTTACGATCATCTCATCCTTATCCGCACCGCTTCCGTCGGGAACCTGATTGACGATAACGGCATCGGTCTCTATTTTCATTTTAAGAGGAAGCTCCTCTGCAGCCTTATTAACGGCTGAAATTAGTATCTCAAGTCTGTCAGACATCAGGTTAAACTCCGTAGTATTTTTTTATAAATTTCTCATCGGCACGTGCAATAACGATTCCCAAAATAGGGCAGTCATGCTTCTTTAGCTGTGAGATTACATGTTCGGTCATGCATCCGTTCTTTTTACCCATAGGAACGCCCAGTATCACACCGTCCGATTCGCCTATTTTTCTGTAATTCTCTAGAACCTTGCCCGGAACCTCCATGGGAGTGAGCTTAGATACGCTCTCACTTCTTCCGTTGCCAAGAACATTCTTTAATACATCAAGATCTTTTACCGACCTCTCATAATCTTCCAAACTGTCGGTTGAAATGAAATAGGCCTTTTCTGCCTTTGAAGCATATTTTTCATACGCCGCCGTCAGCTCGTTTTTGAGCATGTCACTGATCTCGCCTTTGGAAGATAATACTCCGAGAACAGGAATACCATATCTTCTCTCACACTCCTCGGGTACATATACCGAATCGTCAAACGCGTCCAATAAAAGAATTATCAGCACAGCCAAAAGAGCTGCCACAACAGCGCCAAATATAATCGCCGTCAGAATCCTGTTATCAACTTTCTCAGGATAAACATCGCTTCTTGAAATAACCGAAATGGTATCAACCGCATGCATAACACTGATGCTCGGGAAAATCTCAAAATCTTTTATGATTGCGTCCGTTATCTTATTTACCTTGTCTTTATCTGCGTTCTTGACTGTGATGACAAGAAATCTGTAGTCCGAAGGAACGTCCGCCGAAACTGAATTTTTTACCTCTTCTTCCGTTATGTCGCATCCTTCGTCCTTCAAAATCTTTGCTGTCTCTTCAAGCACATCGTGAGACGGCAAGATAAGCTTGGACCACGAATAAGAATTATAATAATCAATCATTGTCCCGCCGGATTCATTGGTAAGATACGCATCGGGAGAATAAGTCAGATAAAATGAGGTCTGTGCTTCAAAGCACCTCTCAGGTCCGAAAGCAACCGTCACCAGATAATAAATGCATCCGCCGATAAGCGCTCCGATAAGTGCCATGACAGGGATAAGCCACAGCTTCTTTATAAGTCTTAAATAAAAGCTCTTAAGATCCAGCGTTTCTTCCATATATTTGTTCTTGTTTCTGTCCATGTATCAAGTCTCCGTATCTCGGTCGTGCGGACTTTTTACCTCCGCACACCGCCTTCCTTATGAGTTCTTCTTGGCAGTAATCTGGTCATCCTCAATTCCCTCCGTCGCATCGGGAGTTATAAGGATCTTGGGTGTAAGCAGCGCGATCTTAAGATCGAGCCAAAGCGAATAGTTCTCTATATAAGTAAGATCAAGCTTAAGCTTGTCATACGGCGTTGTATTGTACTTGCCGTAAACCTGCGCATAACCCGTAAGTCCTGCTTTAACCTTGGTCCTGAACGCAAACTCAGGCATCTCTTCCATGTACTGATCTATGATCTCCGGCCTCTCGGGTCTCGGACCGATAAAAGACATATCTCCGATGAGAATGTTAAAGAGCTGAGGAAGCTCATCAATCCTGCACGCCCTGATAAACTTACCAAAAGGTGTGATCCTGGAATCATTCTTGGCAGCAAGCCTTGCAACACCGTCCTTTTCCGCATCCACACTCATACTTCTGAATTTCATTATCTTAAACTCACGCCTGTCTTTGGTGCACCTTACCTGTTTGTACAGGATCGGACCTCCGTCGTATAGCTTGGTCACGATCGCTGCGATCAACATAAGCGGCGAAGTAATGATAATAAGCAAAAGAGATATCAAGATATCAAGTAATCTTTTTATAAATCTCTGCTCAATCTTGATGGAATATTCTCTAAGCAAAAGAACCGGTGTATCAAAAACATGAAGCTGCGATGATCCTTTTAACAGCACATCCGTTATCTTGGGCATCACATATATTCTTATATTTCTGCCATAACAGTATTTAACAAGCCCATTCCTGTATTGGCTCGGAACATCCCAGATGATAACTCCGTCGTAATCTCCAAGGCATTCTTCGTATACCTTATCAATACCCTCGGAAATATTGATCTTTTTTACAATAGTGTACTTATCTTTTCTTGTATCAAATTTACTGATAATATCATCCGCAGCATACTCGCCGTTTACAAGGAGAAGCCTTCTGGGCGGGAATATCCGCATATAAATAACATTCGTTATAAATGCCCACAAAAACGATATTGCCATCTGAACAATCCAGACTCCCAAGAGTGGAACGATCGGAAGTATTTCGTAGGTAGCTCTGATAATGGTCATTATCAGGAACATAAAGAAATTTCCCAAAAGAAGTGCAAATATCTGAGACAAGAAAACATCAATAGGCTTTAGATAGCCTATTCTGAGTCCGCCATACGTATTTAAAAAGAAAAAGAGTAGCAAGAAATACACTACAAGTATGAATACGTGTCCCATGAACACATAAGTAATACCCATTCCAGTAACGCCGGTCTTACCGGGCTTGTAATTATGCAGGAACGGATAATAAACAGCAAACCATGCCCACGCAAAAACCGCGGCATACATACATATTCCAAGGAAATCAAATAGCAATACTATTATTCTTTTAAATGATTCACTTTTTCTCATAAATCCCCTTACTGTCACGACGACCTATCTCGCAGCGCGGAAAACTGCTTACAGTCTGCGAAGAGTCGCTCTGACAGCCCATCCTCCAAAGTAAAATAAAGATTCCAACACCGACAGGTTGGCTATATTTCTGTATAAGAACCAGATTCTTTCCATAGCGATAAGCTTATTGGACGAAAGAGACTTTGGTGGTCTCCTGTAGATCGTAAGATTCTCATCAAGTCCGTAAGCTGTAATTCCGCTCTTAAGTATCCTCCACCACGTAGCCGTATCCTCGCTCGGAACCATCGGCATATGGATAATTTCCATATCTATATTTTCCGTATCGAACATGACCGTACTTGTGAAAATAACGGTTCTTGAAAGCGCCTGCCTGAAATTAAGCGTAGCGGGCGCATGAACAATCTTTCCCGTAGGCCGCGCTTTCTCATCTCCGAATTCATAAGAGTGAAAAGAAAAAGCGGCTCCCGTCTTTTCCATGAAAGCAATCTGCTTTTCAAGCTTATCCATCTCCCATACGTCATCTGCGTCAAGAAATGCTATATACCTTCCGATCGAAGCGTCAATTCCCGTGTTTCTCGCAGCAGCCGCTCCCTCGTTAACTTCTTTTCTAATAAGCTTGATACGCTTGCCCTGCTCTTTGATGCACTCCTCGATGAGATCAGCACTCCCATCTCTGGATGCGTCGTCCACAAGGATAAGCTCCCAATCCTTGTATGTCTGATTGCATACCATGGCTATGGTATCTTCTATATATTTAGCCGCATTGTAGACCGGCACGATAATACTGACCATTACAACTCCTCTTTTACGATGTACAAAGGACGCTTCTTAACTTCAAGATACGTCTTTGAAAGGTACTGACCGACCACACCCACGAAGAACAGCTGCAATCCGCCGACAAACAAAATGATACTCGCCATGGAAGCCCATCCCACCATTTGGTTAGGATCTCCCACGGTAAGCTGCCTTATAACAATAAATATGACAAAGATAAAGGCGACCAAACAACATAGCATGCCCAAAACAGATGCAATAGTCAGAGGCGTAGTCGAAAAAGCCACGATCCCATCGATCGCATAGGCAAAAAGCTTCCAGAAAGACCACTTGGTCTCACCCTTTCTCCTCTCGATATTTTCAAATTCAATCCATTTATTCTTAAAGCCGACCCATCCGAAGATTCCTTTAGAGAACCTATTGTATTCTTCCATGGAAAGAACAGCGTCGACAAATTTGCGTGTCATGAGCCTGTAATCCCTTGCTCCGTCAACAATCTCCGCGTTGGAAATCTTGTTGATAAGTCTGTAGAACATCCTCGCAAAGAACGATCTGATCGGAGGCTCGCCTTTTCTGCTGACCCTTCTTGTGGCTACGCTGTCGTATCCTTCATCCATCACCGCATTTATCATTTCAGATAAAAGAGCCGGTGGATCCTGAAGGTCACAGTCCATGATCACGACATAATCGCCCTTTGACTTTCGGAGTCCTGCGAACATAGCCGCCTCTTTTCCAAAGTTCCTAGAAAATCCGACAAGATGAACTCTATTATCCTTCTCATGAAGGCGCGTAACTTCTTCCTGCGTCTTATCCGAAGAACCGTCATCAATATATATGATCTCAAGCTCGATATCTTTTTCCTTGAAAAAAGACTCGTTCTTTAAAAGCTCGTTGTAGAAATCCGCGATATTATCCTGCTCGTTGTAGCAGGGAACAACAACACTAAGTAATTTCATTATTGTCTCTTACTCCCGTTTCATGTTCTGACATGGCGTAAACTTATACTTGCCTCTAACGCAAGTTATAAAATCCCACTCTATTCAGTATTTTACACTTAAAGGGCCTGTCTTTCAAATTTTAGGACAAAAAAACACCGCTTTGGAAGCAGCAAATACTTTCAAAGCGGTGTTCTAACAATCTTTATCTCTCCGCGCGCATGGGATTCTCTAGGAAATCCTTGTACGCAAGCTTGATACCGTCTTCAAGCTCTGTCTTATATGTCCAGCCAAGTGCTTTGGCTTTTGATACGTCAAGAAGTTTTCTGGGCGTTCCGTTGGGCTTTGTGGGATCCCATCTGATCTCGCCTGTGTAGCCGATGATGGCTGCAACCTTCTCCGTAAGCTCTTTTATCGTAAGCTCTTTTCCCGTTCCGGCATTGACCGTCTCGTTGCCGCTGTAGTTATTCATAAGGAATACACAAAGGTTCGCAAGATCGTCTACGTAGAGGAACTCTCTCAAAGGACTTCCGTCGCCCCAACATGTAACGTAAGGAAGATTCTGCTCCTTAGCCTCATGGAATCTTCTGATAAGTGCGGGAAGAACATGAGAATGTGTGGGGTGATAGTTATCATTGGGTCCGTACAGATTGGTAGGCATAACCGAAATATAATCCGTTCCGTACTGCTTATTGAGGTACTCACAGTACTTAAGGCCCGATATCTTGGCAAGCGCGTATGCTTCGTTTGTCTTCTCAAGCTCTGATGTAAGAAGGCAATCCTCTTTCATAGGCTGAGGAGCCAGTCTGGGATAAATACAGGATGAACCGAGGAACTCAAGCTTCTTACAGCCGTTCTTCCAAGCTGCGTGGATAACGTTCATCTCGAGGATCATGTTCTCATACATGAAATCCGCAAGAGCTTCGGAATTACCCATGATACCGCCAACCTTGGCAGCTGCAAGGAAAACATAATCAGGCTGCTCCTGGGCAAAGAACTTTTCGACCTGGTCCTGTCTCGTAAGATCAAGCTCGCTGTGGGTTCTTGTGATGATATTGAAATATCCCTGCTCCTTGAGCTCTCTTACGATCGCAGAGCCAACCATTCCTCTATGTCCTGCAACATAGATCTTGTCATTTTTTTCCATCATGATATGCGCCTCTTTTCCTTAATTACTTATCAATTCCCTTTTCAAGGAACTCCGCAAGGTTAAATTCTACGTGCTCGTTAGCTCTCTCAACGGCAACCTTAGCCATATCGTGCTCAACCATGATCTTTACAAGCTGTTCAAAAGAAGTGGTCTGAGGATTCCAGTGGAGTTTCTCTTTTGCCTTGCCGGGATCGCCCCAAAGGTTAACAACGTCTGTAGGTCTATAGAAATCAGGTGATACCTCGATGAGTACCTTTCCTGTAGCCTTGTCGTAACCCTTCTCGTCAGCGCCCTCGCCCTTGAACTCAAGCTCAATGCCCGCATAGTGGAATGCAAGCTGTGCAAACTCACGAACAGAGTGCTGAACGCCTGTTGCGATAACAAAATCCTCAGGCTTATCGTTCTGAAGAATAAGCCACATACACTCAACATAATCCTTGGCATAACCCCAGTCACGAAGACTTGAGAGATTTCCAAGATAAAGTTTATCCTGCTTGCCCTGTGCGATACGTGCTGCTGCAAGCGTGATCTTACGTGTAACGAAAGTCTCGCCGCGGCGCTCTGACTCGTGGTTGAAAAGAATTCCCGAGCAGCAGAACATGTTGTAA
>NZ_FPCC01000026.1 GCF_900116875.1 Butyrivibrio sp. INlla21
AAAATCCTCAGGCTTATCGTTCTGAAGAATAAGCCACATACACTCAACATAATCCTTGGCATAACCCCAGTCACGAAGACTTGAGAGATTTCCAAGATAAAGTTTATCCTGCTTGCCCTGTGCGATACGTGCTGCTGCAAGCGTGATCTTACGTGTAACGAAAGTCTCGCCGCGGCGCTCTGACTCGTGGTTGAAAAGAATTCCCGAGCAGCAGAACATGTTGTAAGCTTCTCTGTACTCTTTTACAATCCAGAAACCATAGAGCTTGGCAACCGCATAAGGGCTGTATGGATGGAAAGGAGTGTTCTCGTTCTGAGGAACCTCCTCAACTTTTCCGTATAATTCCGAAGTTGAAGCCTGATAGATACGGCAAGTCTCTGTAAGACCGCACTGACGAACGGCTTCAAGAACTCTTAGTACACCTGTAGCATCAACGTCAGCAGTAAACTCAGGTGAATCGAATGATACCTGAACATGTGACTGTGCTGCGAGATTGTATATCTCATCGGGGCGAACCTTGGACACGATACCGATGATGCTCATTGAATCGCCGAGATCTCCGTAATGAAGATGGAAATGAGGCTTCCCCTCAAGATGTGCTATCCTCTCGCGGAAATCTACCGATGATCTTCTTATAATACCGTGAACATCATAACCCTTTTCCAAAAGAAACTCTGCAAGGTATGATCCGTCCTGACCTGTAATACCTGTTATAAGTGCAACTTTACTCATATTTGCTCCTAATTCTGCTAATAGTATGTCTCTACTTAAATTTTAACACACTATACTATAACATATAATAATCACTCTTCAAACAGAGGGGTAGAAAAATATCTCTCCGCAGTATCGGGGAGCACTGTAACTACAGTTTTTCCGGGGCCGAGCTTCTTGGCAAGCTTAACCGCAGCGGCAACATTGGTTCCGCTTGAGATTCCGCACATGATGCCCTCTTCTCTTGCAAGTCTCTTAGCCATTGTAAGCGCCTCGTCATCAGAAACGATGTGAATGTTGTCATATATCGATCTGTTGAGGATATCAGGAATAATTCCGTCTCCGATACCCATCTGAATATGCGTTCCGATATTTCCGCCCGCAAGTATAGCTGCATTCTCGGGTTCTGCTGCCCAGATCTCGATGTCGGGGTACTGCGCCTTAAGAACCTCTCCGATACCGGTGATGGTTCCGCCCGTTCCGATTCCGGAGCAAAAACCGTGAATAGGTCCTTCAACCTGTTCCATTATCTCAAGCGCAGTGTGGTTCTTGTGCGCCATTGTGTTATTCGGATTCTCAAACTGCTGAGGAACAAAAACATTGGGATCTTCATCTCTCATTCGTAGCGCCGTGTTAAGGCACTCCTCGATGCAGGCTCCGATATCGCCGTCATCATGAACAAGTATCACTTCCGCGCCGTAGTGCTTAACTATCTTTCTGCGCTCCTCACTTACGGAATCGGGCATAATGATCACTGTCTTATAGCCCCTTACCGCTCCTACAAGAGCAAGACCTATTCCCTGATTGCCGCTTGTCGGCTCAACAATTACAGTCTTTTCATTTATAAGTCCCTGCTTCTCGGCAGCCTTTATCATGTTAAGAGCGGTTCTGGTCTTGATTGAACCGCCCACATTCAGTCCTTCGTATTTAACAAGAATCTCCGCTCCGTCCGGATCAGCGATCCTGTTAAGTCTAATCATTGGTGTATGCCCTACAGCAGCGAGCACGTTGTCGTGTATCATTGCCAAGTATCTCCTTAAAACTGTTTTTATTCCAAAAGTCCCGAGCATTATCGGAACACATTGCCACTAAGCTTACCAGCCAATCTTACGGATCTTCTCCACAAGATTTCTTCCGTAGATCTCGCATCCAAGCGGATTCGGATGAAGAAGATCAAGGAAGTATTCGGGAAGATGCGGTACCATCTCCATTCCGTCAATCACGGTCACATTCTTATAGCTACCCGCGATCTCTTTTACCTTCTCGCAGAATGCCATCAGAACCGGAATTCCCTCTTCGCTGTCACCGCGCCACAAAGGCGAGATGCACAGGATCGGAATCTCATTACCGTAAATACCTATAAGTCTCTCATAGTACTCCTCAACAGCCTGCACTGCATCAGTGTCGCCGTACTGGTTAGTTCCGAGCGCAACGATGATCTTATCGGGGTTATAACCCTCCATCTTCATCAGGCAGTTCTTATCATAGATATATCCGCCGATTCCCTGATTGATAATATCATAATTTAGAATTCTGTTCGCAACACTTACATAAGTACATCCCGAACGAAGCGGTCCGTAGCCCTGGGTTATCGAATCTCCGAGCCAAAGAACCTTCTCATTTTTCACAGCTCTTTTTACCTCTGCGTCAGTCTCAAAGTTCCTTACAAGCACTGTCTCGTCCGCAGGAAGATAAATAACAACTGATTTTTTACCACTCGGAAGCTTCCACGTCAGCCTACCTTCTTCCGCAATATCTTTTACATAGACAATATCCGTAATCTGTCCGTCTATCATTAGTTCAAAAGAGTCCTCGGAGCCCTTCCAGATTATCTTGTAATCAAAAGAAACTTCGCTCGCCTCAGTCGTAAACTCAAAAGTCTTGGCTGTTGTCGCCGTACATCTTTCGTACCAAAAATCCAGAGCCCCCTTGAAATACTCAATCTGATCCTTGTTGTACTGAAAAGCCTGAAGATATCCGTCTTCAACCTCCTCAAATTCATACGCCCCAAAATAAATCTCTTTTAATTCTTCATTTGATAAAACCATACCTATACCTCACATAAAAGCTGAAATAACAACATGAGATTTATTATACTTTATTCTAAATTATTTTACTATGCTTACACCGCAATATACGCTCCGGCCTGAACCTTCCACATCTGCGCATACTTACCGCCGAGTTCAAGAAGCTCTTCGTGGCTTCCTTGCTCCACGATCCGGCCGTTCTCGAGCATGATTATCCTGTCCGCAAGACGCGTAGTTGACAATCTGTGTGATATAAAGATAACCGTTTTATCCTTGGTAGCGCTCAGCATCGCATGGTTAAGTTGATACTCCGCGATAGGATCAAGCGCGCTTGAAGGCTCATCAAGGATCATAAGTCCCGCGTTCTTATAAAACACCCTCGCAATCGCAAGCTTCTGGCTTTCTCCGCCCGAGAGATTAACTCCGCTCTTTACAAACTCCGTTGTAAGATTCGTATCAAGCTTCTTATTGAATCGATCAATTCTTTCAAGAAGTCCGCTGTCCGCAAGCGCCGCTCTTACCGCAATATCATCCGCGTTGTCCGCAACATCAAGCACAACATTCTCCTTAACCGTTCCCGCAAAGATCTGAAAATCCTGGAATACCGTTCCTATCGTATCGCGATATTTTTTGACATCATATTTTCTGATATCAGTTCCATCCGCATCAATCTCTCCGCTCTTCACATCGTATAAACGCATAAGAAGCTTAACCAGCGTTGTTTTTCCGGCGCCGTTATAACCTACAAGCGCTATCTTTTCACCGGGGTTTATGTGAAGGTCAAGATTCTTAAGGAGCATCTCCTTATTCTCTCCATATGCAAAAGAAACATCTTTAAGCTCAATCTCTTTTGCCTCACCCGAAGGAACAAGATTCTCCGCGGACACGATCTTAGGCTCATAGCCAAGAAAAGCCCTGATCCTTCCGACATAGAGACTCGTCTCCGTCGCAAAAGGATAAACCTCGGTGAATATCCTAAGACCGTTCTTAAGCCTTCCGAACGAATGCGCAAGGATTGCCATGGTACTGAGCGACATCGTATGAAGAACCGCGGTCTGATATACAAGATATGACATAAACACCAGATCACTTATCATATCGTTGCATGGATACTTCTTCATAAATCCAAGTATCCATTTCCTTAAGGCGTATTTCTTCTCAACTCTGTACACTTCATCATTGGCTTCTTCAAACCTCTTGATCAAAATATCCGAAACCTCGGGATTAAGCCTTATTTCCTTCGCATAATCGCCCAGATAAAAGACTCTTTTAACATAATCTCTTTTTCTGGTAAAAGGTATACTCTCAACCTTAGCAAGGTAGCTAAGCTTGTTATAAAGCTGATTAAACACAAACGAAAGCACAAACGAAGCAACCGCAAACAGTATGGAAACCTTATCCTTCATAAGAAAAAAGATTGTCGTTGTGATAAATACGGTAACTCCGGCAAGCGAGTCACGGATAAACTGCATCTCTCTGTCAATCTGCTTATCAACTTCCGATATCGCCATGACCTGATCGTTGTAAAATTCAGGATTGTCATAGCATTCAAGGTCCATGACACCGGCCTTTTTATAGAGAAGCATCTTGATCTTCTCTTTAACTTTTGGCCGTTCCTTCTCCCCTATAAAGTCGCCTGCGAACACGGCAAACACCATACCAAGTGTTATTAAACCTGCAAGTATCAGTATAAACTTCGCAACCTTTGCAAAAGGATAGCCAAATTCCGCTGCTTCAAGGACGTATCCTATTCCTACCGTATGCTCAAAAAAAATCGAGACCTGATTCCTTATCGCGTCGAGTGCGGCAAAAATAATAAACGCCGGAGAGGCCTTAAACATGAGCTTTAATAGAAAAGCATTGTTCGAAAGAACCTGTTTTACGCTCTGATTAGTCTTTGTCTTCTCGGTAAAACCTGTATTTGCGCTCATACAACCACCTCCTCTTCGTTCTCGATAGCGAGGTAGTTCATCGCCTGCTTCCTGTACATATGCGCATAGCTTCCGTTTGCTGCCATAAGCTCTTTATGCGTTCCCTCTTCGATGAGCATTCCCATCTCAAGCATAAATACCTTATCGCAGTTCTTTACCGACGAAAGCCTGTGCGAGATAAAGAGCATGGTGCGATCTTCGCCCTCTTTCATAATATTGGAAAAGAGCTCGTATTCCGCGATCGGATCAAGCGCACTTGAAGGCTCATCAAAGATCTTCATCGGCGCGTCTTTTATAAACGTCCTTGCGACCGCCACCTTCTGGCTCTCTCCGCCGGAAAGCACCGCTCCCTCATCATCAAATTCTCTGGTCATCACATTGTCGATGCCACTCTTAAGGCTGCAGATCCTGTCATATACGCCCGCCTTTTTAAGCGCCTCAATGACCTTTTCGTCCTCGTTTTCATAGTGCCTTCCCATGAGCACATTCTCTTTTACACTCATTCCGAAAAGCTCATAATCCTGGAAAGTCGTCGCAAAAATATCCCTGTAAGCCTTCAGATTATATTCGCGAATATCTCTGCCATTGTAGAAGATCTCGCCTTTTGTCGGATCATAGAGCCTAAGCATCAGCTTGATTATCGTGGTCTTACCCGCGCCGTTATGTCCTACGAGCGCCGCAGTCTGTCCTTTCTCTATAACAAAAGAAAGATCGTGTATGATCTCTTTATCCTTATAAGCAAAAGAAACATTCCTAAATTCAAGGCTCTTAAATTCAGAATCCGGCATATCTCCGTCGTAGTCCTCGGGCAGAGTCTCCTCATACTCAAGAAAGCCTTTGATGTTATTTATAAACATGGCATTCTTAAGTATCTCCATGATATTGTCAAACAATCTTATGAGAACCCACGTCATAGCAACCATGAGACTCGTCATGATCGTAAGCTCTGCAAGCGATATCGTTCCCGTAACGCGATTCCTGTAAATCGCATAGATAAGCACGCCTTCAAAGATCACAGTAAATGTAAATGTGATCCTAAGGAAATTCATACTCGCACACTTAAATGCATATTTTATGGCAATAAGGACGTTTTTATTTGTCGCCTCGCGATATTGCTTTTTCATCAGAGAAAAGACTTCCGACAGCCTGATCTCTTTTGCACCGTCGGGAAGATACATCATCCTGCTGACATAATTGAGCACCTTTTCATTAGGCGCCTGATCCTGATATTTCCTGAAGTTCAGCTTATTCATAATATTACCGAACACAAAATTACCCACGAACGGCGAAAGGATAAATAAAATGGCATAATGATCAATGTCATACATCAGGTAAAAATCTACAAGAGCCGCAATAACGCCCAATCCCGCGCCAAGAATACCCTTTACGATAGCCATCACCTTTTCCTCGGCACCATCCATCGCCATGGTATACCTGTTGTAGAAATCAGAATCTTCATAACACTTAAGCTCTACGTTTCTTGCTTTTTCGTAGAGCATTTTATAAAGTCCGCCATAAAGCCTGTTGCCCCTTAGCGGAAACACTACATTTTCAATATAATTGGAATAAATAGAACATGTGCCGAAAATGGCACTGCTTATAAGAATGAACCGAAAGACCGGTTCAAATCCCCTTCCTTTATCGAGAGCTTCAACTATAACCCTCATAAACACACCGTCAAAAAACACCCACTCGCCAAAGTTCATAAGCCACAAAAAGAAAGCATGAAATATCAAACTCGGACATATCATATGTGTGAGCGTCATGGCATACCATGCATTCCCAACGGTAGCCTTAAAGGAAAGCTTATCCTTCTCCTTTTTAGCCATAACTCCTCATACTCCCAAAATGGCGCGCCCCCCGACGCGCCACATAAATACTAACAATGTTAAAAAAACCCTCAAAAGATCAGTGAGACGAAGAGCTGCTTGCTGCTGCGCTTGATGCCACGATGACCATAAGCATGATTTCTTCTGCGATGACTTTGGCGAGAGTGCCTCCGACAACCGCTGCGTTTACGGCTGCGTCAGCGCCGGCGTAGCTTTCATAAACCAAAGTAGATGCAACCATAAGTCTTGTCTGCTTTGTCATGTCCCAGAAACGGAAGCCCTTTTTCTTCTTAAGATACTCGGAAGCCTCCACAGCTTCGGATACGATATCCTCATTATTCATTGAGATATTAGTCAAAAGACCAAGCGAAGCAAGTTCGTATTCCATGCCGTATTTAGATCCTGCTGCCTTGAATGCATTGAAAATCTCCAATGTATTCTCGCTCTTTTTGACAGCGTCACCTTCAAAAGCAGTAAGCACCTGTGCAAGTGAATACACGGCATTCTCATGAAATAAGAATTTACCCTTGATAGAAGCATAGGTGTTTTCGAGCTCCTCGAGAATAGCCTCTGCGCTCTTATCAGCCATTGCCATGATTACCGCAAGACATGTGTCCTGATCGGTCGTTAAGAAAGGATGCTTACTCTTCATTCCCTTCATGAGCACATTGGTCTTTTCGATTATCGCATCGGCATCGGCAACTCTCTTTGCATCAGCGATCACCATTGCAGAAAGTGCTCTGTAGCTTGATCCGAAGAACTTACCTGACTGAAGCTTACCGTAAACAGCGATTATATCCTCAAGATACTGGTCCGGATTATCTGAAAGAGCCATACCCGTAGCGGCGATCAGCTCATTGTTTCCGCGAAAATATGACAAAATGCTCTGTCTCTTTTTAAGTTTCTTTCTGCACTCTTTTACAAGCTGAACATCAACGCTCTTTCCGCTCTCTGTATATGAAAGTGCCGCAATCGTCTTAAAAAGCGGATGCTCCCACCAAAATCCCTTGTGATAAGAGATTACATTCTCCCCTAACAGATCACATTTTTTCATTACATCATTTTTCATTGTGTCTCTCCCTTGTTGTTAATATTTTAATATCCGATCTCTTTTAAGATCATATCCATAAGCTTTGCGTTCTTAACGGAAAACTTGGATGATACATGAGGTTTCTCACCGTTTTCGATGCATCTGTTCATCTGCTCGATCTCAAGAGAATAATTCTGCGGGATATCGAGGCGTTTGATCGACACCCCTTCATCCGTGTAGATCTTGTAGGCCGCCTCGCCCTGCTTGTTGTACTCAACCTTGGAGCGAATATAGCCTTTTCTTCCGTGAACGTAGAGATTGTCAAATCTTGCATTCTTATCAATTCCAAGAACCATTCCGACATTGAACGCCGCTCTTGCTTTATTCTTGAAACGTATCATGCAAGACGCATGGATATCTACGTTATCCTCATTAAATTCCGCCTGAGCCTTGATATCTTCAGGTTCCGAATCAATAAGCGTAAGGATCATCGTCGTGCAGTAGCAACCAAGATCGTACATTGCTCCGCCGCCGTTTTCTCTTCGTATACGGATATCATCGGAATATCCCTGGGTCAAAAAAGCTGTCTCAATATAATCGATATCGCCGATCATTCCGCTCTTTACAACCTCTTTAAGGCTCTCAATATAAGGGCTGTGAAGGTACGCATAAGCTTCCATCAAAATTACGCCGTTTTTCTTGGCAATCTCAAAAAGCTCTTTCGCATCTTTTTCATTAAGCGTAAGAGGCTTTTCGCAAAGCACATGCTTACCCGCGTTCAGAGCTTCTTTTACCCATTTGTAATGAAGATCGTTCGGAAGAGGAATGTATACGGCTTGGACATCGCTGTCCGCCAAAAGCTCCTCATAGCTTCCGTACGCCTTCTTAAAATCGAACTCTTTTCTGAAACTCTCCGCCTTCTTAATGCTTCTTCCCGCTATCGCGTAGAGCTCGCAGTTTTCAGAAAGTCTCATTCCGGGAATCGTGCAACCCCTTGCAATGTTCGCCGTTCCAAGTACACCCCATTTAACCATATAGAACCACCTTTATTTTTTGAAAAGACCGCCCGCAAGATTCTTGATATCGCCAAGATCAAGCTTTCCGTCAGATACCGCTGCCTGAACCTTCTTGATGTCATCTTCGCTTATATCGATATTGGCTTTCTTCAAGATTTCTTTTGCCTGAGCAGGGTCAACCTTGGCAATCTGTGCCATGAGTTCCTTATTTCCGCTGATCTGTTTGATGATTTCTGTGATGTTTCCCATAGTGTAACCTCCTCCGGTTATAAGTGTTTTCTGCGTCATTTTTATTATACTACAAAAGAGCTGTCGTTATATCACAGCTTCTTTTTCTGCTGCCCACCCGTCATCGCTACCATGAGCGCATTCGGAACAAGCTTGCCAAAAAAGATCGCTGCTTTCATCCTATGCGTCGGGATAATAACGGTTTTCTTTTTATCCATGCCCTTAAGGCACTCATCAACGCAGCGACGGGCGCTTATTCCGTTTAGCGCAAAAGTCACATCTGCGTTTTCGTTAAACTCCGTATCCACAGGTCCCGGGCAAAGGCAGCAAACGTGCACCTTGCTTCCAAGCTCTTTTAACTCTCTCGCCACAGCTCTGGTTATCGAAACAACATACGCTTTTGAGGCATAGTAGGTCGCCATATAAGGGCCTCCCGGAAGAAGTCCCGCGCTTGATGCGACATTGAGGATCGTTCCGAAGCCCTGCTTATTCATCTTCTTAAGAATCCCCTTAAAAAGAATGTGCATCGCAACGTCATTGACCTTGATTATCGAGATCTCTTTTTCAAGATCGGTCTCAAGAAAATTCCCCGCCGTTCCAAAGCCCGCATTGTTGATAAATACGTCGATCTTCTCATCGGATACATCCGTAAGGAGCTTCTTACACTGCTCCTCGTCCGAAACATCCGCAGTTATTATCCTGCACTCTACTGAAAGCTCCTCCTTCAAGGCAACGAGGCGCTGCGTCCTTCTGCCCGTCAGAATGAGCTTATAGCCCTGCTGCGCATATCTTTTTGCAAACTCGGCGCCAAGCCCTGAGGTCGCACCCGTGATAAAAGCTGTCTTCATAAAATACTCCCAATCCCATTTATATAGATTAACGCATCAACCCCGAGCCATCTTCAGCCTGCGAGCTCGCTCAGCGTCTTGTAAAACTCCGGATACTCTTTCTGCACCCTGATGGGTTTTCCTTCTTTAGTTAAAAAAGCGTGTGAAGAAGTCGCAGTGCAAACAACGGCGCCGTCTTCGTTTTTCATCTCATACGAAAGAAAAAGCTTCACACCCTTAAATTCTTTTACCGAAACCTTTATGCTAACTTTATCTGCAAACGTCGTAGTCTTCTTGTAATCGCAGTTTACATTGATAACAGGCGATATTATTCCCATCTCTTCGAGCCTTGCATAATCCCAGCCGATCTGAGATAAGAAATCAACTCTCGCTTCCTCCATCCATCTGATGTAATTGGAGTGATGCGTGATCCCCATCCTGTCTGTTTCGTAATATTGCACGGTATGTATGTAGTCCATGTCAGTCCTCTTTCCTTATTATTTGAACGAATGTCCCGTTCCATCAAATTTCATCATCAATATTCATCCAAGAAATTGTGTCTCACACCATCCTTTTTATACTCGATAATGGTGTTGAGCTGCACATTCTCTACGCTTCTGAAGATATTGGACTCGACGAACGGGTTATCTTTTTTGAGCTTTTCTATAAGCTTCTTGGTCTCAAGCCTCTTGGACGATGTTGTTCCGTCCGTATGACAAGTCGTGCAAGTCTCCGTGAAGTGGCACGCGCACTGCAGGAAATGAAGCTCATTGTAGTCTCTCCAAGCGCAGATATCGCTCTCTCGTATGAAATACATGGGTCTTATAAGCTCCATACCCTCAAAGTTGGTGCTGTGAAGCTTTGGCATCATAGTCTGAATCTGACCGCCCTGGAGCATTCCCATGAGAATAGTCTCGATAACATCATCGTAATGGTGACCGAGCGCGATCTTGTTGCAACCGAGCTCTTTGGCCTTACTGTACAAAAATCCTCTGCGCATTCTGGCGCAGATATAGCACGGACTCTTTTCTATATTATCTACCGAATCAAAGATATCACTCTCAAAAATTGTGATTGGTATGCCGAGCGCCTTGGCATTACTCTCGATAAGCGCCCTGTTTTCTTTGTTGTATCCCGGGTCCATTACAAGGAAAGTTACTTCAAACGGAATCTGTCTGTGCTTTTGTATCTCCTGAAAAAGCTTAGCCATCAGCATGGAATCTTTTCCGCCCGAAATACAAACTGCAATTTTGTCTCCCGGATTTATGAGCTTATAAATCTTGCACGCCTTGGCAAATCTTGAAAAGAGCTGCTTATGATACTTCTTTCTAATGCTCTCCTCAGCCTTTTGCTGCTTCTCACCCTTTTCAAAATGCTCAAGCTCATCCTGAAGATAAGCCATATATCCGCCCTCAAGGCCATAGTATTCGCGTCCCTCAAGCGCAGGGAGTTCCTCTGCCTCCTTGGTTTTCTGTCCAATCTGACAGTATAGAATAAGCTTTTTGTCCTGCGGAATCTTCTTGATCGCCGCATTTTCTTTCTTCTCAAGCTTATCCATATCAATGCGGATCGCGCCCGGAAGCATGCCGTACGCAGCAAGTGCCTCGTCGCGCACATCTATTAACTTATACGAATCCTCCGGAAGTTTACGGAGCTTTTTTATCGATATTTCTTTCATTACCCAATAATCCCATCTATTTTATATGACTTATTGTCATACGCCATAATATACTATTTTCAGTGGCACTGCCAGCTGATTTTTATAGGTCGGACAGTCTCATCATAAATATAGAATATTCATCATTCTGGAAATCGAGATCAGGTGAATTCTCACCGCCACCGTTGGTGCTGCGCTTGATCTCCGCATAGAACTCCTCGCCCTGGTTGACGATATCCATAACAGAGAGCTCAACGCCGGCACTGCCCGCAACCTTGCAGAAAGCCGCAAGCGGATCAGCTTCGCCTCTTGTATTCAAAAGACTCTGCTTAAGAGCCGCATCCCCTTTTGCCTTATTTAATAAAACTTCAAGTTTATCTGCCGTATTCATGATATCTCCCACCTTTCTTTCTCAGGTTTGAAACTAATAGAATTATAACAAAAAAAGCTCGACCATTTCAAAAATGACCGAGCCCCGTTGCCCTTTTTACAATTATATCACAGCAGATCCGTCAATATGAAAACGTCTGCAAAAACTGCTTAAGTCTGTCAGTCTTAGGATTGTCAAAAAACTCGTCGGGGGCACCCTCTTCAATAATCCTTCCGCCGTCGATAAAGATCATCCTGTCCGCAACCGCCCTTGCAAACTGCATCTCGTGAGTTACAATGATCATCGTCCTACCCTCTTTTGCAAGAGACAGCACAACATCCAAAACCTCACGAACCATCTCCGGATCAAGTGCCGCCGTGATCTCATCAAGAAGAAGTATCTCGGGGTGCATTATAAGTGCGCGCACGATAGCGACACGCTGTTTCTGTCCGCCGGATAACTGCCTCGGGAAACTGTCTTTTTTAGGCAAAAGACCTACCTTATCAAGGAGCTCCAACGCCTCTTTTTCAACTTCCTTCTTATCACTCTTTTTTACCTTTAAAGGCGCAAGCATAAGATTCTGAAGCACTGTAAGATGCGGAAAAAGATCGTAGCTTTGGAACACCATGCCCGCTTTTTCCCTGATCTTTCCGATGTTCTTGGAAGATGCGTCAACAACCTGTCCGTCGAGTGTTATCTGCCCGTCCTGAATATCTTCAAGAGCGTTGAGGCACCTTAAAAACGTACTTTTTCCGCAGCCCGAAGGACCGACAATAACGACAACTTCGCCCTTTTTAACCGAGAGGTTAAGGTTCTCGAAAACCGCCACATCGTCATATCTTTTGCTTATATTTTCAACCTTGAGTATCTCTTCCATCTCAGTTCTCCCATTTCTTCTCTAAATATCCGGCAAACATACTGATCGGCCAGCACGCCGCAAAGTACAGTAAAAAGATAATAAGGAACACGCCAAATGCTGCATTCGGCGATGCTTTCCTGTTCGCCTCGATTATCTGCTGTCCAACCTTCAAAACCTCAACGATTCCGATCATCATCACAAGGCTTGTCGTCTTGATCATACGCGTTATCAGATTGATTGACAGCGGAATCATGCGCCTTACTATCTGAGGTACGATAACATACCTGTACGTCTGAAATTTGCTAAGTCCAAGCGACATGCTGCTCTCGTACTGGATAACAGGGATGCTTATAAGCGAGCCTCGTACAAGGTCCGCCATCTCCGCAGTTCCCCAGAATGAAAAGACAATTACAGCCGCTGTTTCGGCAGATAAGTTGATCCCAAGCGCCTTCGTAGTTCCAAAGTACACTATAAAAAGAAGCACCATCTGCGGCATGATCCTTACGATCTCAAGATACACCCTCGAAACCGCCGTGATCACAGGGTTCTTAAGCGCCATCAATATTCCAAGCACGATTCCGAGTACAATGCTGATCGCTACGGAAATAAGACTTATACGCAGCGACACCGCAAGGCCTCCCAGGAGGCGCGCCATATTGGTTCCCTTTAATAAAACTTCAAATCCCATACGCTCACACTCCCAACGTCCTAAATCTTGCTTTTTTCTCGACAATGCTTCCAATGATCGAAACCGGAAGCAGCATAATTATGTAAAAGATAACGAGAAGGAACAGCGCCTCTGTCGTATCATAGTAAAGTCCGATCAGATCTTTCGCAGTAAACATCAGATCCATAAGACTTATCGCGGAAAAGACACTTGTCTCTTTTAACAAAAAAATGATGTTAGCCATTATTCCCGGAACACTCTGTGAAAGCGCCTGCGGCAATATAACCGAGAAAAAGAGCTGTCTCTTTGACAGACCAAGTGCAAGCGCACTCTCTGTCTGAGATTTCGGAATGCTCTCAAGTCCGCTCCTAAAAACCTCTGCCATATAACTTCCGCCCAGAAGTCCAAGTCCCACAAATCCGCATGTCTCCGCCGATATCGAAAGGCCTATCTTCGGAAGACCGAAGTAGATAAAAAAGAGCTGTACAAGAAGCGGTGTATTTCTGAAAAGCTCAACATATACGCGTGATAACGGCGCAAGAAGAGGCACCTTAAAGTGCACTACAAAAGCGACAAAAAGACCTATCGCAAGTGCGAGCGCTATGCCAAGCCAGCCAATCTTAACAGTCAGCCAAAACGCTTCTATATATAGTGGGATGTATGATGATATAACTTCCGGGTTCATGATGTTTCCTTTTTCCTTAAACCGAGTTTGGGAGAGTCCGCAGACTCTCCCTCGCTCTCTATATATGATAGGATGATATGTTACTCTGTCTTTCCGCCTTCAACTACAAGAGTTTCCTCGTAGTCTTTTCCGTAAGTATCGATAAGAGTTGCTTCGTAATCTGCGTGGAAGAACTTCTCCTCACCAAGGCTTTCAATCTCACCGTTGATCCAATCAAGAAGTGTACTGTTGCCCTTGGATACTGCGGGAGCAATTGTATCCTGGCTTCCGAGTGAAGGAATACCTACCTCATATCCGGGATTCTCGATAGCGTATGCGATAACCTCTGTGTTGTCATTTGCCCAAGCTACGCCTGTTCCGTTCTCGAAAGATGTCTTTGCTGTAGCATATGTGTCAAACTTCTGAAGCTTGATATTGGGATAGTTCTTTTCAAGATAAGTCTCAGCTGTTGTTCCTGAGATAACGATCACCTGGTCGTCAGCCTTGATCTCGCTAAGGTCTTTGATCACGTTGTCCTCATGTGACACAACGCCGAGTGCCACGTTCATGTATGGAAGTGCGAAGTCAACCTTCTCTGCTCTCTCTTCCGTAACTGTAAAGTTTGCAAGAACGATATCAACCTTACCTGTTTCAAGATACTCAACTCTGCTTGCAGCCTCAGTTGAAACGAAGTTGATCTTTACTCCGAGGTCCTCACCGATCTTGTTGGCAAAGTATACATCGTATCCCTGATACTCACCGTTCTCATCAACATATCCGAAGGGGTTCTTATCTGAGAATACTCCGATGTTGATCTCGCCACTCTCCTTGATCTCATCAAGCGTTCTGTAAACCTTGCTTCCTGCATCAGTCTGTGCGTCAGTAGCATCTGCCTGAGCATTTTCACTCTGTGCTTCTGCTGCCTGCTCTCCGCCCTGTGCTGCTGCCTGTCCGCATCCTGTAAGTGCTGCGGCTCCAAGTACAAGTGTAAGTGTTGTTGCAAATAATCTGGTCAAAAGATTCTTTTTCATAATATTTGTTCTCCTCATCTATATTCATTTTCCAACTGTCAGATTTTTTAACGGGTCCGTTTCGTAATCGATGAACAAATATTACTTCGATTCACCTACTAAGTCAATAGGTTTTATGATAGCTAATCTTTATTGCTCTTGATAGATGTAGGTTATTGCAAACTACAAACAAAAAAGAAGCGACCTTAGTAACTAAAGTCACCCCTTCTTTGCTTTATTATAATAATGTCTAAACCTGATTTTCTTTCTTAATTGCTTCTCAAAACTCTACATCTGATAATATACATCCATGATGAAGAAGTCGCTGTCAGCATTTCCTTCTTTTAACTTGCTGTATACCTTGGCATCATCATGGTCCATACATTTTAAATCGATTTCTTCAAGTAGCTTATCGTACTCGTCCAAACTACCTTCAAAGCGGATTCTTGCTGCCGGATCGATCACCAGATGATAAGGCGCAACATGCTCTGCCTCATCTTTTTTGAAAGCCTCCGGCGAATAATAAAGCTGATACTTCTCATTCTCGCGCTCCAAGATCGCGCCGTTTTTTATCTTCTTTAGCTTTCTCCTGAGTTCAGCTTTTTCTACAGTAACCTTATCTGTGCGATCTTCTCTGAACTCTGTATACAGTTCAGCTTTAATCATAATATTTCCTCAATTTCTTTAATAATTATTACTTAGCGCATGAGACAACCGGTATGCTTACTATAGGACCAACCAACGTCAAGTTGCTGATCGTAACAATAGTCTCCGCGTTTACATCGCCGCCGCCCTGAGTATTCTGCATATCTTCTGTATTAAGATCTTCAAAAGATGCACCTACTACCTGATCTAATTTCTTCTTACTCATTGATCTTCTCCTTTTCAATCAGTTTGTCATTTAGAGATTAAACTCAACGCTAATGTTGGATTTACAACTGCTGAAGGTGAGCAGATAGGCATAATTACAGGAGTAGTCTCCGCATCTACATCCCCGGCACCCTGAGTGTTCTGCATATCTTCTGTATTAAGATCTTCAAAAGATGTGCCTACAATCTGATCTAATTTCTTTTTTCCCATCTTTTTTCTCCTACTATTCACTTATTATTTGTTTAGAAGACTAACGCTCACTAATGAAGGGTTTGCTACTATCACTGAAGGTGTCAGTGTAAAGCAGTTTGATACAACCTCCGGGTTTACATCTCCCGCACCCTGTGTCTGCTGCATATCCTCTGCGCCCAGCTCTTCAAAAGAGTTACCGACAACCTTATTAATTTCTTTCTCTCCCATAATTCGGTCTCCTTTTCATCAAACACACTTCTTAAGTGAAATAGCTCCACTAATTACAGAAGCAATTGCTCCGGTAATAGCCAAAGATACTGTCTCAGCCTCTGTGTCTCCGGCACCCTGAGTATTCTGCATATCCTCTGTGTTAAGATCCTCATATGCTGCGCCAACAATTTTCTCTAAATCTTTCTTTCCCATATTATTTATCTCCTTCTCTACTATTCTCTACACTATAGTTTTCGCCTATCATGCCTTTGCAATCTTTGTATAATAATAGCCTGCAAAGAGCTCGACTAAACATTGAATACCGAGCAAAATAAATATACAAGTACCTATTCTATTCAACGAGAATCCTGAACCGTCTTTAAAAAGAAATGTTGACAATCCTTCTCCGATAATAAGCCACAACCATAAAGTCCATGTCGAAGCTGCCTGCGCCTTCGTGATTGCATTCAGAGCTTTTTCATCTCCTTTATGTTTAGTTGTATAAATTGCTCTCCATAAAACCACACCCACAAGTGCTATAGCTGAAATAATAACTAAAACTAAAAGTACTTTTTGATCTTGCATTTTTAATCCTCCTTTTTAAAAGATGCCTGGGAGTGAACTTTTGTCACTCCCAAAGCTATTTCTTTTATTCAATTTTTAGCATTTCTTGGAAGAATAAATCGCGCTTGCTGCAGTAGCAATCACAACAGATAGCGGTACTGTAGTCTCAGCTTCTACATCACCGGCTCCCTGAACCTGCTGCATATCATCTACATCAAGTTCTTCGAAAGCTGCGCCCACAATCTTATCTAAATCTTTCTTTCCCATTTTGTTATCTCCTTTTATCCATATGGATTAGCATTTCTTGGAAGAAACTATTGCTCCGGAAACCGCTGATGCGATTACAGAAACTCCCCATGCAGATACAGGTAATGCGGGTGTTGTCTCAGCATCTACATCGCCGGCGCCCTGTGTGTTCTCCATATCCTCAAGAGGCATCTCCTCAAATGAACCACCTACTACTTCTTCGATCTTCTTCTCTTCTGACATAGTATTATTCTCCTTTTTCAATTATTTATTGTTGTTTACTGTTTTAACCGCAGTTTCCGTTACATGTCTTTGTAACTTTAACCGTTGCTTCAAATCCTAAGCTTCCACCTATAACAACTGCAGCTGATACTGTGATCGCAGGTGTTGTCTCAGCGTCTACATCGCCGGCACCCTGTGTCTGCAGCATCTCATCTTCCTTAAGATCCTCAAATGATTCTCCTACTACTTCATTAATCTTTTCCTGTGCCATGTTCGTTTTCTCCTTTTCTTCTGTTTTTAGTTTGTGTTTTCCGTTAGCTAACTGTTTTTATTTGCAACCGTTTTGCTCAACACCTACCATCAAGTGTTATCAAAACAGGTGATGCCGTAATTGCCATGGCTGCATTGGCCTGGCTTAAGACCGCCATATAATTGAAATCCGCTTCAACATCTCCGGATCCCTGAACCATTTTCATTTCATCAACCGTTAATTCCTCAAACGCCTCTCCTACAAATTTTTTTAATCTCATATTAGTTCTCTCCTTTTTTGAAAACAGTGTCTTTACTTCTGACAAGTTTATATTATCAACCGATACTTAGTTATTTCTCTTTTTAGAATTAATTGTATTAAAGTCGGAACGAACTGTATTTTTTTATTTGGTAATACTTATAAGCGATACGTTTCCGATCTCTTCTTCTCCGGTCCCTGCTGCTTCAAATCCAAAAGTTACTGACTCTCCTGCCGGTATATTCTGATTACTTCCGTCATTTAGTATTGAATAATAATCATCATCTTTTTCTGCTATTGATGCATTCCATATACTCTCAATGTCGGCATCATAGGTGAATTCAAGCTTCCAGTCGGATATCGCATGATCCGAAAGATTTGTTATCGTTACGTTTCCAACAAAACCGGAACCCCAGCTCGATGAAATATCAAGCTCTACACTGTAATCCTCAGGCTTTATCATATATTTCGCATTGACCAATATGACCTCTTCCGGAAGATTTATCTCATCTTCACTCGACGCTTTCTTGGCAATAAACCCAAAGCTCACCGATTCTCCCGAATCAATATCCTGGTCGTAGTCCTCTCCGGATAATATGGTGCGATCTCCGTCCTTACGGGCCTTTGCATCCCATATCTGATCTATCTCATCTTCCAGATCCATCTCTACTTCCCATTTATGGATAGTACTTTCTGTATTGTTTGTAATAGTCACATCTACGTGATAGGTATCACCGTATTCTTCCGTAACGTTATAATCGGTTGTTATCCTGTGATTGCGATATGTCCGTGATTTCTCACTTTCTTCCGTCACTTCACCTTTATATCTAGGCTCCGTCTCTCCGATAGCCTTTAATATATTGATCTCACCGTTTCCGTAGTGAACGTCTTTTCCCTCTTCTCCGAGGTCGTTACTTCCTGCCATCATTAGATCCAAGGCATCATCTATCTGAAAATACGGATGCTTTTCTTTTCCGTATGAATATATGTCTGCAAAACACGCTGTCGCTATTGCTGATGACAAGCTTGTTCCGTATGAAACCGTGTACCCTTGAGGTACTCCGATTGTCTCAAGCCCATTGTCTATATACGTCGGAAACGTAACATAGATAAAAGCTGTAAGATCAAGTAACCCGTCCGTGTACACCAGATCTCCTCCCGGAGCACAGAATTCCACGCAAGATCCATAGTTGCTGTATGAGGCTTCTGAACCGTTCCACACAGAAGATATAGTATTAACTCCTTTTATCTCACCGGGTAAATGCAACACTTTGTTGGACTCGTAATTTTGATCCAGATCAATGCCTTTATTACCTGACGAAGCAAAAACCGCTACACCATTGTTCTGTGCATATCTGATAGCTCTTTTATACGCTGCCACCAAAATACGTTCATCACAATCATCCACGCACTTATATGTTCCCAGACTTAGATTTATGACATCGTTTCCATCATTTACCGCATCCACTATCGCTGCAAGAGTCCAGCGCGATTCACCGTCTGTTGCATTCATTACTTTATATGGAGTGATAGTCGCATCCGGTGCTATCTGCGCGATTACGCCCGCCGTTTCCGTTCCATGACTGTGATAATCTGTCAGGCTGTCATCACCATCAACGTATGACTTTCCTCTAGCCAGATCGAGCTTTCCGGCAAGTACCGGATGTGTTGTGTCAACTCCGCTATCGATATGCGCGATCCTTACGCCTTTTCCTGTTGTATATTCAAGTGATTGTCTATCGTCTGTAACTTCATCCAAATGCCAGGCAAGCATATCAAATAGATCGTAATCGTCGATTTCCTCTTCCGCCATCTCCTCGCTTTCCGGCGTGATATCGGAAACATCAACATCGCTAAGGTCATCCTTGGGATCTTCAATCTTAGGAAGATCTCCCGTTACCTCTATCTGACCACGGATGCTCTTATCTTGCACAATCTCCTCCACGTCAACTGACTCCGGATAGATAAGATGAAGCAAATTAATGTCTTCGCATACTTCAATTTGGATCTTTTCATCTTGCTCTTTTATCTCCTCAGTAACCTTATCGATATCCGCATTTTCTTTTAGCAGGATATCCATCGTCTGTTCCTTATCCTCAGCGGCTTCCGCCGTTATGGAGAAGCCGCCGATGAATATGGTTAGAAGGGCTGCAAGAAACATATTAAGAGCTAATTTACGATATATACCTTTCTTCATTTTCATCCCCTTTTTTAGTGCTTAAGTCATGCTGCGGTTGCATTCTGTAAAGTCTTGCATAGTAGCCGTCTTTTGCCAGCAGTTCTTCATGGTTACCCTGTTCCACGATTCTGCCGTTATCCATAACAATGATCCTGTCAAAATCACGAATAGTAGCAAGTCTGTGTGCAACGACAACTATAGTTGCCTTCATATTGAACAGATGGTCCATGACAATCTTTTCAGAAGCATTGTCAAGCGCACTGGTAGGTTCATCCAAAAACACTATCTGAGGATTCGAAATGATCGTCCTTGCTATCGCTATCTTCTGTCTTTGTCCACCGGACAGATTCTGTCCGCTCTCAGAAATTCTGGTCTCAAGACCAAGCGGGAAACTCGCTACAAGTCCTGTAAGGTTGGTCGCAGCCAAAACCTTATTTATCTCTTCATCCGTGAAATCGCGTCCCATTGTGATATTCTCTCTGAAACTTCCGCTAAAGAGCATATTCTCCTGAAGAACGATTCCAACTTTTTCCCTTAATCTATGTACATTTAAATCTTTTACATCTTTCTTTCCGTATGCCACTCGTCCGTTGGTTACCGGATATAGGCTCGCCATAACTTTCATCATCGTGGATTTACCCGATCCGCTGCTTCCTACGATCGCAACCTTTTCAAAAGGCTTTATGCTGACTGATACATCAGATATCGCATACTTGGAAAACTTACTGTATCTGTAAAAGACATGTTCCATATCTATATCTCTGCACGATTCAGCCGGAAGCTCTTTTCCTTCAGTTTCTGTCTCGTTCGGCGTATCCATAATGTCAAGCAATCTTTCTATATAAACCTTCACCGTAACCAATTGTCCGTACGAACTCATGATCGCAACAATAGGGCAAAGGAATGATGCACCTATAGAACTGAATGCAACGACTCCTCCGAGTGTCATCTTGTTATGCAGAACCAGATAATAACCACCAAGGAAGATGCTCAGCGGATAAAAGATCTGAATAGTCTGCGTCGCGTTATACAAAAACGATGCATACTTGGCACGTTTCTTCTCAAGTCCGATCTGCTTCTCAAAGTTATCCTGCCACTTATTAAAAAGATTCTTCTGAGAGTTGGTTGATTTAATGGTAAAAATGTTGTTTACCATCTCATTTATCATGTCCTGAGATTTTGTAGTTACAACCATCTCGTTCTGAGCAATCTTTCTGTTTATCTTGGTATTGGCATCCAGGATCAAACACAAAGCTCCGGCAACAAAAATTGTAAATGTCGCCAGCGCCGGGCTGTAACGCATCATAGCAGCCAAATACAGGAAGAAGAAACAAATATCTATCAAAAGCTCTATCATCTGATCTATGATGACCTGCCTGATATAAGTATTGGAGTTGATCCTGTATATCAATTCTCCCTTACTCCTGTTAACAAAGTAGGAATACGGAAGATCCAAAAGCTGCTCGATTGTATCGCCCAAAAAGCCTTTATCAAATGCCGTTTGCAGCTTGGTGATAAGCCGCGTTCGAATCAGATTAAAAATAAAATAATTAGCCGATAGCCCCACAAGTATCATCAGTAATACTTTTAGACTAAGGAGTCTTTGGTTCTCAAATCCATCCACAACAGACTGTATTACGTGAGGAACCAAAAGACTCATGCATTGCATGATCATTGAGAAAAGCAATGTGGTCAAAAGAAGCTTTCCATGCCTCTTTCCATTCTCGGCAAGTACCGGATGGATTTTTGGCAACTGGAATTTTCTTTTATTGTCACTTGTCGGATATAAAATTATCTTTGAAAAATGTTCTTCAAATTCTTCATTGGTAAGTTTCTTTTTACCTGATGCCGGATCGACCAATGATACCGACCCCGGCGAAACTTTCTCTACCACTACAAAATGCTTACGATCCCAAAAGGCTATAAACGGCTTTGGAACCATCTTAAGTGATTCTCTCCCGATCTTAATTGCTTTGGAAAGCACTCCGTTTTCTTTAAGCACTTCCTGAATCTGCAGTAAGTTATAGCCACCGTTCGGAACTCCGTATCGATCTCTAAGCCCCGATAATTTTGTCTTATCGACAAAATAGTCAAGCATCATAGAGGCACAGGCCAGTCCGCATTCAGAATGTTCGCATTGTTGTTGAAATCTAACCTTCAAACCACTACCTCCTTGCATTTATATTTTTCTTTTAAATAATCTTCAAAAGAGTCATAATTGAGCATTCCCGTATCTCGCCAGTAGTTGTATTCACCGAATTCGATATCAAGATTGCTATTTTCTTTATGTTCTTTCTGTAACTGCACCGATGCCTTCATATATGGAAAAGTTCTTTCTATATACTTATTTGATTCATGCGGAATATATGCATACTTGTTGATGCGTCCGGCAATCTCTCCGGAAACCTTTTCCATCCATTCCTCATTATCAAGCTGATCCGGAATCATAGCTGCATTAGCAGATGCAATTACATTTCCGCCCATATATGACATAATTTCGCCAAGCGGCTTTGTTACTGTGTCAAACCCATTCGTCCCGCAAGTACTCAGAATCACTACAGGTTTTCCCTGAAGCCTGAATGTATGTGCCCACCACGAAGACTTATCAATTATCAGCTTTAGATCAGCTGTAAAATAATGCATATAAACAGGCGATGCTATGATAAACAGATCGGATTCCAATATTTTTTCATGTAATAAATTGAGATCATCTCTGTTAACACAATTCGTCCGCACAAAACACTGCGAACATCCCATGCACGGTGCAATATTAAAATCTTGCGGAAAAGCATATTCGACTTCAAACTTTTCCTTATCCAATCTGTCCGTTATTCGTTTCGCGAATCCGGCAGTATTACCTTTTTTTTGCCTACTGCCGATCAGAACAAATATCTTTTTCATATCATTTTCCCCGTTCCTGTTTAGTTACATGTTTCCAGCAGCAAAATGTTGTTTATGTTGTGCTCAGCGTACAGATACATCCAAGCAATTCCACTGATTCCGTCAAATACACCCTTGCTTTCGATATCACCAACCCGGCTTACCTTGTAGCCTTCATAGAGTGAATGCATGTACATGTCGGACATGTATCTCTTAAGATAATTCATCCACTTCTTATCTTTGGTGTATTCGTATAGCATCTTAAGTGTTGTCACGATACTTCCCGTTCCGTGGCATAACGTATCCGATCCGACCGTTTCATTCAGCATTGCTTCGAATTTATTTATCAAACTGCCAAGCTGTCTCTTGTTAACAAGGCTATCATCGATTCGGGTCAAAGCGATTCTTGCCTGGATCATACCCGGATAGCCCCAGCACCATTTAAAATCTTTCTTAGGATCAATACCTAAACGATATTCGTGAGAAAGAAGTTCCTTAACCTTTTTGGCATCATACTTTCCTCCGGAAACAAGGCCGTAAACCATTCCGCTAATGCCATGTGCCATACCGGATTTAGTTTTTCCTTCATCATATTCTTTATTTATTCTTTTCCTTGTTATCTTTATGTATTTATCCAGATTTTCTTGGACAAACTCTATCTCGGGGAAGTTTTCCTTAATAAGGCTCAGCAACCTGACTATTCCGGCCAATCCCGCCGTGTAATCGTTGTGCTCATACTTCTCCATTAGTTCATCGGTAATCTTATGAACCGCCTTCATTGTCGCTTTGATGTAATCAATATCGTAAACTGTGTTAAGATATTTCTTCTCCAAGATCATCGGATAAATCGGTGACAAACGTCCCGTAAATGCGCAAGACACACTAGCCGGTTTAGCCTGAATGATTGCTGACTTCATCAACATGCGATAAAAATCCAGATATCTTTCTTCTCTCGTCTCTCTGTAGAGTTCAAGGTATAAAACTGCTATACCACTCAATCCGCCGTAAAGATCTGTCTCGCAAGCCTTAAGGCCCCATTTTTCATCTTTATCGCAATCAAGATTGATGAATGCACACTCATCATCTTTTACATAAGCCTCTTTCATAAGCTTGTCCGCAATATCCTTAGCATGAGGCATATAATGAATCTTTTTTGCCTCAGAAACAGTTCCTACCTTACCAAGTTTCATGTTAAGGAACGGATCCATAATTCCAAGAGAGAGTGTCATGATAGTCTTCTGAAGTTTTATCTCTTTTTCAGTAAGCATAAGGAGCTTTCTTCTTGATGCTTCATAGCCCGACATCTTATAAAAGTCCGGATACTCACATCCTCGACTGTCTATAACGTCAAGCGAATCAGTATATGTAAAGAAGATAGGTATGTCGTTAAACAACATATCTTTTACTTCGCTCTTGATAACTCTTTTATCCCTGTACGGATAAGCCCAGATATTCATCATAAGGCGCTCTCTGTACTTCATATCACTGTTATAACGGGGATGATTTGCATAGCGAATCATTGATGCATATCGCTCCGTAGCCTTAAGCAGTGCCCTGATTTTTTTACCTTTGAACACCTCAAGTATCTTGAGAGCTTCCGATTTATGTTCAAGAATAAATTTCATAAACTGTTCAAAAGCCTCAACGATCACAAGATTATATTGTGAAACATCTACATCTTTATTTTTTCCGTACTGCGGAATATTATCCCCTGCGGGGAAATGTCCTTTTATATTTTCAAAATGAAAATCAGCCGTATCTACATTCTTGGGCGCAAGATATTCCCCTGAAAGCTCTCCGCCTTTTCCGTCAAGCGCACTGAGATTGATTGATTCCTTTCCTCCAAGTCTGGTCTGCTTGGGAAGAAGCATGGAAGCTCCTACAGACTCGTTTTCCAAACGCTTCACCATGTCAATGTACGCCGATTCCCCCTCTACCTGCGACGGAACCTGGAAAAGAGTCTCCAGATCAATGATTACCGGATGCTCGCCATGAGCTATAATGTTCTCCAAATGTAAGTCGTTTATACTAAGCAAATAGCAGATAGCTACAAGATAGCCGTATCTTGTATAGAAGCGCTCCACTTCTTTTTCAGACTTACAATAAATCTTCTCAACAAACTCGTTGTATGCATAAGTTTCTTTGTAAATTCCCCTAGGGATCTTGATGTCAAGCATACCCGACTTGCCTACATACCAATCCACAAATATTTCAAACGCCTTGCTTATATCAAGGTTCTTGGGCTTGTAAACAAGCTTCTTATCTCCGAATTTAAGGATTGAAACCGAATTACCCTGTGCGTGTGAATCACCTGTTGATAATGAGATATCCGTAAACACTAGCTTCTTAACGCCAATGAACTTCTCTATTTCCTTGTGATCGTTATCGAGATGCTCAAGGATATCGGAATAGTTCTTTATCATAAAAAGAGTCCTTACGGTAGCCACCCTTGCGGCTACCGGATAGCTCTCATAAAACGAAATAAAATCTTCTTTCTTGCCGAAAGAATTCTTCAAAAACTCTATGAACTGCTTCTTTTCATTTCTCGCTCTGAACTTATGGTGTTCCTTATATATTGCAAGCCTTAACGCCGTAAGTTTTCCAAAGACACCAAACATCTCTGCCACATGACTCTCAATGAAAGCATTAAGGACCTTATCTTCAACTTTTATATTCTTAAGATTATCAATCACTTTGCTGATTCTTTTTTTTAGATAAACGGTATAAGGTAATGTAGCAAGACCGACACCTGTTTTTGTATCAATCATCTCATCTTTAAATCCGTTAATGATCTCTTCGTAGGTGTCATACCATTTGTCGCTCTCCTGCTTATCAAGCTCAACATCAGGCTGAAGTGCGTACGCAAATTCCTCTTCCGTCATATTGTTCTCTTTAAGCATCTCTTCGAAATACTTATCTTTCAGTAATGATCTGACATCTCGCCACTCTTTTAAATAGCTGTAGTCAACATCTACATGGCCGGTATATGCCCGGCGCTTTTCTTCGATTGTTCTTGCCCTTTTGATCATTTCATTCATAGTTTCTAACCAGCCCTTCTACTTCTAATCGTTTTCTGTTTCATACATCTATTTATCGCTAAAGGTGAAGCCCCATGTATCACCTGACATGCATATACTATCAACAATCACCTTCCCAAAACGGTGTTGGGAGTTAACATGCATAAAAAAGGAACCAACTGCATTTTTTGTTCAGTTGATTCCAAAGTAAAAATCAAAAAGCAAATTATTATGTTTGTATGCCCAAAATCTATCCAAAGATATTAACGGTATTACGCACAAAAATGGGAGCAGATTTCCGACGGTAACTTACCCTTTGTTACCAACCGGGAATCTACTCCCATTTTATTTTTTGTTTGTAACCTTCTTTTCAGTTGCTTTTATTAAGGCCAAAACCATCCACCGATATCATCGATCATACTATATACCCTCCCAATTTTTATTTTTTGTAAAAGTCTCTTACATGTGCATTTGTTTTCTTGCATCTGATGATTCTATATTACAAAAAATAAAACGGAATAACGGTTATGGGAATCAACGGTATAAAAATTGGAACGAACTGTATTATTACGCAGTTAACATCAAAGTGGCTCTGGCTGTGAACACTTGATTCTCACAGCTAAGCTGCAGCTTTCCGGCATACTTTTGCGTTACACGCTCTATATTGGAAAGTCCGAAACCATGCGCTTCTTTGTTATCTTTCGTAGTCTCGATCCTGTTATCTCTTATAACAACATCTTTTACACATGAGTTCTTTACAGAAAGGATCCAAATACTCTTTTTCAGGATAGACTGTATCTCTATCTTCCTCTCGCCATCAACCTGCTTGGCCGCTTCAATTGCATTATCAAGCAGATTGGAAATTAAGATAACAAGATTAACGTCCTCAATCTTATTGGCGGGAATATTGCCTTCGATCGTCATCTTAATACCATACTGCGCTGCAGTCTTGGCCTTGGATTCTAGTAGTGCGTCCGCAATAAAATTACCGGTATCGAACATCTTGACTTTAGTTGTGTCCATGGTTTCCTGCATCTTGTCGATATACTCGGTTGCCTGATCGTATTTTTCCTCTTTTATAAGAGAAGCAAGTGCAAGCAAAAGATTCTTTGTATCATGTCTGAATCTGCGAAGCTCTGTATTTTTATCATTCATCTCGATATATGATTCGGTTATCTGTTTCATAGGTTCTTTCAGATTACCTATCATGGTATTCATAGAAATATTCTGCTCGCGAACCATAATGACATGCATTATAACAATCAGGATAAACACAAAAATAATTACGCACATCTTCTTCAATGAATCAACGGCTCCGGGAATCTTAAAAACTCTTACCTCCAGCACTCCATATGTCATACACGTAACAAATAAAAGAAAGTATTCCAGTACCGTTAACTCTGTAAAACATACTCTGGCAATGTTGATGCGTTTGAGGAAAGACAATACAATCAAAAATACAAGTACCAATAATTCCGCAATAGTAACAGCAATGTCGGCGTCTATCCTCTGATATCCGGTTATGTTCATCCTATTACTTATAATAAACAGGAACTTTATATTCTGGGCGACACAATCGATCAGATTCTCATAAAACGGAACCGTAATAATAAAACTGGGTTTGAATCCGTATTTTGCCCACAGAAACGGGATAACCCGCATGAAATAAAGAAAGATCATCACGAAATATACAGCTCTCGGTCCATAGTTTATCATCGGCCTGTATGCATAAGTGATGGCCGCATAAACAGCTATCCAGATCCAATTGCTGTTTTTCCATTTCTTTTTTTGATAGTCAAAAAACTTTTCGAATACAATCCAAAAGTTCGCGAAAACAACAAGTCCGCGAATAGTGTAAATTCCCAGAATCAATCCAATACTTTCCATATTCTTATACCCCTGCTTTTACAAGATAATCCGAATAGATATTGTTAAACTCCTTGTACTTTAGTCTGCTGATAAGAAGCTTCTCGCCTGTACTCATGGTAACCTCTTCATGATTGTAAGAGTCAACCTGAGCCAGATTGATCAAGAAGGACTTATAGCACCTGTAAAATTTCCGGGGGGAAAGACGTCCCTCAATGGCGCCAAGTGTCTCATGGCACTCCATCTCTTCGCGGCCGTCACAGAAATGTAAGATACAGTTTTTGCCCATACCTTCAACATAAGATATTATGCTCTCTTTAAAGAAATGATTTTCTCCGTCCAAACGGATCTTAAGAACGCTGTCCTCTTCCATAGTCTTTAAGAAAGCATCAAGAACATCAAAGAATTTATTATCATCAATCGGCTTTGTCAAAAAACGAAACGTGCCGACTTCAAACGTATCAAAAACGATAGACGGATAACTCGTCGCAAAAACAATAGTGGAATTCTTGTCATAAACTCTGATCTTCTTAGCAATCTCGAGTCCGTTCTCGCCGTTGTTCTCAAACTCGTAATCCATAAATATCAGATCGTACTTCTCACCCGATCCGATAAGTTTCTCTCCTGCGTCATACTCATTAAGCGTGTAGTCAAAATCTTTTTTCATGGAGTATTCAAGAATCCTCTTCTTGATCTCTCCTCGCATAAATTTAGAATCGTCGCAAATAGCAATCTTTACCATTTTCCCCTCCAACATCATCTGAATTAATTGGATTAAAACCACTGATGTCGCGCCCCCACGACCTTTCTATTATTATGCCAAATTTTGCTCGGTTTAGCAATTGCTACTGTCCCAATCTTATTCTCTTATATATTCCGTACTGCCTCTCCTCTTCTTGTACTGCATCATAAACCAGACCTTTTGCCTCCAAAACCCTGTCAACTGCCTGCGCAGGATCCATAGTATGATACGGTAAAAAGAGTCCGCGCAGCTCCTTTGGTTTTACAGTCTTATATACCTGTCGCGATGATCTTCCATATGTATACGAGTAGTAACGGTAAATATATCCGATCCAATACATCTCATTTGCAGTATATTTAACTGAACCGTAGTCAGACACTCCATATTCTTCATCAATGCGCTCCAATATATCTTTTGCCTGGAGGTTGGTCTGTAAAATTGAAGCATTATCAATCTCTTTTGCTATATTACTGTTCATAAATCTTCTTATAAAAATCTCTGAACTCGTTCCCTGTTCGGACAATGAAAGTTCAAATGTCTTGGCTTGTAATTCGCACAAAAGAAGTCCGTCTCTATCTATCTTCCTTACCATATTTAAAAACCTCCTTCCTCTGATCATTTAAGTATCTCATCTATATAACGACCTTTTCCTCTATATTGCCTGCGCGCCAGCTTGACCTTATCATCACCAAGCCTTGTCTCCTCAGTCCTAATATCCATATAATAATCGCGTTCATTCATAGGAATATAGCACCTCTCCACAAGTTGCAACTTCTTTACTGCACGCTTGCTCGTAAACACATATTGATTACCCAAATTCGTCGCAGCCAGGCAATGCTTGCACTGCTCATCAGTTATCTCTCCGGCGATAAAAGAATTAATAATCTGGAACATCCTGTTATCCGCAATCGGGGCAATAATATAATCACAATCTCTCGATTCAGCTACTATCTTCCTGATCATAGGGTGATCTTCATACTCATCAAGAGCCCCTCTGTAATATGCTATAGTCAGCATCCATTCACGATTTACTCTGTATTTCTTAGCCTTAAGCCCGGAATCGTTAAAATCTAAGAAGTAAACCGATGATTTTTCAAATCCGGAGACAAAAGAGATTGCTTGATCGTAACTCTCTCCTGTATAAAAGCCCTGACCAAAATCGTTGTTGGTCCTGCTCATATCAACTCTGATCTCGCCGGCAATCTCACCTTTAGCTCCATGAAAAAGGAGCTTATGTCCCGGCTTTATGCTCTCAAGCCACAACATTTCTTTTAATCTTCCGAGTCTGATATTATTATCAAACGCATAGCTATATACCTTCTCCAGTAATTTGTCGGAAGGGGTGGTCTTGCCCTGTTCACTTCTGGACAAAGTAATCTGTTGAACTCCTATTTCATCAGCCAGCTCATCCTGGCTCACTCCCAATATCTCGCGTATTGACTTTATATCATAGTAAAAATTGTAATCCATTTTGCCTACCTCTCAACTTATTTATATCATATTACTTAAATAAGTTCAACAACTTGTCTAAGTAGTATTACTTAAACAAGTTTGCGTCCTGAATAATTCCCCGTAAAAAGCGCCCTCCAAAAGCGGAAGGCGCCGATTGGCATGTCGTTATTTATATTCGGGCAAAAGAACTTACTTAACAACCGTAAAGTTGATCACTTCCGCGTTAAAGTAATTCTCCCAATATTTATTGTACTCAGCTTCTCCGCCGGTAAATTCCACGGTATCATCAAAGTTGTTGGTTTCTCTCGTAAATCCGTAATAACTTACATTACCCGCCGAATCATAGGATTCGGTAATATCGTCCTTCATCATAAGTCCCGTTCCATCGGGATTGAAAAAATACACTTCATAGGAATGCGGGTTACAACCATAAATCAAACCGTCAGATGCCGCCAAAGGGTAAGCTGTTCCGGCGGAACCCACATAACCAAGGCTCCTGATCTTTCCGTTAACCTCTCCGTACAAAGTCGCTCCGATCGAAGCATTGGTCTTATCATCATTCTTATAGACATAGTCCGTTACCGCAAGCACATCGCCCTCGTGTCCTATGACATTAATATACGCATAGCCCTGACCCTCGGTGAGATAAGAAATTACCTCGTCAAAGCTTTCAAAAGTTTCCTTCTGCGCAGCCTGCTGAACAAAATCATCAAGCAAGACATCATCGCCCGGATACATTGCCTCTGCAACAGCCTGAATGTCGAAGCCATCAAGATTCTTAGCTACAGTAGAAAGGCTGTACGCGATACCGATCTCGATATCATACCAAGTGCAAAGATCTGCGCACTCATCGCCCACATATCTGTAGAACTTCGCCTCCATGTTTCCGTCGCCCCATCCGGCGAGCTTGCCCTCATCTGTCGAAGTCCACTCATAATTCATTCCCGAAATATCGGCATAATCTTCAGCTCCGTACTCCACTCTGGCAGTGAAATTATTCCCATCCAGATCAAAAGTTACTTGATAAAGAGGCTTCTCATCCCCCTCTTTATCCATTGCACTGCAAACAACATTTGTAGCACCTTCCGGAATTTTAAAGTAGCCTTCCGTAATATATCCGACCTCTTCCTCGGTAGCATCTCTCCAAGGATTTGCAAGCTGTGTTCCCGCATTCTCCGAAGTCTCACCGGCACTCTCCAATGCGCCGCCGTTATCGGAAACCTCAGAGCTTCCGGCAGAATCCGCACCGTCCCCGGCCGAGCCGTTTCCGCATCCCGTCATCAGCAGCATAGCTGCCATTGTCAAAAGAACTGTCGTCTTACAAAATATATTTTTTCTCATAATATTTCCTCACTTTATCTTTTACTCAACCGCTGTAAAAACTACTACTTCCGATTCAAAATAACTATTGCTGAACTGTTCAAACTCCTCTTGCCCACCGTTAAACTCAGTATATTCATCGGTGGCGCGCTCTCTGTAACTTCCAAAATACTGCCCCGGAGTTACATCCGATTGATAAAAATGCTCTTTCGTAACCAGCGCCTTCGATTCCGGATTTACAAAATACACATTATAGTTGTAATCGTCATAGGTATAAAGAGCATCACTCGAAACCGCAAGCGGATAGTCTTTATCGGCGCCTGCGATACTACCTAAATTTACATAAACATCACCGGATTTTGAATAGACAGAAGCCTGATTTGAAGTAATGACACCCTTGTATGGATAAATGATATCCGTGATCAAAAGCATATCCTCGTCACAACCGTCCAACCTAACATAAGCATATCCCTGTCCCTTGGTAAGATAAGAAATAATCTCATCAAAACTCTCAAACTCCGTCTTACCTGCTGCCTTCTGCACAAAATCCGCCGGTAAAGGCACATCCTCTTCAGGCTCTGCTTCAGTTTCGTCAGGTGTCTCTCCTTCTTCCTCATACTCCTCTTCGGATTCTTCAGATTCTTCAGAGTTATCGTCACCACCGTTTAATACAATAGTGTTCGGATCGTCAATCGTCACCCTGTCATTTGGTTCCTGCGGATCGCCCACGCAACCCGTCAATATAAGAATCGTCGCTATTATCAAAAGAGCTCTCGCTCTTCTTATAATATCCTTTCTCATTACTCTTTCCTTTCATATTACAATCAAAACAAAATCACTGTTCCTTCCCCAAAGAACAATGCTTACAAACAAAAAAGTGCACGGAAGAATATACTTCCATGCACTAGTATATCATATTCGGATGAATATTACAAATTAGTTAAACTTTCTTAGGATGTTTGCAAGAATTGCTCCCGAGATATTATGCCATACAGAGAATATGGCTCCCGGAACAGTTGCCATTGCAAGATCGGGAAACGCTGTAGTTGCCAATGATGTGGCAAGTCCCGAATTCTGCATACCGATCTCAACAGAAAGAGCTTTCTTTTTGGACACAGGGAGTTTAAGAAGAACTCCGAGGAAATATCCAAGAAGATATCCAAGCAGATTATGAAGAATAACAACTACAAATACGATAGCGCCTGTAGTAAGAATTCTCTCTGCGTTATGAGATACAACTGCCGCAACGATAAGAGTGATCGCAACAACCGATACAACCGGCAATATTGTAACCACCTTCTCCGTTACTTTTCCAAAGAACTTATTGATGATAAGTCCGAGTGCGATCGGTATGATAACAACCTTGATGATCGAGATAAACATGCTCTTTACGTCAACGGATACCGTTGTTCTAAGAAGCATATATGTGATAGCCGGTGTGAGGAACGGTGCAAGAAGTGTGTTGACACTTGTCATTCCAACAGAAAGAGCAACATCACCCTTACTAAGATATGTGATAACGTTACTTGCTGTTCCGCCCGGGCAAGTTCCTACAAGGATAACACCTGCAAGAAGACCAACCTCAAGACCGAAGATCTTACCAAGCGCAAACGCCAAAAGAGGCATTATCGTGAACTGCGCAAGAGCACCTATCAGGATCTCTTTAGGTCTTTTAAACACAAGCGCAAAATCCACAGGCTTAAGAGTAAGTCCCATTCCGAACATAACGAGCATCAACAGATAATTGATCCAGCTCGTCTGAATCCAGAGACAGCTCTGTGGCACAAAGAGCGCCAGTGCCGCAACAACAAGTACAATGATAGCCATGTACTTTCCCACAAAATCACTTACTTTTTTCATACTACAAAAACCCTCCTAACATATTGGATAAAACCTGTATTACCCAATATCATAGCCCTCACCGGACGGGATTTCAAGGACGATCGAATTTAATTTTTGTGGGATTGATCTTAGTGTCTTTTATAAACCACTGACCTTATCCGCCGAGACCGTATTATTTCTCAGGTGAACGGAACTCAACGATCTTAGCCTTATCCCTAAGATTCTGGATCTTATCTATGAGTGTCTGGTCATTTGTAAATTCAACTCTTTTACTCTGATCATTTGACTCATTGTAATAGCCCCAACCACTGCTATATTCAAGGTAATCCTTATGCACGACATCCATGCCGTCCTTTGATACAAGGTATGATTCAAGACCATCACGTTTTCCTGTTGCGAAAATAATACCATTATCAGTTATACTTATATCTCCGCCAGATCCTTCAGGGTTAAGACGACCGATACATCTTACTACACCGCCGACCTCTGTATAGAACATTGCATCACTGCAATAATTCTTCGCCTTATCATCTGAATCCTCAGTATCGCGAGTGTATACGTCGCCAGCCTTTGCTACCAAAAGAACTGCTCCCTGATAGCCTTTACTGTAAATATATGCGACCCTCTTGTCACTTCCTAAAGATCTCTCGAAAGATTTAAGATCTTTATAATTGGTAACCTCTTTATGATCTTCTGTTCCGGTTAAACTGGAAGCATCATTCTGCTTCATCACAACAGCGGTAGTCTCAACTACACCAACTGCCTGTGAACCGATCATAGTTGCCACTCCAAGAGCTCCAACGGTCAAAAGACCTGTCGCAAGCTTTAATACTCTATTTTTCATATCATATACTCCTTTTCCTTTTTATAAGCGTTTGTAAAAACAATACATGGAGCACGCGTTCAGCAGCACTCCATGCATTGCCTCAAGGTGAACTTTTAACCCTGTTCCGGGGAATTACTCTTTATTACTTTGTGCCTCTTGTAAATACTATTTCCGGAACATTTACACTGTCATTATAATAATTCTGGAGATCCTGCTGAGTTCCATTATAGTATTCATTAGAAACCTTGTTGGAAGATCTTCTATATGAATGGATTACTTTTCCGCTCTGTCCATTAGCAAGCTCGATATAGTCTTTATGCTCAAGTGATCTTCCGTCTGTTGATAAGAAATATGTCTCAAACGTAAAGTGCTGCGAATTTGCGATAATAACTCCTCGATCGGTCAACTGCAAAGGATCGTGTGCGGCAAGTTTACCTGCGCAATATACTTTATCTTCGCCACTCTTCTTAGTGTAGAATGTTACTGTTTCTGCTGTGTTGCGACCGTCTAATGAATCTGCCACCGCAATAACAGAAACATTCGCACCTTGTACATTAACATAAGCATATCCCTGATTCTTTGTAACAGAATGCTCTACCTCTTTAAGATTTTTGAACTTCGTAAGAGTTCCTGTCTGTGTGCTACCTGAAAGCGCAGACTCGTTCTCCTCCATAGGTACATCAACAGACTCTGTATCAACAGATAATTCTGCAGCAGGTGCCTCTGCCTCAGGCTCAGCAACCTCTGTAGCGGGAGCCTCTGTCTCCACACCTGTTGTCTCAGGAGCCTCTGCTCCGGTTGTCTGTGCGCTACCACAACCTGTCATTGCAACCATTCCTGCAAAGATAAGTCCTGTAGCAAGCTGTACGCCTCTCTTCTTCATATTCAATTTCTCCTTTCCTTATATAAGACTTTTTATAAAAAAACAAGGAGCATGCACACACATACTCCATGCATTTTATCATATATATCACTTATTTGTTTCCCCATTGGTATTATAACCGTCATATAAGTGATGGAAAGCCAAAAGTCTCTTCACGTGTAACATAATAACACATATCCGTACGTTCGTCCAGTAAAAAGAAGCAGAAACTCATCGATAAAATCAAGTTCCCGCTTCCAAACGTGCTTTTTAAATGTTAACCCTTGCTTTATTATTGTTATTTCACTTTAAATGAAATAGGCTCAACATTTCCAAACAATGTTTTTTCAAGATTATCATAATCCTTTTGTGTACCTGCAAAAGTAACCTTGGGGCTGTTTAAATCCTTAGCTCTGGTATATCCGGTGTAAATCTGGCTTTTTCCATCATCAGAATTAACAAAGCTGATACTATCCTTAGCTTCGAGTTTCTTTCCGTCAGCTGATATCATAAATGATTCAAATGAGTATGTAGTATGAGCCACGATCACTCCGTTGTCAGATATACTGATCAACCTAGAAGTTGCTCCGGTATTGATCTCTCCAACGTATACGACCGGTCCTCCGTCCTTTTGAACATAAACCTTCGCCTGAGTAGCTCTGTTATTATCATTCTCCATAGGATGGTCAGCTACCAGTAAAGCTTCTCCCTGCAAGCCCTTGAGATAAACATACTTATATCCCTGGCCTTTTTTTACCGGAATATCACCGAGATCATCCGCATCTTTCACGATAGTTCCTGCACTACTCGCATTTAATGCACCTTCACGCGCAGCGTTTTCCTTCATGGCATATTCAACTGTCTCGACACTAGCAAGTCCGCTTACTGCCTGAACGCCTGTAAATCCTGTTACCGCAAATACTCCTGCTGCCATTACAGCTGCAGCCAACTTCATACTTTTTCTGATCATCTCTTTTTCCCTCTTTCCCTTTTTATTTCACATCAAAGACAACATCAACACTTACTTTGTCAGCGTCTTTACGAAGTTTATTGTATTCGGCCAAGGTGATATCACATTCAACCGGATCTTTAGTATTTACATCCCTTTTATATCCCCAGCATGTTCCGTTTACATCCGAATCATCATCCTGGAAGAAGTCCTTATGCAACAGTTCTCCTCCATCAGCTGAAAGGAAATATGTCTCATAAGTGTGATGACTATGAGTATAGATAACGCCTGTCTTGGGATCCATATGGAAAACCTGTCCTGTTGAACCGGTCTTCAAAGCGCCTGCCGTTACGATCTTACCGTCTGCTCTCTTTGAATAAATTACCACATAGGTTCCGTATGCCACACCATCTCTTACAGCAATTCCCGCATGATCATCATTAGGGTCATCATCACGTGGCGCAACTACAAGAGCTTTTTCACCATAGCCGGCAATCTTAACGAACTTATATCCGTCGCCCTTCTCAAGGTTCTTTACTACATCATCAAGACTCTTATACTCTGTAACTTTACCGGTAATACCCTTTTCTCCGCTATACGACAAAGCAGACGAGCGTCCGTTCTCCTCCATAGTTTTCTCAACAGCCGTAATCGTTCCGCCTATGATTGACTGCACTCCTGCAAATCCTGTCACTGCCATCATGCCTGCAGTCAAAAGTCCTACTACCGCCTGTGTTTTCATCTTCATGTTCTTTCTCCTTTCCTTTTAACTATAACCATTAAAACATGGAAGCCATAAAGCCCCATGGGTCTAAGTATATCATCATTATCTTTTATCCGTCCAGACATAGAAAGGCGGAAACTCTGCACTGCTGCTGAGTTTCTGCCTTTTGTTATAACTCTTTTTTATTAAAAAGTACTTCTATCAGGTGTTTTCATCGATATAAACACCGACTCTGTTCTGAATAATCTTTGCAGCTTCTTCTGCTGTCTTTTCTCCTTTGAAATATGCCGAAGCTTCTTCCATGACAATATTTGAAATCTGCATGTTAACGCTTGCAAATGTATCTATTGCAACTACATAATCATAAAACTTCTTAATATCATCCTCTGATATAGGATCTAATTTTATATCTTCGAAGGTCACAGGATCATATGTGTTTGCAAAAGTATCATTATCGCTTGCTTCCTTGGTGGCTGCCTGAAGCTGCTCTTCAAACACAGGTTTTACCGGCGAAAAGCCGCCTGTTGATTGTGTATTTGCAGTCATCATATCTCTGATAAGATCATAAATAACGTCCATATGCTCTGTTTTACTGTTTATGGCAAATGAAGGACCCTGGATCGCAGCAAAATTCTTTCCGAGATTATTGGGACATCCCACCATCTCAATATCACCATGGAATATAACCTGCTTAAGCTTAGCGTATTCCCATATATTTCTGAATCCTATGTTGTAAAATATTGCATCTCCCGTGGTGTATGGCGCATCGATATCAAAATCATTAACAACATCAACCGGTTCTTCATCAGGGAAATTATTTGTGAATTTCAAAAACTCAACAAACTCCGGTGAATCAAAGTTGCACTTCTTGCTCTTGATATCGAGGAATTCTTTTCCATAATATACCCAAAAATATGAGCAGACATTCATTCTTGTGTTTAGTGAACCAAACGCGGCTTTATAATCCGTTCCTCTGCTTTTAATAAGCTCTTCACAGTCCTTGTATGACAAAGATGTTTTACCGTTTGCATCTTCTGCTCTGACCACATATGTAAGGGGCTCAAACGAAGGGATGAATGTATAAGTCTTGCCGTTATAATTCATCATCTCTTTGATGTTGGGAAGGATCTCAAGATCTCCCAAAGGTCCGCCTTGCTCAAAAGCAGGTGCAAGATCAAGCAGTATACCCTTATTGGCGTACTTTTCTATAGCAGATTCATTTCCTGAAAAGCACATGATATCGGCCACTTTTCCGGCAGTAAGATCAAGGTTAAACTGCTTAATAATGTCTTCGTAGTTGCCATTACCAAGCTCACTGTAATCAATTATCTTTATAGCATACTTATCGTTTGTTCTGTTGAATTCCAAAATCTGATCTTTAATTTGTTTCTCCAGATACAGAGCCGATAATGTAATTATGGTTTTATCTTTCACATCCTCAGGATTTACCTTGGTAAGCTTTACAAGCGAATCGGTTGCATTATAATCCGCACCGGTATCCGCGAGAATCTCTTTTTCATTTAAGGCAATAAATCCTACGCGCGACAACACTTGATCGGAACTGATGGATGAGTCTGTGTAATCAAGCAATTTATCAGCCGTGTCTGTTTGTTCGTTATATTTATAAACTCCGTCTGAATCCGCACCATATAATGTGTTGTTTTCATCCTTAAAGAAGGTATAGTATCCGTGTGACTCAAAACCTCCGAGTTTCTTTTCTACTTTATTGTTTTCAGCGTTAACTATAACGAATGATTGATCATAACTTTTTTCATCAAAATAATTTACAAACAGCTTATTGTCCGCAAGTTCGAGAACATTCATAATTCCGCCCATGCCGCTGAAAGTTTTTTTGTCTACAAGCACTTTGAATCCGGACTGCTCGTCAAAAGTCTCGAGGCCATCCAACATACCGCATACAAGGCCGTGTTTCTCGGTCCATGTCATAGATCTGATATAAGACCAATCTTCCTCCAATTCTTTTGATATATCATATTTGTAAACAACCTCTCCCGAAGGAGTAACCTTTTCAAGAAAAGATCCGGTTACTTCATCATCACTGCATTCCCGGCTCAATCCAGATTGAGCTTTTTACTTGTAATGTTTACGGTAGCAACAAAGAAAACTACTATTAATACAATTGAGCAAACAAAGTTCCAAAAAAGATCCTCATATCCCCAAAAGTGATCGCCGCGATGTGCCACGCTCATGCCTAAATTCTTCATATAAATGAACATCAAAGTAAAACCTAATACTGTAAAGCAAAGTATCGTTCCGATCGTACTGTGATTGCGCCACAGATTTCCGATGCATATGCTAAAGATCAGTGCCATAACCCCTGCGATGCCCATGAGAAACATAACAAAAAGTAGGTATATTATCTTAAGCACCACTTTCGGATCTGTGCGTTCGTTAATGACATGCATGATCGATTCAGGCGTAAATGCCACCAAAGAGATGAACGCCGATGCGCAAAAAATTGTCGCCCATATTAAGGTAACAATGATCTTAGAGGAAACGATCACTTTGTTTGATGCCGGAAAAGTATATGTCAAGTATGCTTCGTTTGTATAAAGACTCTTGCAGTAGTATTTTGAGATCATGTGCAGAGGTGCGATCACACATAGTACCATCAATCCCAATAGTTCAATCAGTGCATATTCTGTATCTTGAGACCAATGTTGCAATATGCTGCACACTATACCCAACAGTATGGTTATACCGCACAGTAATGCCATTACCGGCGCTGTCTTTTTAAGGTCGTATTTAATAAACTTTCCTAACATCTGTATACCTCCCTGAACAATTCATCAACCGACATCCCTTCCTCAGCTCTTATGTCATCAATAGGCTTAAAGAGCTTGATACTGCCGTTCTGTAAGAAAATAGCTTCATCAAGCACAGGCTCGACTTCGGAAATGAGGTGAGTTGCGATTATCATCGAAGCTGTAGGTTCATAGTTACTTATAATGGTTCGTAAAATGTAATCCCTTGCTGCGGGATCCACACCTGCGATAGGCTCATCAAGAATGTAGAGCTTGGCTCTGCGGCTCATCACAAGCATTAATTGCACTTTTTCTTGATTACCCTTTGAAAGAGTCTTGAGCTTAGCCTTCGGATTAAGATTAAGGCTTGAGATCATCTCCATCGCTCTGTTCTCATCAAAGTCTTCATAAAAGTACTTGAACATATCAACTATGGCTTCAATTGTCATATCCCCGTCAAGGTACGTTTGATCCGGCAGATAGGATATTGCCGCTCTGCTGTCTGCCGTTCCTGCGGGATTACCGTCAACAAGTACCGTTCCGCTGTTAGCTTGAAGCAATCCGCATATTATCTTAATAAGCGTTGTCTTTCCGCTTCCGTTGGGACCAAGTAAACCGATTATGTGTCCCGGTTCGATTGAAAGACTTACATCATTCAATGCCGCAACACTTCCATATGTCTTAGATAATCCCTGAATTTCTAAAAGATTATTCATACTTCTCTCCTTCTAAATAATTGTTGTTCAAATCATTTTTGTGCGTATTCTTTTACAAGTTCCAAGATCTCATCTCCCGTAAATCCGAGCTTTTCCATGCTCTTGAAGAATTTTTCGATCTGTACGTCCACAAGTGACTTTCTTAAGTTTTTAATCATGTTATCGTCCTCCGTTATGAAACGGCCGCTGGTTCTTTCTGAGTGAACAAGCCCCGTCGATTCCAGTTCACTGAGTGCCTTCTGCATTGTATTTGGGTTTACGCCGGCTTCGCCTGCGAGGTCGCGAACACTCGGCAGCTTATCTCCCGGTTTGTACTTACCCGAAACAATATCAATCTGTAGATGCTCAATAATCTGGACAAATATCGGGCTGTCCGAATTAAGGTTCCATGGCATAGTACTCTGTTCCTTTCTATATAATTTTTATTCTGTATTACTGTACTAATCACTTAGTACAATAATACAATAGTGCAATTTCAAAATCTTGTCAACACCTTTTTAATATTTAGTAATTAATCCGCAATAAAATATTGACCAACCTCATCTGCGCGATTATTGTATTAATAATAGTTATTTTTATAAGGAGAAGAGAAAATGTATAATCTGTTGGAAATACAAGGTTTATCTAAGAGATACGGCAACGTCCAAGCTCTTTCAAACATCAACCTTTCCATCGGCTCCGGACATATAACGGGCCTGCTTGGACCAAACGGAAGCGGAAAGACAACGCTCATTAAGATCATATGCGGTCTTTTACAACCAACTTCCGGTACAGTGCTTATAGACGGTAATCCCGTCAGCCCTCAGAGTAAAGCAATCGTATCCTATCTTCCGGATACGACCTATCTTGATAACAGCATGACTGTTGAAGCCGCGATCGCCATGTTCATGGATTTTTACAGAGATTTCGACGCTAACAGAGCTTACGCGATGCTTTCGAATCTTAACATCAATCCCAAGCTCAAGATGAAGACTCTTTCAAAAGGAACCAAGGAAAAAGTTCAGCTCATCCTCGTAATGAGCAGAAGAGCCAGACTCTACGTCCTTGACGAGCCCATAGCAGGCGTTGATCCCGCCGCAAGAGATTACATTTTACATACTATAATTAACAACTACGATCCTTCCGCAACCATCCTCATCTCCACGCACCTTATAACCGACGTGGAACAGGTTCTTGATGAAGCCATCTTTTTACAGTACGGCAACATCAGACTTTATCAGCCCGTTGAAGCCTTAAGAATGCAAAGCGGCAAATCGGTTGATGAATTATTCAGGGAGGTGTACAGATGCTAGGAACACTTATCAAACACGAATTTAAGAATACATGGGTAATAATGTCGCTTATATGTGCGATCACTATAGCCATCGGACTTGTAGGCGGATTGTTTTTTAAATTTTTGGTTGCTTCGGAATCTTTGGAAGACGGTGTGGGTCAATTCCTTTTGGTTTTCGGAATACTGGGATTTGCCATGGTGCTCTCGGCTCTTCACATGGCTTCCGTGATCTACCTCGTGGTACATTACTACAAGAGCCTTTACACCTCGCAGGGATACCTGTCATTCACACTTCCCGCGAGCATCACCGAGGTTGTTTCTTCAAGAATGATAACAGGATGCGTATGGTCGGCGCTCGTTTCTTTATCGATGGGACTCTGCATCTTTGCAGCAATAACCATCCCGGGCGGCCTTCCTTACGTAAGAGAATTCATAGATGATCTCATGTCAGTTTCGGTGGATTTTAATATCACATCACTTGTGCTGCAATGTACCTTCACTTGGATACTCAGAAGCTTCGCAACACTTATGACATACTTCTTCTGCATAAGCATCGGCCAGCTCTGGAGCAAGCACAAGATCCTCGGCGCAGTACTTTGCTACTTCGCCACAAGCTTTGTTTTGATGATCATATCTTTCAGCCTCAACTACGGCAACCTGTTCTTCTCACCCGAATCACTAGGCGGATACGACGGCTTTAGCTACTTATCGGAAATGCTCACAAAGACCTTGATCTACTCAGTAGTACTGATCGCAGTCTTCTACGGCGCATCGATATTTACATCAAATAAACAGCTCAATCTGGATTGAGGATAAAAAAGAATGCCGGATCATATGATCAATGTCATTAAGTTAACATTGGACTCGGGGACAAAAAGAATCAAAGAGGATGTTGGAATAGTTCCTTCATCCTCTTTTTCTATGTCATTTCCACGTCAAAAAGACGGATTAAAATCCGCCTGAGCTTAACGTGTAAAATTCAAAGCTTTATGCTACCCTATAGAGGAAACCTCTGAAGATTCTTGCAGACTGGTATCTTACCCGGTGCCTGTCTGGTCTAATAGGTACAAGATTTCTTGAAATGATGGTTTCCAGATCTGGTGGAGATGTCGTACCGCGGTAATACTTTCTGCACATGTGAGCTGCGACCGAAAAATTGGCTTTA
>NZ_FPCC01000016.1 GCF_900116875.1 Butyrivibrio sp. INlla21
TACTATGCGACCGCGTGAATCAATGAAGATTGCTTTCAGATCCTCCGCTCTTCCGATCTTTTCCCAAAGCGCATCTATCTCTGCTTGTATATCTTCTATAGATCTCATATTTATTCCCCATCATCTTTTACTTGTCTCGACTTTTATACTTGAAGCAGCTTCTTTATCTACGTTCATCATGCTGTCTCGCATCTTGATATAAGCCGACGGCAAAACTGCCGCTGATTCCGCATTATAAGCCTTAGATGACTGAAGGACATCCTTTAAGAGTTTAGTCATCTTCTTGCCAACAGCGGTATTATCCCAGGTTTTTACGTTATTAAGTACAGCATCGGAAAGGACACAGGTAGACGCAGAGGTGCCGATAGAATCGACTATCTCCGTAAAGACATTCGTGTCCATAAAGACTTTATTTTCAGACATTTCCCCTATCCTTCCTTTTATCTTATAAGCGTATTTGTAAATAACTAATTAACATGATATCACGGTAATACTTGTCCTTGCAAGAGAACGTAAGAAAATAAAAACTGATTTGTCATAAATATTTACACCAGTTTTTCTATTTCTCTTTTGATAGTCTTATCGTAGATTCCGTCTTTTGCTCTTTCAGCATCCGAAAGCTTCTCATAAGGAACAAGGAGATTGTGCTTACGCTTCTCGTTATCTCTTTTTTCTGCATAAGACCAGTGATTTATAAAGTGGAAACGGCTCCATCTGATGTGTTCGATCTTAAGTGCGTCTTCATCTTCATCACTCAGAATGCCGTCTTCCTTTAATTTCTTTTCAATCCAGTAGTGATCAGCTCTTGCGATACTTGAGCTCTTTTTAAAACCGCTGAGTTTTTTCCATTCGTTTTCCATCTCTTTTTTATAGTCGGAAGGTGCACATCTTTCTGAATACCTAAGTGCATAGTCGTAGTTGAAGAGTTTACCTTGAAGATATAAGCTCTCTTTTTTAACACTTTCTTCCGTAAGAAGATCGTCAAGAGCTCCGAAGGTAATGATCTTGTCGGAATCGTAAATATCTTCGTAGCTTGTTTCTTCCTTGAAATAACAATGAATCTCCGCAGTCGGATTTACGTAGAGGACCATCTGTATCATGTCAATGCTGTTTTCTTCAAAGCAGTAGATCACGCGGTCAATCTCCTTAAAAGCATCAGCGAATTCAAAGGCGTCATTTTCGTGAATGATTATCGTATCTTTGTTGTCAGTCGGGAGATTACCGATAAACTTTGCCTTGGCACCTGTAAGTCCCCAAATATGATATTCAAAAGACTGCTCCAAAGTATATAGGTTATTGAGATAACCGTATTTAAAGATTGCATCGGCAACGTCGTTGTTTCCGATGATTGCAATCTTAAAGCTTTTATCCTTGTGGTTGTAAAGATTGTATTTTTTCCAATAATCTCGTGCCAGAAGTTCATTTGTATTAAAGAAGTGAAGGTCTGCTTCCGAAGTGTCTGTCGCTTTAAGAAGCGTGGAATCAAGCTCAGTCATCATCATGAAGACCTTTTGATTCTTCAGTCTTGTCTCATTCTGACTGTAAAATGTGATGTTCTTGGCGTCGTTTTCAAACATCACAATGTGGTTTTTTACCTTCTCAGGCCTGGAATCATTTTCTGTTGCATATCCGTTTTTTAATGATGAAGCAAGGGCGTACCCCAGCTCGTTGTCTGTGTATACTACGGTCGAATCTTTTTTTAACCTGATAAAGAAGTGTTCTATCTTGGCATAAGCGTATTTAAGGACACTTAAAATGATTCCGGCTGTTACGATTACGGAAGTAATCTCACCGAATAAGATGAATGCGTTGACGTCTTCGGATACCGGGTTTACAAAATAAACGGCAATCGCGGCGTAGACGAATTCCCAGAATGTAAACTTACCTGTTATATAGTAGCCGTAGCAGGATACCACGAAGGGTATGAGCGCGGCAATGTAGATAAATACAGGATGTTTCTTGATGAATTTCTTTATTTTCCCCATTTACATTCTCCTCTTATCTTACAAACTTCCTCGGTACTCTCTTATTAATATCGCATGTAAGCTCGTAGTTGAATCTTCCGCTCATCTCTCCCAAAAGCTCAGCCGAGATCTCCTCTCCGCTTGTCTTGTCTTTTCCAAGGAGGATGACATCGTCGCCCTCTTTTGCTTCGGGAATATCAGTCACATCAACCATGAACTGATCCATGCAGACTCTGCCAAGAATCTGTGCTCGCTTGCCTCTAATAAGAACGTATCCCTTGCCGGAAAGGCTCCTGGGATATCCGTCTCCGTAGCCAACGGGAATCGTAGCGATCTTGGTATTCTTATCGCAGACAAAGGTTCCGCCGTAGCTTACAGGTGTTCCCGCAGCAACTTCTTTGATCATAACTATATGGCTAATAAGCTCCATAACAGGCTTAAGATCCACAATATCCTTAGGCACTTCCTCGGAAGGCCACATTCCGTACATAGTAACACCGGCTCTTACCATATCCATGGATGATTCGGGAACCGCAATGATACTCGCGGAATTCGCGCAGTGATGAAGCTCGATCTTGCGTCCTAATTTCTCTTCCACATCGCTTACAAAGCCCGCAAACACAAGCTCTCTTTCTTTTACATTGGAAAGATCCTTCTCATCCGCTCTTGCAAAGTGAGTGAAAATGCCTTCTATCTCAAGAGATTTTTCTTTTTCACATTCAAGGACAAAAGAAATTCCGGCATCGTCGGGATGTATTCCGATCCTGGACATTCCGGTATCAACAGCGATATGGATAGGTGCAGGCTCTTTTATCACGCCGTCTTTAAGAAGCTTGTCCGCGCACTGCGAAAGCTCTTTTACCATGTCTGATCTAAAGACGGTCGGCCTGATACCTTCCTTGAGCATCCTCTCGTACGCGTAAGGGAAGGTGTAACCGAGAATAAGAATAGGCTTACGTATGCCGTTATCCCTAAGCTCAAAGGCTTCCTCCGCGGTCGCTGTCGCGTAGCCCCAGATGTAATCCTTAGTCTCAAGGTCCTTTGCTATCTCGATACTTCCGTGTCCGTATGCATCTGTCTTAATAACCGCCATGATCTTGGTACCCTCAGGTATGTTGGCACGCATGGAATCAAGGTTGTACTCCACAGCGCTCAGATCGATCTTGGCGCAAACTCTCAAAAACTCGTTCTGCATTAGATTTCTTTTTCCTTATTTCAATATATCTTCAAGCTCATCGACAATATCCGTTGCCGTCATAGACAGCTTGCCGTGGCCTCTTGCTGCGATATTTCCTGCAGCGCCGTGAATGTATGCTCCGAGGCACGCCGCTTCAAATCCCGTAAGATCATAGCTAAGAAGCGCTCCTAGAATACCTGTGAGCACGTCTCCGCTGCCTGCGGTCGCCATTCCGTCGTTGCCGCTCATATTAATATAAATCTTTTTCTCATTGCTGTCACTTACGATGCTGCGCGCATCCTTGCAGATGACCGTGCAGTGAAGCTCGTTCGCAAGCTCCTTGGGATACTCCAAAAGATGCTCCTTGCAGTCCGCAACGCTCGTATTAAACAGTCTTGCAAATTCGCCCAAATGAGGCGTGATTATCAGCTTCTTGCCACCCGTAGCATAATTGGAAACAATGCTACGTAAGTTCTTGTCATCCGAAATAATATTGAGCGCATCCGCATCCGCAATTATGTCCTTGTCATAGTTGTCAAAGAGCGTTCTTACAAGCTCTATTCCCTTACCGTCAGCACCGATGCCGGGGCCAATAACAGCACAGCTTGACCACTTCATCGCTTCAGATAACTTGGGAAGGATCGGCTCAAAATCCTCATAAGTACATAGAAGTGCTTCAGGCAAAAGAGTCTTCACAGCGTCCGCGTTTTCGGCTGCCGTAAACACCATGACCATACCCGCTCCGGATTTAAGGCAGGCGCCCGCCGATAAGATGCAAGCTCCGCTTATGGTCTTGGAACCTGCGATAACAAGGACTTTTCCGTTTGTTCCCTTGTTGGAATCCTTTTTCCTCTCAGGCAAAAGATCTTTTACCTCATCATCGTACCAAAAGCACGTAGGCTCTTTGGCCAAAAAGCTCTCGTCCGTGATACCGGCGTCCTTCACAATAAGCTTACCCGTATACTCGCAGCCCGGATAAAGAAGGTGCCCTATCTTAACCTGATTGAAGGTAACGGTCGAATCCGCCATAACGGCGCAGTCCATGACTTTGCCGTTGTCCGCGTTTATTCCCGAAGGAATATCGACAGATACAACGAACATGTCATCCAATCTTTCTTTTTTACAATCATTGATATAGTTTATCGCTTCCTCAAATGTACCCGTGACATTTCTTGAAAGCCCTATACCGAACAATGCATCTACTATGATATCCCATTCGGCAACGCTTTTGTTGTCTCTTATATTGGAAAAAGTGTCAGTAGTGATCCCGTAACTTCCGCAGATCTTGAGCTGCATCAAAAGAAGATCGCTGCACTTGGTGGGATCTCCGATAACGCACAGATTTACAAGATATCCTCTCTGTTTGAGGAGTCTTGCGATACATGCGCCATCTCCTCCGTTGTTTCCGATTCCCGCAAAGACAAGTGCTCTGCGCTTTCTCGTGATCTTTCTTTCATCAGCGTATCTGTCTACTTCATCGCACACCGAAAGAGATGCTCTTTCCATAAGAATCTCGGTCTGAACGCCGAAGATCTGCGACGTATTTCTGTCGTACTGCTTCATCTCACTGCTAGTGACTGCGTATCTCATAGTAGTTTTCCCCTTTTTAGAACAATAGGCTGCCACTCGGGCAGCCTACTATATATAACTCATTCAACAAATTCACCGTCATCGGCGCTTCTCGGCCTTCTGATGGGATGCCTTCTGTTAGGATCGTATTTAAGATCAAATATCTCCATAACCTCAGGCCCGAATATCTGATGCATGTAGGAATAGAGATTGTAGTTTTCAAGCTCCGCTTCCTGCATATGGATTATGTTCTTCTTAAGCTCAACTCTCACTTTGGATACCCAATCATCAAGTTCCAAAATGTATTCGGTGTTGTCATGAAGCCTCTCATAGCAGACATTCATGGTCTCGACCATAAGCTTATAATCCACATCATATATTTCTCGCGACAGGTCTTTTAACTCATCGCTATAGGAATCAAGTCTCTCATTGCACTCCGAGATAAGCCTGGTCCTGTCCTGGATCTCTTTCTCAATCTGGGGATTGTCAATCTTACCTGCTTTATCGCGAAGCGGAACTATCTCGCCAAGAAGCTTCTTCTTAAGTTTCTTGATGTCCTTGGTCTCTCCGCGAAGCTTGGAATCCCTCTCTACCAGTGCATTAAGTTGATCCGCCAGCTCTTTGATCTCAGGCGACATTTCCGTCTGGGTAAAAAGCTGATGCCATTTGTTATCAAGCGTCAGAATGGGAATCTTCTTCCCTTCAAGCGCAGACATATAGACTTTATTGTCTTTTGCCATTACTTTTTCTCACCCGGGTTTAATGTTTGTTCGTATCTGTTAATATTATACGATAATTTCATCAAACTGTCAGATAAATGTACGTTTTCAACCTGTATGCTGCCCGGAACTTCAAGGTCAACATGCGCAAAGTTCCAGATAGCCTTGATACCACATTCAGAAAGCCTGCGCGCCATGGGCACTGCCTGATCCTTGGGGATCGTAAGCACGGCTATTTCTATCTTGTTCTTGCGAACAAAGTCCTCAACTTCATCTATAGGGCGAACCTCTACGTCTCTTATCTTGGTACCGAAAAGCGATGGATCGCGGTCAAACGCCCCCTTAAATACAAAACCTCTTCTTGTAAAGTTGGTGTAACCCGCAATAGCCTTACCAAGATGTCCGGCGCCGATTATAACAAGGCTGTGCTCCTTATCAATACCAAGTATCTTACTGATCTCATCATAAAGATAGCCGACATTATAACCATATCCCTGCTGACCAAATCCGCCGAAATTATTGAAATCCTGCCTGATCTGGGATGCAGTAACCTTCATTATATCGCTGAGTTCCTGAGATGATATTCTCTCGACACCCTTTTCCTTAAGGTCACCTAAATATCTGAAATAACGTGGGAGTCTCCCTATGACGGCTTGAGAAATCTCTTTATCTGCCATATTCCGCTCCTCCTCATTTTTGATATGTGGAACAAAATTCCGATTGGATTGTTAAGAATTCCACAATTCAATTATATCTGCGCGTTAAAAGTCTGTCAATTGAAAAAAAGGCTAAAAAAGGGCAAGGGTAATATCCCTTGCCCCAAGTGCCCAAGGGGATGGATGGGCACCGAACCTGATTTTCACGGTTTGAAGTAGCTTATAGCTTCTGTCAGATTGCCTGCAAGATCCTGAAGATTTCTCGCCGACTCCGTTATTATCGAGAATGTCGCATTAAGCTCCTGCATAGACGCATTGGTCTCCTGCGTTGATGCTGCATTTTCCTGAGATATAGCGGAAAGATCCGAGATAATCTCAACAAGCTTATTTTTAGCTTCATTAAGCTGCTCGATATGTCCTGCGATAATGTCGGTACTTCCCGAAACATTTCCGACGTTCTCGGCCATTCCTTTCATATTGTTTCTGGTATCATCGAGCTGTTCCGACTGATGCTCAAAGCTTGCATTAAGTCTCTGCATAACCTCAACCGAAGCTTCGGAATCTGCAACAAGCTTCTCTACTATCTTATTTATCTCTTCCGCACTGTTACTACTCTGAATGGCAAGCTGACCGATCTGAGTCGCAACTACCGCAAAGCCTTTGCCCGCTTCACCGGCTCTGGCAGCCTCTATACTTGCATTAAGTGACAAAAGATTGGTCTCCGATGCGATCTCCGATATAGCCTCCGAAAACTTCGTGATCTCTTTTGCCGATTCATTGGTCGATTCTATCGTACTTCCTATATCTCTTACGGATTCCTGCACCTCGCCGCTCTGCTCGATAAGCCTGTCAAGCGCTTCCATAGCCGCTTCGCAGGATCTCTTCATCTCATTTGTATAGTTATTGAGCTGCTCGACATTCTCAGCTACAACATCAATGTCTCTTCCGATATCGCCGGTACTTCCCGCCGCCGTCTCAACGCTCTCCGCCTGACTTACCGCACCTCTTGAGATGTCATCGACAGCTTCACTGACCTGATTGGATGCAGCGGAAGCCGAATCAGCGGATTCAGACAGTTCGGAACCGGATTTCTTCAGTTCTTTTGACATATCCATGGTCGTGCGGATTACTTCGCCAAGCTTATCGGACAGCATCTGTGCTCCGTCCGCAAGCATTCCGATCTCATCATTTCTTTTTACCGATTTGGGATCTATGTTGAGCTTGAGTTCTCCCTTAGACAAAAGATCCAGCTCATCCGCGATTGCTCTCATCTTGACCGATACCGTATTCGCGACAAGAATTCCGACTGTCGAAAGAGCTATCGTAAGGATGATCGCCACAACTACCATTGCAGTGATTATCGATCTGATCTTGGAGGAAACATCCGCCGTCGTTCTTCCGCAAAAGACCATTCCGATAGGGGTTCCGTCGTCCTGACAAAGAGGCATATAGTAGCAATAATATTGCTGCGCCGCCCCGGCGGGAATCGCCTTTGGAATAAAAGTAGCCGTGTTTCCTTTTACAACGGTATTGTAAACTGCATCGGAAATATCGTGGCCGACAGCCTTTTTACCGCTTGCATCAAGCATCGTTGTGATCATACGGGTCTTTCCGTAGAAAAGAGAATACTCTATTCCCGTCTCATCTTTGAGATTATCCATGATCTCTTCATATTCGGCCATGACATTTTCTTCACCTTTATAGACACTTCCGTCAACAAGCTGCCAATCACCGTCCCATACACTTGACATCTCACTTCCAAGCTGTGTAACGGCAAACCTGAGCTCCTCTTCGACCATTGTGGTATAGGTCTTATTTATCTCGATACCGCTTATGATCGTGAGCATCGTCGCAATTCCAACGATTGCCGCGATTGCTGCAAAAATAAGCTTTTGAACAACTTTTCCTTTTCTGATCTTAGCTTCCATGTGTGGCCTCCTCATAAGAGTACTATTCATAATTACGTATATTAATTATTACAATTTAATTATAGCAAACAAATGTCTCATTTACACAGTTTCAAAAAACATTTATCATATTGAAGAAAACCAAGAAAAGAAAGAGGATTTATTATGTCTTATAAAGATTATATGGTCAGGGCAACCGCAGCAAATGCACAGATCAGAGCCTTTGCCGCAACAACCAAAGACCTTGCCGAATATGCAAGAAAGGTCCACGGCTTATCCCCCATCGCCGCAGCTGCGCTTGGAAGGCTGATGACGGGAACCGTTATGATGGGAACGATGATGGATAATGACGACGATCTCATTACGGTCAAGATAGACGGCGACGGCCCGATGAAGGGCGCACTCGCAACAGCTGACAGGCACGGTAACGTCAAGGGTTACGTCATCAACCCTCTTGTTATTATGGAGCCAAATGCTTCAGGACACCTCAATGTTGGCGGAGGCTTTGGTGAGGGAACTCTCACAGTCATAAGGGATATGGGGTTAAAAGAGCCCTATGTAGGCCAGGTTCCTCTTTATACAGGAGAAGTCGCAGAGGATCTCACATACTATTTTTCCAAGTCCGAACAGACTCCTTCTTCGGTCGGACTCGGAGTACTTGTCGAAAGAGAAAACTTATCCGTTATCGCAGCAGGCGGTTTTATCATACAGCTCCTGCCCTTTGCCGATGACGCGACCATCGATCACCTTGAGGAGAACCTTAAAAAATTCACTTCCGTAACTGATATCTTAAAAGCCGAAAAGACTCCGGAAGAGCTCCTTAACATCCTTCTTGAGGGCTTTGACGTAGAGATCACTGACAAGGTTGATCTTAACTTTTACTGCAACTGCGATAAGGACAGAGTCGAAAGGGCTCTTATGCTGATCGGTAAAAAAGAGCTTGATGAGATGATAGAGGAAAACAAGGACTTTGATGTGTGCTGTCACTTCTGCAACAAAAAGTATACTTTTTCTCCCGAAGATCTTAAGAAAATAAGGGAACGCGCCAAGTAATTTTGACGGTAATGAGTTATAATATTTTTTAGACATAATTAAATATAAAGGAGGTATGGTATGAAGACTATTACTAAGATGACAAGGTCAATAGCATCTGCTCTTGCAATCGCTATCTTCTTTGCATTAAGTGTACCGACACTTAATCTTGCAGCTTATGATGCTCCGGCCGATGTCAGAACCATCGCAGACATTCCTGCAGATCTTACCGGCAAAACCGTGGTATTACAGACAAATGACGTCCACGGTGCACTCGGAAGATATGCTTATGTAGCTTCACTTAAGCAGAACCTTGCTGCCAGAGGCGCTGAGGTTATTCTCGTCGACTCAGGTGATTTCAGCCAGGGAACTCCTTATGTAAGCACATCAATGGGGGCAACCGCCGTTACGGTTATGAACGCGGCGGGATACGATATCGCAACTTTAGGAAATCACGAATTTGATTACGGTTATGCTCAGCTTGCAGCAAATCTTACACAGGCTAAGTTTAAAGTTATCTGTGCAAATGTGCTTGATGCAAACGGCAATCCTATTTACGATCCCAATTATATGTATGTTACAAAGAGCGGTTTAAAGCTCGGATTCTTCGGAATGGAAACACCCGAGACACAGACCAAGGTTAACCCCGGTCTTATCAAAGGAATATCTTTCCTTTCAAAATCCGACATTTACAAATGCGCTCAGGCTCAGACTGATGCATTAAAGTCTCAGGGTGCAGATCTTGTTTTGTGCCTCGGCCACCTCGGTGTTGATGAAGAGTCAGCTGCCGACGGACATCGAAGCGTTGATATGTATGCCAAGACTAAGGGCATCGACCTTATTCTTGACGGCCACTCTCACACTGTTATGACAGCAGGTGCCAAGAATGAGCCTATTCTTTCTACAGGAACCAAGGTAGAAAACATCGGTGTCGTTATTATCGACGATGCTTCCAAGGCTATTGAGGATAAGTTCCTCATCACACTCGACGGACTTCAGCCCGAAGTTACATCTTTTAACGTTGCCAACGATATAATCAAAAAGGTTGATAACGAATACAGCGTAGTATTTGCAAAGAGCGAAGTTCTCCTTGACGGAAATAAAGCTCCCGGAAACAGAACTCAGGAAACAAACCTCGGCGATCTCATCGCTGACGCACTTATCTGGAGCGTTCTTAGAACAGACGGCGGAATTACCGTTCCCGAGGATCACGTCGTTGCTATCACAAACGGCGGCGGAATCAGGGCTACGATCAAAGCCGGCGATGTTACCAAGGCAGACCTTAACACTGTTCTTCCTTTCGGAAACACAGTTGCCGTTGTTTATGTTAAGGGTTCTGAGCTTCTTGAAGCTCTTGAAGCTTCAACATTTGCCGCACCCGAAGCTGTAGGCGGTTATCCTCAGACATCCGGAATCAAGTTTATGCTTGATACAACAGTGCCTTATGCTCAGGGAGCCGCATATCCCAAGTCAACATACTATGCTCCTTCCAAGATCAATCGTGTGACCATTCAGAGCATCAACGGACAGCCTTTCAACATGAATGACACATACGCTGTAGTAACCAATAACTTCTGTGCAGCCGGCGGCGATACATACTATGCTTTCGCAAACGCAAGCTCACAGTTCGATACAGGTATTGTAATGGATGAAGCCGTTATGGAATATGTTAAGCAGATTCTTGACGGTAACATTACAGCTGCTCAGTACGGAAAGCCCAGAGGTGATCAGACGATCATTACTTCCGCTACAGACGCTTCCACAATAGCTGACGCAAAGGCAGCCGTTCAGGCCGGTTCAGGTGAGGCCGCTGCAGCACCCGCTAAGGAAGAGGCAAAAGCCGAGGCTCCCGCTGCTGAAGCTAAAGCCGAAGAACCTGCCAAGGCTGAGGAAAAAGCTGAGGCTCCTGCTGCTGAAGCTAAAGCCGAGGAAAAAGCAGATGCTACTGCCGAGAAGCCTGCAGAAGCTGCAGCTGAAACAGCTCCCGCTGCTGAAGCTACTCCCGCGCAGACACAGCCTTCCGCTGACACCTACGTTGTCGTATCCGGCGACAATCTCTGGAAGATCGCAGCTGTCGTATATGGTGACGGAAACAAATGGAAAGACCTTTACGAACTCAATAAGGACGTTATCAAGGATGCCAATAACATTCTTGTAGGTCAGGAATTAAAGACTAAGTAATCAAAAACATTATAAATAAACAAAGAAAGGGACTCTCCTCGAATGCCGATGCATCCGAGAAAGCCCCTTTCTTTTTTATAAATCGATCAGTAGTTCTTTCTACAGAGCCTTGATAAAATGCACTGTGAAAACCAAGGCGTTTTTTCTTTATGCATAAGCGCGTTGGGTTCACTTTCCCCATTTTTTTATTCTATCAAGCTCGTCTGTAAAAATGTACTTTCCTTTTACTATCTGCGTGTGTGAATTGATAAGCATTTCTTTCCCCATAACTAACTTCCTTTCCTTTATAAGCGCGGTTTGTTTGTGTATTTATATAGTAACATATTTTTTATAAAATGCAACTATTTTTTAATAATTATTAAATATATTTTTATATTTTTTTCATTTTTTATCATCATTATATGCTGAGATATAAAAAATTCCCAGAAAGCACCTGCGCTTTCCGGGAATTTAACTTTTATTTCACTTTTTCATTTTGCATTAACATTTTGCAACATCTGTTGCATAACGCTTTATTACTGCGCAACTTCCGTAACGGTAAATCCCACCTTTTCAAATATCTGAGCTACTTTCATGAAATTCGCTGCTTTGCCGCTCTCTTTTGACAGCGCATCTATTGCCTCCGTGTACTCTGTCGATGATGTATCAACAACAGGTATGTCCAGGGCATACAGCTTGTCTTCATAAACAAAATAGCATCTCTTAGCTAAAGTACCGTCTTCGCAAAGAGTCTTCACTACCGACACACTAAGATCGGTAATAGATCCAAAGCCAAACTCCAGCACCTTGAACGAACGAGCGTCTCTTCCACCCCTGGGTGCACGAGTCTTCTCTTCTATGGGAATATATACGCGTGGTCCGTCGTTAACACTGTATACCATTCCAAGACCGGGATTCTCTACGCCGGGAACATAGACTGTATCCGACTGTCCGCCGGACACACCATCAATAGGCTTATCACCAACTGTACTAACAACTGTTTCATTATTTTTTTCGGATACCTTAAGATGAAGATCCTCGAGTGTAAGCGATACATTTCCCGTAAGCGATGAAAAACTTACCGTATATGATCCGTCTTCATTCTTGCTGAGAGCAAATGCCATCTTATCTGTCTCTCCGGATAGCTGTCCGTTATCGGAAAGAGAATAACCGTCTTTTGCCTTGAGAGTTATAGTTCCGGCAATCTCAACAGGCTCACCATTTTTAGCAGTCTGAATATACTGTGTGTAATCCACGTCGTCACGTACAAAATCATTGTATGTAACATCCGTGTTATCCGTATCATATACTTCTACACTGTTGTATCTATTCTCTACCGTAACAAATTCTTTGTCGGTATCGCCTTTTTCACCATACTTATTGGTAATGTGTATTGTTCCATTGCAGGTAACTTCACCGTCAGGTGTATCTACCGTGTTTTTCAGATCACCGTAATAATAATTCCCGATCGTCAGATCATCTTCAGATTTAACTCCGCTTATTACCGTTCCGCCTCTGTTATTTGCAACAACAGCGCTGCTGATTCGAGCGTCATCAGGATCGAGGGCACTTCCGTAAACAACACCACCCGTATAATTATTCTGTACAGCACCTTCTTCAACGATAGTAGCTTCGGAATAATTCTCTACAATGTTTCCGCTATTCTCACCGACAACGCCGTTATTGGCCATGATCAAAGCCGAATTGTTGCCTACAGCTTTGTCATTATTCTCAATCATATCAGTATTATTGTCCACATAGCCGGCATTGCATAAAACATGACCTGCGTTATTGATAATAGTGGCATCCGTATCATTTAGTTCAACATAATAATTGTTGTTGATAATGCGATCTCTGTTGATGTTAACAGTATTATTATTATCGATGACATCACTCTTGTTTTCACCTACAACACCATTATTACTTATAACCCTCGAATTATTTTCACCAACAACTCCGTTTTTGTCGTTATTTACTATCTCAGCGTTATTGGTAAAAACAAGTCCGTTATTGTTTAAGATCGTACCGTCATTGACACCAACAGTAGAATAATTTGTGTTGATCTTTCCATTGTTGGTGTCAACATAGTCACCTGACGAAGACGCAGGTTCCGCCGCTGCCTCAGACGCGTCTTCAGATGTACTTTCCTGTGAAGCCTCAATCGCCACCTCTTTTGTTCCATCATCAGTACTCTCCTCGGCAGCATACGAATCCACTTTCATTGTCATGCCTACAACAATCGGAGTAAACACCATAGCGGCTGATAATAAAATCCTAGCAAGTTCTTTTGAAACAAATCTCTTTCTTCTCATTTCCCTCTCCTTTTATTCAGCGTTTTTTGCAAACATCAAGATGAAGATCCTTAAGCGTGATCTCAGCGTTCCCCTTAAGCTCCGTGATATTCACTGTATAAGAGCCATCGCGGTGCTTATCAAGTGTGTATGAAAACTTATCTGTTTCCCCACTTGTTTTTCCTGTATCGGAAAGCTTATAGCCATGCTTAGCTTTAATCGTAATGGAAGAATTTACCTGAATGGGTTCACCGTTTTCAGCAACAAGCGCATACTCTTTTTCATCGAAATCACTGAAAACAAAACCTGTATATGACACGTCTACGTTGTCGGCGTCTTTAACTTCTACAGAATGATAATGCTTATCCACAGTGATAAAGCTCTTATCTGCAACACCCTTTTCATCAGCGATCGCATCTACACCTTCCTCCGAAAAGTCATTAAGGATGTGGATCTTACCAATCTCGTCGCCTTCATCGTTGGTGGGATTATCATAATTTCCCAAAACCTCACCGTAATAAAAGTTGGTTACGGTAAGCTGATCGTCAGCATTATATCCGGCATAGAGCCTTCCGCCGTTGTTATATGTAACGGTTCCGCTTCCTCTTTCTGCTTCTCCGTTTTCATCATATTCGGCGCCTCCGACTACAGAAGCCGTCTCATTGTTGTTGAGCACGTTTCCGGTAATATTGAACACCAGAGCATTGTGATAATTGTTGTTTATCTCACCATAGTTGTTATGTACGCCCATCTCGTTATAATCAACCGTTCCAAAGTTGTTTTCGACTCCCCATTCCTGAGCGTAATTCCAGCCAAGGAAACCGTAGTTGTTTGAAATGGAACCATCATTCTTATCAACAGTTCCGAAATTATTAACCATGTTTTCCGACAAGAATTCCACATAACCGCTCTCCGGATTATCCGAAACCTGCTCCGCCGCAAAAGCAGTGATCGGCATAAGCACAACCGATGCCGACATGATCGCAGCTACTGCTTTCTTTGAAAAAATCTTGTTTCTCATTTACTCTCTCCTTTTTTGTTTTTATTTTTATCAGGTCAAAAACGACCATAATAAACCCATTCCACGCTCACTTTCCGATAATATCCAGATGAAGATCTCCAAGCGAGATCTCGGCATTTCCTGATAGTGAAGTAATCTTCACCGTATAAGAACCGTCATCATTCTTATCAAGAACATAAGACATCTTGCCGGTATCTCCCGAAAGCACACCGTCATCGCAAAGCTCATAACCGTCCCCGGCTTTAATTGTGATTGTAGATGTTATATTGGCAGACTCTGCATCTGCGGAGATTTCTGCATAATGTTTTTTATTATAGTCACCAATAGTGAACCCTTCATAGATAACATCAACATTGCCGGCTTCTTTTACATCCACATAGTGATAATGATTATCTACGGTAACGAAATCATTATTTTCGATTCCGGCTTCGGAAAAATCATTGATAATATGAATCTTACCTCTGTTAGGCTCATTATCGCCCGATGCAGCGCGGGTATAGCCCTGCACAACATCACCATAATAATAATTATTTATTGTCAGAAGATCACCCGAACAATATCCGTTTACAACAGTCCCGCCAATGTTATTGACAACAGTACTACCGGTTCCTTTTGATTGGGCAAAAGAGCTTTCTACGTCGTACTGTCTTCCGCCGATCACTCCGGCATCTTCGAAATTATTGACAACAGTTCCGCCGACATTCGCAACATATCCGCGTCTAAAATTATTGGTCACTTCCCCAAAGTTAAAATAGACCGATCCGCTATTTTCACTTATCGTGCCAAAATTATTCAGAACTTCCGAATCCTGGTTGTCTGCACCGATCACGCCGTAATTATTCTCAATAGACGAATCGTTGGTATCGACAGCGCCATAATTATTAGCCATGTAATCCGACACATACTCTACAAATCCGTCTTTAGGATTGTCAGCAGTTACAGGCTGTTCCTGCGCATAAGCACTAACAGGCACGAGCACCGAACCTACAGCAGGCACAATTGAAACCGATACTGACATCAGTATTGCCACAACTTTCTTAGAAAAACTCTTTTTCCTCATATAACTCTCCTTTCACACACATATTGTTTTTTGTTATAAAAAAAGGGAGAAATACCGGGATTCCCCAGTATTTCTCCTTTTTATATCTATTCAAAAAAATTATTCTGCAGCTTCCTGCTCTTCTACTACCTTAGTAGCAAAGCCAAGCTTCTCAAAGATCTGTGTAATTCTAAGGAAGCCGGCTGTATGAGCGGGCTCATCATTCAATACTTCAAGACCTTCTGCATACGCGGGTGCAACAAGGTCAAATGCAGGAATAAACATTACATATTCCTGATCCTTGTAATCAAAGTGACATCTCTTAGCTACAGGTACATTCTCGCAAAGATACTTAATAACAGTAGGTGTCATGTCAATCTTATCACCAAAGTAAATATCAATAACCTCAAGTGCTGCGATATCATTTCCGCTTGCAGCTACCTGCTTCTGAACCTGATCTGTAACAGCCTTGATAGCCTCATCGGCAAGGTTGTAACCTGCAGGAGCAGCTGCCTCGGCAGGGCTTCCTGAGTTGTCTGAACCACCGCTGATAACAATTGCTTCATCATCCTTGATATCATCAAGATTTACTGTAGCGCCGCCGATCTTAACCTCTGTAGTCTCATCGCCTGTAAGCTGTGAAATGATAAGATGAAGCATTGCAGGAGTAAGCGCGACATTTCCATGAAGTGAATTAATATTAACAGTATATGAGCCATCTTCATTCTTACCGAGGTTATAAGAAAGTTTTCCTACTTCTCCGCTCATCTGACCATCGTCAGTAATCTCGTAGCCATCGTTAGCTTTAAGCGTAATGATACCATCTACAGGAATATCCTCTTTATTAACAGCAGTCTTCTCATAATTAACGCCCATATAATTTTTATCAAAATTATCATAATGAGCCGTTGCATTTTCAAGATTATCAAACGATACCGTATGATACTGATTATCTACAATAATAAGATCATTACCTTTAAATTCTTTGCTGTCATAATTATTAATGATATGGACTGTTCCTTTTCTAGGTGTGACCATAGAGCCATCATGATTAGTATAATTAGAATCCGTACTCACATCTCCATAAACAAATTCATTTACAGTGATTGAATCATTTTCCCAAGCTCCATTAATAATTGCTCCGCCACTATTGACATTAATTGTCCCAACAGAATCTTCTTTATTTTTGTCTAGCATGACATAATTGCTTGGCATTCCTACAACCAAAGCCGATTCACAATTTTCTCCGACTACTCCGGAGCAATTGTAAACAATACCATTATTAACACCAACATAACCATCATTATCACTAACCGATTCTTCATTCACTTCAACTGTACCTGTAGGACTGTTATACAAAACTTCAAATGCATTAGTTCCCACATATCCATCATTCAAAAAAACAGCGTAGCCTTCATTGTATTCAATTTTTCCGGTTTCAGTATTATGTATTACTCCACCACGGTTATAATCAATATCGCCTTCGTTATTTCTCCTCATAGTATGGTTTTCCTGATATGATACTTCTTCTCCTTCCGGATTATCATCTATCCATTCAAAATTTCCGGATATATCTTTATATTGTTCAAGTATATCAGGCGCCGCGCATGCCTCCATCGGCGCTGCGACACTTCCCACAATCGGTGCGATCAGCATGATCGCTGACATTAAAACTACTGCTAATTTTTTTGAAATAAATTCTTTCCTTCTCACACGCTCTCCTTCGCGGTATTTAGTACTTTGCCTCGTATTTGTCCCCCTCTTAAACAATACTTAGCGTTATTAATCTTACTCATATATCTTACCATTAATTTTAAAAAAATATACATCTTTTTTAATAATTTTTATTTATTGCAAGGGAAACTTATATTTTATTAACAGTTTCCACAGAGTTATCCACAATGTGTTCAAAAAAAAATCACATTTAATTTTTACCCCAGTATCTATCGGACTCATCAAAAAATAATCCGTGTATTTTTCGTAACCTTTATTTGACATGATTTTATAATTTTGCTACGGTGTACGAGTGTTCCCCAAACACACTAGTGTTCCCCATAACACTTAACGTTTGTAAAAGGAAAGAGTTTTTACGTAACACCGGAGCTTCGGCTCCGCGAAAAAAAGACATTGCCACATGGCAATGTCTTCACATACATGTGAGAAACAATGAAATACTAAGCAAGACCTGAGAGACAAAAGGGATCATGTATGACCCCTCTATGATTCCCATTACATTTATACAGATGCATCGGAATCCCCAGGTTCCGTCTTTAAATATTCGATCATATAAATGAAGTATGAATCATAGAGAACACATATTATCTATCTAAGCATTATCCCCACAACAAAATAAAGTCTCTCGAACAAAAACCTCTTTCCTCGCACAAACCAAAAACACTGACGAGGAGGTATATTTAAATTGAGAAAAAAAATCGTTCTTAAAAGTATGCTTACAGCCGCTATGGCAATGAGTATGCTCTTTTCTGCAGTAGGTACCAATACTGCATTCGCGGCGGGAAGCGAAAAGGTATCTTTTGATATTTCCAAAGATAAAATCAGTGATAAAACCAGTAAAGACAAAAACTTTTTGGGCAATTTGTTAAAAAAAGATTTATCCAAAAAGATAGTTCTTATTTCTACCAGCGACATTCACGGTGCCCTTTTGGAATTCACTTATGTATCACAGCTTAGAAATCTGCTTAAAAAACAAGGCGCCGAAGTCCTCATCGTAGATTCCGGCGACTTCAGTACAGATAAAGACGTTGATAATTACATTAAGAAAACCAATATGCTGGATAACCCTTCTTTAAAGACCAGAGGTATCGCACCCGTAAAAATCATGAACGCCGTAGGCTATGACATCATCTGCCTGGGCAATCATGAATTTGAAAGGGATAAGACCGATCTGGATGACATCATCAACGAGGCTAATTTCAAAATAGTCGATGCCAATATTTCCAAAGACATATATGCAGAAAGAATTAAGCCTAATTTAATTTTAGGAAACAACGCAAAAATCGGCTTTTTTGGTTTAGATAGTTTGGAAAACAACAGTTGGTACAGAAAGAACAATTTTGAATGTTCCGATGAAGCCACCTATTTGCATGAATGTGCTCAAAATCAGGTAAAAGAATTACAAAACAAAAATGCTGATGTAATAATCGGTCTCACTCATCTTGGAGTAGATGATGACCCCGGTAAAAGAGCTGCAAAAAATCTTGAAAAAGTCGAAGACGATGAAGCATTATGGCCTCAAAAAACAGAAAAACAAAAGAAAGAAGATCCAACAGATAAATATGACTTACTTTATAAAAAAGGAATCAGAAGTGTAGATCTATTTGCTGACGTTAAAGGAATTGACCTTCTACTTGACGGTCATTCTCACACAACAATGACCGGCTGCAAATATTTTGAGGATTTCAATATCCAGTCATGCGGAATCCAGTTCCAGAATATTGGTGTTGTAGTGATCGGCGAAAATGAGAAAAGCAAAAAATATGAGATTGAAGACAGATTCCTTATTCCCGAACAAGATTATGACCAGATCGGTGAAGATGAAAAGATTTCCGGCTATATCGGTTATGTCCTTACGAAAATATATCAAAGTGAAGAAATGAATGCGGAAATAGCCAGAAACGATATCGAAGATTACAATCCCGAAAAAGACTACTCCGAATACTATATAGAAGTTAAAAAAGGTGAAACTGCATATACAGCAGCAGAAAGATTCAGAAAAGAATTAGAATCATCAAAAAATGATGATAGTTCCGCAGCTGATGACTCCTCTTCTATCGAGGCTAGCCTTCCCGAGAATGAGCTCGAAGCTACTGAAGCAGCAAGCAACACAAGTATCGAGAACGAGGACGCTGCAAACAGTGCAAGTTCAGAAGACGAAGCAAATATCGAAGAGTCAACTGAAGAGACATCTTCAGACGATTCTTCAAATGAGAAGTCCAATGATAAATCAGGCAAAACCGGTGACCATCACCGTGAGCGCCATCACCACCGCAACTATAAACACGGTTTCGGCGGCTGATGACGGTATCACCTTAACTATCTGACACATACAGTAACTTGTAAACACAACACATAGGAGGTGAATTACATTGAAAAGAAAATTCGCATTTAAAAGTTTGCTGTCACTGGCAGTAGCAGGTACCCTCTTCTGCGGCAGCGCTATTTCTGCATTCGCGGAGGATATCGGTAATTATAAGGTTAAAATGCCCGGCTCGGAAGACCCCAAGAATATAGAAGAAATTTCAAAAAAATACAACGGTGATCTATCTGATAAAGTAGTCATTCTTTCAACCAATGACACTCATGGCGCAATACTTCAGTTTGCTTATTTTGCTGCTTTAAAGAATTATTTCGCAGACGAGTTAAATGCTTCCGAAGTTCTTCTTGTTGATTCAGGTGACTTCTGTGCTGACAAGGATAAAAAAGATGATGTAGCGGATGGAGAAACAACCACCTTAAGAGTGGCCGACTATAAACAAGAAGGCCATCTTGGAAGTGGTAAACAAATTAGATCAATCAATCTCATGAATGCAGCCGGATATGATTACGCTTGTCTTGGAAACCACGAAATTAGCAGTAAGGGAACGTTACAAGAAATGCTTAATGCGGCAAAATTTAAAGTACTTGATGCCAATATACATACAGATGATAGCTTCAAGTATTCATCAAATGCTGTTGCTGAATTTGATAATCTGAAGATTGGATTCTTTGGCTTGGATACGCATGAAATAAAAGACACCGTAAAAGGTTGGTCCCCAAAAAAGGAAACAGAAGAGAAAAAACAATATAGTGTAGATACGGGTGCCGCTTTAATAGCGTGTGCTCAAAGCCAAGTAGATGAACTAAAAGGAGAAAAAAATAACGCCGATCTTGTCATCTGCCTCTCACACTTAGGTATGCAAAAGGAATATGCCCCGAATCCGGATAATGCAAAAGAAATTGGTGGCGATAGAGATAAAAAGAGAAGTATTGATCTATGGACTGCTGTAAACGGCATTGATCTTATGCTTGACGGGCATTCTCATACTGCTATCTTCGCCGGAGAAAATAATGAGCCAATTATGTCCGGTCAGATATGGGGTAACTACCTCGGTATAATTGTAATCGATAAAAAATCCAAAGAAATGGATAGATTCCTCATTTCAGACCAAAATTATGAGAGCGTATTCGGAACAACCTCTGAAGAGCGTGTATCAAAGCTTAATGAATACGGTGCCGGTGATGTAATCAATCTCCTTGAAGATTACACAGGCAAAGACGCTGAGACACTGTTCGATTACGATTATGACGACGATGATTCTTCAAACGATAAGAACCACGACAAGAATGGCAAGAATGGCCGAAACTCCGGTAAGAATAACGGAAAGAACAATGGCAAAAACGGTAAGAACGATAAGAACAGCAAGAACGGTAAGCACAGCAAGAACGATAGAAACAGTAAGAGCAACAGCAGATTCGGTAAGCGTAGCTTCGAGTACGATGAGGAAGATTTCGAGCTTGAAGAAGATACACAGGCTATAGAGGATGCTTCAACTGAGGCTACAACAGCTGATGAGAATGCTGAGATCACAAGCGAGGCTAATGACGAGAGCAGCACTCAGCTTGATGAACAGTCTACAGATGCTGCAAGCACAGATGATAGCACTGAAGCAACCGAGCAGACTGATGAGCAGGATAACGCTGAACAGAGCGAGGATGCTGAAGTAGATCCCGCAGCATAAAAACTTTTTTCAAAAACATCGTAATTTCATTGTGACAAATACCTCAATATAGATAAAGAGCACAGCCCTTTTGATACGGTCCCAAAGGCGCTGTGCTCTTTTATTATCCAAAACTTATTATCAAATAATACTACTCTATTCCCGCAAGGATCACTTGACCAGCTCTCCGTAGCATGAAGGTCTTCTGTCTCTAAAGAGCCCCCATGACGATCTCATCTTACTGTTCTCTTCAAAATCATACTCGGCATAGATGATCTCTTCCTTGTCGCGACTTGCCTTGGCAATAACATCTCCCGTCTGATCCGTAAGGAAGCTGCTTCCGTAGAAGCATAACGAAGACTTCTGCCCGCCGTTTTCCTCACAAGGCTCAACATCCTCTTTACCGATTCTGTTAGCCGCCGCAACAGGAATGATATTTGCTGCGGAATGCCCCTGCATCGTTCTCATCCAATGGCCCGAGCTGTCCACATCAAGAATCGGCTCCGATCCGATTGCTGTAGGATACAGGATAATATCCGCTCCGCCAAGTGCAAGACACCTTGCCGTCTCAGGGAACCACTGATCCCAGCAGATTCCGACTCCTATCCTTCCCGCCTGAGTCTCAAACACCTTAAAGCCCGTGTTTCCCGGAGTAAAATAAAACTTCTCCTGATAATAGTGATCGTCCGGAATATGAGTCTTTCTGTAAACTCCGACAATCTTGCCGTCGGCGTCGATCATCGCAACCGAATTATAAAAGACATTCTCATCCTTCTCAAAGACGCTTATCGGCATGACCACTTTGTTTTCCTTGCAAAACTCGCTAAAGTAGATAACAGCCGGGTTCTCCAAGATCGGAACCGCAAGCTCATAGTAGTCATATCTTCTCTCCTGGCAGAAATACTTTCTTTCAAACAGCTCTGACAAAAGAATTATCTTAGCGCCGTTATCTGCCGCTTTTTTAGCTAGCTCAGCAGCTTTCTTTATGTTATTGTCAACCTGCTCCTTATCGGACGCACAAGGCGCTCCGCAGGCAAACTGGATACATGCAACTTTTGTAAGCGACATCTCTATCTCCTTTTCAAATATACTACAGACATTTGCACTTTACCGCACATGTCGTAAGAACACGATCATCCCCTCGGCACCTGCTGCGTAATGCAGTGAATATTACCGCCGCCGAGCAAAATATCCCTCGCAGGAATCCCGATTACTTCCCTACCCGGACACAGCTTCCTTAAAATCTCAAGCGCCCTCTTATCGCTATCCTCATTCTCACCGCCAAACATCGGAAGCAAAACAGCTCCGTTTATATAGTAGTAATTGACATAACTCGCAGCAAGTCTCTCTCCGACCTCTCGGAAATCCTCGCCCTCTTCAAACTCATAGTTACCAAGATCTTTTTCTGTAATAAAAATAGGCTTCTCCGGAATCGGAAGCTTGTGGATCACAATCTCTCTGCCCTTCGCATCCTTCTGCGACCTAAGATATTCATAAGAGGCAAAAGAAAGCTCGTACTGCGGATCGTTCCTGTCATCCGTCCACGCAAGCACAACCTCGCCGGGCGCCACAAACGCGCACACATTGTCGACATGCTCGTTTGTCTCATCATTGTAGATGCCTCGAGGAAGCCACAAGATCTTTTTCGCACCAAGATAAGTCTTAAGCCTATCCTCAATCTCATCCTTGGACAGCGACGGATTCCTTCCCTTACTCATAAGACAGCTCTCCGTCACCATCACCGTTCCCTCGCCGTCGGAATGGATCGATCCACCCTCAAGAACAAAAGGCGCAGCGTCATAATAATCACAGTTCATATGCGCCAAAAACTTACAAGCAAGCGCATCGTCCTTATCCCAAGTAGCATAAAGCCCGTCGTACTCTCCGCCCCATGCGTTAAAGCTCCAGTTGATACCTCTGACCGATTTGTCACCGTCAACAACAAAAGTCGGTCCGACATCCCTTGCCCAGGCATCATCCGAATCTATCGCAATTACTTCTTTTCTTTTATCAAACTCAGAACGAGAAAGACCTGTCGCAGGAAAAAGACTCTCCAAAAACTCGCACGCCTCATCATAAAAATCCGAAGAAGCCGCCAAAAAAAGCTTCTCTCTCTTCATGATCTCGGTGTAGATCCTGCCGAAAGAATTAAGCGCTCCGCTCCTGTCTTTTCCCCAGCTTCCGGGACGAGTCGGATATATCATAAGGGTTCCTTCATGCTCCGCAAACTCCGCAGGCATAAAGAAACCGTCTTTGTCAGGTGTTGTATGTAACCTCTTCATATATGTTCCTATAAATCACAATCTCATCTTGAAGTCGTCGTAGCCAAAGCGCTTAAGCACCTCAACCTCGCCGTCCTCATGCATTATATCGATATCGGGAAGCGGCATTCCGTTAAAAGTATTGTTCTTAACCATGCTGTAGATCGCCATATCTTCAAAATACAGCCTGTCGCCGATTCCGATCTCTTTATCAAAACTGTAGTCGCCGATAATATCCCCCGCAAGGCAGGTTCTCGACGAAAGCCTGTACGTATTGGCAAGCTCTCCCGCTTCACCGCTGTCACGAAGCGGCGGCCTATACGGCATCTCAAGAACGTCAGGCATGTGACAAGCCGCCGAAGTATCAAGAATAAGCACCGGATACTTCTCCGTCTTAACAATGTCCATTACGGTCGTAACAAGAAGCCCCGCGTCAAGCGCGATCGCTTCGCCCGGCTCAAGATAAACCTCGATACCGTAAGTATCTTTTATCCTCTTAACGAGCTTTATAAGCCCTTCTCTGTCGTAGTCTTCCTTGGTTATGTGATGTCCACCGCCAAGGTTGATCCACTTGATCTTGCCCTCTTCGCCTTTACGCGTAGGGAAGAATCGTTTAAAAGAGCTTTCGACTTCAAGAAACGTCTTTTCAAGCGGCTCAAATCCCTGTTCGCACAATGTATGGAAATGAAGCCCCGAAACGCCCTTGGGAAGCTTATCTCCAAGGTCCGCGTTTCTTATTCCGAGCCTTGACCCCGAAGCACACGGATCATAGATCTCATGCCCTTCCTGCGTGCTGTACTCGGGATTTATTCGAAGCCCTACAAAGAGACGTCCGTTTTTGACATTCTTCTCCCAGACCTCTCTGTGATGCTCAAGCTGCGTAAGTGAATTAAAGACCATGTGGTCACAGATCTCACACAGCTCTTTTATCTCATCGTCATTAAAAGCAGGCTCAAAGACATGATTTTCGATCTTGCGCTTACCCTTTAAAGGTTCGATCATCTCTTCTTTCGCAAGCCTTGCTTCATATAAACCCGAAGCCGTAGCTCCGGACAAATACTCACCTATCATAGGATAAGTCTTATATGCGGAAAAAGCCTTCTGCGCAAGAAGTATCTTGGCGCCCGACTCTTTCTGCACATAGCTTAAAATCTCAAGGTTTTCTTTTAATTTCTTTTCATCAATTACATAAGCAGGAGTTGTGATCTCCGATATCTTCATCCGTTTTCTCCCAGAGTTTCAATATGCAGTCAAACCGCTGCTTCTATGCACGTAGCGTCAATCCACAAGAGCGGGATTCTCATCAACCACCCAAGGAAGTCCGTACTCATTAAGCATCTCCATGTAAGGATCGGGATCGAACTCGTCCGTTGTGTACACACCGGGCTTCTTCCACTGTCCGTTAACAACAAGAGCAGTTCCGATCATAGCAGGCACACCTGTTGTGTAGCTGATAGCCTGGCTTCCGAGCTCCTTGTAGCATTCCTGATGATCACATACATTGTAGATGTAAACCGTCTTTTCTTTTCCATCCTTGATTCCGCGGAAGATACAGCCAATGTTGGTCTTTCCGACTGTTCTCGGTCCAAGGCTTGCGGGATCCGGAAGAAGTGCCTTTAAGAACTGGATGGGCACGATTTCTTTTCCCTCAAAGTTAATGGGACTTGTTGAAAGCATTCCGACATCTTCAAGGCAGCGCATATGATCAAGATAGCTCTGACCGAACGTCATGAAGAAACGGATTCTTTTTACCTCGGGGAAGTTTCTTCCGAGAGCCTCGATCTCCTCGTGATGAAGAAGGTACATGTCCTTCTCACCTACCTCGGGGAAGTTGTAAACTCTCTTGATCTCCATGGGCTTAGTCTCAACCCAGTGTCCGTCCTCCCAGTAGCTTCCGTTCGCGCTAACTTCGCGAAGGTTGATCTCGGGATTAAAGTTGGTCGCAAAAGCGTAACCGTGGTCACCGCCGTTGCAATCAAGAATATCGATAGTGTGAATCTCGTCAAAATAATGCTTCTTGGCATAAGCGGTAAACACGCTTGTTACGCCGGGATCGAAGCCTGTTCCGAGAAGGCCTGTGATACCTGCCTCCTTGAACTTATCCATATAAGCCCACTGCCAGCTGTAGTCAAAATAAGCTGTGAAGCCCTTTTCCTTGCAGCGCTTCTCGTAGATCTCACGCCACTTCGGATCATCCGTATCCTCAGGCTCATAGTTGGCTGTGTCGATATAATCAACCTTGCACTCGAGGCAAGCGTCCATGATAACAAGATCCTGATAAGGAAGCGCAACGTTAAGAACCGCGTCAGGCTTATACTCCTTGATAAGTGCGATCAGCTCGTTTACGTCATCGGCATTAACCGCCTTTGTTGTGATCTTTACGCTGCTTCCGCTCTTTTCAATCTTATCTTTTAAAGCGTCGCACTTGGAAACCGTGCGGCTTGCTATGCAAAGCTCCGTAAATGTCTTGCTGTTCTGACAGCACTTCTGTATTGCAACCTGTGCGACTCCGCCGCAACCAATAACAAGTAATCTGCTCATCTGGACATGTCCTCCTCTTCCTGTAATAAGTCTTCTACGTACTTGGGCAGCATGAACGCTCCCTTATGCAAATGCGTGGTGTAATACCACGTCTTGACCCCTCTCTCATCCCATCTGTCAGGATTGAAGTCCTTGAGCGGATGGTACTTCTTGCTGGCAAATCCAAAGAGCCAGTAACCTGCGGGGCATGTCGGGATATGCGCCTGATAAACCCTGTTTACCGGGAATACTCTGAACGCCTTCCTGTGCATCGCTCTGCAGCTCTCCTCATCCTCATCGTAGAACGGGCTTCCGTGCTGGTACACCATGATGCCGTCGTCGTGAAGCGCCTTGTAGCAGCTTCCGTAGAACTCCTTGGTAAAAAGACCTGCCTCATGGCCAAGGGGCTCGGTCGCATCGTTGATTATAAGATCATACATATCCTCGCACTTACGAAGATACTTAAGTCCGTCCTGATAATAAATATGAACTCTGTCATCCTCAAGTCCGATCGCATTGTCCGGGAAATATTGCTTGCAGACATCCACAAACATGTTGTCCGGCTCAACAACGTCGATTACCTTGATCTCCTCATAGTGAGTGAGCTCTCTGGCAACACCGCCGTCGCCGCCACCAAGAACCAGGACTCTCTGAACCTTGGGGTGAACCGCCATCGGAACATGAACGATCATCTCATCGTAAGTAAACTCGTCCTTCTCGGAAAAGATAATATTACCGTCCGAAGTAAGGAACTTGCCAAACTCAGGTGAGTCAAAAACGTCTATTCTCTGAAATTCGCTGCTACCGGAAAAGAGCTGTTTGCTGATCCTGATGCTGATCTTAACGTTTCCGGTATGCATATCGCTAAACCAATAATCCATCTCTGCCATTATCGATCTCCTATAAACGCAACCATATAGCGTGTCTATGTATTATTCATTATATCATGATGTGGTCTGTTCCGCGCGATGCGCACCCACGATCACTTAAGCACAAAAAGCTCGGAAATATCCTCACTCTCGGGTCCCTGCATCGAGCAACCTTTCTCCCTTGCTGTCGTTATATAGTCGAGAATCTCCTCTGTGATAACTTCTCCGGGAGAAAGAATCGGTATTCCCGGCGGATAACACATAACAGACTCCGCACTTATCCTGCCGACTGAATTCTCGATAGAAACAGGCTCTTTTTCCGCATAAAAAGCTTCCTGAGGTGTCGCCTTAACAATAGGTGTCACGTACTCCGCAGAGAAAAAGCTCTGCTCAGGCTTGGAATAAAGTCTTCTGATATCGGCAAGCGCTCCCGCAAGTCTCTCAATATCCTGCAGCCTGTCGCCGATTGAAATATATGCCATGACATTGGACAGATCACCAAACTCCATCTGAATGTCATATTCATCTCTTAAAAGGTCATAGACCTCGATACCCGTAAGACCGATGCTCCTGGTATTTACAACTAGCTTGGTCTCATCGAAATCATAGATACTTCCGCCGTTTATAAGCTCATTACCGTAAGCGTAGTAACCGCCGATATCGTTGATCTCTTCTCTCGCATACTGCGCCATCTTGGTTACTTTGGCAAAGCTGTCCGCTCCGTTGAGCGCAAGATTTCTTCTTGAAATATCAAGACTTCCGAGCAAAAGATAGCTTGCACTCGTAGTCTGCGTAAGATTCACAACCCTACTGATGTATCCGACATTGGCACCCTCTCCGCACAAAAGAACCGAGCTCTGCGTAAGACTTCCGCCCGACTTGTGCATACTGATCGCTGCCATGTCCGCTCCCGCAGCCATCGCATTTAAGGGAAGTCCCGGTCCGAAATACAAATGCGTTCCGTGAGCCTCATCAACAAGCGCCTTCATGCCGTTTTTATGAGCAAGCTCGACGATTGCCTTAAGATCTGAACAAATACCGTAATAAGAAGGATTATTAATAAGGATAGCTTTCGCATCCGGATTCTCTTTTACCGCCTTCTTAACGTCCGCGATCTCCATTCCGAGCGGAATTCCAAGCTTCGTATCAACTTTGGGATCGATATATACCGGAACCGCGCCGCAAAGAATAAGCGCGTTGATCGCACTCTTGTGCACGTTCCTCGGCATAATGATCTTCTCGCCCTTTTTAACGGTAGAAAGAACCATCGCCTGAACCGCACTCGTTGTTCCGTTGACCATCATGAACGCATGCGCTGCACCGAAAGCATCAGCCATGAGCTCCTCTGCATCCTTAATAACCGATACCGGATGACAAAGATTATCAAGTGGTTTCATTGAATTAACGTCTACACTGACGCATCTATCTCCCAGGAAACTAACAAGCTCGGGATTACCTCTGCCCCTCTTGTGTCCCGGAACGTCAAAGGGAACAACCCTCTGCTTACGAAATCTCTCTATAGCCTCGTAGACAGGCGCTTTCTTTTGTCTGCTAAGGTCCAACTTGCCGATCCTCCTACCAAATAAAACTTCGCGAGTAAAAGGGAGCGGTGCGAGTCTTCGCACTACTCCCCGTTAAAATCCAATTGTACAGTAAACTTATAATACTATATATTGCTTCATTATGAAAGTAAAAAATTTGTATACAATCTTTTGCCGAAAAAGAGCTGTCTACTGCCCGTTCTCGAGTTTCAGATAAGCTTCAAGCTCTTCCTCTCTAAAACAGCAGATATAAACATTTATCACAGCATCCTCGTGCGCTGCAAGCCAGTCTTTTACTGCTTTCATGGCGACCTTCGCGGCGTCGCCCAAAGGGTATCCGTAGACACCTGTCGAGATGCAAGGAAAAGCAACGCTCTCAAAGCCTCTCTCAAGCGCCCTGTCGAGGCTGTTTGTATAGCACGATGCCAAAAGGTGCGCATCCTCATCGGATCCGCTGTACACGGGACCGACGGTATGGATTATAGCCTTGGCAAAAGAAATATCGTATGCCCCTGTAGCCTTGGCATCGCCCGTCTCGCACCCTCCGAGCGTTCTGCACTCGGAAAGAAGTCCCGGACCTGCCGCCCTGTGGATCGCGCCGTCGACACCGCCGCCTCCCAGAAGCGTATTGTTTGCGGCATTAACTATAGCGTCGACCTTAACGTCCAGAACACCGCCTTTTACTATATTAATATATGCGTTGCTTCCGCACTTAATAACTTTTTGAATCATATCGCCCTCCTATCCTTATTATAATTCTATTTTTGGACAGGGAAAACCCACGGAAGCTTTGTTTCATTCTCCCGTGGGTTTTTATGAGGTGGGGTATATTATCTATAAAAAACAACTGACGTAAACTGCACGAAAGTGTTTTTATAGGGCAATAATAGCGGAGTACTCGCTGTCTCCGTGATAACCTCCTGTTATCTGGTCGTAATCAAGCCACAGATAAAGGTTATCTCCTTCATATCTCCAGTGAACGTTGTCACTCTTTATAGCTTTTTTAACTTCTTCTGTGATAACGAAATAATCCTTATCGTTATGCGCTGAATATATCTGATCTGCCGCATCCTGGATCTGAGCCTCTGTAAGGCCCTGTACATCTGAAAGCTTTGTAAAATCCTTAGTGTCCTTACTTATAAAATAAGATTCTTCATAAACATTAGGATGAGGTCCTCCGACTTCCTGTATCCTCGAAACATTGATATAAACATATTGAGCCTGTTCATCAATGGATACGGAATTAACCTTCTGCGAATAATACGCAACATTGGCGTTATCGGCAAGATCTTTATTCTTTTCATTTTCAAATATCTCGTTAAGCTCGCCTACAACCTTGTTATAATCAGGGTTCATGCAAGAAAACTTAGGATATTCGTATGAATATAACTGTGTTACGTTGGAACCGTCCCCTGCCGCGGTCTCACAACCTACGGCAATACCCGCACTTGCGAGATTCTGATCGCCGGAAACCTGTGCGTTATCGGCAGGTGCCTGTGCCTGTTCACCACCTGACGGTGTAGGCTTAACATCCTGTGTAGGCTTAGGTGCCGGAGTAGGTACTCCTTGTTCCCAAGATGCGCTTGTTTCCTTAACTGCAGGCGTCTGTTCCTGTGTTTTATTGGGAGGAGTCTGTGCCCCGTCTGTCGTTACTGAAGATGCTGCTGAAGCCGAAGCCTCATCTTTGATACTCTCAGATGAAGATGCGCTCGCGGAAGCGTCTTCATCATGCTCTTCATCTTCTACCGAAGACTCTGCAGCCGAAGATTCCTTAGTTGGAATAGGAATACCGGGTTCAGAGTTTTCGCTTGTTGCCTCAACGGCAGAACCAAACTCACTCTCAATATCCATTTCGCTACAACCTGCCGTAGCAAGCATAGCACCCAATAAGGAAAGAATTAAAATGTTTCTCCTCCATTTCCTTATTTGATTTCTCATAAAATTCTCCTCTTATAAAGCGTTCGTGTCGTCGTCTTTAACACTATAGTTATATTATCACATAATTGTTAATCTGTCTAGTATATTTTTTAATATTTTTTAAATATTTTTAAATATTATTTAAAATACCATATCAAACACGTGCTTTTCCCCGGTTGCGATGATGTCATCGCCCTGCGTTACCTCAAATATAGCGCCATCCCAACCGTATTTGATAATTCCTTTAATACTTCCGGTATCATCCGTAAACTCAAGCTCTCCGTTTCCTTTTTTGGTAAAAGAGCCTTCTATATCTTTCTCTCTGTAAAGAGCAAGCTTAACAATGTCATCGCCTTCCATGCTCTGTGTGATCACCATTGTACTGTAAATATCGCTTGTTCCCTGCGTATCAACATATGTGTTATACAGAGCTCTCTCGGGCATTGTAAAGCTCTCTCCTTTAATCTTTGCAAGCTCAGATGCAAGGATCACGTCTCTGTTATATGTAAGGGATCCCATGCAATTATTATATAAAAGCGGATAAATCGTTCCGCTCTCTTCACGAGGACCGATCTCGGAAATGATCACATCTTCTTTCATTGAATTCCAATTTCTCTGCGCGGAAAGTAAGCTTTCTTTTGTAGCCGCATCTGCGCTCTTATCAATTCTGCCCCAGAGACTGTTAAGTTCATAATCATATACTTTAACGCTCCATGCCGATGCCATATTCATATCGGCCTGTCCCATTGCTTCCTGTGCATACTCATCGTACTTAGCAGCAATTTTAACCACCTTATCAAACTCATCCTGAATAGATGATGCCGATGAGATCGCCGCCTCAACTTCTTTTTCTATATCAGCGGTGTAATCAGCTCCGAAATCCTTGGTCGGATCAAAGTCAGAAGTACTGTTGTCATTCTCGCTCAGATCTGCCTGAGTATCTTCTGAAGTAGCCTGCTCATCCGTATCAGCTTCCTGCTTGTCAGGTGCAGTCTCCTCGATAGACTCGCTGCTTACGCCGCTACCGGTTTCCTCAAATATCTCATCATTACAACCGGCAAGCGAGAGCATAGTGATCATAAGTGCTCCGATAAGTACTTTCCTTTTCATAAACGTTTTTCTCCTTTAGTTTATAGTTTAATTTATAGAAAATTTCTCTATAATTCTATTGGCTATTCCTGCGCAAAGCTCATGATTGGATCCTACAATGTTATACTGAATCGTTACACAATATACAGTTTCATCAACGTTTTTCTCCTGATATATGAAGCAGTTATCTCCCATAACTCCTTCAAGATTAAAGCCCTGACCACCGTTTAACTCATCAACCGATACACTTTCCATCTTGCTTGAAAAGTAGTCATGATCATACATAACAGCTTCATCAGCACTTCCTGCAGGTGTCTGTGCTCCGGGAACTGCACTGACCTCAACGATCATCCCATTAATCGTATCAGAGAATATCATCATATTTCCTGCTGCTGTCTGCTCAGGTGTCTCAGATGTAAAATCAGCAGGCACCTCGAACTTAGCATTCATCACGGAATATTCCTTCCACTGAAGATCGCCCGCCTCGGCAAGCATAGGAACGCCGTCGGCATTAACCTTTCCTGTATCTGTCGCTTCGTCCCCCGATGTATTCATGGAAGCGTCTGTCTCTGTCTCATCATCAAAAGTTAAATCCTTAGCAGTTTCTTCTCTGCTCATCTCAATATTACTTTCCTCTACGTCAGGAGTAGTGCTCTCAACTTCGTCTGCACATGCTGTAAGCAGCATGGCTGCAACTATAATCGGTAAAATAAACTTTCTTTTCATTTCTCTTCCCTTTCTTTTATGAAAACAACTGTAACATTTCTATAACATAATATCACATTTTGCAAAAAAAGCAAACCAAATAAAAAGGCCCCAAAACGGGGGCCCTGCGAGATCAGCTGTAATGCCTGATTTTTAGCTCTATTCCGGTTTCCTTAGATATCTTCTTGCACTTCTCAATATCTTCTTCGGGAAGGACATCGACGATAGACCACTTAACATCGCCAATCTTCGCCTTGCACTTCGTTGCGAAATCGACCATCTTAACGAAACCGTTATCGTAACGGGGTCTCGTAACCTCTTGGTATTTGGCGGCGTCCGGGGCGTTGAGGCTGACGGATACACTGTCGATAACTTCCGCAAGGTCCGGCACAATGTCTCGTCCATTCTCTTCATTTCCGAGACCGTTTGTGTTAAGGCGTGTCTTAAGGCCTTTTTCTTCCTTGGCGATCTTTGCCGCAGCAAGGAGTGTCTCCAGCTCGCAGGTGGGCTCTCCGTATCCGCAGAACACAAGCTCGTCAAATCCCGTAAAATCATAGTCTCGAACCGCCTGCAAAATTTCCTCCTTCGACGGATTCTTCTCATGCCAAAGCGTATCCGCGCTGCCAACGCCGTCCTTAAGCGAGCGTATGCAGAACGTGCAGCTGCAATTGCACTTATTTGTGATGTTTGCGTAAACCGAATTTTTATATGTATAAAGAATGTCTGCCATCTTGAAATCTCCTTAAGTCGTATATTTTAAAACCGTTCTCTTAACCGACGCCCCGTCAAGCGCAGCTGCCGCGATATAGAAAAAGAGCGCGCTTCCGCCGGACTGAACAAGACTACCCGAAAACGCCGCTATTATCGCCGTCTTACTTCCAAACAAGATCATCTCAGCAATGTAATATCCAAACGCCGAGATAAAAAAAGAAACGATCGGCGCGATCATGTTACGCCTTGATATCAGCGACTTACTGCGACTTGAAAATGGCAGTACGATCAGCATCTTAATGATCATCGTAGGAAGCATCCACATCGGCGCCGTCAGAAGATCGGCTATACCGCCGCCCAGCGCTCCCACCACAGACGCATAAGGTGTGGGCAAAAGAACTGCCGCAAGATATATCACGGAATCTCCAAAATGCACGTACCCTCCGTTCATCCCAACAGGAACATGAAAAATATATGCCGTAAATATAACGGTCATCGCCGTCATAAGACCCGTAAGCGCCATAAGTCTTGTCTTTGTCTGTCTCTTTTTCTCTATCATAATCTATCTCCTCCTAAAAAATATATTTCGCATCTGAACCGGGCCACTCACCGCCCTCCCAGAGCACTTCCGCCGCCGGCTCAAATGCGACGCAGTACCTTCTCGAAGTCAACTCCGTAGTTTCTGTCATCGGATGTCGTTGCGGCTATTGCCTCGCATATAAATGAAGAAGCCGCCTTGACTGCGTCTACAATCTCCAAGCCGTTTAGAATATTCCCAAGAAGCAGCGCAGCGAACAGATCGCCTGTGCCGGAATAGCTTCTGCCGTTTGTCTTACCACATATGTATTCATATTTATCACCGTAAACAACAAGGTTATAAAGCTCATCGCCCTCGCCGGGGATTCCCGTAACGACAACAGTCTGCTCCGCATGCGCCCTTGCCCGCCTCGCGATCTCCACGATCCGATCGCGATCCGCTTCGGAAGCGGCGCCTTTCAAAGCAATCTCTGCGATCTCATCGGAAGCCACATCCGAAGCAAAGGTATCCGACGCGCCCTCAGCGCTTTCTCCCGCCGGGGCTTTGCTCCCCGTCGCCGCAAGCTCGGCTCCCGCAAGCAGACACGCCTCCGTAAGATTCGGTGTTATTATGTCCGCCGTCGCCGCGAGGTCTTTTATCTTGGCGAGCATCGCGTCGGAGTAGTTGGAATAGCACTTCCCGCCGTCACCCATCACGGGATCGACCAGAAGCACCGCGCCCTCGCGGTTAAATGTATTTACGAAGTCAAGTACACTCCCCGCCATTTCTTCACTAGGCATGTAGCCCGTAAGCACGCCGTCGAAGGTCACTCCCATCTTGCTCCATTCTTCTTTGCTATGCTGCACCATATCTCCCGTATCGTGCATATAATATGACGAAAAGCCTGTCTGTGCGGTAAGTACCGCAGTCGGAACCGGACAGACCTCAATTCCCATCGAAGATAAAACCGATATATCTGCCAAAAGTGAGCATTTACCAAAGCCCGACAGATCATTAACCGCTGCAACCCTCATGTTTACAGCTCCTTTCAACAATTATTTAAAAGACACTTTACTCCAATGCTGGATATATAAAAATAGTCAATTCAATGTTTTTTCTTATAACCAGATTAAAGCACAAAAAAAGGCGGAGATTTCTCTCCGCCTCAGACTGTAGACAAAGTGGTCTTGAGAGCATAGCTCTCAAGGCCATTTTTCATCTTATGATGATGATTTTATAATAAATATGGTCATAAATGGCCCCTATCAGGCCATTTCTAACCGCCATTCATGCTTGATTCTTGCAAGTTTTTTCAGATTCATACACGCAAAGGTAAGCGCGACCTTCATTTCCATCCGCGCCTTGCCATACATCTGCGTATATCTGAATCCGTGGTTCTCTTTAGCTGTTCCAAAGATTCTCTCTATTGTTTCTTTTCTGTGAGAATAGAGATCCTTCATTCCTTCTGTGTACCTTATATCCTCACATTCTTCCATGTAATCTTCCCAGATATGACGAGTTATAAGCTTTACATGGTTTTTACTGAGTGTGCACTGCTCGAGATATGGACAGCTTTCACAGACCTTTCCGCAGCTCTTGTATTCCCTGTATCCATCACGATTTGTTGTTGAATACTCCAGTACCTGATCATTAGGGCATACATAGCAGTCATTGTATTCGTCGTAAGCGTACTCAGATTTCTTAAAGAATCCCTTCTTTGTCATTGGACGCTTGTATGGAAGAAGTGGTTTGATGCCATCATCTATGAGGAGTTTTGCTATGGCCGGTGTCTTATAGCCTGCGTCTGCAACGATCGTTTCAACACCGATATCCTTTATCTTATCGTATAGCCCTTTGAATGTACGGCTGTCATGCTCATTACCTGGATTAACTGTATAATCAAGGATCCATCCATTCTTATCACATGCAGTTTCTATTCCGTATGCGAATACATTCTTGTGTTCACCTTTGTGAAACCATCCACTATCAGGATCGGTAATGCTGCATTTTACATTCTTGGTATCCTTGGGAGTATCGTCAGTGAAGTCACTGAAATCATCATGCCCGCCTGTGCCTTTATCATTATCATCATCTTTATCTTTAAGAGCCTTCTTACCGTGCTCAGCTCTGTCTTCGTTTATCTCTTTTCTGAGCATTTCTTCGTAAAACAGTGCTTCCTGCTTTGCCAGTTTATGCTGCATCTTACGGTTGTTAGCTCTGGCTTTTACATGAGTAGCATCTACAAATACAGCGGTAGGATCAACAAGCTTGAAGCGGTAGCAGTCTTCAAGGATACGCTGGAATATCTGCTCAAAAAGATCAGTATCTTTAAACCGTCTTGTATAGTTCTTTCCAAATGTTGAGAAGTGTGGGACAGGTTCATTAAGCTCTAAGCCTAAGAACCATCTGTATGCAACATTGACTTCGATTTCCTTGATAGTCTGCCTCATGCTGCGGATTCCGTACAGATACTGGATGAAGGGAATTTTAATAAGAGTGACAGGATCCATGCTGGGCCTGCCCATGTCTGAAGAATACTTATCTTCAACAAGATCATATATGAATGACCAGTCGATAGCTTTATCAATAAGCCTGAGCATGTGGTCCTGTGGAACTAGATCATCCATGCTCACAAACTGCATTTGTTCACGCTTTCTTTCGGTATTAGAAGTCATCATAAAGGCAATCCCCATCCCCAACTTTGATACTACTATTATACCAGAAAAAGCGCCTTAATCCCAGATGCATACTGGGTTTTTGGCACTTTTACAAAGAAAAATCCACGGCGTATGCCGTGGACTTTGTCTACAGTCTGAGGCGGAGATTTCTCTCCGCCTTTTTGCGTTTTAGTCTGTGCACTTACTAAGTGAAGAACCACCTCTGTAAGCATCAGGGAACTGACTATCATCCCATGTCTCATAATACTCGATCATGCTGCTGTCAGTCTCTGCTGTCTGAAGTGTATACTGTACACCGGTTGAAGATGTAGCCTGGATCTTATATCCGTTTGCAGTCTTCTCTGCAGAATCGATCTTGTCTGAATGATCGACTACGAACTCACCGTTCTTCTTGTGACCGTAATCAATGCTTGAATCCTTAAACTGTACATACCACTCAGGCTGCATATCGTCGCCATCCATATATCCGATGGAAGCAGTTGACCATGTTCCGTCGATTGAAACAGAAGCGCCTGACTTAGCATCTGTAGCGTCGCTCTTTGTTGAAGAAGCTGCGTCCGCAGAATCCTCAGAAGTTGCTACTGTTGAAGCCTCGGTAGTTTCCTCCTTTGTGGCCTCCTCAGTCTTTTCTCCTACAACATCATCTACTGTAAGTGTGCTGCTCTCAATTGCAGTCTCATCAGCGGGCATCTCAACAGCCTCGCTTGTACATGCTGTAAGCATCATAGCTGCTGCAGCTATAGGTAAGATCATTTTTATTTTCATAATATTTTCCTTCCTTTTATTCGATATTTGTAAAATGCGTGTAACATTTGAATAACATATTATCACAAATCAGAAAAAAATGCAAAAACGCTCATCAGTTACTGAGCATTGAGATCATCTCACTCTTGGAAACGGTGCCCGAAAGCTCTTTTGCCCTGCTGTTGTCATAAGCTGCACTAAACTTAGCATTGTAGGTAGCTTCGTCAACCGGCTGTCCGCCGATATCATATGATCTTGTGGGATTCTCACTTGAATAATCCTCAGACCATTCACCGTCAAAGACTGTGGTCCAATTACCGTTCTCAAGCTTATATACGGTATCGTTATATGCGCCCATAATTCCCTCTGAATTGCATAAGAGGCCGCCCTTTTCAATATAGTTAAAATACAATCTACGTGTATAGATCTCATTGGGCTGTCCGTTATTACATGCAACTATAAAGCTTCCGTCAGCCTCACAAGCTCCCTGAATAGCAAGCTCGGGAATATCGTCATTGTCCACATAGATAAGAGCATAATTGAACTGATCGCTTCCATCAGGTCTCATACTATTGATGTAAGACAAGTACGCATTTTTCCAATCGGCACCGACAGACGCATTTGCTGCCTGAGTGTTTGTATTATGCTGCTGAACCGCACCTGCGGATGCGTTAACGTTTCCTGAAGGCTGCACTACAGGCGCACTTGAATCATCCTCTTCCAAAGTGTCGCTCTCTTCAACTTCAGTCTCTTCGGGCTGTGTCTCCTCAGTCTCAGTCTCAGTCTCTTCGGTCTCATTCTCCTCAGACATATCCATCTCTGTCTCTGCAGTCTCCTGCACGTCAGACTCGTCACTTAATTCCATGCCGCCACAGCCTGTCATCATGAGCGTCGCAGCAACCATAACTCCAACTCCGTTCAACATAAATTTCTTCATTTTTCTTTCCTCTCTTTCCATTGTACCGGCCCTCAGGGCTTTTACCTTTTCCTAATAACATCAAGAAGAGTAATGGTACTCTCTTCTCTCGTCGCCGACCTTGTAATACAAAGTCTTCGTCTTGGTATCCAGCTCTTCAAAATCCCCTCCGCGAAGAGATGCATACCGGTCATCCGTCGCCGAAAAATCAACATCCGGATTTCTATGATCATAGCAAAATGTCTCGGGCTCCATTGTATCCCCGAAATCATGCTCTCGATCCTGTGCAGTCATCATAAAATATGTCAGCTCATGCTCTTCCGTATCCGGAAGCCCCCAAGTGGGGTCAATAAAATATCCGACGTCATCAAGCGTAACGTATGTCCAGGCGTGCTTACTGTTCTCTTCGCCACCAAGGTATTTCACGGCGTCGACTCCGCACTGGAGAAGCAGATAATTATATACATTGCTGATCTCATTGCAGATTCCTTTTTTATCTTTAAAAGTCCTGTAAGTACCGTACGTTCCTCTCGGAAGATTATTTATCTTGGCAACAGTGTTGTTGTCACACTCCCTGTAATCGTATACATAGTTGTTCACCATGTATTCATACAACGCGATACACTTTTCAAAATCGGTATAATCCGTCCGCACATTCTCTTTTAAAATGTCCTCGATAGTCTGCTCGAACTCTTTTTCCTTGGCAAGAAACTCATCCTTGGGAACGGTGTACTTAATACGTCCCACTCCCTTCGAATAACCGTCTAAGTAATCCATATCCACGCAGTACCGTGCCACCGGAAAAAACTCATCAAGTGGGCCTCCGCTGAAACACCAGGCGTAAACTTCCTCACTTGGACAGTCAAAAGAATCTTCACCTTTTCGAAGCGCATCGCAAAGATTGAAAAATGCGCCCCATTCCTCGGGTCCGTATGCATCATATAACTTCTTCGGACAAACATGCGGATTAAAAGAATAGTACTTACCCGTTTCATTCGGTCCTTCAAGAACCTGTTCCCCTTCACTTACCCCAACCTCTATCGGTAAGGCGGGTACCGCGGCACATGCCGTGACCGTCAGACCGCACAAGACCGATGCGATAAGTGCTCTAAATCTCATTATGGGTTCTCCTTCTTTTTACAGCGTATCAACCGTAATAAAACTTTTTCTTCTCTCCCATCACCTTGTAATACAAGATCTTTTTTTCTTGTCAAAAGAAATAAATTCGCCCCTATGGAGCGCGGCAAACCGATTATCCTTCGCGGTAAAATCAACGTCTTTTTTCTGAAAATCATAATAATAAATTTCAGGCTCCATGACGTCAAAGTCAGGATCACGTTCATCCGATGTTATCATAAAATACTGAAGATCCGAATCCGTCTGATCCGGAAGTCCCCAAGTCGGATCTATAAAATATCCGACGCCGTCAAGCGTGACATAAGACCACGCATGCCCTACGGGCTCAGTATTGACCCAGCCTTCGTACTTAGCCGCCTCGACTCCGCACTGAAGAAGCAGATAATTGTAAACATTGCTAAGCTCATTGCAGACACCTTTTTTGTCAAGAAAAGTCCTATACGTGCCGCAATCCCATGTCGTATAAAAATCCCCGGACTCATTGGCCTTAGCCTCATCGTAATCATACACATAATTATTGATTATGTACTCATACAGCGCGATGCACTTCTCGAAATCCGTGTAATCCTTGTCGACATTGTCATTTACAATCTTCATGACCATCTTCTCGAAAGCCTTTTGTTTCTTCATGAATTCATCTTTGGGTATCAAGTACGTGATATGCCCAACGCCTTCGGTATAGCCGTTCTCGAAATCCATCTCGAGATTGTATCTTCCGACAGGAAATAATTCATCCAGGGGACCTCCGCTGAAACACCACTCGTAGATCTCCCTGCTGGGACACTCAAAGGTATCTTCCCCTTTCCTAAGAGCGTCAATAAGTTTAAAAAATGTCTCCCACTCTTCCGGTCCGTAAGCTTCGTAAAGCTTTTTGGAACAAACATGAGGATTAAAAGAAAAATCCTCGCTCGATATTTCCAAACCTCCCGGCAGCGTAGGCAGCTCGGGAAGCTTGGCACAAGCAGTTAAAAGTATGCCACATAAAACAGCCGTGACAATCGCTTTAACTCTCATTTTTAAAAATAGATACTCCTTCCTTTTATTTTATAAGCACTCATATGTTAACATATTTGTATTAGTTTGTCATCTTTTTGTTACTATTTTTTATATTTTTTTAATTTTATAGCCGTGGAATGCCGCTCTCAGCCTCGAAAAATGTTTCTTAAGGAAAATTAAGAATTCTCTACATCAAGTTCTTAAGATTTGTCTGATATCATTGAATATGTCGACGGCCTTTCAACGGCCATTCTTATGTCGACACATGGCGGATTCGCCAAATTCTATTATTTTCGGAGGTGCTGTATGAACAGCCAAAACAATCTTTCTAAATTATTTCCAATGATCAAGACAAGGGAACAGGTTCTTGAAGAAATCAATTCAAATGATACTCTGCGAACGATATTTAATAACTGGCCAGAGCATCATCAAAATGAATTTCTTGCCATCTGCACCGGATCAAAAGGAGTAAAAGTGCTCTATGACAGCTATTTTAAGGAAATATTTAATCCTGAGTATGCGCCGGAGCGACTCTCATCGCTTATCAGTATATTGATCGGAAAAAAAGTCACTGTAAAGTATCAGCTGACCAACGACAATACCCGAATCGGAGATGAATCTTCTCTTGTCATAACAGACATCGTGGTCGAGCTTGAGGACGGTACTCTGGCTAATATCGAAGTCCAAAAAATAGGATACGCCTTTACGGGTGAACGAGCATCCTGCTATTCCGCAGACTTATTACTCCGGCAATATAAACGCATCAGAGATGAAAAGAAAAAGAATTTCTCTTATAAAGACATCTCTCCGGTATATACCATCGTATTTCTCGAAAAATCTCCAAGCTCTTTTAAAGAGTTCAAAGATGATTATGTCCACAAATTCACAACTATCTCAGATACAGGTCTTAAGCTGAATATGCTTCAAAACTTCATTTTTATCCCTGTTGATATTTTCCTTGAAAAACTCCATAATAATGGTGTACAGAGTGAATTGGATGCATGGCTTACATTCCTAGGTTGTGACGAGTCGGAATACATAATGAGTCTTTTAGAAACTCATCCGGATTTCAAACCGCTTTACCATGATCTGTTCAATATATGTCAGAACACAGAGAGGATGATGACTATGTTTTTTTCGGAAGAACTAAAGATCTTAGATGATAACACTGTTAAATATATGGTTGATCAACTCGAGGAATCTAACAAAGAAAAAGATGCGATAATAAATGAACTAGATGCCACCATCGCTGAACTAAATACGGAAAAAGCCGCTTTTATGCAACTCATAAACCAGCTCGATGAGCCAAACGCAGATAAAGAAGCCATCCTTTCAAAGCTTCGTGAACTAAAAAAGTAAAGCGAGGTCGGAACATTGATCTTTGAACTTAATTATGACAATCAAGCAAAAGAAATATTAGAAGGCCAGCGCCGTTACAGAGAGCAAATGAACTCTCAATATACCGCAGGATACACCGATGCTGAAGAGAAATACGAACCCGAGCTTGCGCAGAAAGAATCTAAAATTTCTGAGCTGTGCGATGAAAACACCGAACTTCGTGATGAAAACACAGACCTTCGTGACGAAAACACAGACCTTCGTGACGAAAATAGCGAACTGCGTGACGAAAACGCCGAACTAAAAAGAAAAATTGCCGAACTCGAAAAGGCTCAAAGAAGCTAATACCACACAAAGCGAGGTCGGCAACCAACAATTAAATTAATTACACAAGGCCGGATCCCACGATCCGGCCCTTATCATCTCTCTTCAAGATACCTCACTACTTTCCCATGCTCCCGGGCATACTCAATCTCAGATCTCGTACTATCCCCGATATACCCTCCAACGTTAATGACAAAAATCTCATCCGCCATATCAATCTTGCGCTTATGCATATCATCCAGCATCACCTTAGTCTTGGTAAGCGTGCCCTCGTCCATGTTCTCCCACACTTCCTCGTCACCGGAATGCCCAAAAAGCCCAACACTGATAACAATGTTCCCCTCTAATGTAAGCCTCTTCTGCGCTTCCATAAACTCATCCTTAAAGCGCGTACTTCCGCATAATGTGATCACCTTATAATTTCCAACCATGATTTCATCCAACCAATCCTAAATCACTCAATCTCCCAAACAACCGTGACAGTATCGGAAACCTCGATATCATCAGGTTCAATATCCATGGCTAAAGCTTTTACGTCACCATATCCCTCGCCATCAGGAAAAGCACTTCTCTCCATAGGAGAATAATCAAAACGAATTTCACCCCAAGAATAATCTATGCTCAATATATCTTTGAGCTTTACGCCTGCTGCCCCGGTCAAAACCTCTGCTTTGGCTTTTGCATCGGTAACAGCCTTCGCAAGAAGAGCATTCTTGGACGCTTCCTTATCTTTTACCGTATAGCTAAGTTTGAATTCAGGATGAATATCTTTTGCATTTGCTATGGCATAAAGAATCTTCCCAAGCCTGCTGTTATCGGAATCAAATTCAACCTTCACCTCGTGTGTAAACTCATAACCTAAAAAGCGGTTCTTCCAACTCTTATCATGAGCCTGATAGCTTTCATGTCTAGGTCTGACATCAAACGAAAGAGTCTTAACATCAGTTCGTTCAAAGCCCTGCTTTTCAAGAATATCCTTTAGAATCTCCGTATCTTTTGAAGACCTATCAATAGTCTTGTCATACTCCTTATCCATCCCCTCAAGAGTCATAGTGATTATAGTCATATCGGGTTTAACCTTAAGGTTACCTCTACCTGTTACCTTTATTATTCTTCCATTAGCCATGATCACTTACCTCCTTTATGCTCGCGCCAATACTCCTCAGCTGCATCGTAGGCTTCGTCTTCATCTTCGTAGTCATCTTCATAATCATAGAACTCCTCGTACTTGTCATCGGCAAATTCCTCTGCTGACTTATAATCATGTACATCGTAGGGATCGCTATTCTTCTTTGATGACTTTGTTTTTTTCTTAGTAGAGGTTCTCTATATCCGTATTCTGCTCGGATAAACTGTCCCTATATGAAATATTGGGATTATCAACCCCATGAAGAAGCATATTCATCGCACCGATACGAAGCATTGTTCTGTCCATATCGTTGCCATAGAACATATCATTATTGAAATGATTTCTCTTTTTTTCATCCAAGAACATATCAGGGTGATTCTCACGAAGATATGTCTGCGCAGATATTAAGAAACCTGCTGATCCCATTGCAGGATCAATGATAATATCATCAGGCTGTGGTTTTGTAAGTTTGACCATTAAATCAATGATATGTCTTGGTGTTCTAAACTGACCGTTAGTTCCGGCTGTAGCTACCTTTGAAAGCAAATACTCGTATAAATCTCCTTTGGTATCTTCATCACCAAGTTCAAGCTGGTCTATACCGTCAACAATCTTTGTAAGCATTGCAGCCGTCGGGACTTTAAATATAGCGTCGCCCATGTACTTTGAATAAGCAGAATCGCCATCCTGATGAAGATTCTTAATAAACGGAAATACGCCGTTCATAACAAGATCATACATCTCATCAGCGGAACCAAGGTTTTCTTTTTGTCATTTTCATTCTATTCAATTTAGTCATTTAACCGGCAAATGACTAAATTGAATTAATATGATGAGGTAATTGAATTCTATGAATCCTCTTTTAGATACAAAAAAGACGGCGCTATGTAGCGTCGCCTTTTCCAAGACACAAAAATAACCGCCCGAGCCTGAGAAACTAAGTGGTTATTAGACAATATTATCATATTACAGTGCTAACTGTCACTTCCCGAAGCGTTCTCTCCATAGTGCACAGCCTGCTATGTTAAAAACACGAGTGTATCCATAAACCAGCCTCCGGACTTTATAAAGACAACCAGCGATAATATCGCGAGAAACACGGACAAGACCATATGCAGGATCTCTTTTTTCCTATTGTGAGTTATTGTGTGCATCATGTAGATCTCGCGCCATTTCATAAAGTGACGTATGCCGAAATACATACCGATAGCCTTTGTAAGTATTTCTAACAGGATAACATCCGGTCGGGGTTGGCGTCAAAAAATGTACTAAATAAGAATTATTGAAAAAGAACAAACGTTTGGTAAAATATTAATGGTGCTACCATTCACGGTAGGCGGTTAGTCCTTCAACCGGAGGACTGTGACCTCCGTTTATCATAGAAATCTCGTATGAGAAATCCATGTTGGGAGGGAATGGCTTATGCTAACCATCAACGACTTGATTGCAGTTCTCGCACTGTGTGCGACGTTTTACAGTCTTGGATACGTTCATGGAAAGCGTGATTCCAAGACACAAAAATAACCGCCCATTGTCACGGCCATGACTGAGCGGTTATATTTCGCTTATTTATTCCGGGACTAACCGTCTATCGGTAGCACCTTTTCTTTTATTATATTAGCAGTTCTCTGCGGCTACGTCAAATATCATGCCCGACTTTATGCTCGTTGGCGTCGTCCCATTCGTCGTAGATGTCGATGGCAGGATTTTGCGTGAGGTCGCGGTAGAAGGCGCTATCGTAGAATGTCTTGATCGCGGCGCTGTCGCGAGCGGGGCCGTTTTTGACTGTGGTGTAGATGCTAAGGTTCACGCGGTCGAAGTACTTAAGGCCCGTAGCAATATCTTTTTCCAATTGAGCGGTGGTCTGGCCTTCCATGCCGAACATGATGTTGATCCAGCTAAAGTGGCGGGCGATCTGCTCGGGCGTCACGCCGGGGAGGCCTTTATGGAGGATGTCCTCTCTGATGTGCTCATCGAAGGTCTCGACGCCGCATCTGAAGATGGTCTTGATCCCGTACTGCCTAAAAAAGTCGGTAAAAAACGGATTGGCGTCTCTAAAGATGTAGTGTCCTTCGAGGATCACGGTGTCTATGCCTTTTTCGCGGCAGACCTCGCGGATGTAGTTGATGGTGGTAAAGGGAAGCTCTGTGTATGAGGCGGAGCACGTTACTTCCAGGGTAAAAGAGCCTACTTCTCTTCCTTTCACCTGTGCGAGGGCTTTTTTGTTTACGGCGTCGCTCTCAAGGACGGTTGAAGCTTTGTCGTCCTGATAGTCGCAGAAGGCGCATTTTCCCCAGGAGCAGCCAAGGGATACAAGGAGGACGTTTTCTCTTTTTAATGAACTTGTCTTTTCATCTACAAGCTGGTAGCGAACGAGATCGTAGATCATGCTGCTTCCTCCGAGAGAGTTTCGTCCTTAGCATTTTCTTTTTCCAGAAGAATGCCGCTCTTACGGTTGAAGATGCCTGCAAGGTAGAGAAAAGGTGTGTCGCAAAGGGCGATGAGCATCTCGATGATTGAGCCAGCGACAGCGACCTCGAGGCAGTAAAGGAGCGGGAATGTTCCGATAAATGCAAGGATCGAGAAGCCGAAGTTCTCGGCACAGTTGCAGAGGATGGTCGAGAGGTTGTTTCTAAACCACATGTGCTTGCCGCCTGTCTTTTGCTTGAGCTTCTGGTAGATGATGACGTCGCCCCAGTTGGATAGGATGAACATGATGCCGGAGGCTGTGGTGATCCTTACGGACATGGCGAATATGCTCTTCATTCCGGGATCGACGGTGTCGAAGGTGTTGGGGATGAAGGCTTGTGTAAAGAGTGCGAACAGTATGTAGGCGATGAGTGCCGCTGCTGCGATCTTGACTGCGTTTTTGCTTGCTTTGTCGCCGTATTTTTCGTTGAGGATGTCGGTCGTAAGGTAGGTCGATGCGAACATGACGTTGCCGAGCGCGGTTGAGACGCCGGCGATGTCGACTTGCTTGGAGACCTGTATGTTGGCAAATACCACGGCGAGAGCCATCCATGTGTAGAGGCCGAATTTGCCGAAGAGTTTGTCCATGAGGAGGACTCCGTAGAATATTACTATGAGTTCCATAATGCCTAGGAGTAGATTCATTTCTTTATAACCTTTCTGATATGTATGGTTGGTGCAGGGGGAGTTAGATTCGGAGCGGATTCTCGTCGCGCTTCGCGGACGGATTATCCGGAAATAAAAAGGCTCCGCGCATAAGTACGCAGAGCCATCAGATTGCATGGTAATACATGTTGTTTCTAACTAGCCCTGGTTTTGTTTAACGACAGGATGGTGCAAACGAACTGTCGGGGTTACGTAATGTAACAGCCTTGGGTAGTTTACTATGGCGCGAGGATGGTGTCAAGGGGGTGTGGTTATGATATAGTTATATAAAACCAAATGTGGGGGAAATATGGAAGAAAACAATAACAACAATATTGTAAACAACGAGAAGGCTCCGCGGAAGGGACTGAATAGGGCTCGGCGGAGCTGAAATTTGCGGTTTGTGCATGCGAATCGACGTTTTCTTTGATTTCGCATGTCGTTTTTGCCTGAATTATCAGCATTTCATTCAATATTTGAAGGAAAACGAAGGTGAGTGAGCATGCGTAGCGAGCATTTCTGTTAAAGCGCATGCTTTTTGGGAAAAATCGAGCACGCATATCCGCTAGAAAAGCCGTTTGGCATGTCGGAAGACGGTATTGTGATAAGTTTTGGAGAGTAGGCGTGCCTAGGGTGCCGAATGATTCTCAGTAAATGTGTTATACTAGAAAGTGCACTGACGGAGGTAAAGATATGGAGAAATTCTTGGATACATTTATGAATAAGGTGAAGGTGGAAGGAAAAACCGAGGCATATCATGAGATAACTATTAATATGATCAAAAATGGTATTCCGGTAGATACGATTTCTGCTTCAATACCTGATCTGCCCAAGGATGAGATACAGGAGATTTTTGATAGTATCATGAAGGATAAAGAATAAGGTGATGCGATAAGCGCAGTTTATTTCTATCGCTCATACAAGAGAAACCGCCACCACTGTTCTGCAAGTAAGCTTGTTCACTGTGGTGGCGGTTTCTCTTGTCGTCCGTTGTCGTAAAGCTCGCACACTCAAAAAATCAAGCGCGCCTAAGGCGCACTATAATAACAAAGAACCCCATCATACCAAGCGAGCTTGGTGATGGGGTTCTTCATTATTAAACCACTTCGTGGTGCTTGATTTTTTGAGTGATGAGTTTTACTCGTTATCGCTCACATCATTCCCATTCCGGGATTTCCTGCTGGCATTGCGGGAGCGGGTTCTTTGATTGTTGCTACGGCAGCCTCTGTTGTGAGGAAGCTTGATGCAACGCTAGTAGCGTTCTGGATAGCGCTTCTTGTAACCTTGGCGGGATCGATGATTCCGTCCTTAACCATGTCTACATACTTCTCTGAGTATGCGTTGAAGCCTACGCCTACCTTGCTCTCTTTTACCTTGTTAACGATAACTGATCCGTCGAGACCTGCGTTGTTGGCGATGTGGAAAAGAGGAGCCTCGAGTGCCTTGAGAACTACGTTAGCACCTGTCTTCTCATCTCCCTCAAGCTCAGAAGCAAGCTTCTCAACTTCCTTGGAAGCGTGGATGTAAGCTGAACCACCACCGAAGATGATTCCTTCTTCTACTGCTGCTCTTGTTGCGTTAAGAGCATCTTCCATTCTGTACTTAGCTTCTTTCATCTCTGTCTCTGTAGCTGCGCCGACTCTGATAACGGCTACGCCGCCTGCGAGCTTAGCAAGACGCTCCTGAAGCTTCTCTTTATCGAAATCAGATGTTGTATCTTCAATCTGCTTTTTGATCTGTGCGATTCTGGCCTGGATCTCTTTCTTAACTCCGAGACCGTCAACGATTGTTGTCTTCTCTTTTTCAACCTTGATGCTCTTAGCTCTTCCAAGGTCATCCATTGTTGTATCCTTAAGCTCAAGGCCGAGGTCTGAAGAAATAACCTTACCGCCTGTAAGGATTGCGATATCCTCAAGCATAGCTTTTCTTCTGTCGCCGTAGCCGGGAGCCTTAACTGCTACTACGTTGAATGTTCCGCGGAGCTTGTTAACGATAAGAGTTGTAAGTGCCTCTCCGTCAACGTCCTCAGCGATGATAAGGAGCTTAGATCCTGTCTTAACGATCTGCTCGAGAAGAGGAAGGATGTCCTGGATGTTTGAGATCTTCTTATCTGTAATAAGAACAAAAGGATCTTCGAGGTTAGCTTCCATCTTATCCATATCTGTTGCCATGTAAGCTGAGATGTATCCTCTGTCGAACTGCATTCCTTCTACGAGGTCAAGCTCAGTCTGCATTGTCTTGGACTCTTCGATTGTGATAACGCCGTCGTTTGAAACCTTCTCCATAGCGTCAGCAATCATCTGTCCAACTTCGTCATCTCCTGAAGAAACAGCGGCAACTCTCATGATCTGATCTTTGCCTTTAACCTTTGTAGCCATCTTGCTGATTGCTTCAACTGCGCAATCTGTAGCCTTCTTCATACCTTTTCTGAGTACGATAGGGTTAGCGCCTGCTGCGAGGTTCTTAACGCCTTCGTTGATCATTGCCTGTGCAAGAACTGTAGCTGTTGTTGTTCCGTCACCTGCTACGTCGTTTGTCTTTGTAGCAACTTCTTTTACAAGCTGAGCGCCCATGTTCTCATAAGCATCCTCAAGCTCGATCTCTTTTGCAATAGTTACACCGTCGTTGGTGATTGTGGGTGCACCATAGGACTTGTCGAGAACTACGTTTCTTCCCTTAGGTCCGATTGTTACTCTTACTGTATCTGCAAGCTTATTAACGCCTTCTACCATAGCTGTGCGGGCGTCTGCGCCGTACTTGATTGTCTTAGCCATTATTGTTTTCCTCCATATATTAATAAAAATAATACGGATTGCTACGCTACGCTCTCGCAATCCTACATGCATTCAGAAATCGATATACTCATTTCATTCGTATATCTTTTTTCTTCATGCATGTTCGGTCTTCAAAGTCAAATAATTCTCTGTACAAGTACAGAATTATTTGACCTTTCATCCCTTTATTATTGCCAGTATATCATTCTGCTTAACGATGATGTATGTTACGTCGTCGAGCTTAACCTCTGTTCCGGCGTATTTGGAATAGATGACGTTGTCACCTTTCTTAACCTGCATCTTAACTTCCTTGCCGTCTACTACTCCGCCGGGTCCAACAGCTATAACTTCAGCCTGCTGGGGCTTCTCCTTCTCTGCTCCGGGAAGAACGATTCCGGACTTGGTTGTTTCCTCTGCTTCAAGTGCCTTGAGCACAACTCTGTCTGCAAGTGGTTGTAACTTCATTATGGTGCCTCCTTTATATAATAGGTTCTTTTTTCTTTTTTAATTGTTAGCACTCTTTTATCTCGAGTGCTAACCCCTAAGAACATATATTAGTTACTTATAGGTGTATGTGCAAATATGGATATATTGGATTTGCTCGTTATTTCTTTTGTATACTCTCGATAACTCTTTTATACTCTCATTTTCTTCTATTTCTCCTGAAACATTGATAAAACCAATATAAAAAAGCCTTTTCGGAGTTTATAGATTAATCTGTCGCAGTAAGATTTATTTTAGAATTATTTTATTATAAAGCAATTGCAATTAATCGTTTTACGGCGCATAATACAGATACTTAAAGATCAGTCAAAACACGGAGGTTTTGAGATTTGCTATACGCAAGCGATTGGCAAGGAGGTAATGCCTATGAGTGCTAACATATTCAGTAGCTTATCAGGTTCATATAATTATGTTAATGATATGAGCAATCTCCTTTCTGATTATTCGAGCATAAAGAACGGATCATACGGTACACTCATGAAATCGTATGTTAAAAAAGTTGGCAATCAGAATGCTCTCGACGCTTACCGCAAAACCGGTTCTACAGCTTCAGTAGAGGCTCCTGCCAAAGAGGAATCACAGTCTTCCAAGACCAAAACGGTTAAGACTGTTTCTGAGATGACAAAAGAGGCAGCTGCTACCACTACCAAGAAGACTGACAGCACCGTTAATACAGCGGATAAGTATGAGAAGCTTAAATCCGACTGGCTCGACAATCAGCTTAAGCAGTATGATAAGGATGCAACCAAAACAACGGCTGCAGATACTTCGGTATCGTTTGACGCCACAGTTTGATACAAGAATTCAATAACCGACGTGGAACCGGCAGGGTATGTGCCCTGTCGGTTTTTTGTTTGCAATTACTAAAGGTTTCCGTTATAATCCGTAAACATATGGTGCATTTTTTACATATGGGGAACACGGATGCAACCATGCTTTAGTAACAATGTACAACACGCAAAAAGGAAAGGAAGTGAATATGAAGTTAAAGAAGACGAACGTACTGCGTCTGCTTACGTCTACCATTTTGACCATGTCAACGATGGTATTATGTGCAGCGCCCGTGTATGCCGAGAATCTCGGTTCAACGATCAGCCTTGAGGAGTCAGGTATGGAGCTTAACAACGTCGAAAGAGGTGAATGTCCTTACACATGGGTCAAGGTTGACGATGGAGCTACTCAGGTTCTCTACCCCTCCGGAGGAATGTACAGCATTATGTACGATCTTCGGTATTTTTCTAACGGTAATGATTTCACTCAAACCGATTATCAGAGTTCAACAGGATGCGGTGGCTACAAATCTCTCACCGAACATCCCGATTTCCTTGATTCATTAAGAGAAACACTTCAAAATGCCAGAAACAGCGGCACATCTATTGTTCTTAGATTTTCCTATGCAAGCGATGCAACAACAGGAAACGAACCTTCCAAGGCAGGCGAAAAAGGCGCTGAGCCCGACGTCGACCTTATTCTCAAACACATCTCGGAATTAAGCAATGTAATAAATGATTATAAAGACACTGTACTTGCGGTTGAGTGCGGAATGTACGGCCCTTGGGGCGAAATGCACACGTCAATGTACGACGAGCCTGAGTATTACGGCCAGTTGTCAAAGGCTTGGATTGCAGATCTCGATCCAAACATCAAGGTTCTTGTAAGAGCGCCCAAGCACCTCATGGCGCACTACGACTTTGCAGGTAAGGCAGAGGATTTTGCCGCAGCGGTTAGTAACGGAAGCCTTAAGATCGATCCAAGACTTGGTATGTACAATGACGGATACCTCGGTTCATCGACAGATGTCGGTACATTCGGCGACGAAAACAAATGGCCTTACATCACTCGTGAAACTGCAGCCGATCTCCTTCAAAGAATGGACACCGTTCCTTACGGCGGAGAGATGGCTTATGTAACGGCCGCCTCACTTAAGGCCGACGGTTCTATTATCTATGATGAGCCCGCGCTCATGGGCGAGCTTTACATGTCCCACTTATCTTACCTTCACAACATCAATGAATCCGGACATGTTATCGCAGGCGAGCTCGACAAGCTCACTGTCTCGGAAGACTTTATCCTTCCGGGCATGGATAAGTCAGACGTTGCACCTTATATAGGAAAGTCCTACAGAGAATTTATCCGCGATCACATGGGCTATCGCCTCTTGGTAAAAGAGTCTGATCTGTCCGAAACTGTTGATGAAGACGGAACCTTCAGCATGACAGGTAAGATCACAAACACCGGCTTTGGTAACTTCCTTACAGACAAGAAGGCAGAGGTCATCCTTAAAAACGGCGACGACATCTTCATTTCAAGCATTGATTCATTTAATGCAAAAGAGCTGAAGTCACTCGGAACCATGGATTATGACTGGACCTTCGAAGTTCCTACAGACTTAGCTTCCGGTGACTGGGATGTTTATCTCAGGATCAAAAATGCGTCCGATACAGGCGAAGTTTCTAAGACAGGAATCAGCTTTGCAAACAAAGACTGCTTCGATGAAGATCTTCGTGCCAACAAGATCGGAACGATCAGCATCTCAAGCGAAGGCGTAAAAGAAACTACGGATGAGCCCGATACTCCCGATCAGCCCGGCACTGATGCTTCAACTGATGAGCCCGGCGCCGACGCTTCTACTGACGAACCCGGCACCGATGCTTCTACCGATGATCAGGGCAAAACAGACAAGGACAAGAAAGATTCTTGTGATTCAAAAGACAAAAAAGACAAAAAAGATAAAAAAGACGACAAGCACGATCATAACAAGAAAAAATACAACAAGCATAAGTCAGGCAAAAAATACAGCTTCAAGCACTACAAACATAAGAAGCACTGATACACTCTAACATTGCAAACGGCAGGTTTTCCTGCCGTTTGTTTTTATATACTTTATTAGTTTTTCTCCGAAACCGATCGCTACATCCACATCACAACAAGCGGTATCGTCACGATCGCAGCAAGTGTAGTGAAAATGATACCTGCGGATATATTCTCCTCTTCTATCCCAAACTGTTTACATGCCATAAGCGGAAGATTTGCGGCGGGCATTGCCGACAATATAACAATCGTCTGCAGCATCAGTCCGCGAATTCCGATTGCCTTCATTATAAATGCAAGCATGATAGGAACATCAATTTGCCTTAGCATAATAAACACATACAATCTCCAATTGGAAAAGACCTTTCTCGGTATCATCTGCGCTACGGATACGCCAAGTACCAGCATCGACATAAAAGTCGTACATGAACCGATATGCGTAAGCAACGTGCTCACCACGCCGGGGATCTTAAAATCCGCCGCATACACAATGATCGTTGCGACGGACATAACGGTCCCTGCATTCACAATGCCACCATACCTAACACCGGCACCCGTTCGACCGGCCCCTTTGCATGCGCCGGAATGCTTCTCCGCCAGCACTCTCATCCCATACGTATAGAAGATCAGATTAAAGCATAGCCCGCAGATTGCCACATAGATAAGCGACGCACTTCCGAGAACGGCGGACGCAAAAGGTATCCCTATAAATCCCACGTTTCCGAATATCGTTAGCATGCGGAATTCAAATCTCTTTTCCCTACTTATAAAAAGAAGTCTCGGGATCAAATAAGAAAAGGCGATAAGAACCGCATACATAATCGCAAAAAGTGCAAACGAAGTAGCAAGCTCTTTTGCCGATATTTTCTGCTCTTCCTTCAAGGCAGCGCAAAGTAAAGTAATGGGATTTGTGATGTTAACGATTATCCACGACAGCTGCTTCGAAGTGTCATTGGATAAACGTCCTCCTTTATATAGGAAGACACCTATTAAGATCATGAAAAAGATCATGATCATTTGTCCCAAAACTACTGTAGTACTCATTGTTTCCAAATACACCTATCACACTTATAGCAATTGGGTCCTTTCCTGTCTGCGGGGAACTTTCCCGGCATTCCCATCTTTCTTCTTATATCAACAAGCTTATCTATCTCTTCCTTAGTAAACTCCTTGGGCTCTCCTATAGTCTGCGACTTATATAAGAGCTCAGCGTAAAACTCAAGCGACTCCATCTTCATGTACGCGCTCAAGAGATCGACAGACCACGTAAGCGCTCCGTGATTCTCAAGTAAAAGTGCATCGAAATCATCAAGATAAGGATTGATAGCCTCAGGGATCTCCATGGTTGAAGGAGTTCCGTAAGGAGTAAGCGGAACGCAGCCAAGCGCTATCACGGCCTCAGGCATGATTGGCTTGTTCAAGGGCTTTGCCGCGATCGCAAAACTTGTCGCAAAGTTTGGATGCGCATGAACGACTGCTCCCACATCGGGGCGTCTTTCATATACTCTTAAGTGCATCTTTATTTCGCTTGAAGGTCTAAAGCCCTCGCTTGCCTCAAGTACATTGCCCTTCTCATCAACCTTACATATATATTCAGGCGTCATGAATCCTTTGGACACACCGGTGGGCGTGCACAGAAATTCGTGGTCGTTTAGCTTTACCGAGATATTTCCGTCGTTTGCCGCAACCATGTTTCTATCATATATTCTTTTACCCAAGTCACATATTAAATGCTTGATCTCTATTTCATTCATTTTCCTACCTCTGTTTTCCACGTCATGCGTTGCCATATCAAAATGACCCTCATGGATCATGGCTCATATCTCTTTACGTCAAAAGAGTTCCTCACGCACTCCTTTGCCTCTTTTTCATCCGCAAAAACTCCGGCGGTTATCATCTGCGTCATAAGATTTCCGATAGCGGTTGCTTCCGTAGGCCCTGCGATTATCTGCCTTTGCGTGCGCCTTGCGGTCAGCTCGTTAAGATATGAAGCATTGGATCCTCCGCCGACAATATGTATGCAGTCGTAGCGCTTACCCGTAACTTCTTCAATAACAGAAAGCCTATCCGCATAACACTTGGCAAGACTGTTGTAGATAACTGCGGCAAGCTCAGACAAAGTTTCCGGCACTTCCTGTCCTGTCTTTTTACAATAATCCTTAACCGCCGCCGCCATATCTTTTGGCGATAAAAAGCTATTGTCCAGGCAATCAACAACACTTCCTATAGTTTCGTGCGAAGCCATCTCGCATATAGTGCCGTAGTCCAGATCCTTGGCAAGCTCATTGCGAACGGACTGTATCATCCAAAGGCCCATTATATTATTCAGATAAGTTATCCTTCCGCCGTAGCCGCCTTCGTTCGTAAGCCCAGCCTCCATGCTCTCTTCCGTGCAGCTAGGGTGCGATAACTCAACGCCCATCAGCGACCATGTTCCTGATGAGATATAGCAAATATCGCCTTCTCCGGGCACAGCAAAAACAGCGCTCGCGGTATCGTGCGAAGGAGCCAAAGTCACAGTGCAGTCGAAACCGACTTTGTCCCTGATCTCTTCACGCAGCGTGCCGAGAACGCTCCCGGGCATAGCTATCCTGCCAAAGAGCTTTTGGGGGAATCCGAGCTTTTCGGAAATAAGCTCTGTATCCCATTCTCTTTTTATGGGGTTTAAAAGCTGAGTGGTACTTGCCTGCGTATATTCCTGCGCCTTTTTTCCGGTCAAAAGAAATCCGAAATAATCGGGCAGCATTAGAAGGCTCTCAGCCTTAGAAAGAAGTTCCGGATGATATTTCTTAAGAGCCGCAAGCTGAAAGATCGTATTGTACATTGCTTTCTGAATGCCCGTTCTTGCATACAGCTCTTTTTCCGAAATCTTCTTGTAGACTTCTGTATCAATGCCGTCTGTCCTGTGATCTCTGTAGGCGACGGCTCGTCCGAGAGGCTTGTCCATGTCATCAATAAGCACATAGTCAACGCCCCAGGTATCAATGGCAACACTCTTTGGAATCTTTCCAAGCTCTTTACACTTGGAAAGGCCTGTCAGGATCTCGGAAAAGAGTCTTTCGGTGTCCCAAAAGAGTTCTCCGTCCGGCGCTTCATCCATTCCGTTTCGGAAGCGATAAACTTCTGTAAGCTCCATCTTATCGCATGCCAAAGAACCGAGGATGTGACGCCCTCCCGACGCACCAATGTCTATTGCCAGAAAATACTCTCTATTCACTTATGTTTCCCTCTCGATCTAAGTCACAAGGAAACACCGGATCCACGGAGTTTCCTTAGAACATTCCAAAGATCTTATCGCGGAAAGAGTTATAGAGTGTGGCATAATCCGTATAGCTTATATTTGTATCATCGAAGCGATTGTTCCATGCCGTTTTAAGTCCGTCGCACAGCTCTTTTGCGGATTCATCTTCTGTAAGAAGCACTGCGGGAAAAACATAATAGATCATGAAAAGATTGAGATCCGCCTGCATAGCACCTCGTATCTTACCCTTGGTGTTATAGGCATCAAAGATCTTATCAGCAAATTCTTTTCCCACTTCAAGCGAAGCGGCAGCCTTATCTTCCGATGCATTCACCTTTTTTAGCATCTCGTCAAAAAAGTGACCGTGCTCATCCCTAAAGCTTTGCATATTTATCTCGTAGCTTTTCTTCTTAAGCTTACGCATCATCGCTGTTCTGTTTTCAAAAATAACTTCGACGTTCTCCGGCATGGATCATCCCTCCGATAAAAAAAATTTAGATAACAACACCTTTTCTAAGAATAATATTAGCATAGATTGCCGTCTCTGTTGTTTGAATTACAACTTTAGCTCTTTCTTTGGTCTGATCGTAAAATTTCCATTTATTGATTTCTTTAAAAGCTTTCTCGCCGCGCTCATCGTACTTGGCAACGATCTTTTTATACTCATCCCAGATAGGTGTGGCTACTTTGCCAACATCGCCCGGCTCAAGCGCCATGAGCGTGCAGGGTGCATCTTCTTCGCCCTTTGAATTGGGATATGTATCAAGCGGAAAGACTGTAAGAATAGCATCAAGAACCTCGGGAACGCCGAGTCCGTCCGCTCTTATAACGTAGTCGCACATTGTGCTTCCGGGAAAATTGCCGTCTGCAATTACAAGTTCATCCGTATGTCCCATATCATCCAAAACCATCAAAAGCTCGGGTGATAATATCGTTGGGATTCCTTTTAACATCTTTATTCCTCTTTTCTTTTATTTATGTTCTTAAATTTATGCTTATTTTTATATTGAAAGGGACCGGTAATCCCGATCCCTTTCGGAATAGATTTAGTCGTAAAGGTTAGGAAGAATGTCAGGTGAATCCATATTTGTGCTGTCGTACCAATAACCTTCTGTGGAGATATCAGATACTGTCTCACCTGTTGCGATCTGATAAAGTGTCTTAACTGTTGCTCTACCCATTGCAAGAGGTGACTGTGTAACAGCACCGAACATTGTTCCGTCCTTAACTGCTCCCTTGATTACGCTACCTGCATCAAAGCCTACACCAAGGATTGTCTTGCCGGGCTCTGAGCCAAGCTTGTTGAGGTTCTCGTTAGCTGAAAGGATACCCTCTGCTGCAACCTGGTTTGAACCAAAGATTCCGAGAACGTCTGACTTGTTCATGATAGCTGAAGCCTCTGTAGCACAAAGCTCAACTGTTGTCTGAGCGGGAACTGCAACTTCGATGATAACGTCTGCTGTTGCCTCATCGCCCTTGTCCTTAGCGCCGTTTACATAGAACTCGTTACCTACAACAGCAACCTTCTTGCCGTCTGCTGTAGCAAGCTCTGCGAACTTATCAACGAATCCGAGACCACGCTGTGTGATTGACTCTGAAGTTGACTCCTGGTTAACTTCACCGATACGAACAGGTGCTGATGCGTTTGCGATAGTGTCCTTAAGAGCAGCGTACATATTCTCAGCTGCTGTTGCGCCTGCGCCGTAGTTGTCTGTAGCGATTGTTGAAAGAACTGATCCTTCTGGAGCGTCAGGGCATCCTGAGTCAAAGCAAACTACAGGGATTCCTGCGTCTTTTGCCATCTGGAGAGCATCAAGGCATGCACTCTGATCGCAAGCTGCTAGGCCGATTCCGTCGGGTGCGCCGTTTACATAGTTGGTGAGCATGTTAACCTGATCTGCGATGTCAGACTCAGCGTTAGGACCGTTACACTCTACGTTTACACCAAGCTCTTCTGCTGCCTGATTAACACCTGTAACGGCTGCCTGCCAGTATGATGACTGGAAGCTCTTAACAACGATCTTGAAGTTAAGCTCTTTTCCTTCGGGTGCTGCCGACTCGGGCGCTGCTGCCTCGGTAGCCTGTGTGTCAGCAGCGGGCGCCTCGGCGTCGGGAGTCTGTGCCTGCTGTGCTCCACAGCCTGCAACAAGTGCTGTAACCATAACTACACTCATGATTGATGCAAAAAGTCTTTTTTTCATTTTCATCCTCCTTAGAAAAAAATACATTCTCTTTTATATGATCTACGTCCGTAGTCCATATCACTTCTTCTCTCTTCTCTTTTTGATAATGTCGACCATTACGGAACCGATAAGTACAAAGCCCGTAACTATCTGCTGCCAGTTTGCCTGTAACCCGATAAACGGAAGTCCCGTTTTAAGAAGGCAGATGACAAATACGCCGACGAAGGTTCCGATTATGGAGCCCGCTCCGCCCGTTGCGGATACGCCGCCTATGATCGCTCCGCCTATAGCCTCAAGCTCAAAGCCTGCGCCCGTTCCGGGAAGAACCGTCTTGAACACGGCTGAGTATGCGATTGCTGCAAGTGCGGCGAAAAGACCTGAGATCGTATATGCCATTATGTGGTAGAACTTAACGTTGATACCCGAAAGTATCGCAGCTTCCTTGTTACTTCCGATTGCGATGATGTAGCGTCCGACTTTGGTGTGCCTTAGTACGAAGTGCATCATTATTGCAAGAAGCAGTACCCATATAAATCCAAGCGGTATCTTTGTTCCGCCGATATCAAGTTTAAAGATGCTTCTAAACCAGCTTCCGGGCTGTCCCGCTGTAGGCCATGAAATACCGGTATTCTGGGAACAGATGGAACCGAGTCCTCTTGTTATCATGCAGGTACAAAGTGTCGCAAGGAACGGCGGAAGATCCATAACCCCTATGAGTACGCCGTTTATAACACCGATGATCGTTCCGAAAAGAACCGTCACAACCATTGCAAGTCCCACAGGCCATCCGCAGTGAAGGATCAGATATCCTCCCGCAAGCGAGTAGCACACAAGTCCGGTACCGATTGAAAGATCTACTCCTCCGGTTATCAGGGGAAAAGACACACCGATTGCCATAAGGACTATGTAATATGAGTAATCCATGATGGTGAGGATTGTTGTGTACTGTCTGAAATTCTCGCTGGCTAAGCAAAAGAAAGTGAGCAGTGCGATCACCACCAAAAATACGATAAGTTCCTGCTTAAGTTTCACAGCAGTTTTTTCCTTTTTCATCTTTTCTCCTCCTAGCCCACATCTCTTGTTGCGAAGTTCATTATCTTTTCCTGAGTCGTTTCTTCTATCCTGAGTTCGCCCGTCTTCTTACCTTCACACATAACAACGATACGGTCGCTCATTCTCAGGATCTCCGTCATCTCGGAAGAGATCATTATGATCGATTTTCCTTCGCTTGCGAGTTTATTCATTAACTTGTAGATCTCGTTCTTGGCACCTACATCGATACCTCTTGTAGGCTCATCGAAGATCAGGATGTCGCAGTTCTTGCACAGCCACTTTGCGATTACGACCTTCTGCTGATTACCGCCTGAGAGGTTAACAACGAGCTCATCTACGCTCGGCATTTTTGTAGCAAGTGAATCAGCAAGCTCTTTTGCGATTTTCTTTTCCTTCTTCTTGTTTATAAAGATGCCCTTCATAAACTCGGATAGATTCGCCATTGTTGTGTTCTCTGCAATTGTCTTTTGAACTACGATTCCGAATCTCTTTCTGTCTTCGGAAAGATATCCGATTCCTGCCTTTACGGCATCCTCGGGGCTGTTTATTACAACCTTCTCTCCGTTTACATAGATGTCACCACTCTCCTTGGGATCCGCACCGAATATCGCTCTTGCGGTCTCTGTTCGTCCTGCGCCCATAAGTCCCGAGAATCCTAAGATCTCGCCCTTATGAAGTTCAAAGCTGACATCCTGTACCATCTTGCCTGCATTTAAATGCTCAACCTTAAGAACAACCGGAGCGTCCTCCGAAACCATGCTCTTGGTCTTGGGCTCTTCATAGATAACTCGTCCTACCATCATGTTGACGATGTCATCCTTAGTGCAGTCCTTGGTGATAAGTGTTCCTACATAGCAGCCGTCACGCATTACGGTAACTCTGTCCGTGATGACTTTTATCTCATCCATACGGTGTGAGATATATACGATTCCGAGCTGCTGCTCTCTTAAGTCTCTTATGATCTTAAAAAGATCCTGTATCTCCGCTTCGGTAAGAGCGGCCGTAGGCTCGTCAAATATGATTACCTTTGCATCATGTGAGATTGCTTTTGCTATCTCACACATCTGCTGTTTTCCTACCGTGAGGTCGCTCATCGTAGCCGTGGGATCGATGTCGATGTTGAGCTTTTCAAAGAGCTTTCTCGACTCCTCGATCATTTTTTTGTCATCTATCTTTATTCCCTTTTTAAACTCACGTCCGATAAAGATATTCTGAGCAACGTTTAGATGACCAACCATATTGAGCTCCTGGTGAACGATAACAACGCCCGCCGCCTGAGCTTCTCTTGCATTGTGGAACTCAACCTCTTTTCCCTCGTAGGTTATTGTTCCCGAGTCCTTGGTATAGATACCCGTAAGGACCTTCATAAGTGTCGATTTACCGGCACCGTTTTCTCCCATCAGCGCATGTACTTCGCCTTTCTCAACGCTAAAGCTGACATGATCGAGAGCATGTACGCCGGGGAAGCTTTTATCTATATCTTTCATCTGAAGTATGACTTCACCCATTTTCTTTTCTCCCTTCTGCATTTATGTGCCGGTTATCAGTTTCTTCTGCGTCTTGCCATTACATCTGCATATACAGCGCAGATAACTATGATTCCGGTGATGATAAGCTGGTAATCCTTGGTAAAACCAAGCGCCAATATACCTTCCTGCAAAAGAGCGATAATGAAAACGCCGATGACGGTTCCGCCGATGGATGCAAGTCCTCCCGCCATGGAAGTTCCGCCCATTACGCAGCCCGCGATTGCTTCGTTGTTGTACTGATCGCCGTAGCCGGGCTGTACCGTCGTATATGCGCCTACAAAGTAGATCGCCGCGATGCCTACAAGGAGTCCGCAGATAACGTATGCGAGCATCTCCCATTTTTTTACATCTACTCCGGAAAGCCTTACCGCCTCACGATTGCTTCCGAGACTGAGCATATATCTGCCCGCCTTTGTGTGATTAAGTAAGATCGAGCAGGCTATTGCCACTGCGAAAAAGACAATGATGCCTACCGGAACCTTTCCGACTTTTACAAAGTATCTGAACCATCCGCCTTTGGCTGCCTGAGGCCAGCTTACGGACTGAGTCTTTGTAAATACACTCGCAACACCCTTGGCGATATTCATACTTGCCATGGAAACTATGAACGGCGGAACTTTCTGATATGCTACAAGGTAGCCGTTGAAAGCTCCGAAGATCACGCCTACAACAATGCTTATGATGAGACTTAATCCCATCGGGACTCCGTGGCTCGTAAGGCTATAGCCTGAAATAAGAGCGCAACAGAACATAACGGGTCCGATGGAGAAATCAATTCCGCCGGTGGCAATTACGAAAGTAACTCCGAGTGACAGAAAGCCCAAGAAATATGCATAGTTGAGTGCACTCATAACTCTGGGCATTCCGGCGAAATTATTGACCAGGCAGCTTAATATGACATACATTAGTATTAAGACACCGGTAAGAACAATTCGGTTAAATCCGAGTTTTTTTACTATCGGATTTTCTTTTATCTTCTTAAGTATCAAAACTTCTCCTCCCAATACATCAAGATATCAGCAACAAAGAGCGTCGCTTATCATGTAATTAAGTTTGGTAGCGTAGTTGTAATCTTCTATGAGATGTACAACAAAATCCTCGACCAGATCCTTGGGTATAGGCTTCAGAGCGCCGTCTCTTACCTTTACGTACTGAAGCGGCATATACTGCCTCAGCATTCCCATAGGGATCTCGATCTGTGATATGTTCTCAAATAGTTTGTCTATAGCCTCTTTCATTTCGGGCTGTGCAAAATAATATCTGCATCTGTCCGAGAAGCTGTATTTTCTCTTGAAAGCGAGATCCGTGTCGCTACCGTGATAGTGTTTCTGCCAATTCTCCGGATGCTCCAGCATCGTCTCTTCCATGACTTCTATGAAGTGTGCCTGCTTCTCTTCAGGTACAAGTGCCTTCTCCATCATTGAAAGAGCAAATAACCCTTCTCTAAGTGAGAATGTAAGTGCGGGTCCTACCTTAAGGATCGCTATTCCATCCTCTACCATCTCTTTTAAACGCTGCGGCGGCTGGTAGTCCGTCGAGTGACCTTCAAGTACGATGTTGCTGTACTTCTTCATCGCTTCCGTAAGTCTTGCCGCGTTACCCCTGTTGTAATGGAAGACATCCGCATCTCCGAACTCAACACCGGGCTGAACAACTATGCCGATGATGTTGTCGAAGGCGTTTTCAAGGCCTCTTTTTTCAAACTGCTCTTTGTATACCGCGAGCGTTTTCTCTACTGCTTCAGGCTTGGTAACGCTGATGGAATCTTCTTCCTCCTGCGCCCCTCCGGGGATCGGAACTTCGCTGCCTATGATAAAAGCAGGTCGTTCCTCGCTTGGATTGTCTTTTAAAAGTTCCTTGTACGCTTCCTCGCAAGCTTCGTAGAGAATCGCTCCCCTTCTTGCTATTACTTCATCCGTCAGCGGCTGATCCTTTGGATCGTCCGCGACTCTCATACTTGTATCAAGATGAATCTTCTTAAACCCTGCAAGGACAAAGAGCTTAACGAGCTCTATTGATTTAGCCATTGCCTCCTCTTCGGGTTCGTTTTGCCAGGTGAGCGGTCCCAAGTGATCTCCTCCGAGTATGATCTTTTCTCTCGGGAATCCGACATCATCGGCAATCTTGTAAACAAAATCTCTGTAATCTGCGGGTTTCATGCCCGTGTATCCGCCAAACTGATTTACCTGATTGGCTGTCGCTTCAATGAGCACGTGGTCATCAAACCGCATTGCCTGCTTAAGACACGCTTCTATGACTAGGTCGGAAGCTGTGCAAAAGGATGGGATACCTGCGTACCGCATTCCTTTTTTTCTTTTGGCAAGCATTTCTCTCATAGCATCCATAATCTATACCCCATTCGATAGAAATACCTTTTTATACCTCATTTAGGCGTCGGGACAATCAACGATGAATCCGTCCTCATCCCAGAGTGCGTGCCAGTCGGTAGCTCCTTCCCAAAGGAATACCTGTCCCTTTACAAGACGATTGTTCTTCTCAAGAGTTGAAAGAGTCTTCATCTCTTCGTCTGTAAGAGGCTCTGAAACTGTTGCCTCGATGTTGCTTGTATATTCCATCTCATGAATTGAGAAAGGAATCGGGATCTGTCCTCTCTGCATTGCCCACTTAAGACAGATGATCGCGGGATGACAATTGTGTGCCTTAGCGATCGCCTGAAGCTCGGGTGTCTGCATATCTGCGATGTCCGTTGCTTCCATGTCGCGCTCGGGTCTTTGAGGTGAACCAAGAGGCATGAATCCGATGGGCTGAATCTCATGAGCAACGAGCCAGTCAAAGAGCTCCTGCTGCTGGAAGCAAGGATGAAGCTCCATCTCGCATGCAACGGGCTTAATCTCGAACTTGTCGATAACAGCCTCAAGCTTAGGAATTGTCATGTTTGAAATACCGATGTGACGAACAAGTCCTTTCTTTACAAGTGCTTCGATCTGTCTATAGGTATCCATAAACTCAGCAACCGAGAAAGGCTTCGAGTCGGGGTTTCTTGAATCTACCGTGCAGTGAGGTGCATGATAGTTCGGGAAAGGCCAGTGGATAAAGAAAAGATCTATGTATTCGCACTGCAGGTCACTGATCGACTTAAGGCATGATTTCTCGACATCGCGGTGCATATCGTTCCAAACCTTGGTCATGATATACATCTCTTTTCTCTCTACAACGCCTTCGTCGAAAGCCTGCTTAAATACTTTTCCGATGAGGTCTTCGTTGCCGTAGCAGGCTGCGCAGTCAAACATTCTGTAACCCTTTCTGATAGCGCCCGCAACCGCGTTTGAAACCTCTTCTGCCGTAAATCTGTCGGATCCGAAAGTACCCATTCCTATGCACGGAACTTTGTCGCCGTTATACAGGGTAATCTGCGGAACCTTGTTTGCATCAACTGCCATTTTTCTCTCCTCCGTATTTCTTTTAGTAATTGTTTTATGTGATTATTTTTATGTGTCGGTATTACTTTTATTTCTCACTGTCTATCAGGATCTTGCCCTTTACCGTTCCCGGTGTCTTATACATCTCAAATGCCGCGTCGATCAAAGAAAGCGGAATCTTTTGGAAGATAAAAGAGTCATCGAATTTGAGCTGTCCCGTCTTGAAGTAGTAAGCCGTAAGCTCCCATTCATCCCCGGGGAAAGGAGCCGAATAGCTCATCCACGATCCCGTTAACGTGAACTCTTTGCGGTTCATGTTCTCCCATTCCTGTACGGTAAAAGAAAGATCTTTGGTGGGAGTTCCTATGAAGCACACCTGCGCTTTGTTTGCCGCAAGCTCAAATGCCATCTTCATGGTGATCGTATTTCCGGCAGTCTCGTACACGTAGTCAAAACCTTTTCCGCCCGTGATCTCTTTTACCCTGTCCATGTAATCGGGCTTGGATGAATTAACACCGTAGTCGCAGCCGAGCCTGTTTGCAAGCTCAAGTCTCTCATCCAAAATGTCGAATATCGTAACGCTCTTGGCACCGAAGATCTTTGCCCACTGAGCTGTCATAAGTCCGATCGTTCCTCCTCCGAGGATAGCTACGTTCTTGCCGCCCTTGTAATCAACTCTTCTTAGTCCGTGAAGAGCAACCGTTGCGGGTTCAAAAAATGCGCCCTGCTCGAAGCTTACTTCGTCGTCAAACTTAACCGCGTTCTTCTCGGGAACCGCAACGTATTCCGCAAAGCTTCCGAACTCTCTTGAGCCGATGAAGCTGTAATGCTTGCAAAGGCTGTAATTTCCTTTCTGGCAATCCTCGCATTTCATGCAGGGAACAAGCGGAACTCCCGCAACTCTGTCCCCAACCTTAAGTGAAGTTACGCCGTCTCCGACTTCCGTAACGGTACCCGAAAACTCATGTCCCAGTACGTTCGGGAAGTAGTGACAGGCATCTCCGTTAACTCTCGGAATGTCCGATCCGCATATACCCGTGTATTTAACCTTGATAAGTACTTTTCCGGGACCCGCTATCGGCTTTTCGATTTCTTCGTAGCGGATATCGTTTTTGGCATGTACCACACCTGCTTTCATGTTTTCTCCTCTTTTCTGTGTTTTGTTATTACTGCTCTTATTGGCTTTTCTTAGTTAAGCTTTGTTACCTTAGATATCTTTGTATTCCTTAAAGGTATCCTTTAGGTCCTCGTAAAGCCTTAGATAAAGCTCCATTGAGCGCTTATATATCTCATGATTCTCGGCATTAGGTTCGTGGACTCTGGTGATCTTTATTGTCTTCTCAACCGCCTCTTTGTAGTCCTTGTAAATACCGCAGCCTTTTCCTGCAAGGAGCGCTGCTCCCAGTGTTGTAGCCGTATCCGATGCGGGAACCTGAACTCTTTTCCCTGTGACATCTGCTTTGATCTGTGTCCACAAAAGAGAATTCGCAGATCCGCCCATTGCATTCAGACTCTCCACCGTGATGCCTGTCTCCGCCGCCGTAAGCATATTGTGCTGCAGTGAAAGCGCCACGCCTTCCAAAACGGCTCTGATCATATGACCTCTTGTCTTGTCAAAAGAAAGTCCGTAGAAAACTCCTTTTGCATCGGGATCCCAGATAGGTGACCTCTCACCAGCCATGTAAGGAAGAAAGACAACGCCGTCCGAACCGGGACTTACTTTCTCAGCCTCTTGGGTAAGTTCATCAAAGCTTAAGTCTTTACCGAACTCTTGCTTGAACCACTTGAGAGTTCCGCCTCCTCCGACGGTGCCTCCCTGTAAAAGCCATCTGTCCGGAACCACGTGAGTGCTCAGGATCAGCTTTTTATGAGAAAGAGCACTGTCAGTACAAATGCTCATTCCTCCTGCCTGTCCGCCCTGTTCCTGCGTCTGTCCGACATCATATACTCCGGCTCCAAGTGTTCCGCAGGCTGCATCAAGTCCGCCTGCCACAACAGGAATTCCTTCGGGTAAGCCCGTTAACTCAGAAGCTTCTTTGGTTACCGTTCCGACTATCTCATCGCATCTATAGAGTGAAGGAACAAGCGATACGGATAAGCCCAGCTTCTCTGCCAGTTCTGCGTTGTATTCTTTTTTCTTCATGTCGAAGAAGTGAATACCGTATCCCTGGCTGAGATCCTGACTGACCTCTCCTGTGAGCTTCATAACGATGAAGCTGTTCGATTGCAGGAATAGATCCGTTTTCCCAAAGACCTCCGGCATGTTTTCTTTAAACCAGATCATCTTTGGTGTTGCATACGATGGGAGGAAATCATTTCCTGCAATCGAGAAGATCTCTTCATCTTGAGCTAAACGTTTCGCTCTATCGCAAATGTTCCTTGCTCGCGTATCCATCCATATAGGTGTCCTGTAAAGGACGTTTTGTTTTCGGTCAATCGGTATGGCTGACCAGCTCTGTCCGTCTACTCCTATACCTGCTATTTTCTTTGGATCGAAAGTTTTAAGATCCAGGATTTCCCTGATGGCAGCTACGATTGCGTCCCACCACTCTTCCGGATCCTGTTCCGCATATCCTTGCTGCGGATAATACACAAGGTACGGTTTATTGGACTGAGCCACTACATTTCCGTCTGTATCAAAGACAGCCACTTTACATGCCGAAGTACCTATATCGATACCCAGTAATAGTTGTTCTGTCATGTTTATCCTCATATTTGGTTGATTTCAAGCGAAACGTTTCGCTCTTATCTAAAAAATAATGGGGCAATAGCCCTTGTAGTTTTTAGTTGCAAAAATCCTACAAAGTCTTAATCGAATTGCCTCTGTGAAGACTTGTGCCAAGCGCAAGCTCCATAGGTCCGTCCTGAGTTTCGCCGTTTATTCTTTTAAGCAAAAGCTCAACGGCCTTCTCTCCCATTGCCTGTGTAGGCTGCTCTACCATGTAGACCTGAGGCTGCATGACATGGAAGAAGAGCTGATCGTCAAAACCTAGTAGTGAAATGTCATCGGGAGATTTAAGTCCCGACTCGTTTATTGCAAGCATCGCACCTAGTGTAATCTCATAGTTACTCATAAATACGGCTGTAGGCCTGTTCTTGAGCGTAAGGAGCTTCATCATTCCGTTGTAGCCGCTTGCTATTGAGTGTTTACCTCTGACCTGATACTCCACGGGTACCTCAAGTCCCGCATCTCTCATGGCTTCCATGAAGCCGTTGAAACGCTCGCGTCCCGTATACTCTCTCTCAGATGCGATCACCGCGATCTTTTTGTGATTTCTTTTTATAAGCTCCTGCATCGCATAGTATGTTGATTTGCGGTTGGTGATCCTAACGCAATCATACTGTGAATCCGCAAGTGCTCTGTCCAGTAAAACTACGGGTATTCCGGCTCTTTTGACAGGTTTGAGAAAATCGCCCTTTGATGCAACGGGAAGAACGATAATGCCGTCAACCTTCTTGCTGATAAGATAATTGACGTTCTTTCTCTCGATCTCTTCGTCGTCGCATGAATCTACGATAAGCATTCCGTAGCCTTTTTTGCGAAGTGCCTGTCCCACATGATGAAGTATCATTCCGGAGAACGGGCTGGTTATGCTAAATACCAAGATGCCGACTGTCTTTGTCTTCTTGGTGACAAGGCCTCTTGCTATCTCATTGACTTCGTAGTGAAGCTCGTTTATAGCCTTCTCGATCTTGGCACGATTCTCAGGTAAAACATTTCCGCCGTTAAGGTACTTGGAAATTGTCGCAAGTGATAAACCGGTATACTCTTTGATGTCTTTGATCGTTGATGGCATTTGAACTCCCCTTTTTTTGAATCTATTTCCTTTGGCTGCATTTTGCAGCGCGAAACGTTTCGTTTATTATACTAAAAAAAAATAGGAAGTTCAACACAACCTCAAGCTTTATTCTCGGATCCGCACACTCTTATCTTTGCTTTTACAAGCTCTGTAACCTTGGAAGAACCTGCTGTGCAATACTTCTTGGGATCGAATGTGTCAGGATTCTCCTGCAAGTACTCTTTAAGTCCGTCGCTGAATGCGATTCGAAGCTCTGTAGCGAAGTTAACTTTGCTGATGCCTCTCTTTATGCACTCTCTTACCGCATCATCCGGAACTCCCGATGCTCCGTGAAGTACAAGCGGAATGGAAACTACTTTCTTGATCTCCGAAAGTCTGTCCACATCAAGCTTGGGAACACCTTTGTAAATTCCATGAGCTGTACCTATCGCAACGGCAAGTGATGATACTCCTGTTTCTTTTACAAATCTCACTGCGTCGTCAACTTCCGTGTATCCGGGATCGTCGCAGCTCATATCATCCTCTTTTCCTCCGACCTTACCAAGCTCGGCTTCTACGGGGATTCGCGAAGGTCTGCAAGCATCGGCAACACTCTTGGACAGCTTGATGTTCTCATCGATCTCAAGCTTGGAGCCGTCGATCATGATCGAGGTGTAACCGCTTCTGAGTGCCTGCATCGCAAGCTCGAAGCTGCTTCCGTGATCAAGGTGTAGTGCGATCGGAACGTCTGCCTTCTTGGCTTCCGCCGAAACCATCGCAACGTACATGTCGAGATCGGCATATTTGACGGTTGAAGGAGTTGTCTGAAGAATGCCGGGAGCATTCATCTCCTCACAGGCTTTGATGACGGCGCGGACCATTTCCATGTTCTCGACATTGAAAGCTCCGACAGCGTATCCTTCGTCGTTCGCCTTTCTCAAAATCTCTTCAGTTGTCACAAGTGGCATTTCATTTTTCCCTCCTGAAATAACTCATATTCTGCGAACTAGAATTCTTTTCTCGTATATTGTTTAGGTGTGGTATTCTTGTACTTCTTGAAAGTCTTTACAAAGTAGCTCTCATCAGAAAAACCACAGTTCATCGCAGTCTCTTTAATCGTGATGTTACGAGTGCTGAGCATCTCACAGGCGCTTTCTATCCGATAGTAATTAAGATAATCGATAGGTGTGCGACCCGTCAGTCTGCGGAAATATCTGCAGAAATACTTGGGATTCATTCCCGCTATCCTTGCGAGCTTCTCAAGACTTATGTTCTCAGAGTAATGATCCGAGATGTAGTCCACTATACTCTTAAGCGAGTTGAGACGCTCGATGGTAACGGCGGAATACGCGGACTCTTCATAGAGCTTTTCCTTTATGACGGTTCCGATCAAAAGATACAGATAACCTTGTGTCATAAATTCATATCCCTCTTTTTTCTCGGAGAGCACCTGACACAGCGAAGCAACTATCGCCGGTATGCGTGAGCTCTTTTCCGAAAGGAGCGTATGAATACGGATCTTACCGCTGATGATCTGTTGTATCTTAGCCGCACAAGCGTGATTGTTTTTGAGAAGCATATCAAGATCAAAAACAATACATTCGTAAATGCAATCCTCGGGTTCTCCTCCGTGAATTACGCCGCCGGTGACCATTATAATATCCCCGGCCTTATACCTCTTGGTCTCATTATCAAGTGTCAGGTTAAAAGAGCCTTCGATAATACGTATTATCTCGTAGTGAGGATGCCAGTGATAAGGCATGTAATACCGCGGACTCTGCGGGTTTTCACGGTAATAGGCTATGGGAAAATTGAACGTTCCCTGAACCCTTTTTTCGATATAGTCAGTGTATTTCAAAGTCACCTTCCTCTCAACCCCTTTTAACAAATGGGTGAATATTGTTATATTTTTTTACAGTATAGCACTTCAATTCCAAATCGGGTAGAGATAATATCATGGCATATAAACATGTTTTTATTGGGGTAAAAAAAGAATTTAAAGGAGGATTTTTATGGCAAAAAACAGATATATCGGGGATTATCCGGTTATAGGAATAAGACCTATAATCGACGGAAGGCGCGGACCTCTTAAGGTCAGAGAGTCACTTGAAGACCAGACAATGAACATGGCGCTCTCCGCCAAGAAATTGTTTGAAGAAAACCTTAAGTATTCAAACGGCGAACCCGTTAAAGTAGTAATCGCTGACACAACGATAGGACGTGTTGCGGAGTCGGCTGCCTGCGAGCAGAAATTCAGAAAAGAAGGCGTTGCAATAACCTTAAGCGTAACTCCCTGTTGGTGCTACGGCGCAGAGACAATGGACATGAACCCTCTTACGATAAAGGGTGTGTGGGGACTTAACGCAACGGAAAGACCGGGCGCCGTATATCTTGCAAGCGTGCTTGCAACCTACGCTCAGAAGGGTCTTCCCGCTTTCGGTATCTACGGAAAAGACGTTCAGGATGCAACCGATACGGTTATTCCGGAAGATGTAAAGACCAAGCTCCTTCGCTTTGGAAGAGCCGCCGTTGCAGCTGCTTCCATGCGCGATAAGTCATATCTTCAGATAGGCTCTCAGTGCATGGGAATCGGAGGCTCTATAATAAATCACGATTTCTTTGAAGAATATCTCGGAATGCGAGTTGAATCAGTCGACGAAGTTGAGATCCTTCGCCGCATGGAAGAACATATCTACAACGAGGACGAATATCAGAAAGCTCTTTCTTGGATCAAGAAGTACTGCAGACAGGGCTTTGACAAGAATCCCGATTCGGTAAAAAAGACCGATGAGCAAAAAGAAAAGGATTGGGAATTCACGGCAAAGATGGCGGTCATCATTGAAGATCTCTATCAGGGAAATCCAAATCTCCCCGAAGGCTGCGAAGAAGAAGCCGTTGGTCACAACGCTATCTGCGGCGGTTTCCAGGGACAGAGACAGTGGACGGATCACTGGCCCAACTGCGATTTCCCCGAAGCTATTCTCAATACTTCTTTTGACTGGAACGGAGTTCGTGAGCCGTTCATCCTTGCAACAGAGAATGATACATTAAACGGAGCTTCGATGCTGTTCATGAAGCTGTTAACTAACAGACCTCAGATGTTTGCGGATGTGCGCACATACTGGAGCGCAGATGCGGTTAAACGTGTGACGGGCTTTGAGCTTGAAGGTCATGCAAAAGAATCTGACGGCTTTATTCATCTGATAAATTCAGGTGCCTGCTGTCTTGATGCGTGCGGAGAACTTAGGGATGAAAACGGCAACGCCGTTATGAAGGAATGGTACAACGTAAGCGATAAAGATATCGAGACGGTAATGGCAGCGACCGAGTGGTGCCCTGCCGACAACGGATATTTCAGAGGAGCCGGCTATTCGGGAAGATTTATCACAAGAGCCGAGATGCCCGCAACCATGATAAGACTTAATATTGTAAAGGGTCTGGGACCTGTACTTCAGATTGTTGAGGGCTGGACAGTTAATCTCCCGGATGAAGTATCTGATGTTCTTTGGAAAAGAACTGATTACACCTGGCCGTGCACATGGTTCGCACCTCGCACTGACGGCGTGGAAGGTTCACCGTTTAAGACAGCCTACGATGTAATGAACAACTGGGGTGCCAACCACGGCGCTATCAGCTACGGTCACATCGGAGCAGATCTCATCACTATGGCTTCGATGCTTCGCATCCCCGTTTGCATGCACAACGTAGCACCTGACGACATCTACCGCCCTGCCGCTTGGAACGCTTTCGGAAGCGACAAGGAAGGCCAGGACTACAGAGCCTGCGCCGCTTACGGCCCGTTATATAAATAAATCAAAAGCCGCTTCAGCCAACATGCTGAGGCGGCCTCTTTATTTACTCTTCTGTCTCCCGCGGAATGTCTTTTCCGTGGAGGTCCACATAGTTTTCTTTGAGGGCGATCGCCCAGTATTTCTCAGGGATATCGGGCCAACGAACGACGCCTCTTTCCTGCTCGCAAAGGCGCATCGCACGAAGAAGGATCGTCTCATTGATATCGACGCCGGTGCGGATCGTGTGCATTGCGGAGGCAGCCCAGGCGGGTGCCATCGTCATGAGATCCGACGCCTTGAATTCTCTGATGATCTCTTTCTTGTTGTAATCAAGCTGAATCTGCTCCTCTTCCCAAGCCTTTCCGTTTCCGTGAAGAATACAGAACTGCGTCTTTCCTTCGTGATACCACGGAATTCCGATAGAGCCCGGATTCACAGCCTTTTTCCCTCTGTAGATATACGTATCCTGCACATGATTGTGACCGTGCAGCAAAAGATTCGTCTTAAGATGCGCGATTATCCTCTTGGTATTTCTCTTTTCCCTGAACATAAGCTCAGCGGTGTTCTCGGGTGATCCGTGGCATATCTCAAAAGGCGGATATCCCTTGATCTCGCAGAGCATGTAGTTCGGCAGAGAATCAAAAAACTCAAGATCTTTTTCCGTCAGGTTCTCGTATGTATAGAGGAGCGAACCGCTCGCAGAGCCTTTTTTCCAATTGCCCTTACCTTCCTTCCAATAGTCCAGAAGGTACTCCTCGCGATTTCCTCTGATGATATAAGTGTTAAAATACTGCTTCAGCACATAGATAAGCTCCATCGTCTTCTGCGGATTGGGGCAGTCCGTCACGTAGTCGCCAAGAAGAGCAAAGTTCGTGATACCTTTGCCCATCGCATAATCAATGCACGCCTGGAGCGCCGTATGATTGGCATGTATGTCGCTGAAAACCGCAATGTCCGTCATATCAGGTTAAAACTCCGTTCCTCAAACTGTCTTGTAAAGAGCTCATAGTAGTAGCCTTTCTGATTCATCAGCTCACTATGCTTTCCTCTCTCAATTATTTTACCATCTTGTACGACCAAAATGATATCCGCATCAACAATTGTTGATAATCTATGCGCGATGACAAAAGAAGTCCTGCCTTTAGTAACGATTCCGATGGCGTCCTGAATTTTTTTCTCAGTAACGACATCGATGGATGAAGTCGCTTCGTCGAGAATCAAGATCCTCGGGTCTGCAAGTATCGCCCTTGCAAAAGAAAGAAGCTGCTTCTCTCCCGTCGATAGCATATCGCCGTCTTCTCCGACATCAGCATCAAGACCCTTGTCCATCTTTCGAACGACATCCGAAGCCGACACAAGGTCAAGCGCTTTCCAGATTTCTTCATCCGTCGCATCCGGCTTACCGTATCTTAAGTTATCCCTTACGGAACCCGAGAAAAGATGTGGTGTCTGAAGAACGTATCCGATGTTACTGTGAAGCCAGAGCTGCGACCTTGCCGCTGCGTCTTTTCCGTCGATAAGAACATAACCTTCGGTCGGCTTAAAAAATCTGCAAACGAGATTTACAAGCGTCGACTTTCCGGCGCCCGTCTCACCTACGATTGCAACGTTCATTCCCTGCGGAACCTTAAGATTAAAGTGCTCAAGAACGTACTCATCTCCGTCCGGATAATGGAAAGAAACGTCCTTAAACTCGATGTCTCCTATAAGTTCCTCCCAGTTCTCTTTCTTGGGATTAAAAGTATCGCCGTATTTCTCGATGACTTCGGGAGTATCGAAAACATCGGACTTTTCCTCGATCAGCTTAAAAAATCTCTCGACGTTAACCTGCACCGTGATAAGCTCGGAAAGCGTCACGATAACGTTCTGCACAGGTTCCATGAGCGCAAGCGCATATGATAAAAAGACTGAAAGCGTGCCGATTCCCAGGACATCTTTCATCGTCATAATTCCGCCCTTATACAAAACAAGTGCAAGCGCAAACGATGAAAGCATAGTAACGGATGCGGTAAAAAATGCCGAGTAATGCGCGGCGTTTACCGATGTTCTAAACATTTTCTTTGTATCTTTTTCAAAATCCGCCTGTATCTTATCCTCAACAACAAGCGTCTTTATCGCCTTGGCGCCTGTTATTCCTTCGTTGAAGTTACCCGTTATGGTCGAATTGATCTCACGGACCTTTCTGTTTATCGCGATCAGTTTTTTCTGAAAATAAGTCGCAAGAACGACCGTAACCGGAACGATCGCCATAACAATAAGCGCAAGCTTCACGTTTTGAATTAGCATCATGATGAGGACGCAGACGATAAAAGAGCCGTTCCAGACAATGTCCATCATTCTCCACGACACCATGAGACCTATCTTTCCGGTATCGCTCATGACACGCGCGTGAATGTAACCCACATTGTTCTGATTAAAGTAGGCAAAAGAAAGCTCCTGAAGATGATTGAACGCAGCGTTTCTTAAGTCTCTGTCCATGCCCATCTCGACCTGTCCGCAGATGTACGTGCAGACAAAGTTATCAACTACCAAAACGATCAAAAGAGCAACGTATAAAATTATAAATACCGGTAATCCCTTAAGCGTTCCCTTTCCGACAAAATTGTCGATCGCATACTTGTTGAAGATTGGAATAAACGAATCAAGGAGTGAACTCAAAACTCCCAGACTTACCATAAACACTATCTTCCAAAGGTATGGCTTTATGTAAGGATACAGCTTTGGGATCCCGAAAAGTTTAAGATTCGTACCTGTTGTACTGTTTTCCTTTTTCATATTCCCTGCTTCTGAATATCATATATTCTCTTGTAAATTCCGTTATTTGCAACAAGCTCATCGTGCGAGCCGATCTCGGCAACCTTGCCCTTATCAAGAACAAGAATGGTATCCGCATGCATAAGCGTAGTGATCCTGTGTGATATGAGAATGACCGTTGTTCCGACAGTCGTCTCTGAAAGAGCCTTTCTGATCCTCGCATCCGTCCTTGTATCAACCGCGGATAGCGAATCGTCAAAGATCATAATAGGTGGTTTACCCATAAGCATCTGCGCGATCGCGGTCCTTTGCTTCTGACCGCCGGACAGCGTCACTCCCCTCTCTCCGACGTACGTTTCATAGCCTTTGTTAAAGTTACGTATCGCTTCATCGAGATCCGCAATCTTGGCGGCATCACGAACTTCCTTGAAACTAGCGTCACTCTGTGTTATTGCAATATTTTCTGATAACGTACCTGAGAAAAGAAAAGGCTCCTGAAGCACAAGGCCTATGTTGCGGCGTAAGTAGCTGCGCCTGATATCTTTGATGTCGACATCGCCGATCGTGATCCTGCCGGAATTCTCTGCCGTTTCGGCATCACCGACGCCACCGTGGCATTCTGCCTTGGCAGCATCGCCTGTGACCACGTGGCCTACTGCTATATCAGCATCTCCTTTACTTGCCGGAAGATCATAGAGCTTATCCATCAGGTACATAAGCGTCGATTTACCCGAGCCCGTTCCGCCGAGGACTCCGAAGGTCGTACCCGCTTTGATCCTAAAGCTTACATTGCTTAAGACATCCTCCGTTCCGTTTCCGTATTTGTACGATACGTTATCAAATACAATATCCCTGTTCATCGGAGGTTCTACCGCATTCTCGCTGTCTTTTTCCTCTTCGGAATTCATGATGTAACGAAGCCTGTCGATTGAAACTCCCGCTTTACTCATCTCGGAGATAATCCTTCCGAGCGCTCTTACGGGCCATGTGAGCATCGCATTAAGTGAAACAAAAGCAATGTATTCACCGACCGTAATACTGTTTTGAACGCAAAGCACGGCTCCTATGATAGTCACGAGCATGACCTGAAGGCCCGAAATAAGGTCATTCGATGCCCAGAACGCAGACAACGTGCGGATCAGGTCGATCCAGAGGTTTGTATAATGATAGTTCTGCGTTTCAAATCTCTCTTTTTCATAGGCTTCTCTTCCGAAAGCACGCACGACGCGCACTCCCGTGAGGTTCTCCTGGGCAGTAGCGGAAAGTCTTCCCTCCTCACTGTCGGCCTTTTCAAAACCCTTACTGATCCTTCTGTGAAAAAGACATGAATACAGCACAATGATCGGAATAAAGACAGCCGAGAATATCGTAAGGTAGCCGCTTATTCCGAGCATAAAATACATCGCGACAGCAATCCTTACAGTGATCCTAAAAAGATTGATCATCTGCTCGGATACGAAATTCTTGATGGTATCGACATCGGAAGTGCATCGCTGGATAATATCTCCCGTGTGATTCTCCGAATGCCATGCAAAAGGAAGGCGTATGATGTGCTCGAAAAGAGTATCCCGCATTCGCCTTGTAAATTTCTCCGCCGCTATTGAATTAAAAAGCTTGAATAAATATCTAAAGAGAGCCGTTGCTATCGCACATCCTGCGACAACAAGCGCCATAAGATAAAGATGTACTCTCAGATAGTCCCTTCCTCCAAGCATATTTATCACGTGATCGATATAGCTCGGGACGCTGCTGTCCGCAGCGTCCACGAGAAGAAAATCAACCGTATACTGCACGAATTTCGGACTTACAAGTTCAAAGAACGTCACAAGCACCGAGCATATCATGCTTATTACAAAAAAGATCACGCTTCCTTTGAGGAAGTATAGGACCATTTGTGATTTTGTTTTATATTTATTGTTCATGTATAAACCTATGGTCAGTATCGGCCATGGCTGTTATAAGCCCGTAAAGAGCCCGATTACTTCAAAGACTCTTTTATTGAGCTTGCAAGACCTGCAATTCCCTGAATATTGGAGGGAACGATGATCTTGGTTGCCTGTCCGTCAGAAGCTTTCTCAAAGGCTTCAAGGCTCTTAAGTGTAAGAACGGACTCATCCGCACCTGCCTCTTTGAGCATCTTGATACCTTCCGCATTAGCCTGCTGCACGCTCTTGATAGCCGCTGCCTGACCTTCTGCCTCTCGTATTTTCTTTTCCTTCTCAGCTTCAGCTCTAAGAATTGTTGCCTGCTTATCAGCCTCAGCCTGGAGGATCTTACTCTGTTTCTCACCCTCTGCAACGGTAATCTGTGACTGCTTCTCACCTTCCGCGAAGAGGATCTTCTCTCTCTTTTCACGCTCAGCCTTCATCTGCTTCTCCATCGCGTCACGGATCTGCTCCGGAGGATTGATGTTCTTGAGCTCGACTCTTGTGATCTTGATTCCCCAAGGATCGGTAGCGATATCAAGCGCATCCTGCATCTGTGCGTTGATCTGATCTCTTGATGTAAGTGTCTCATCGAGTGTAAGCGAACCGATAACGTTACGAAGTGTGGTCGCTGTGAGGTTCTCGATGGCTCCGATAGGATTTCTTACTCCGTAAGCGTAAGCCTTGGGATCTGAAATTCTAAAGAAGACGATGGAATCAATCTGCATTGTTACGTTATCCTGTGTGATAACGGGCTGAGGCGGGAAGTCGCAGTACTGCTCCTTGAGGTCCACCTGTCTTGCCACTCTGTCTATAAAAGGAACTTTGAAGTGAAGACCTACATCCCAAGTCTCCTTAAAAGCTCCGAGTCTCTCAATTACAAATGAATGTGCCTGAGGCACGATCCTGATGTTGGCTGCAAGTATTATAATAGCCAGGACAACTATTATACCGATAAAAAATGAAAATGATGCCATGTTCTTTCCTCCCTTGTATATACGTAATTTTTTTGATCATTCATTTCACATAAAATCTCTTTTTACAATAAGCTTGTTGCCTTCTACCCTAACGACGGTAACTTCCGCTCCCTCCGGGATCGTGATGTTATTGTCCTCGGATCTGGCAAGCCATGTCGAGCCTTCGAAATCAACTTTTCCGCTCTCTTTAAGATTGTCGATCTCGGCCTTTACGATCAGCTTCTTTCCTATTACCGAGTCGATATTGGTCTTTGCTACGTTATTATTAAGGTACTTGGCCGCAAGCGGTCTGACCGCAGCGATACATACAACCGACACAAGCGCAAAAACGGCGATCTGCACCGGTATATTAGCACCAAACGCGGCAAAAAACATAGCAATAAAGCTTCCCGCCGCGAACCATATGGTCACTAGTCCGACGGTCGCAAGCTCGATTATTGCCAATATAACAGTGAGTATCAGCCAGAAAGCAGCCGGTGTGGAAAAAATAATCATAGATGCCCCCTTCCCCTGCTAATATAAACGATATTACAGGTATTATACATGGTTTTCGGACAAAATACTATTCAAACATTTACACCGATTGAATTTTTTACATAATTCCTTAATTTGTTACCTAGTACGAAATTTTCTCTACTTTATTATGTTTTCATGTTTTTTTATGTTTTTTTATCACTTTTATGTTTGATTATTAGTTAATTTGAAGCTATCATATATATATAGTGTTGCATTATGCGTAGTCTGTTTTTCGGAGGATAAAAAATTGTCGATACCGATCACATACGATAATTTCAAAACTTATGTTTCTCTATGCAATGCCCCGTGCGCTATCCTGTCGGTTCAGCGCAGAGGAGAAGGTATATGCGGTGAAATAAAGGTTGTTGCCGCCAACGATTCTTTCAGCATGACCAACGAAGATGTTGAAGGCAAACTCTACACGGACTATTTTCCAAAAGATCCCAAATTTGAAGACATATGCTATAAGGCTGCGTTTGAAGGCGAATCCTATCACGCATATCTGGACACCAGAAAGCTTTACGGATTCTGGACCGAGAACACTACTATTCCGATCGTCCATGAGGAAGGCTCGGATATCGGATATTGCCAGCTGACATATTTTCTGACAAAAGAGATGGATGCAAGCAAATATTCAATCATTCAGCCCGACATTGCTTCTTTTGTCATAGAAACATGTCTTAAACTACGAGGTGAAGATGATTTTTACACCAAAATGGATATGGTGACAAAAGATATCAGAGAATTCACAGACAGTTATGCAGCCAGTATAATGACTATTTCGAGGGATCTGTATAAATTCGACGTTATTTCCGAAAATGTACTTAATAATGAAGTATGCCTTCGCGATCTCTTTTCCGATGTTCCTTACGAAATCGTTGAATCATGGGAAGAACTGGTTGCCGATACCAACTGTATTATCATAAGAAATGAAGATGATATGCAGTATTATGAGTCCAAGGCTCCCGAATGGGTCAAAACTCTCAGAGAAAACGATGTCAGAGCGCTATGTCTTGTTCCGTTTATACACCAGAACACGATCATCGGATATCTCTATATCACGAACTTTGATGTAACAAATTTAACCAAGATCAAGAACACGATCGAGATTCTCTCCGTCTTCCTTTCATCGGAGACTGCTCACCACATCTTTATAGAAAGACTAAGGAGTCTTAGCCTTATTGATGCAAGAACAGGCGTATACAACAGAAACGCCATGAACAACAAGGTCGATGAGCTCGCGGCTCAGCTTAGCATCAAGCCGATTCCTTTCAGCGTAGCTTTTTGCTATCTCAATACTCTTAAGACCGTCAACAAGGACGGCGGTCACGAGGCAGGAAACAAACTCCTTAGAGAAGCCGCACAATTATTAAAGGATACATTCAAAAACGATTATATTTACAGATCATCCGGCGATGAATTTGCGATCATATCGACAACTTCTACGGAAGCTGAGTTCAAAAGCAAGGTAGAAAGGCTTAAGCAAAAGGCATCCGATCCCGCCTGGATCTATTTCACGGTCGGATATTACACAGACAACACAGACGGAGCACTTCATTCGGCAATGCGCTACGCAAACAAATACGAGCGCGAGTTCAACGAAGAATTTTATTATAACTATCCCGATATGGTTAAATAAAAGTTTTCAAAAGGACGGTATGCAAAATGAGTAATGATCTTTATGTGAGATTAAAAGCTGCAGTCAATGCCATAACGCCTTCAGCTGCAATCTTTGAAGTTGAAGTTGACGGTGAGGGCAAATTTAAAGAGATGCGCTATTTTGCCATCAACAAATCATTTATCATGGACTGCATGGCTATGTTCTTCCAAAACGAAGAAGATGGTCAAAAAGACATGGCTCAGAAAGTAAAAGAGCTTGAAAAAAAAATGGAAGGCGCCGAATATACAATAAATGTTCCTAAGGAGCCGAAATTTGAAGATTTCTGCTACAGGGCCGCATGGAAAAAGCAACCTATTCATACCTATGTCGATACAACAATGATGTACGGCTACTGGACTGAGGATTACATGATTCCGATAGAAGTTTCCGATGAAGAAAGAAAGCCGAATGTAGCATATTGTCAGTTTATGTACACTCTCAACAAGGAGATGGACACCAATAAATATTCAAACGTATCTCCCGATATAGCTTCTTTCGTTATAAGAACTTGTCTTGAGCTCAGAAATGAGAAGGACTTCTACTCCAGCATGGACACTGTAACAAGTTACATTCGTGAATATACAGCCTCAAACGCAGCCAGTGTTTTAAGTTACCAGCCCGATCTTGAAAAATACGAAGTAATAAGCGGTGCAACAGACAATCCGAACGTAAGCTTAAAAGAGATATTCAAACAAATTCCCTTCTCTGTCATAGCAAGCTGGGAAAAATTATTCAAAACATCAAATTGCATCATTATAAAGGACGAAAATGATCTGGCACATTATGAATCCCTTGCCCCGGAATGGATTGCCACATTAAAGCCTTATGGAATTTTCAGCTTATGCCTGGTTCCGTTTATCCATCAAGGTTCGATAATAGGCTTCCTCTATATCACCAACTTTGATGTAACAAGCGTAACTCGCGTAAAAGAAACAATTGAGATGGTATCCTTCTTCTTATCCGCAGAAGTTGCCAACCACCTCTTCCTTGAAAGACTTGAATACTTAAGTAATGTAGATATTCTTACAGGTGTAAAGAACAGAAACTGCATGAACGTAGACGTTGACGAGCTTGCTCTTAAGATGGAATTTGATCCAAGACCGTTTACCGTTGCATTCTGTGATCTTAACGGTCTCAAGACAATAAATGACAATCAGGGACATGACGCCGGCGATAAGCTTATTGTAGCAGCGGCTAATATCCTAAAGGAAGTATTCCCTGATGACGATATCTACAGAGCGGGCGGTGATGAGTTCTCGATCATCTCCACTCACGGAAATGAAGAAGACTTTAAAAAGAAAGTTGACAGGCTTCGCGAACTTGCAAGCGATCCCGAATGGCTATGCTTCGCCATAGGCTACTATCACGACGAGACCGAAGGAAAGCTAAGACTCGCCATGAGATATGCCGACGAGCGGATGTACAAAGATAAAAATGAATTCTATAAGGCTCATCCTGAAAAGAGACGATAAAAAAAGCCCCGGAGGAAATCCTCAATGTCATTAAGTTAACATTGGACTCGGGGACAAAAAGAATCAAAGAGGATGTTGGAATAGTTCCTTCATCCTCTTTTTCTATGTCATTTCCACGTCAAAAAGACGGATTAAAATCCGCCTGAGCTTAACGTGTAAAATTCAAAGCTTTATGCTACCCTATAGAGGAAACCTCTGAAGATTCTTGCAGACTGGTATCTTACCCGGTGCCTGTCTGGTCTAATAGGTACAAGATTTCTTGAAATGATGGTTTCCAGATCTGGTGGAGATGTCGTACCGCGGTAATACTTTCTGCACATGTGAGCTGCGACCGAAAAATTGGCTTTATAT
>NZ_FPCC01000027.1 GCF_900116875.1 Butyrivibrio sp. INlla21
TTTTCCATAGTCAGTTTTCTTTTTCTTGAGAAGTTCCTCTCAGCATCGATACAGAAAGACTTGGCATTAGCAGCAATTGTTTTGATCTGAGACATCAAAAGATTCTTTACTATTTGTGGTTTCATGTGCACCTCCTTGAAATTGAGAAATATGCTTACAATTTCAAGGGCCGCTTTCGCTACCTCTAAAAACAATCAGTAGCGAAAGCGGCCGCACTTTTCGGTGTTGCTGTCAACCCCTTCTTTGCAGAAAAAAAGACCCCTGCATCATTTTTGATGCAGAGATCTTTTAAAGTCCCTCTTAACTTAATGACATTGAGGTTTACTCCGAGGACTTTTTTTCCCTATTTAGTTTATATATATAAACCTTCTCTTTATATATCCTTATCTAATCTTAACGAATGCAACGGCTTTCTTTTCAGAAGTGTGCTCCGTTCTGCGCACGAGGTCCTGAGTGTGAACCGAATATTCGGAACTGTACTCTTCCTCTTGAAGTGCTACATTTCCCATCATCTCAAGCGCTTTAAGCTTGCCGTATGACAGGTTCTGTTCCTTAGCCTTAATAGCATCAGTCATAATCTCGATGCACCCATGGCTCATGCCTGTCTTGATCTTTGTAGATCTTCTCATTATGCAATTCCTCCATCTCATAAGAAATTATTAAACGAAGTGGCTTGTAAAACTCAAGGCCCCTCAACCTATTGTGGTTTCACAACAAAATTTCATTTAATGTATACATTATATACTAATAATCGATAAAAGCATAGTATTTTTGTATCACTTTGCATCGCTAAATTATTAAATTTTCATAAAATGATCACATTTTTAGTTTTCTGCAAAAATCCTTAAATTTATGTAAATTGACGTACAATGGTACAAAATTGTTGTAATATAAAATTGAGTTATTTTCTATACCAAAAACTGACAATTGTTTCTTCGGGATCTTTAGCATGAAGAGGTAAAAACTTTATGTGGAACTATAGTTTTGCAATCCCTAGTCTTTTGGTAATTCTTTTATATGCACTCTATTATTTTTATCTTCCTCGTATTCCGATCAAGATGAATCGTACCTTTTTGCGCCTTCTTTTGCTGCAGTGCGCGGTAACTTCTCTTGATATTGTCTCGGGTCTTGCGGACGATCATTACACTGCATTTCCCATAGTGCTGCTGTATCTGCTTAATGGTGCGTATTTTATTTTCTTTATCATAAGGGCGCTCCATTTCTACTTTTTCACCCTTAATGTTTTTAAGATCGATTATACGGATGGACAAAAGAGATCTCTTTTCGTGAAGATTCCTATAATATTATCTTTTCTTATCGTGCTTTCAAGTCCGATAACTCATGCGATCTTTTATGTTGATGACACCGGATATCATGAGGGGCCATTCTATTTTTACCTAAACTTTGTTCAGTGGTTTTTGATACTCGGCTCATATGTTGTCTCGTATCACCTTAGAGATGTTCCTAAGAGAAGAAGAGATATCAAGGGCGTGTATTTCTATAATACGGTTCTTTTGGCAGGTACGGTTCTTAGGATCCTTTACCCAAGACACCTTCTTATGGATACGTTCAGCCTTATAGCCATCACGATAATCTACCTTACTTTCGAGAATCCCGACTTTTATCTTGAGGCCAGAAGCTATGCCTTTAACAGCAGGGCGCTCAAGGAGTATCTTGATGAGATAAACGGCAAAAAGAAATACAAGATCATGGCGTTCATTATTCATAATTACAGCGAGGTTCGCGAGATTTATGGCGGAAGGCAGATGGATAGCGGCATTTCGATCATGGGTACCTATCTGTATCAGACGTTTAAAAAGTACAAAGTATTTTATTTCAGAAGCGGAAGATTTGTTATCCTTGGCGATGAGAACATGGATGTCGAAAAGATTCACAGCATTCTTGTTAAGCGTTTTATGAGTCCTTGGAAATCCAATGATACGGAGCTTTATCTCGAGGCCGGATATGCTGCAATAGATTCGGGCAATTACAGCAGCAGCGATGCGGTTTTGAACATGATCATAAGTACACTTGAGGTTGTGGAAAAGAACGAAGACGGCAGCATAAACTATGTAGATAACAAGATCATGGAAGAAGCGGCAAAGGGAACGGAGATAAAAAAATCGCTTGAATACGCGGTTGATAACAACAAAGTCGAAGTCTTCCTGCAGCCTGTTATGGATGCACTTACAGGTAAGCTTGTTGGCGCGGAGGCTCTTGCAAGGATCCGCGATAATAACGGAAAGCTTGTACCGCCGGGGCTTTTTATCCCGATTGCGGAAAAGAACGGCAAGATCAATCAGCTCGGTGAGCAGGTATTTGCAAAGACATGCCGATTCATTAAGGACAATGATATAAGAAAAATGGGTATGAGGTGGATCAACGTCAATCTTTCTCCTGTGCAGTTCATGAGATCGGACCTTGATCAGAGACTTCTTTCCATATTGAAAAAATATGATATCCCGCCGGAGATCATTCACCTTGAGGTTACGGAAGAAGCCATGGGTGAAGAGGGACTTATGGAGAAGCAGATAGGCAACATAAAAGAAAAAGGTTTTTCTTTTGTACTTGACGACTTCGGTAAAGGCTATTCCAACATTTCAAGGCTCAAGAAGTATCCGTTCATCAACATCAAGCTTGATCTGAGTATTGTCTGGGATTATTGTAAGGAACCGGATGTTATCCTTCCCAATCTTGTCGATACTTTCGAGAGGATGGGCTTTAGCGTTACGGCTGAAGGAATTGAGGATGAGAAGATGGCAGAAGCGATGGTGGATATCGGCTGCGACTATCTTCAGGGATATTATTACTCAATGCCGATACCTATGGATGAATTTGTAGAAAAGTACGGACGTATTGAAATGGATGCCGAGTAGCATGTATAATAGTCATTAAATAACAGGATAAATGGGCCGGATAAAGCCCTGTAACATATCAGTTTATAGTAGTTTTGGCATGTGCACCGCCGCTAAGGAGATTTTTCTTTTTATAGGCGGTGCACTTTTTTATATAATAGGAAATTCCTCTGGATTTCCTATTATATAAAAAACGCTCCGCTAGGATGCACACCTCGCGGAAATGAAGTTAATTGCTTCGCAATTCCGCTCGGGCGCAAAGAGTCGCAAGCGACTCTTTATTCTTTGTCTCAAAAGATTTTGCACAATTTATTTATAGTGGTATAATGTTCTCGATTTAATATATGAGGTAATTTACTATGAAGAATTTAGTTGAAAACAAGCAGCTTGATGAGGAAAGAGCTTTATATAATCTTACGGATGCGGAAGTAAAAAACTGCGTCTTTGACGGCCCTGCCGACGGCGAATCCGCACTTAAGGAAGCGCGTAATATTAAAGTCAGTGACTGTAAGTTTTCTCTTCGTTATCCGCTTTGGCATGTGACTGATTTCGAGATAGAGAATTCTACCATGAACGAGCTTACAAGAGCCGCACTTTGGTATGACAAAAACGGCTTTATTCACGACAGTAAACTCGGCGGTATAAAAGCGCTCAGAGAATGCGTAGACATAAAGCTTCAAAAGTGTGATATAGTATCAGAGGAGTTTGGCTGGAAATGCGACAATATTTCCCTTCTTGATTCGAGCATTGAGTCGATGTATCTTTTCCTCGACAGTAAGAACATTAAGCTCGATAACGTGAATATGAAGGGCAAATACTCCTTCCAATACGTTGAGAACATGGAGATCACAAACAGTATTCTTGATACCAAGGATGCTTTCTGGCATACCAAGAACGTTACCGTAAAAGACAGTATCGTTAAGGGCGAGTATCTTGCGTGGTATTCCGAGAATCTCACACTTATTAACTGCAAGATAATAGGAACACAGCCTCTTTGCTACTGCAAGGGACTTAGGCTTATAAATTGCACGATGGAAGACTGCGATCTTTCTTTTGAATATTCGGAAGTTGAAGCGGATATCGTGGGACATATCGATTCCGTCAAGAATCCGAAGTCGGGCAAGATCGTCGCAGACAGCATAGGAGAGATAATCAGGGAAGCTGCGGTCATGGACTGCAAAGGGGAGATCATAACAAGATGAAAACAGGACTTGTAATGGAAGGCGGAGCGATGCGCGGGATGTTTACCTGCGGCATTTTGGACGTGTTTATGGAAAGGGGCATCACCTTTGACGGCGCGGTTGGCGTGTCTGCGGGTGCAACCTTCGGATGTAATATTAAGTCCAAACAACACGGAAGAGCACTTCGTTATAACAAGAAATACTGCACGGACAAAAGATATCACAGCTTGTCTTCGCTTCTTTTTACGGGAGATATTTATAACGCTAAATTCTGCTACGATGAGCTTCCTTACAAGCTTGATGTGTGGGATATAGAGACTTTTCAGAATAATCCGATGGAATTCTACTGCGTTGCGACAGATCTTTTGACAGGAAAACCTGTGTATCATAAGCTCACAACCGGCGGAAAAGAGGATATCGAGTGGATCAGGGCGTCAGCCTCAATGCCGCTTGTATCAAAGCCTGTGCATATAGACGGCGGCGTGTATCTCGACGGAGGAATATCCGATTCCATCCCGCTGAAATTCATGGAAGAGCAGGGCTATGACAAGATACTGGTTATCGAGACGCAGCCAAAAGACTACGTAAAGGGCGAGCAGAAACTTATGCCCCTTGCAAAGCTTATGCTTAGGAAGTATCCTAACATGATAAAGTGTATGGCGGATCGCCATCTCATGTACAATGAGGAAAAGAGATATATAAGAGAAAAAGAAGGCAGGGGCGAGATTATGGTAATAAGGCCCGATGCGCCTTTAAATGTAAGTCCCATTGAAAAGGATGAAAAAGAGCTTGAGAGAGTGTATCAGCACGGAAGAGCTAAAGCGGTCGAATTCTTAAGTATGGGACAGTGGTGAGGTTTTATGAGTATTTTAAATGTTGAACACCTGACACATGGCTTTGGAGACAGAGCCATTTTTGATGATGTGTCATTCAGACTTCTTAAGGGAGAACACATTGGACTTGTGGGAGCCAACGGCGAAGGCAAGTCCACTTTTATGAACATAATTATCGGAAAGCTCATGCCCGATGCGGGTAACATCGAGTGGGCCAAGAACGTTAATGTAGGCTATCTTGATCAGCACGCGGTCCTTAAGAGTGGCATGACTATAAGAGACGTTCTTGCTTCAGCATACGAGCCTTTGTATGCTATGGAGCAGAGAATGAACGAGATCTGCGACGCAATGGGTGAAGCGGGCGAAGAAGAGCTTGAAAAGCTGATGGAAGAGCTCGGCACGATTCAGGATCTTTTGACCAACAGAGATTTCTATTTGATCGACTCCAAGATAGAAGAGGTTTCGAGAGCGCTGGGATTTCTTGAGCTTGGCCTCGACAGAGACGTTACGGAGCTTTCGGGAGGACAGAGAACCAAGATTCTTCTCGCTAAGCTATTATTGGAGAAGCCGGACATTCTTTTGCTTGACGAGCCGACTAACTATCTTGACGCTGAGCACATCGTCTGGCTTACTAGATATCTGCAGGAATATGACAACGCTTTTATCCTGATATCTCACGACATTCCGTTCCTTAACAGCGTCGTGAACATCATCTATCACATGGACGGACAGACGCATTCGCTCGACAGATACGTCGGAGACTACGACAAGTTCATGGAAGTTTATGAGATGAAAAAAGCTCAGAGAGAGGCGGCATATAACAGGCAGCAGCAGGAGATCGCGGATCTCAAGGACTTCGTTGCAAGGAACAAAGCAAGAGTTGCGACAAGAAACATGGCGATGGCACGTCAAAAGAAGCTTGATAACATGGACCTTATCGAGAAGGTTCAGGAAAAGCCAAAGCCTGAGTTTAACTTTAAGACGGCAAGAACTCCCGGTAAGATCGTATTTGAGACAAAAGACCTTGTGATAGGCTATGATGAGCCTCTTTCATCTCCGTTTAATATCACGATGGAGAGAAATACCAAGATTGTGCTTACGGGAGCAAACGGAATCGGTAAGACGACTCTTTTAAAGAGTATCCTCGGACTTATCCCTGCGATAAGCGGATCCGCGGAGCTTGGAGAGAACGTTGAGGTCGGATATTTCGAACAGGAAATGTCGCCCGATATTGAGACAACCTGTATGGAAGAGATCTGGAAGGAATTCCCCGGATTTTCTCAGTATGAGGTCAGATCTGCTCTTGCAAAGTGTGGACTTACGACCAAGCACATCGAGAGTAAGTGCAAAGTTTTATCAGGCGGTGAGCAGGCCAAGGTAAGACTTTGTAAGCTGATAAATCGTGAGTCAAACTTACTTGTACTCGACGAGCCTACGAACCATCTTGATGTCGATGCAAAAGAAGAACTTAAGAGAGCCCTCATGGAATACAAGGGAAGCATCATCATGGTTTGTCACGAGCCTGATTTTTACGAGGATATGGGTGCACAGGTAATCGATTGCACCAAGTGGACAACAAGAGTTTGACACCTGAATCATATGTAAAAATTTAAACCAAGCAAATCGCAAACATTGTTTTGCATTCGCTTGGTTTTCGTTTATAATTAAGGAATGTAAGTCAGTACATTAGTGTGATAAAGGAGAAATGGGAATGAAGAAAAAGGTTTTGGCATTATTCATGACTGCGGCTATGGCAGTACTTGCTGTGGCTTGCGGAAATACACAGAGCGCATCTACCGGTGATAATGCGGGGGCAGCAGACGGTAAGGTGTGGGTTATCGCAACAGATACAGTATTTAAGCCTTTTGAATACACAGATGACAAGGGCAACTTCGTAGGAATCGACGTAGATATTCTTGCAGCAGTTGCTGAGGATCAGGGCTTTAAATATGAGCTTAAGTCACTTGGATGGGATGCTTCGATCGCAGCATGCCAGGCAGGACAGGCAGACGGAATGATCGCAGGCGCTTCAATCACTGATGAGCGTAAGGCTTCAGGCTGGATCTTCTCAAACGGATACTATGATGCCAACCAGAGCATGGCTGTGGCAGCAGATTCGGATATCAAGGGCTTTGAGGATCTTTCAGGTGCATCAGTAGCCGTTAAGACAGGTTCAATGTCAGCTACATATGCAGAGGAGCTTGCTAAGCAGTATAACTTTACAGTTACATACTTTGAGGATTCACCGACAGTTTACCAGGCAGTTACAGGCGGACAGGTTGCGGCTTGCTTCGACGATACACCGATCATGGCAGCTACGATCAAGGATTCAGGCATTGCCATGAAGCTTGTTGACGGAACAGGTAACGAGCCTGCAGAGTATGGTTTTGCTGTATTTACCAAGGACAGCCAGGAACTTATCGACAAGTTCAACGCAGGACTTGCAAACATCAAAGCTAACGGCAAGTACGATGAGATTCTTGCCAAATATCTCGGAGACTGATTTATGTTTAGAATTATTACTGTTTATGGCGGTATGTTATCGGCAGCGCTCGGAAGAACGCTGCTGCTGGCATTATTAGGCCTGTTTTTTGCTTGTATCATCGGACTTATCTTCGGAATCATGGGCGTTATCAAGAACAGAGTGTGCAATGTCATCGCTCAGATATTTGTTGACGTCATAAGAGGTGTTCCGATGATCGTATTGGCGTTCTTTGTTTACTTTGGAATGCCTTACTTTTTCAATACGATAATAGGTGGTTTTAATGTTTCGCTTCCGGCGCTCCAAGCAGGAACCATTTGTCTTGCGCTTAACTGCGGAGCATATATGGCTGAGATCATAAGAGCGGGTATTCTTTCCGTCGATCCCGGTCAGATGGAGGCTGCAAGATCACTTGGTCTTTCTTATTCTCAGGCAATGAGAAAGGTTGTGCTTCCTCAGGCAATCAAGACCATGATCCCTACCTTTATCAACCAGTTCATAATCACTTTGAAAGATACATCGATCCTTTCTGTTATCGGATTCCCGGAGCTTGTTAATACAGCCAAGAACGTGCAGGCCAATACCTTCATGTCTTTCCAGACATGGGCAATCGTCGGCATTATGTATCTTATTGTGATCACTATCCTTTCAAGAAGTGCGAAGGTTGTGGAAAGGAGATTGAACGTTGGCCGCGAATAAAGATATTACTATGATAAATGTGGAGCACTTAAAGAAGTGCTTCGGAAGTCTTGAAGTGTTAAAAGACATTTCTACAGAAGTTTACAAGGGTGAAGTTGTTGTAGTTATCGGCCCTTCGGGCTCGGGTAAATCCACTTTCCTAAGATGCCTTAATAAGCTCGAGACCGTAACAGAAGGTAAGATCGTTATCGATGAAAAAGAGATCACCTCTAAGAAGGTTGATATCAACAAGGTTAGAGAGAATATCGGAATGGTATTCCAGCACTTTAATCTTTTTAACAATATGAATATCATCGACAACCTCATGCTCGCACCCGTGATGCTCGGAAAATGCAGCAAGGAAGAAGCTCTAAAGAGAGCCAAGGATATGCTTGAGAAGGTCGGTCTTGCCGATAAGGAAAAGAGCTATCCCAGTCAGCTTTCAGGCGGACAGAAGCAGAGAGTTGCCATTGCGAGAGCTCTTTGCATGAATCCCGATATTATGCTCTTTGACGAGCCTACATCTGCTCTCGATCCCGAGATGGTCGGTGAAGTTCTTGCGGTTATGAAAGAACTTGCGGCCGAGGGAATGACAATGGTCATTGTTACCCACGAGATGGGATTTGCAAGAGAAGTCGCCGACAGAGTTATTTTTATGGACGGTGGGTATATAATAGAAGAGGGAACACCACAGGAAGTACTTCTTAATCCTAAAGAAGCACGTACGATTGATTTCCTTAATAAGGTTTTATAAGGAGCAGGATCTATCCGGATATAAACATGAGTTTATAGAGGAGGTAATGCCATGAAAAACATTATTACTATCAGCAGAGAGTTCGGTTCATGCGGCGGAACCATCGGAAGAGCGGTAGCCGACAGACTTGGATTTTATTATTTTGATAAAGACCTTATCCTTAGCGCAGCCAGGGAATCGGGTTCTCTTTCACCTGAGGAGATCAGAAAGTTTGATGAAAAGGTTCCAAGGGAATTCGGCTTTGGACAGAGTCTTTTTGATTTCTACAACAAGCCTCTTAATGAGAAGCTTTTCGCGGCTCAGAGAGAAGCTATCAGGAAGGTCGCCGAGAAAGGTAACTGTGTCATAGTCGGTCGTAACGCCAACATGATCTTGCAAGAGTACGACAAGACTCTTCACGTATTCATCTCCGCGACGGAGTATTTCAGACTTCAGCACATGAAGGAGAAGATGCCGGATTACACAGAGGAGCAGATTCTCGAGAAGATGAAAGAGGTCGACAGAACGAGGCGCAAGTACTGCACGTACTACACCAACACTGAGTTCGGCCACGCCGACTACTACGATATGTGCCTCAAGAGCTCGACGCTCGGCGTTGAGAAGTGCATCGATATAATCTGTGAAGCCGCTAAATAATAGAAACTGCGATTACTGCAGCGGAGCTTATTATGTGTTTTCCAAAATATTTGTTTTCTCCTCGCAGTGATTTTCATAATCTCAAAAACCCGGGAATGCTTCCTTTCGACGTTGCTCATGGAAGTCAGCATTCCCGGGTTTTATTCGATTTGAAAATCATACTTCTCGTGCGAGAACTGCATATTTTGGAAAATCACACAAATCGCTCCACCGCAGTAATCTGCAGGCTCTGTGCAATTAGCGTGCACACGAAAAATCCTATTTATGAGAAAATATCAAATGAAACAACAACGCCGTTTTCAATCTTAATTCCAAGTCCCAATCCGGAACCGATAATTTGGGGGAATTTGCTTGCGAAGTCTTCCTTGCTCATATGCTTGGCAGCTTCCTCACCACCACTTGAAAGGTACTGTGTGTTTGCATCGATCGGAAGTGTGTATGTATTGGTTCCCAAATCTATCGTATTCCAATTATCGTCGTACTGGTACACATCACCTTCAATTATGACCGCATTATCGGTAACTGAGACACTTTTTACATAACCCGGGGAATATGGGAATGGCTCGGAAACAAGATTTGTTGTATAGGTTCCGTCTTTTAGATTTGCAGTTGCTTGTTTAGATTCTTCTTTTGCATTATCCTGAGCGGGCTGCTCTGCAGCAGCCTCTTTTGATGCCTGCTCTGTAGCGGCAGTTTCTTTCGATGTCTGTTCTGTGGCAGAAGCTGCTTCAGATGTCTGAGCAGTAGCAGCTGCGTCATCCGATGTCTGCTCTGTTGCGGCAGCGTCTTCAGATGTCTGCTCGGTAGCTGCTGCATCCTCCGAAGATGCTTCTGTAGCTGCAGCCTCTACCGATGACTGTTCTGCAGCAGATGACTGCTCGTTTACAACGTCATTATTTCCGTTTTTCTCACATCCTGTTACCATCATGGCCACTATAACCATCGTCAATAATCTTTTTTTCATTTTATTATGTCCTCCCTTAGATGTTTTGCCGGCGCAGTAAAAAGAGCGACGACATCTAACAATTATAAGCCATCCGGGAGCAATGTCAAAATATATTCATCTGCGTATATCTGTACGGAGGATCACATATACATAGCATTATATCTTGCTCGCCTTTGCAGTATTTGACTTGGGGACGAGTTTTAGTTGTAATCCTAGTCCATCAGCAAGCCGCTTGAACATTGAAATACTGGGATTTCGTAATCCCTTTTCTATTCGGCTGATATCTGCCTGTGTTATACCTGTTTTTTCTGATAGCTCTTTCTGAGTAAGATGCTGCTTTTTACGTGCATCGATCATTGCCTGAATGAGATCGTACTCAGGTTGAAGAGCGTCATATTCAGCCTTTACAGCAGGATCCTTTAGTGCTTTTTCTTTATATTCTTTATAGCTACTCATGCTTTATACCTCCGTTCATAGTCCTCCTTATACTTTTTGGCAAGATATAGTTCGGACTTAGGCGTTTTCATGGTTTTCTTGATGAAACCGTTTGTGAGAATGGCTTTCTTTCCAATGTAAAAGAAATAAATAATTCTAGTGATATTGGAACTGTGCTTGGTTCTGAGTGTCTTTGCTTTGAGTTTAGGTTCCAAAGAATCTAAAAACTCATGAACGGGACACTTTCCTTCTTCGGTGTCATAAAATTCAATTTCGTACATGTATACCTCGAATTAATTATTATAATATGTTGAATAAGACATATTGTCAATATGTTCCATTCGACATTTTTGTGAATATGAAAAATACGTAGGAGTGCTCATATTCAAATAAAAATAGGAAAAACTCGAGAGATTGAATAATCTTCGAGAGGATTTAGAAAAATCCTGGAAATAATATATATTTGATTGATTAATATGTCAAGTTAGAAGGTATTGCCATATCGAAAATAAAGTGCTATCATCTATTTAGATAAACATCTAAATAGATATTTTTCAAAATACTATGGAGGAAACAATGGGATTTGCGGAGACGTTCAAAGCATTATCGGATCCGGCAAGGCGAGAGATATTGGACATGTTGAAAGACGGGCCAATGACTGCGGGAGATATTGGAAATCATTTCGATATGACCGGGCCGACAATGTCGTATCACCTTAAGATTCTTAAGAATGCCGATCTGATCTATGAAGAGAAGCAAAAGAATTTTATTTTTTATCATCTGAATACATCCGTACTGGAAGAGATCATGGTATGGATGTCGTCACTGAAAGGGGACAAATAACATGAAAAAATATGGATTAAGAGAAATTCTGATATCTTCTATTGCAGTATTATTACCTATTGTGGCCGGCTTTATCATATGGGACAAGCTTCCCGAAACTATGGCAACTCATTTTGGAGTCGGCGGAGAGGCAGACGGATATGCATCCAAGCTGTTTACGGTGGTCGGAGTACCGCTTATCTTGTTGGTTTTGCATTTATTCTGTCTCTTTATTACCTCGCTTGATCCTAAGGCCAAGAATCAGAATAAAAAGATTGCTTACCTCGTTCTATGGCTCGCTCCCATTATATCAATAGCCACTATGACAATGCTCTATACCTACAATGTCGGGATTGCAACTTCTCCGGAGGTTTATACTTTGGTATTTGTCGGTGCGCTTTTCCTGATACTTGGAAATTGGCTTCCTAAAACGAGACAGAATTACGCGGTAGGTATCAAAGTACCGTGGACATTGGACAATGAGCTTAACTGGGAAAAGACACATCGTCTTGCCGGATACCTTTGGATGATCGGCGGGATCATAATGATAATTGTGGGAATAACGACCAAAGCCCCCGAGATTGTTGTAATTGTTAGCATCTTTATCGTAGTGGTCATTCCGATACTATATTCATATTATCTGCATGCAAAAAAAGGACTGTGAAAATATAAATACAATATTGCTGCGAAGTCGAGTAGGGAACAAAAACCTACTCGATTTTTTTATGCGGATTTTTGCATTTCACCTACATATTTTTGCCACTTACCGCAAATCCAAAGACAGGAATCATATGCTGTTGTATGATGGAATCATGAAAGGGGAGGCGTATGAAAGTAAACGTGATAATATCACCTGAAGTTCATGAAGCATATGCGGAAATCCATACAGATAAGATGACGGAGGATATCGGCAGGATAGTTGATATGCTTAGCACAGAGGCGGCTCCCGTGACGGCGCGCGTAGGGGAAGAGCTTGTTGTGCTTAAGCCGGAAGATATCTATATGGTTCGTGTTGAGAACGGAGATACTGTTATTTACGGTGAAAAGAGATCATTCCGTTCAGCAAAAAGATTGTATGAACTAGCAAGCCAGCTTGGAAATATGTTCATGCAGATCTCGAAGTCCACGCTTATAAACCTTTCATACATGGACAGCATTGAACCGGGCTTTAGCGGTACACTACTTCTTAAGCTTAAGAACGGATTAAAGGATTATGTTTCAAGGAAGTATTTACCCGAATTCAAGAAGTATCTCGGACTGTAAGGAGGAATCGTCATGAAAGAAATGATTAAAGTCATGATCAAAAATACACTTATCGCAATAGGAATTTCATATACAATGTTTTGTTTAACAGCAGCCGCTTTTGATATCGGCTACGGCGGAGATTTCGTGCTTCGTGGTTACACATTTACCAAGATGGTTATCGGAGCACTTATCATCGGAATCGGCTTTGGAGCACCAACCGTAGTCTATTCATCCGATAAACTTCCGATGCCGATGAAAGTTCTGATCCACATGGGAATCGGACTCGTCATATACTTTATCGTTGCAGCAAACGAAGGGTGGATGGGCGATGGCAGCTCACCCATAATGACAATCTGCATCGTAATCGGGCAGATACTTGTAACGTTTTTTATCTGGTTTATATTTATGATCCACTATCGCCAAGAAGCTAAAAGAATGAATGAGAGAATACAGGAATTAAAATAATAAGCCACAAAAAATGAAATAACCAAAACAAAAAATGAAATGAAAAAGATATGTTTCCTGCCTTATACTATAAAAAAGAAATAATTACAAAGGGGAATAATTATGGCAGAAAACGCAGGAAATTCAAACATAATAACCAGGAAATATCTGGATTCGCTTCTCATACAGACTAGGTACATGAACGCGGATTATCCCGATCCGTCTTTTGAATTATATGGAAAAGAGTTCCCGTCTCCGATCATGACGGCGGCACTTTCCCATCTTGATCATTTCATGTTTGAGGGTGCGGCAAAAGAGTTTGCGCAAGGAGCAGCGGATTCCGGCCTTCTTACATGGTACGGGATGGCGGACGAAGAAGAGATAGAGATGATTCTTTCGTGCGGCGGAACACTTATAGAAGTGATAAAACCCTACGCAGACAGGGATATCATTTATAAAAAGATAGAGCATGCAAAAGAAAAAGGTGTGCTCGCGGTCGGCATTGATATCGATCACGCTTTTTCTCCCGACGGCGGTCCCGATGAAGTAAGCGGATATACCATGGCGCCTATGACTACAGCTGAGCTTACGGATATTTGCAGCAGCACGGATCTTCCGGTTATTGTAAAAGGCGTGCTCAGCCTCTACGATACAGAGGAAGCACTTAAGGCCGGCGCAAGAGGCATCGTGATATCACATCACAATAACCGCATAGAGTACGCGGTTCCTCCGCTTAAGATATTACCTGAGATTGCAAAAGAAATTGATAATACGATCCCTATTTTCGTAGACTGCGAGATCAAAACCGGAATGGATGCGTTCAAAGCGATTGCCCTCGGAGCAGACGCTGTCTGCATAGGAAGACCTCTTATGACAGCGATAAAAGATAACGGTGCACAGGGCGTATGTGACTATCTTAAAAAAGCTGAAGCAGAGCTTAAAAAGACAATGGCGTTCACAGGGTGCAAGTCCATTGCGGATATCAAGAATTACAAGCTGATCACAACAATCTGATCAGTTGTTTCCAAAAACAAAAATACCTCAACCATATACATGGCTGAGGTATTTTTTTATTATTCTTGTTCACCTTCAGGGTCATATTTAAGTATGTCCCCCGGTTCGCATTCGAGCGCTTCGCAGATTCCTGCAAGAGTTCCGAAGCGGATTGCATTAACCTTATTGTTTTTTATCTTGGACAAATTAACGTTTGCAATTCCGACTTTGTCCGCAAGGTCATTGAGAGATACGTGGCGTCTTGCCATCATTACATCAAGTTCAAGCATGATTCTACCCATAAAATTCCCTCCTTAAAGTAATCCGTCTACATCTTTCTCAAGCTCTGCACCATATGCAAAGTACTGAGAAAGGCTGAGAGCAACAAGAGCAAAGAGGAATTCATATGCACTGACCCCCATGAGTGCGTTGGCACCAAAGATCAATCCCAATAAAGGGAGTACAATCTTTACAATTGGAAGAGCAAGTGCAAAGATACCGATGTTTCTGATTCTTTTAACATTCTCTGCTGAGAAAGGTGATCCCGCATCAAGCGCGAAAATCTTGCCTATGTTATGGAAGATCAATCCGGCGAAAAATGCCTGTATAGTTATTATTCCAAAGTAAAGAAAGAATCCCGGGAAGTAGAACTGTCCGTCTTTTATAAATGCCTGAGAACCTGCGGTGTTGATCTGAGCGTTGGTAAATACATCATTAAACATCTGCTGATTAAGGTGTCCGGTAGCAAGCAAAATGGCGAGAGAGATTAGTGCAGTGACCGTAATACCTACGCCGGCAAATGAGATTACCTCTATGATCTTTGCGAGTACTGTAGTTACTTTGCTTAATGTTGTTTTTTTCATGTCGATATCCTCCGATGTGTGTTAATGTAATGTTGTTTAGTGATTTTTTCATCTTTTTGGGATGAAGTTTTTGCATAAATGTTTTTCGTTGTTTTTTAATTTGTTTTCATTAAATATTTAATGTTTGTCGTTAAATATTTTATATCACACGTTCAAAGTGTGTGTCAACATTTTTTTCAAAAAATTTTTTAAATCATAAAAAAGCGCGCACATTTCGCATATCTGCTCAGTCTATCATTACGGAGGGAGGCAAAACTTTTATCCATGGATATAGAAAAGTACTACGACAAAATTTATCGCTATTGCTACTTCAAAGTCAGCGATAAGCACATGGCTGAAGATCTTACTCAGGAAACTTTCCTTCGTTATATGAGCGCTTCCTCGGAGGCAAAAGAGCCTGAGAGATATCTTTACACCATCGCAAGAAACCTGTGCATCGATGAATATAAGAAGAAAAAAGAAATAGGTGAACTTGGCGAAGAGATGGCAAGCGGGACCGATCTTGAAAATGAGACGATCGATAGGATTCGCATAAGAGCGGCGATGGAGAGTCTTGATGATGATGAACGCGAGATAGTGCAGCTACGACTTATAAGCGAAGAGTCCTATGCAGATATCTGTAAGATCATGGGAATGACAAGGTTTTCGGTTTACAGAAGGCTTGAAAATGCCAAGAGTAAGCTTAAAAAGGCCCTTGAGAAAGGAGAGGCATATGAGAGATAGAGAGCTTAAAAGTATGCTGCAGAGCGCCGTTCCGGCTCTGGATTATATGAAAAAAGAAAACTTCATAAGAGCAAACAGAACCGGAAATGAGATAAATATCAGTACTCCGAGACTGGTTCTGCAGCAGGCGGGATTCATAAGAAAAAGAATATGGATCGCTGCACTCCTTTTGATAGTATTACCCTTTTTCAATATTGTGCACATAAATGTATCAGGTCTTTATAACGAACCTGATGCTTTAGAAAGCAGCCTTTTATCTATTGCAGTTTTTATTCCTTTTATGGCAGCGATAGGAATGCTCGAAACCTTTAAAGCACATTTGCATGGTGTACATGAACTTGAGCAGGTGACTGTGATATCGGGAAGAAGGGCTCTCTTTGCCAGAATGACAGCTGTAGGAATAGTGAATTTTATTGCAATGGCAATTGTTTCAATCTGTTTTGGATTGACTGCAGGCATAAGTATATTAAGGGTATTAACGATCATTCTTATACCATATCTTTTGACCATGACATTGTGCATGGAGATTGAGAGATTCGAATGGGCCGGAAAAACTCCGTTCGCATGCATAATTCCCGCAATAGTGGTGTATATTCTCATGATGCAGGATTATGGCGGAGCTGCTTATGTGATGCTTGATGTGAATAAGCTTATCGTAGTGCTGATGGTTTTGATCGCGGTACAAATTTTTGAATTATACAGAATTGGCAGGATGGAGGAACTTGCATGGAACTGAAGGTTGACAGGCTGACCAAGCAATATAAGAACAAGATTGCTGTGGACAGAATGAGTTTTAAATTGGAAAAAGGCGTTACCGGACTTCTTGGTGAAAACGGCGCGGGGAAGACCACACTTATGAGAATGATCTGTGGTATTCTCACTCCCACAAGCGGAGAAGTGAGCTACGACAATCTTTCCGTTAACACCGAAGAATACAGGAATATTCTGGGATATCTTCCCCAGGAATTCGGGTATTATCCTGAGTTCTCTGGAAAAGATTTCCTTATGTATTTTTGCGCATTGAAAGGACTGGATAAGAAGACTGCAAAGGCTAGAACTGCGGAGCTTCTAGAGCTTGTCGGTCTTAAAGAGGACGCCGGAAAAAAGATCTCCAAATATTCGGGCGGAATGAAAAGACGTATCGGTATAGCGCAGGCTCTTATCAACAGACCTGAACTACTTGTACTTGACGAACCCACTGTGGGACTTGATCCGAAGGAAAGAGTGCGATTTAGAAAGCTTATCGAAGAACTTGGAAAGACAACAGTGGTGCTGCTTTCCACACATATCGTTTCTGATGTGGAAGATATTGCCGATAGAGTACTTATCATGAAGTCGGGACAGATCATCTGGCAGGGAGACGGTAAAAATATGGACGGTAAACTTGAAGATTTTTATCTTGAGAAGATAGATGAATAGGAGACTTATATGAAAAACAACTGTTTTGGGACGATTTATCTTTTTGAGATAAAGAAGATATTAAAGTCCAAAGCTGCAATTATAACTTTTTTGATTCTTTTGGTTCTTGCTTTTGTTTTCGGAGAGGGTGAGATATCGGGAAATGAATCCCCTGAGGCCAGAAGTAAGTTTGCTCAGATAGACGGACGGGTTATTGACGATAACCTACTTGATGAATATAGAGAGAATACGGATGACGCGGGTTATACCGATGACAGTAATCCGACATTTAAAATGTTTGGGTCATGGTTTAGGAGTCTTTCGGATCATGGCAAAAAAATAGAAGATGTCACAATAGAGGATCTTATCAAAAACAGAGATGCAGGAATACAGGAAGCAAAGGAATTGTCCTATCTTACAACGGGTGAGTGCGAGTACTGGGAAGATAAGGGAAAAGAAATTGTTTTTCCCGGAACATGGCATGACACGTTAGCTGCTCGCGGGTACTTGGGCGGAGCTGTGGATATGAATATCTTATTGATCCTGTTTCTTATACCTATGGGGCTTTCCATTGTTTTTGCGTCGGAGTACCAGAATAAAACCGATCAGGTAGTGAGGGCAAGTAAATATGGTGATAAAAGAACATACTATGCCAAGATTTTGGCAGGAATGACTTTCGGAGTAGGAGGTTCACTTATTATTCTTGGTTCATTCATAGGATACATGGCCCTTAGATGGGGAACCGGCGGACTTGATTTACCGATTATCCTGCTTAATCCCTATACTTCATATAATATGACTGCGGGAGGATTCCTGTTAAGACTCGCTGCGATAATTATTATAGGATGTATTTTAACATCAGCTGTAACGCTCTTTTTATCACAGGCTATGAAAAACTCATTGGCGGTAATGGGAACGTCAGTTGGACTGTATTTGGGAATATCCATGATCTCAGCAGTATTAGATACAAATATACGCCCTGTATCCCAGTTTATTCAGATGCTGCCGGCGGTGCTTATAGATACCAATATGGTTTACGAGTACAGACTTATAAACATTTTCGGCAAGTACTTTACTGTTTTTGAGTATGCGCCTATCATGTATATAATATTTACAATTGTATTCATAGCATTGGGAAGATTTATTTATGGAAGAAAAGAGAGATAGATCGGGGACACTTAAATATCAGCAGATTGAAGAAGAGTTAAAGCAGCTTATTTTGGAAGAAAAGATAAAGCCCGGAGAAAAGATGCCGTCCGAAAACGTGCTTACTTCTGAGTATGGCGTGAGTCGTCAGACGGTGAGAAAGGCTATATCCAATCTTATTAACGAGGGTTTTGTCTATTCTGTTCAGGGAAGCGGAACCTACTGTTCCGATGCTTCCAGATTCAAAAAAGACTCCAAGGATATTGCTGTGGTAATGACGTACCTTTCGGATTATATTTTCCCAAAGGTTATAAGCGGAATTGATTCAGTTCTTTCTGAAAACGGCTACAGCATTGTGCTTAAGAATACCAATAACTCAAGGACTCGCGAGATCAAGTGTCTTGAGGAGCTTATTGAGAAAAACATAGACGGGATCATAGTTGAGCCCAGTAAGAGCAATGTCTTTTGCAAGCACAAATATCTCTATGACAAGCTTGATAAATACGGCATCCCTTATATCTTTATCCAGGGTGCGTATTCGGTAATGGAGGATAAGCCTCACGTTATCATGGATGACGAAAAGGGTGCATATCTTTTGACGGGATATCTGATAAGCCAAGGGCACAAGAATATCATCGGCGTTTTCAAGAGCGATGATACGCAGGGGCAGAACAGGCACAAGGGCTATGCCAAGGCGCTTGCCAAGGCGGGACTTACCTACGATCCCGAGAATGTCATCTGGTTCTATACCGAGGACCGCGCGGTTCATCCCTACACGAATCTTCAGAAGATGATAAAGAGTGGAAAAAAGGTTGATGCGATCGTAGCGTACAACGACCAGATAGCGTTTCATCTGATAAAGGCGATCCGTGAGCTGGGACTAAAGGTCCCGCAGGATATTTCAATAACGGGATACGATAATTCACAGCCCGCAGCCAATACCGACATAACGCTTACCACGATCGTTCATCCGCAGCAGGAGCTTGGCAAGATTGCCGCTCAGATGCTGCTTAAGATGATCCGAGGTGAAGAAGTGGAAAAAAGAATTGTCGTCGAGCCCGAGCTCGTGATCGGTAATTCATGTATAAAAAGAAAGTGACTTTCGGGTCACTTCTTTTTTTTTGCCCGAATAACATTTGAGCGTGGGATTTTAAGTTTATTACCTACAACTTGACCACTCGTACGTACAAGTTTGAAAATGAAAGCATGTAAATGTATCGGCTTTTTTAGAGAAGGGAAAAATAGCGATACATGGGGTATTAATGTTTTAAGGAGGGTTATAGAATGATTCAGACAAAAGCGTACAAGTTTTGGTTTTGTACAGGCTCTCAGGACCTGTATGGGGATGAGGTTTTAAAGCACGTTGCAGAGCACTCTAAGGAGATCGTGGACGAGCTCAACAAATCGGGAATTCTCCCTTACGAAGTTGTATGGAAACCTGTACTTATCACCAATCAGCTGATAAGACAGACCTTTAACGAGGCCAATGCAGATGAGACCTGCGCGGGTGTCATCACATGGATGCACACATTTTCACCTGCTAAGTCCTGGATACTCGGACTTCAGGAGTTCAGAAAACCTCTTTTGCACTTGCACACACAGTACAATGAGGAAATTCCTTACGATACGATCGACATGGATTTCATGAACGAGAATCAGGCTGCTCACGGCGACAGAGAGTATGGACACATCGTAAGCCGCATGAGAATTGAGCGCAAAGTCATCGCCGGTTATTGGAAGGATAACGAGGTTAGAGAGAGAATAGCTTCCTGGATGAGAACTGCCGTAGGTATCATGGAGTCAAGCCACATAAGAGTTATGAGAGTTGCCGACAACATGAGAAACGTTGCGGTTACAGAGGGCGATAAGGTTGAAGCTCAGATCAAGTTCGGTTGGGAAGTTGATACTTATCCCGTTAATGAGATTGCAGACAGCGTAGCAGCAGTAAGCGCTTCAGACGTGAACGCACTTCTCGACGAGTACTATGACAAATATCAGATCGTTCTCGACGGAAGAGATCCCGAAGAGTTCAAGAAACATGTAGCTGTTCAGGCTCAGATCGAGCTTGGCTTTGAGAGATTTCTTGAGGAAAAGAACTATCAGGCGATCGTTACTCACTTTGGAGACCTCGGCGCACTCGGCCAGCTTCCCGGTCTTGCTATTCAGAGACTTATGGAAAAGGGCTACGGTTTCGGCGCAGAGGGTGACTGGAAGGTTGCTGCCATGGTTCGCCTTATGAAGATCATGACTGCAGGCATGAAGAACGCCAAGGGTACTTCAATGCTTGAGGATTATACATATAACCTTGTAAGAGGAAAAGAGGGTATCCTTGAAGCTCACATGCTTGAGATCTGCCCGACTATCGCAGAAGGACCTATCAGCATCAGAGTTAAGCCTCTTTCAATGGGCGACAGAGAAGATCCTGCAAGACTTGTATTTACATCCAAGGAAGGAAAGGGTGTTGCCACATCACTTATCGATCTTGGCAACAGATTCCGTCTCATCATCAACGAGGTTGAGTGTAAAAAGACAGAGAAGGCTATGCCTAATCTTCCCGTAGCAACCAACTTCTGGACACCTTATCCGGATCTTTACACCGGAGCCGAGGCTTGGATCCTTGCAGGCGGAGCTCATCACACTGCTTTCTCATATGACCTTACGGTTGAGCAGATGGCAGACTGGGCTGAGATGATGGACATCGAAGCAGTTATCATCGACAAGAATACGACTATCCCCGCATTCAAGAAAGACCTTAAGCTCGGAGAAGTATTCTACAGATAAAAAATACAGCTAATGACATTCTCTTTTATATCCACATAAAAGCATTTTTTCCTAGGGGGCCGCTGAGTAATATCAGCGGCCTTTTTTTGTGGATCCCAATAGAAGAAAGAGGATGTTCTAATTTTGACAGTATCCGGTGCGAAATATAATAAGTGCCTTGCCACCGAAGATGGTAAAATAAAAAAGACAATGACAGTGCATCGCGTATAAGCAGTATGCCGGTGCGAGTTTTTATCGCTTTTTTGCGGAGGGAAAAATATGAAGAACCAAAATGATGTATATAAGCTTTCAAACGGTGTCGGTGTTCCTTGCATTGGCTTCGGAACATGGCAGACTCCCGAAGGAGATGTTGCGGTAAGCAGCGTAGAGCATGCCATAAAAGCCGGCTATCGTCACATTGATACGGCACAGGTTTACGGAAACGAAGAGGGTGTCGGAAAAGGCATCAGAATAGGTATTATAGACGAGGGACTTACAAGAGAAGATATCTTTGTGACGACCAAGATATGGAATGACAAGCACAGCTATGATCTTTGCAAGAGCTCTTTTGACGAATCACTCAGAAAACTCGGCCTTGATTATGTTGACATGCTTCTTATTCACTGGCCCAATCCCGCAGCGTTCAGAGACCGCTGGGAAGAGGCTAACGCTGAGACTTGGAGAGCAATGGAAGAGTTGTATGAATCAGGAAAGGTCCGTTCCATCGGTATTTCCAACTTCAGACAGCACCATATAGAGGCACTTCTTAAGACTGCCAAGATCAAACCCATGGTCAATCAGATAAGACTTTGTCCCGGCGCAACTCAGGACGAGCTTGTGGCATATTGCAAAGAGCAGGGAATGATACTTGAAGCATACAGCCCTCTCGGAACAGGTCAGATTTTCGACGTTCCCGAGATGAAGAAGCTCGCTGATAAGTATGGAAAGAGCATCGCTCAGATCTGCGTTCGTTTCAGTCTTCAGATGGGATTCCTTCCCTTACCTAAGTCAGTTCATGCCGACAGGATCAAAGAGAATCTCGATGTGTTTGATTTTGAGCTTGAGGCCGGCGATGTTAAGCTTATCGCAGATCTCAAGGGCTGCGTAGGATACGAGAGCGATCCCGATACAAGACCGTTCTGATCAGCGCGTTTTTTACCAAAATTTATCCCCCGATGGGGGAACGAAAGGATCATAAATGAAATATATCGACATCGTAAACGGACCGCAGAAGGCGTCCGCTATTATACAGGGCTGCATGAGAATGCCTTCTCTTTCAAAAGAGGAAGCGGCAAAGGTTATAAAGACAGCTTATGAGTGCGGCATCAACTTTTTTGACCATGCAACCTGCTACGGGGCGGGAGAAGCGGAAGTGCGTTTTGCGCAGGCTCTCCCTTTGACGGGGCTTAAGAGAGAAGATATCTACATTCAAAGTAAGACCGGAATCTATCCCGACAGACAGGAATTTGACTGGGCAAAAGAGGCTATACTTTCAGCCGTTGACGGAATCTTATCCAGACTAAAGGTGGAATATCTCGACACACTTCTTTTGCACAGACCGGATCTTTTGTTTGATCCCGAAGAAGTCGCAGAGGCTTTTGACAAGCTTGAAAACGAAGGCAAGGTGCGTCACTTCGGCGTTAGTAATCTCATGCCGATGCAGATCGAGCTGTTAAAAAAATGTGTGAAGCAGCCCCTTGTTATCAATCAGGTGCAGCTTTCACTTGAGCAGTCGCAGCTCATAGATCAAGAGCTTTACATGAACAACAAGACAACCGATATGTCTTTTATGCGAGACGGAAGTGCGCTTGATTATTGCAGGTTAAAAGACATAACGATACAGGCGTGGTCACCTCTTCAGGTCGGAATGTTTAAGGGAACTTTTATCGATAACCCTGAATTCCCTGCGCTCAACAAGGCGCTTGAAGAGCTCGCACAGCGCGAAGGCGTATCCAAAACAGCGATCGCAATCGCTTGGATCCTTCGTCATCCCGCCAAGATGCAGGCAATCATCGGTACGATGAATCCCGAGCATATCAAGGATGTATGCGATGCAACCAAAGTCAATCTTTCTCATCACGACTGGTACGAACTGTATCTCGCGTCGGGAAAATTCTTGCCATAAATTATTTATGTTGGTCAAATTATGAGGATAAGGGGCTTGAATGAGCCCCTTATGTTTTTGATTGACAATATAGGATTTATCCTATATTATAATAATAAGAGGTACATATGAAATTTAGTGTTGTTTTTTATGAGAAAGAAAATGGTGATCAACCTGCCAAGGAATTTCTGCTTTCTCTGGATAATAAGATGCGTGCAAAGATGGTTGATACAATTTCGCTTTTGCAAGATAATGGAAACGAATTGAGAAAGCCTTATTCAGAGCATTTATCGGATGGGATATTTGAGTTAAGAGCAAAAGTAGGTTCTGATATTTCCAGAGTTTTATATTTCTTTTATGTGGATCGTAAGATAGTATTGACTAGCGGATTTGTCAAGAAAACGCAGAAGACACCGCCTAAAGAATTAAACAAGGCAAAGAGATACCGTGATGATTATTACAGAAGGGAGGGCAAATTATGAGTAACAAGTTTGATGATTTTTTAAAAGAACAATTAAAGGATCCTGAATTCCGTGAAGAATATGAAGCACTTCAACCTGAACATGCGGTGATTCAAGCAATTATTGATGCAAGAAAAGATTCCGGGCTTACACAAAAAGAACTTGCGGATAAAACAGGTATTGCCCAAGGTGATATTAGTAAATTGGAGAGAGGAACTGCTAATCCATCACTGAAAACATTGCAGCGTCTCGCAGCCGGAATGGGAAAAGTTCTTAAGATAGAGTTTTTGCCGGATGGTAAAATGATGCATGGGTAAGGTGTTTATTAATATATGTATATAGATTAAAATATAGTGGTGTTTATTCCCTCAGATAGTATCCGTATGGATATTATTTGGGGGAATTATTTAGAAATCTATTTATAATAGTTATATTATAGATATTAGAGAGGTTCGCAGATATATGAGGAGCTTAAGCTATGAGTGAGATCGACAGACTCAAAAAAATAGTACAGACGCTACGAAGCGAGAACGGCTGTCCGTGGGATAAGGCGCAGACGCATATGAGCTTAAAACCGGGATGTATCGAAGAGGCAGCAGAGGTTATCGGAGGCATCAATATCCTGAATGAAACGGGTGATGCCGACAATCTCAAGGAAGAGCTCGGAGATCTTTTGCTTCAGGTCATGTTCCATTCCGTGATGGCAGAGGAAGAGGGATATTTTACATTCGACGATGTCGTAAAGACAATCTCCGACAAGATGGAAAGAAGACATCCTCATGTATTTACGGATGTGAAATTTAACTCCGAAGAGGAGCTTCACGCCGCATGGGCTGAGATAAAGAAAAAGGAAAAAGAGGGCAAGGAGTGGTATGCGGATTACCTGCCCGGTGCTTTTAACGAGGCGCACAAACTTATTGATAAAGCGCAGGAAAGAAAAGGTTTTAAATAAAACTTGCAGAAGGGAAAGAGAAATGGGAAAGAATAACAATGGTAACAACGATTATAATGGCTTTTCGGGAATGACAACAGGCATGTGTCTCGGACTGTGCTTTGGAGTAGCAATCGGAGCGGCACTCGGTGATATAGTTTTATGGCTTTGCATAGGAGTTGCACTTGGTCCCGCAATCGGATCGCTTCTTGATAAACAGAAGAAAAATGATGATACATCCGAAGGCAACATTTTAGAAGACAGCACTTCCGATGATAATACTTCCGAAGATAACACTTCCGAAAATAGCACCGATAATTCAGAAAAGTAAACAAGTAGATATTTAACGGGGGGCTGACATGAATTACAGGATAGTTGAAGACTTAAATGAAATGAAGCTGGATGATATCGTAAGACTTCTCAGGATGACTTACTGGGCAGACAAACGTCCCGTTGAAAGAATCGAGAAGTCGATAAATAATTCGAAGTGCTACGGACTCTATGTTGACGCGGCCGAGAATTTAGTGGGATTTGCAAGAATCATAACAGATTATGCAACGAATTATTATCTTTGCGATGTCATAATTGATGAAGCATACAGACATCAAGGTCTTGGCAAAGCACTTGTTTCGCACATTGTTTCGGCGCCTGAGCTTGAAGGCCTTCGAGGTATTCTTATAACCAAAGATGCACAGCCTCTATATTCACAATATGGCTTTGAAGTTGTAAATGACAGAGCAATGTTCAAGGCTGCCAATTGATCCGCTGGGGTGGATCGTTTTTCTATTTTTATCTTTAAGGAGTACTTTTTGAAATGATTCTTTTACAGCAGATGATTGTTCTTTTTATTCTTATGATTGCGGGAGCAATCTGCAGAATGACGGGACTTATGGATGACAAGATCTCGAAAGGAATGTCGGGACTCGTTATCAATCTTGCAAGCCCTTGTTTTATCATAACAGCAGGAATGAACAAAGGAGAGATTATTTCCAATAAGCAGCTCATAACCTGCGTCATCTCTGTAATAATCGTATATGCGGCGATGATCCTTATCGCCATGGTGCTTCCTTACATACTCAGACTTGAAAAAAGACAGTTCGGAACATACCGTGTGATGACTCTTTTTTCAAATATCGGATTCATGGGCTTCCCCATTATATCAGCAACCTACGGAAGTGTCGGACTTTTGTACGCGGCATTTTTTAATTTCGGATTCAATATTTTGTTCTATACATACGGAATTCAGATTGCGCGAAGCGGCTCGGAAACAGAGGGAGAGACATATAAGTTTTCTTTTAAGAGTCTTATAAATCCCGGAATCGTGGCCGTTATCGTAGCACTTACTCTTTATCTTACGCATGTCTTAGTTCCGGAGCCCATAGCCAACGCGGTTACATATCTAGGGAACCTCACAGTGCCGCTTAGCATGATGGTTATCGGTTATTCACTTGGCGGAACTAAGTGGAAGACTCTTTTAAAAGATTATAAGCTTCTTATCTTCACGATAATCAAGCTTATCATTATTCCTTTGATCGGAATTCCCGTTGCCAAACTGTTTATCAGTGACAGCATACTTATCGGTGTTATCCAGATCATGATAGCTACTCCCGTAGCCAGCATGTGTGCTATGCTTGCGCAGTATTACGGCGGCGATGAAGAGACGGCTACCCGCACGATCGCGCTCACAACACTTCTTTCCGTCGTAACGATCCCGCTTGTGGGCTGGATGGTGCTTTGACAAAAAGATAATTGAAAAAGAATATCAAAAAAGTTTCCCTGCTTCAACTTTTCGTTTATGGAGGCAGGGATTTTTGTGCTTTAAAATGATAATTAACAAAAACTATGTAAAGGTGGTATCGGCCTCATTATCACGGATTCCGCTGACGCTGATCTGGCAAAAAGATTTTTAGAGTATGTAAAAGAATAATACAAAAAAACAGGACCCATCTTCTCAAAACAAGGAGGTGGGTCCTTTTCGTGCAATGCGGGGACATCACACGAGGTGGGGGTATAAGGAAATAACATGTTGCCATGTTATTTTTCAAAATAAGTGTAATTCTGTCTGATGTGTTCGTGCATAAGCTGCTCGGCAAGATCGGCGTCTTTTGCCTTCATAGCACTTATTATTTTCTTATGGAAAGTAAGTGCGGGCTTATACTTCATCTTCTCAATTACAGAATTCATGGACTCCGTAAGAACATTAAGGAGTATCTCATAAGCCTTGATGATCATAGGATTCCCGGTCAGATTAACAATCTTCATATGGAACTTAAGATCATAATTGGAAAAGGCTTTCTTGTTATCTTCATCAGCTGCCTTTTTCATCTTGGCTAAAATATCTTCAAGCTGTTCAATGCTTCTGTCATCAGCCGCGAGAGTGGCCAGTCGTACGCTCTCCGAATCGATCATCTCACGAAACTGGAATACATGGTTGTAAGAAGGACTTCCGAGGTACATAAGAGGAATAAGCTCATTGAGCGAATCCTCGGGGCTGACCTCTCTTACGTAAGAACCGGATCCCGTACGTGTCTCTATAAGTCCGAGAGCCTTGAGCTTCTGCATTGACTGGCGAATTGTCATGCGGCTTACACCGAAGGCTGTCGAAAGCTCGTTCTCTGAAGGGAGCTTATCGCCCGGACGCCAGGTTCCCTCAATAAGCATGTTCTGCATCTGCTCAAAAACCTGTTCGACTGCATTTATCTTCTGAATAGGATTGATATTCATAGGCACCTTCCCTTTTATGGAAATAATAAGCGATTTGTAAATCAGATAGTTGTATAACAACTATATTGCTTTTTATTATAGTCATCTCTTTTTATTCTGTCAAAAGAAATCTCAATTTTGTTGATAATGCACAAAACTTCTGAAAAAAGCAGTGTATTTTGATCACTTGACTTTTAAATATCTGGATAGTTATAATGCAGTTAACCTGTTATACAGCTTACAGATTTATTTGGAGGACAAATGTTATGGCTTATAGTGAAGAACTAATTCAATCACTTAAAGAAAAAGGGCAACTGCTCAGACGTGACTGTATCAAATGTATCGGCGTTGGAGTTGCCGGACATGTTGGGGGCAGCTGTTCAAGTGCAGATCTTGTGGCGGCACTTTATTTTCACAAGATGAAAGTGGATCCCAAGAACCCCGATTGGGAAGAAAGAGATTATTTCCTTCTTTCAAAAGGACACGTAGCGATCTTGCAGTACGCAGCGCTTGCAGAGAAAGGTTTTTTCCCTCTTGAAGATTTACCTCGTTGCAAGGAAATCGGATTTTATCTTCAGGGACATCCGCACCTTGGAATTCCCGGTATAGAAGCAGGAACAGGCTCTCTCGGACAGGGACTTTCACTTGGTTCCGGAATCGCACTCGGGCTTAAGCTTGATAAGAAGCCTAACAGAGTATACGTACTTGTCGGAGACGGTGAGACCGATGAGGGTCAGATCTGGGAAGCGGCAATGTCATCAAGTGCCAAGAAGCTGGGTAACCTTTGTGCGATCATCGATAACAACGGACTTCAGGCAACGGGAGCCATCAAGGACAGACTTCCCAATGAACCCATTGCCGATAAGTGGAGAGCTTTTGGCTGGAACGTAATTGAAGTTGACGGACACAATATGGAAGAGATACTTACAGCGCTCGATGACGCGGAGCTGTATACAGACAGGCCTACAGCTATCGTTGCACACACTGTAAAAGGTAAGGGTATAAGCTTTGCTGAGAATCAGGCAGGTTATCACAACAGAGCGCTTACTCAGGAAGAATATGATTTAGCAATGGAAGAGCTTGCTTAAGATAAAAAAGGAGAAAAGTATCATGGCTGAAACAAATCAAAGAACAGTATATGGTCAGACACTTGTTGAGCTCTGCCATAAGAATAAAGACATAGTAGTACTTGATGCGGATCTTGGAGCATCTACAATGGGTAAGATGGTTGAGTCGGACCCTGAGATCTCTGAGCAGCACATCGAGATGGGAATCGCAGAAGCAAATATGATCTCAACCGCAGGCGGACTTGCAAGGGCAGGTAAGATTCCTTTCTGTAGCTCTTTTGCGGTATTTGCAGGAGGAAGAGCTTTCGATCAGATAAGACAGTCGATCGCTATAGGAAAGCTCAACGTTAAGATCTGCGGATCGAGCGCAGGATGCTCGGATTTCGGTGACGGAGCTACTCACCAGTCTGTTGATGACATCGCATATATGCGTGTTATTCCCAACATGAACGTGTTCGTTCCCGCCGATGCCAACGAGACGGAAGCGGTGGTAAGATACATGGCTGAGAATGAAGGCCCCATGTACATCCGCGTTAATCGTAATCCTTATGACAATGTAACGCCCGAGGGAGCTAAGTTTGTACCGGGCGAGCCCGTTGTGTTAAAAGAGGGTACGGACGTAGCGGTATTTGCTTGCGGAGTTATGGTTACAAAGGCGCTTGAGGCAGCAAAAGCTCTTGAGGGTAAGATTTCCGTTAAGGTTGTAAATGTACCTTCGATAAAGCCTCTTAACAGAGAAAGCGTTGTAAAGATCGCAAATAGCGTAAAAGGCGTGGTTACAGCCGAGGAACACAGTGTTATCGGAGGACTTGGCGGAGCCATCGCTGAGGCACTTCGACTTGAAAAGAAGCCTATCGAGTTTGTCGGAGTTCAGGACAGATTCGGAGCTTCGGCGCACAACTACAATGATATCTTAGAGTATCTCGGACTTACGACTGACAGCATCATAAAAGCTGTAGAAGAGATCAGTTCTAAGGCATAATGGAAGTATAGGATTTACGAACAAAAAACATAGATTAACCAATATATGAACAAGAAAGGAAGTTATAATATGAAAGTAGGATTTGTCGGACTTGGTATTATGGGACGCCCCATGTGTAAGAACCTTCTTAAGGCAGGATATGAAGTAACAGCATACGACCCTTTTGCAAAGGAAGCGCTTGATGATGTTGTATCATGCGGAGCGGCAAGAGGAGAGAGCAATGCAGACGTAGCTTCCAAGAGCGATGTTGTTATCACAATGGTTCCCAATTCACCTCATGTCAGAGAAGCCATTTTCGGAGATAAAGGTATCGCAGAGGGTGCCAAGGCAGGACTTGATATAATCGATATGAGTTCAATAGCTCCGCTTCAGTCAAAAGATATTGCGGCTAAATGTGCGGAGAAAGGCATAAATATGATGGATGCTCCTGTTTCCGGAGGAGAGCCCAAGGCTATAGACGGAACTCTTTCCATCATGTGCGGTGGTCCTAAGGCAATGTTTGATAAGTATTCAGAGCTTCTTGGAGTAATGGGTGGCTCTGTTGTTCACTGCGGAGATATTAACGGCGCGGGAAATACAACAAAGCTTGCAAACCAGGTCATAGTTGCCGTAAATATCGCTGCCTGCGCTGAGGCTTTCGAGCTTGCGACAATGGCAGGAGTTGATCCCGAGAAGGTATTTGCAGCTATTAGAGGCGGTCTTGCGGGATCGACAGTTATGGATGCCAAGGTTCCCATGATGCTTGACGGCAACTTCAAGCCCGGATTTAGGATCGATCTTCATATCAAGGATCTCAACAATGCACTTGATACAGGTCACGGCGTTGGAACACCCATGATCCTTACGAGCGCAGTTCAGGAGATGCTTCAGTGGCTCCACAACAATGATTGCGGAAGTGACGATCACAGTGCTATCCTTAAGTATTATGAGAAGATTTCAGGAACAGAAATGAGAAAAATAAAATAAATTTATTTGGAGAGTGTTCTTATGAAAATGTTATTTGCTTCGGACTCTTTTAAAGGAAGCTTGTCCAGTGAGCAGACGATCGGTCTTCTTACAAAGGCTGCAAAAGAAGTATTCATAGATTGTGAGACGGTCGGAGTTCCCGTAGCCGACGGCGGAGAAGGAACCGTAGATGCGGTTGTCCAAGCTGAAAACGGTGAGCTTATAAGCTGCATGGTTCAAGGCCCTTTGATGAATGAGGTTGAAGCAAGGTACGGAATATTCGGAGGGGATGAGGCTATCATTGAGATGTCGGCCGCATCGGGACTTACGCTTGTTCACGAGAGGAGAAGAAACCCGATGAATACCACAACATTTGGAACGGGACAACTGATCCTAGACGCACTTAACCGCGGGTATAGAAAGCTTACGATTGCTATCGGAGGCTCCGCAACAAATGACGGCGGAATGGGATGTATCAGAGCTCTCGGAGTTCGTTTCCTTGACAAGGACGGATACGAACTCAAGGGTTACGGAAGAGATCTGATCAAAGTAAAAGACATCGATATATCAGGTATCGATCCGAGAATTAAAGATTGCAACATTGTGGTAATGTGTGATGTCAATAATCCCCTTTGCGGAAAAGACGGAGCGACATGGACTTTCGGAGCGCAAAAGGGTGCAACACCCGAGATTCAGGAACAGCTTGAAAAGGGGATGTGCAATTACCGCGATGTAATTAAGAAATGCTTTGATATTGACTGTGACACCATTAAAGGTGCCGGGGCAGCAGGCGGACTCGGAGCCGCACTTTCGGTATTTCTTAAAGGAAAGATGAAGCCGGGGATAGATACCGTGCTTGATCTGATAAGCTTTGACGACAGGCTAAAAGGCGTTGATCTTGTTATTACCGGAGAAGGAAGAACCGACTGGCAGAGCTGCTTTGGAAAAGTAATGCAGGGCGTAGGCATTCGTGCCAAGGCCAAAGGAATTCCCGTATTTGGCCTATGCGGGTCACTTGGGAAAAATGCACTTGATATCTGCGATTACGGAATAGCATCACTTATGACCACGGTCAATTCACCTATGGCGATCGAAGATGCTATGGGTAATGCAGAGGAATTATATTATGAAGGTGCGATCAGAATGTTTCGCTTTATAAAAGCGGGAATAGAGATCGGAAAAAAAGTTTGATGACGAGAGCTTCGAGAAATCGAAGCTCTTTTCATGTATAATAGAAAAGTGGACTATGGGGACGGGGTAGCGGTCCACTTTACGGAGGTGCGACATGTTTAGAAAAATGAGAAGATTCAATCAGCAGATTACCGATGAGGAATGCATTGAAGTTCTTAAGAATACAAAAAGAGGCGTGCTGTCTCTTATAGGCGACGACGGCTATCCTTATGGCGTTCCGCTTGTCCACTGGTACTGCGAAGAGGACGGTAAGATATATTTTCACGGAGCCAAAACCGGACACAAGAACGATGCCATAAAGAACTGCGACAAAGCTTGCTACACTGTCCTTAATGACGGCTACCGCGAAGAAGGCGAGTGGGCGCTTAATTTCAAGAGCATTGTCACTTTCGGCAGGATCAAACTTGTTGAGGACGAAGAAAAGGCAAAGAAGATCTGTATCGCCATGGTCAAGAAATTTACCGATGACGAAGCCTTTCTCGAGAAAGAGCTCAAGTTCTTTTTCCCTGTGGTTCAGTGCTTTGAGCTTACGCCCGAGCATATGACCGGAAAGAGGGTTAAGGAAGAGTAACTATGAGCAATCCGTGGGAAGACATCAGTCTGGATACTTACGAGAATCACATGAAGCTTGATTCGGTTAAGCAGCTTCAGACACTTAACAAAATAATGAAGGCGCAGTTTGAAGCCTATCCCGTAAAGACAGCGATGGTTCTAGGCGTCGCCGGCGGTAACGGCTTGGAGCATGTTGATCCATCTAAATATGAGACTGTCTATGGAGTCGATATCAATGGAGAGTATCTCAAGGCGGCGACTGAGCGGCACAAAGAGCTTGTCGATTCCGGGATATTTAAGTTTTTAAAGATTGATATTATTGATGAAGCAGGGAAGCTTCCGCACGCCGAGCTCTTGATAGCGAATCTTTTGATAGAGTACGTGGGTTATGAAGCTTTTTCTAAGGCCGTTTCTGTGGTTAATCCGAGGTACGTTTCCTGTGCCATCCAGATCAACGAGGATGACAGGGACTGGGTCTCCGATTCGCCCTATATTCATGCGTTCGACGGCCTTGACGAAGTCCATCATCAGATGGAGGAAAAAGAGCTGGCTTCATTCTTGGAGCGAATCGGCTATTCTGAGATTTCCCGGACAAAAGAGCCTTTGCCGAACGGCAAGGCACTTGTAAGATTGGATTTTGAGAAGACTGGGAGGAAATAATTATTGCTTGAATATCATAAGACTACAGACTCGGAAAAATATGAGATATGTGAGTGGAAATATCCCGGCGAATATGCAATTTACAACAATCCACCATATGGCGAACAGCTTGAGAAGGGAATTGGGTTTGCGAACCCTCTGAACAATTTCTTTTCAGTGTATGATGGATCAAAGCTTGTCGGATACTTTAATCTTATAGATGAAGATAAAGAAGTTTTCTTTGGAGTCGGTGTAAATCCTGAATTATGTGATAAAGGCTATGGGCAGGAAATTACGAAGATAGCGTGTGAGCTTTCACATGATCTTTATCCCGGAAAGCCGATTTATCTTGAGGTTAGAACTTGGAATATGCGAGCCGTTAAGTGCTATGAAAAAGCGGGTTTTAAAATTGTCGGCGATCCGATAGTACAGACAACTCGTATCGGAGAAGGAACTTTTTATCATATGGTTAAAAGATGATCCTCAGGCGGATCCGAGCGCAAACTACGTAGATAAAGAATAAAAACTTATAAATGAAATTTTTAAATGATAACAAAACGGCTGCAATGGTAACGAAAGATAACAAAAGATAACAAAACATAACGAAAGATAAAATATGTGGTATAATAATAACAAAACATAAAAACTGCAATAAATGATAAAAATGGAGAAATGTTATGGAGAAAAGAGTAGATCCTTTTACCAGAACCCCCGGAATTGCCGGTGCAGCCTATATTGATACCAAAATAGCAGATGAAATAATAGATAATTTTACAAGCGATGAGTCATCAAAATATGTTTATAAAATAACCGGGCTCAGAGGGGCCGGTAAATCAGTAGAATATGGAAAGGTTATACGTACACTGAAGGATAATAAGAAGTGGTTGGTATATCCTCTTTCTGCCGCCGGAGACGTTGTTAAGACTCTTATATCTAAAATGAGCATGGAAAGCTTTATTGATTCAAAGAGCAGGACAACAGAAGTCAGTTCTTCGGTATCGGCAAGTGGAGATATTTACGTGGCTTCGGGAAAAGGTGAAGTCAATATTGGAAAAAAGATAGCTGAAAATGAGCATTATTATTCAGATGAAGCAACGCTCGTTAAAATGGTTTCTGAAGCGAATAAAAAGAAATACAATGTCCTTGTTGGTGTTGATGATATTTCGAAGACTCCCGAAATGGTCAAACTATTATCTATGATAGGATCGATGATATTGGAAGGAATGCGTATTTATTTAGTTGTGACCGGTCTAGCCGAAAATATTGAAGAGTTCTCATCAGAGAAAAATTTAACGTTTTTTAAAAGGGCTGATGAGCTTGAGATAAAAGGATTAAACAAATTTGATATCACTGCAATGTATCAAAAACTATTGAAAATAGACACACTGGAAGCAAAAAAAATAGAGGAAGAAACTAAGGGATATGCATATGCATATCAGGTATTGGGCTCGCTATATTACGGTAAGCAAAAGAATGAAACAATAAGTGATCTCATTCCTGAATTTGAAAGAATATTGTTCAGAGATTCATATGATCTGGTTTGGAAATCACTTAGCAAGGGTGAAAAAGAGGTAATCAGATGTATATGCAGAACTAAGGAGGGGAAGGCTGAAGATATAAAGAATCTAATGAAAAATAAAGCTTCCTATCCGGTATATAGAAGCAGATTACTTAACAAGCATCTTGTCAACGATGAAGAAAGAGGTTACATGAAAATTAGACTTCCGCATTTCGACAGATTCGTAGAAATATGGGGAGAAGAGTAATGTGTTATATATCTAAGGAAATAGAAAAAGAGGACAAATAATGGCTTTGCAGATGACTCACATGGTTGTTGCTTATAAGCTTGCTGAGCATTTGAAGATAAAAGAGAATACGTCGGAATTTATTTTAGGTTCCATAGCTCCCGATTCTGTCTGGTTTTCGGATTCGTATATGGAGAAAAAGATTCATTCACATTGTTTTGAATGCTGCGGGCCGTGGGGCGAAACGCAGGATTATGTCAGATGGATAGAGAACATAAAAGAGTTTTGGAATAAGTATGTGACACAGGAAAAAGACAGCAGAACAAAAGCTTTTTTGATAGGGCTCTGTGTTCACAATCTGACGGATTACTGTTTTGATATTATGATCTGGAGTGTGCTGAAAAAGAAACTGATCCCACCTATGACTTTCGAGGAATTTAAAGAGATTTATTATCCGGAAGCACGTAGATTTGATGAATGGCTATATCAAAATTGTGAATGTACAAAAGAGATTTTTGATCTGTTGGATGCTTCTAAAGAACTTGATTTCGAAGACTATGTTTTTGCGGATAACCAAATCACCATGAAAAAACATTTTGCTAAGACGCAGTATAATATTCAAGAAAAGGTTGATGCTTCCGTGAATAAATACTTTACTTTTGATATGCATCAGTATTTTATCGAAGAGGCACCGAATAAGATTTGTGAGCTTATAAAAGGATTTTTATATAATGAAAAATAAATCAAAGAAAAAAAGGAAGATTCTTTTGGTTATTCTTTTTCTAATAATTATTCTTACTGTTTGGTATGAAAAACCTGTTACAGAGATCATCAGCATAAGAGGCAAAGGGAAGATCGATACACCTGTCAGATTTGCGCTTGTTACAGATCTTCATTCCTGTTACTACGGAAAAGATCAGAAACGTCTTACGGATCTGATAGACAACGGCAAGGTTGACGGAATTCTTTTGTCCGGAGATATTTTCGATGACAAGTTAAGTGATACGAATGCCAAGATTTTCATGGAAGCAATCTCGAAAAAGTATCCTTGCTTTTATGTGACAGGCAATCACGAGTTTTGGAGCAAAAGAGAAAACGAAACAAAAGAGTATCTTAAATCCATGGGAGTTACCGTTCTTGAGGGAAATGCGAGCACAATAGAAATAAAAGGAAACAAGATAGATATTTGCGGAGTTGACGATCCGACCTACATGAAGAACGATGAGTGGAGATCACAGCTTACCAAAGCAAGTGAAAAGTCAGATCCGGAGCATTACAGAATTCTTTTGTCACATAGACCTGAAAAAGTGGATGTGTACAGAGAGTACGATTTTGACCTAGTGGTTTCCGGACATGCTCACGGCGGGCAGTGGACTATACCTTTTTTGCATAGAGGAATTGCGGCGCCTAATCAGGGTCTTTTGCCCAAATATGTCGACGGCCGGTATGATCTTGGAAACGGAACCGAGATGATAGTAAGTAGGGGACTTGCGAGGGAGAGGATGCCGTATCCCAGATTTTTCAACCATCCCGAGGTCGTGCTTATAGATATAGGAAAGTGAAAAACGGATTTTGCAAAATATAAACATCATTTATAATGATTAGGTTATTAGGAGGTTTTTTTATGCACTACACTTATAATCCGAAGGGAGTATGTTCAACTGAGATCAACTTTGATCTCGATGAAAACGGCAAGATTTCAGGGCTTCGCTTTACAGGCGGATGCAACGGCAATCTGAAAGCTATTGGCAGGCTTTTGGAAGGTCAGGACGCTAAGAATGCGGCTGAGATACTTAAAGGAAATGACTGCGGCGGAAGAGGAACATCTTGCGCTGACCAGCTTTCAAAGGCTATCTTCGAGGCGCTTAATTCATAACTTGTAAAAGGGGTTACTTAAATGAGGTTTTATGTAGATTTTGATGATTGCCTTTGCGAGACGGCGAAGGCATTTACCGAGATTGCAACGAGGCTTTTCGGAAAAAACGTTCCTTACGAAGAGGTACGTTTTTTTAACCTGCAGGAGTCTTTTGATCTGACGGATGAAGAATATGAACAGCTTATGAGCGAAGGGCATCGCCCGGAGGTGCTTCTTTCTTATGAGGAGACACCGGGAGCATCGAAGGTGCTTAATGAGCTTATAGACAAAGGGCACGAAGTTTTTATCATAACGGGACGCCCGTCCAATTCTTTTGAAGCATCCAGAAGATGGCTCGACGAGCACGGTTTGGAGCGTGCAACTCTCTACTGCCTTAATAAATACGGAAGAGACTTTTTTTACAAAAAAGGCGAGTTTAATCTGGAACTTGAAGACTATTACAAGATGTCTTTTGACTATGCCATCGAGGATTCACCCATGGCATTTAAGTTCTTTGACCATTTGCCTGACTTAAAGGTTATGGTCATCGATAGGCCCTGGAACAGAGAGCACGAGCTTCCGGGCAGCAATTATACAAGGTGCTCCGGCTGGGAGCAGATTAAGGAAAAAATCATGCTTGACTCTCACATTATGTGAGGGATTATCGTTGTAGTGAGCTCAGGAAAACATCCATGGAGGTAAGTACAAATGCTTAAAATAGGAGATTTTTCAAAATTATCCAGAGTAAGTATCAGGATGCTGCGTCACTACGATGATATTGGACTTTTAAAACCGGCGGAAATTGATGAGTTTTCGGGATATAGGTATTATCATGAGGAACAGCTTTTTACCATCGGAAGGATCACGGCATTAAAAGATATGGGATTTTCCCTTGCGGATATTATCAAGATGCTTGATAACTATGATGATAAAGAGATGATGGACAATTTTTTTTCGGAAAGACAGAAGGAATTATCTAAGCTTTCCGAAGAAACGCAGTATAAGCTGATGCTTCTGGATTCAGCCCGTAAGAGGCTGAGGAAGGAGCAAAACATGAGTTATGATGTAACTGTAAAGACTATACCGGAAAGATATGCGGCAACGGTTCATATGATAGTTCCTCGTTATGAGGATGAAGGCATGCTGTGGAGTACAATGAGGAGCGAGTGCAATAACTTGAATCCTTCAGATCCTTGTCTTGCGGCAGCTGAATTTCTTGATGACGAATACAAGGAAGAGAACGTTGAGATAATTGCATGGATGACGGTAAAAGGTACTTATACCGACACAGAGCATGTAAAGTTTAAGTCACTTCCCGCGGTTAAGGTCGCCAGCTGTATCCTCAAAGGCGGCTATGACCAAATGGGTGAAGTGTACGCCACGGTGGCGTCATGGATAAAAGAAAACGGATACAAGATGAACGGACACATGTTTAATATATATCATGTGAGCCCTGCTCAGACACAGAATCCGGATGAGTATGTGACTGAGGTTTGTTTCCCGGTTGAATAAAGAATGATGAAAAATGCCGGATCGAGAGATCCGGCATTTGTGTTATGGATTTTTTTGAGCCTTTTCAAGCTCGGCTATTTTCCTTTTTAATTCGGTGTTTTCATCACGTAGTTCGGAAATTTCAGCTTTGTTTTTTGCAAGCTCGGGCTCGTATTTCTCTTCAGCATCAGTGTATCCTGCTGTATATTGAGAGTTCATTTGCTCTCTGTAACGGCGTTGGCCTTCTAAGATTTCTTTTGCTTGATTGTCATAATTAAGTTCAAAGATCAATGTTCCGACCTCCTCTATATCAGGATGGTTCTTGGCTAGGGCTTTGAATTCTTCCCAGGTTGTCACCTTAAAAAGTTCTGCCCAGTAGACAAGATTGTTATCGATATCTTCTTTTGTTGCTTTATCTGTGTGGTTTAATTGTAGCACATTTATCCCGAATTTATCAGTATATAGGCTGTGACTTTTGATATTTGTAAGACGGTACTTTGCATAGAATTCTTCTTCTGCGCCTTTTATAAGTTCCTGATCAGTGATGCAGAAGAGAGTAGTTGATTTGATTGAGGAATAATTCTCACTTTTTCCGATGTTGTCATACGCTCTGCATAGGTACAATATCGAGCGAGAAATCCAGTATTTGTCAGGATATACCTGAAGCTCGATGTTGAGGATCTCGTTGTCATTGAGAGTAAGCTTGATATCCATGATGGTCTCTTTTCCGGTACTGCTAAGGTCAATGGGGTTGGTTACTAGCAGTTCTTTTACATCGGATGGGGAGATGCCCTTTAAAGCACATACAAGGCCGGTTAAAGCTTTCTCGGATCTCTGCATTACGTAATGGAACATCATGTCACTCAT
>NZ_FPCC01000036.1 GCF_900116875.1 Butyrivibrio sp. INlla21
ACAAAGGAATATCCAACCACTTGGCTTGTTTTATATCAGAGATAGGAACTAAAAACCTTTAATTTTCAAGCTTTTATGCTTGACATAATAGGGAGATTATTTGTTTAGAAAAGAGGCATATTTTGAGCGAATTATTTAAAGTAGAAGCAGTCGGAAGTGAAAAATACACACTCGGCGAGGGACCATGCTACGATCCAAGGTATAAAAGACTTTCCTGGGTGGATATCGTCGGCAGAAAGCTTTTGTTTTTAAAGGATGGTAAAAAAGAGTCTGTAGATCTGCCTCAGCAGGTAGGTGCAGCGATACCTCTTGCGGGCTCGGACGGTTTTGCGCTCGCTATGGAAGACGGTATTTACTTATATAAAGACGGAAAAATAGATCTTTTTTTGGACCTAAAGAACGTATTTAAGGATTACTGGCGCTCTAATGATGCCAAGGCAGACGCCAAGGGACGCCTTTGGTTTGGCGCATCGGTCGGCGATGATGATCATGAGGCGGAAGGAAATCTCTACCTATATAACAACGGAAAGCTTGATATCAAGGTTGCAGACACTAAGATTTCCAACGGAATGGCGTGGAGTGCCGATAAAAAGAAGTTTTTCTTTTCCGATTCTCTTAAATATGCTGTTTTTGTCTATGATTACGACGAAGAGAGCGGCAGTATAAGCGGCGGAAAGGTTCTTTTTATTGTTCAAGACGGTGTTCCGGACGGCCTTACGATCGATTCGGAGGACAATCTTTGGGTTGCCTTCTGGGGCGGCAGCAGGATAGAAAAAAGAAGCGGTGAGACCGGAGAGCTTCTTAAATCGATCCCGATACCTGCCAAACAGGTCACTTCTTGCTGTTTTGGCGACGATGACATGAAGACATTGTACATAACTACTGCAGCAACGGGGCTTGAAGGTGAATTTGACGGCTGTTTGTTTAAGATGAGGACGGACGTTGAGGGCGTAACACCTGATTATTGCTTGGTTTAAGCTCTTTTGCATAATAAAAATACATAATTCATCGACTTTTCAAGATTTACATCTCCTGAAACACGCATGTTCAGCGAGGTGTAAATTTTTTTACGTTTTGTGGTTAAGTTATTCGAAAATGTGCCCGATAAAAAAGTGTAATCGAGAAGAACATATAAACAAGCCAAAGAATGACTTGGAGGGTTAAGAATTGAAGAATAACACACTTTTGAAAGTAGTCACAATCGTACTTGCTGCAATGATCGCAGTAATCAGTGTACCTGCAAATGTTTGGGCCAGTGGTACAGACTTGGAAGCTCAAGAGAGATCGTTATTTATGAGAAGCCTTTAGAGGATATCACATCTTCAGATTATCAGAAAAAGCACTTCGGAAATCTTAGTGTAAACAATCAGTTCAAAGCTGACGTTAACTCCGGCAAATATGATGTATATTCTTTTGACTATGAGGACGGAACAAACGAGTATAAGTGCATAGATGAGATCAAAGCTGCAGTTGAAAGCGGTGATATGATCGAAGTAGACGGCGTTTACTATATGAACGGCGTAGCTGCTCGCAAGATCGTTCAGACAACAAGCGGAAACGCTAAGGGCATCAGAGTTTAAACAAAGGATGACGAAGGCTTAAAGGCATTTATCGCCGATGCAGCAAAGCTTGTTGAAAAGTATGAGAAGTACGGCGAGACAATCGCTGATACTCAGGATAAGATTGACGAGGCAGCTGACAAGGTTGAGGCTTTAGAGGATGCTATCGAAGCTATCGACGAGAACGAAGACAGAATCGCAAAGGTTGTTACAAAAGACCTTGTTGCAGGCCTTAGAACATATATTGGCGAGCAGGATATCGACAGAATCGTTAATGCAGAGTCAATCGAGGAAGCTATCAAGATCCTTGAAGATATCCTTGCAGGAGCAAAGGCTGATTTTGAAAACGCAACAGCAAAGCTCGATGAGCTTGTAGAAAAGCGCGATGAGATCGCAAGACAGCTTGAGGAGAAGACAGAAGTTGCAGCAAACAGACAGGCTACAGAAGGAAACAGACAGGCTACAGAAGGAAACAGACAGGCTGTTACAGCACCTCAGGGAGCTGTTCTCGGAGCAAGAGTTAACAAGACTACAGAAGCAGGAGCAAAAGAAATCCAGGCTATCACACCTGCTGAGTATGAAATGATCTTAAGCCAGATCCTCGGAGCAAAGAGAAATGCTATGACTGATCGCACAGAGAAGTTCGAAGCAAACAATGCATCTGTTGTTGACATCGAAGTTGAGGAAGACGCAGAGCCAGTTGCAAAGCTTCCTGTAATCAGCGGAATGGGTGACTGGATGTGGATTATCCTCGCATTCTTCGGAATGTTGGGAAAGATCAGCCCTTTATTCTTCTAATTCATATAATATAGTAATTATTGTAGGCGAGTCCTTCGGGGCTCGTCTTTTTTTGCTATATCCTGAGGCTTTTTTTGGATGATTACAGGCGTTATTTAGATAGCAAATAACAGGTGGCGGGTGTATCATTGTTTTATGGCAATTTAGCCGGAATACATGCATTTTAGGAGGACGACATGATGAAGATTGAACACATTGCAATGTATGTTAATGAACTTGAGAAGACACGCGACTTTTTCGTGAAATACCTGGGAGGAAAGTCCAATGACGGTTACCACAATCCTAATACAGACTTTCGCTCCTTCTTTATTTCTTTTGACGACGGAGCAAGGATCGAGCTTATGAATAAGCCCGGACTCGTAGATGCCGACAAACCGCTTACAAGAACCGGCTATATTCACATCGCTTTTTCTGTAGGGTCAAAAGAAAAGGTGGATGAGCTTACCGAAAGCCTCAAAAACGCAGGCTTTGAAGTTGTAAGCGGCCCCAGAACCACAGGCGATGGCTATTATGAGAGCTGCATTGTAGGGATCGAGGGCAACCAGATTGAGATAACGATCTGACTTTCGTATATTTGGAGAAAGGGTTATGATATTAGTTATATGAGCACTATAAACACAGTAATTTTCGATATGGACGGCACGGTTCTGAATACGCTGGACGACCTGACGACGTCCGTTAACTACGTAATGGACAAGTTTGGGTTTCCGAATCGCACGGTAGAAGAGTACAGACGTGCATTTGGAAACGGAATCAGGCGTGCGATTGAATTAAACGTTCCGGAAGGCACTTCCAAGGAAACGATTGATGAGATGCTCCCTGTTTTCAAGCAGCACTATGATAAGCACTGTCTCGACAAGACACGGCCCTACGACGGGATCCTTGAGCTTATGAAAGAGCTGAAAAAGCGCGGCTACAAGATGGCTATCGTTTCCAACAAGATAGATTCCGCGGTAAAAGAGCTTAATAAAAAGTTCTTTTCAGAGGCAATTGATGTAGCAATCGGAGAAAGACCCGGTATAAACAGAAAACCCGCACCCGACTCGGTTATCGAGGCGCTTAAGGAGCTTGGGAGCACCAAGGAAGAAGCAATTTACATCGGCGATTCCGAAGTCGATTTTCAAACAGCCGTAAACTCGGGACTTCCTTGCATCTCAGTACTTTGGGGCTTTAGAGATAAGGACTACCTTGAAGAGATCGGCGCGGACGTGTTCGCAACAACACCTGCGGACGTCCTGGAACTACTGTAGAAACGAAACGGCCCCGTGGGGACGGGGTAGCGACTTATTTGATATTAACAACAGGAGAATGGTATGCGACTAATATTTGTCAGACACGGGGAGCCGAACTATGAAAAGGATATCCTTACACAGACCGGCAGAGAGCAGGCGCAGAGCACTGCAAAAAGACTTCAAGGAGAGGATATAAAGGCAATATATGCTTCTCCGATGGGCCGAGCCAAAGAGACGGCTTCATACACAGCCAAGGCTCATGGCCTTGATGTTAAGACACTGGATTTCATGCACGAGATCAACTGGGGCGACAAAGACGGAAACAGCGATAAGCTTCCGTACGACGGTCATCCTTGGACGCTTGCTTACAGAGTGCTTACAGACAGCCCGGAATATGTGGGAAAAGACAATTGGACTGAGCACCACTTTTTCAAAGACAATATCTGCATGGAGTACTATGAAAAAGTTTCCGAGGCTTTTGATAAGTTCCTCGAAAGCTACGGCCTTTACAGAAAGGACGGACTCTACGAGTGCAGAAGTTACAACGATGATACGATAGCTCTTTTTGCTCACGGAGGCTCAGGTGCGGTTATGTTCTCGCATGTGCTGAATCTTCCGTTCCCGTTTGTGCTTACTTCGATTCCCTACGGAGTCTGTTCCGTATCGATCATTGACTTTGAAGAGCAGGAAGGCAGGATCGCGATTCCGAGGCTTGAATTGTTCAATGACATGGGACATATCGAGTCATTTAAACAAGAGAAACTTCACTTTGAGAAGTAAAAAGGAGAAAAAACATGGTAAAGCACGTAATTTTATGGTCACTTAAGGATGAATTTTCAGCTGAGGAAAAAGCTAAGATCAAGGCTGAGATCAAGGAAGGACTTGAATCGCTTAAGGGCAAGGTTCCGGGACTTCTTGAGATCAAGGTCAACATCAACGGACTCGCATCTTCAAATGTAGATCTAATGCTTGATTCCACGCTTGAGAGTGAGGAGGCACTTAAAGCCTACGCCGTTCATCCCGAGCATGTAAAGGTTGCCGACGAGAAGGTAAGACCATTTACAAAAGCAAGAAACTGCCTGGACTACGAGATTTGATCATGAAATACTCAGATACAATCATCGATAACCACATAAAAAATACGCACCCGCTGTTTCGCGTGGTGCGTTATCTTGTCTGGCTTTTTACGCCTAAATTCGAGGTGATCGGAAAAGAGAACCTGCCTGAGGGCGCGGCTGTCCTTGTCGGAAATCACTCGCAGATGTTCGGGCCCGTTGCGGCGGAGCTGTACTGTCCCGGCAAGCACTACACCTGGTGCATCTCCGAAATGATGGAAAAAGACAAGGTGGCCGAGTACGCTTACAAGGACTTTTGGTCAAAAAAGCCTGCGGCTGTGCGACCTTTTTATAAGCTGTTCGCACATCTTATTCCGGCGCTTGCTCAGCTTATTTTCACAAATGCCGACACCATTCCCGTTTACAGGGATAGGCGCGTTATGAAGACTTTTCAGCTTTCAAGCGAAAAACTCTCCGAGGGAGCCAAGGTTGTGATCTTCCCCGAGGAGTACGAAGAGTACAACAACATCGTTCATCACTTCCAAAGAGGCTTCATACACACGGCCAAGTATTACTACAGACAGAGCGGGGAGGCAATTCCGTTTGTTCCGGTATATATCTGCCCGGAGCTTAAGAAGTTTGTGATCGGTAAAGCAATCTCTTTTGACCCTGATAATAAAACTGACGAAGAGGCAGACAGAATCTGTAATTATCTGCAGGATGCCATCTCTGAGCTTGCATATGCGCTTCCGAGGCACCGTGTCACGCCATATCCCAATGTTTCGAAAAAAGATTATCCATTTAATGAAAAATTGTAGTAGTATATATACGCTTATAATTTTAAGTTATCCAAAAGAGTATCTCTAAAGAAGAATTCAAATTATTAAGAAAGATCTTTTTGAATTTTTGTCATGAGAAAACCCGTAGTTGATTACACCAAACTTAGACCAAACAATATAACAAGCCTTGAGTTTAAGCACCTTTTGCTGCTCCTTGGATGGGTCTTTTACCTTACGATGTACTTTATCACAGAGAATCTTATCCCTGAAGATAAGTGCCACGTGATCCACAGCGTAGTTGACGACATCATCCCTTTTAACGAGTACTTTGCAATATTTTACGTATCATGGTACCTGTTCCTTGCTGGCTCGCTGTTATATTTTCTTTTATATGATATAAAAAGCTTTGTCCACGCGCAGAAGCTGATCGTGGGGATGCAGATTGTTGCGATGGCGACATACGTGTTCTGGCCTTCGGTTCAGTATTTAAGACCGGATCACTTTGAACGCAGCAATGTATTTACCATTATCATGGGGATTATCTATAAGGCCGACACGCCTACGGGAGTGTGTCCGTCGCTCCATGTGGGATACACGCTCGCAGCGCTTTCTGCTTGGATCTGCCGCAAGGAGACAGCTCTTTTGAAAAAAGTTCTCATCGGGGTATGGTCCATTTTGATCTGTATTTCGGTATGCTTTGTTAAGCAGCATTCGTTCACGGATGTGTGGGCCGCTGTCGTGATGTATATCTTTTTGATGATTATTTTTTATGTGGAGGGAAAAAGACGTGGGAAAAAGAAGATGGGGTGACCGCAGAGACGGCACACTTATCAGGGATATCGACGCGATGCATTATGTAATGCCGCTGATGTATCCAAATAGATGCGACAACGAGGCATTTATGTCGATGACTGTCGATATAGCGGGGACCGAGGAGTATATCCGTAAGTTCAACGCTGAGCATCCCGAAGCAAGGATTTCTATCTTTGATCTTGTGATCGCCGCGATGCTTAAGACGATACGCTTAAGACCTCAGATGAACCGTTTTATCGCCAATAAGAACGTTTATCAGAGAAACAATATAACAGCTGCTTTTACGGTCAAAAAAGAGTTCCGTGACGACGGAGATGAGACTCTCGCAAGAGTTGTTGCGGAAGATGGCGATACACTCGCGGACATCAGTGCCAAGGTAAGATCGCAGATCTCTTTTTGCAAAAAAGAGGATGATGAATCTACAGATGCCATGAATGTGATAAAAAAGCTTCCGTTCAAGCACCTTATAGGACTTGTTGCAAGATTTCTTGACAGACACGGATGGATGCCGCAGTCCGTTATCGCGACGGATCCGTACCAGTGCTCGGTTGTACTTTCAAATCTTGGTTCCATCGGTATGAACATCGGTTATCATCATCTGATGAACTGGGGAACAACGTCTATTTTTGTTATAGTCGGAACCAAGAAGTTCAAACCAAACTACGACGCGCAGGGCAATGTCACGATGAAGAAAGTCATCGATCTTTCTTTTACCATCGATGAAAGAATCTCTGACGGTTTCTATTACGGAAAGTCGATGAAGCTTCTTAAAAAGCTTTTGGAGAATCCCGAACTGATGGAAGGAAAGCTTTCGGAAGAAGTTAGGTTATAAATTTTTAATAATACTATTGCAATATGCATAAGAGAATGGTAATATAAATATAGTCGTTTGGACAAATTGACCAATAATATCCTTGGAGAAAAGAGCAAGGGGACAGATGAGGGAGAACCTCATGTTTCTAATCATGCTCTTTTTTTGTTGGTAAAATATATGAAAAACCGTGAATTTATTAACAAAATTGAACTTAATCCAATAATAGCTGCCGTTAAAAACGACGAAGGTCTTAAAACGGCGCTTGGCGAAGATGTAGAGATCATCTTTGTGCTTTACGGCGATATTTGCAGCATAAGCCGCATCGTAAAAGAGATAAAGGCTGCGGGCAAGGTCGCAATGGTGCACGTTGATCTCATTACGGGGCTTAATAATTCAAAGGAAGTCTGCCTTGATTTCATAAAGAACAATACCGAAGCGGACGGCATTATAACGACTAAGAGCAATCTTATCTCGCACGCCAAAGAACTGGGACTTAGTACCGTGCTTAGGTACTTTATATTGGACAGCCTTGCGCTTCAGAATATAGAGAAGCAGGCAAGAGCGCAGGGAGTAAAGCCCGACGTCATAGAGTTTTTACCGGGCATCGTGCTTCAGAAGATGATAAGGAGGATAAACAAGGTCAGCAGAGTTCCCGTGATCGCGGGCGGTCTTATAGCTGACAAAGAAGATGTCATGAATGCCCTTGAAGGTGGGGCAATCGCTATTTCAACAACGAACGAAGCTGTATGGGGACTTTAACGTAAGATACTTGATACTTGGAAAATTAAGGCGAGGAGCGCTTTAATGGATACACTTCTTATTTCTTACTTAAAAAGGAGGGAAAAGTATGGCGAAATATGTAATGGCGTTGGATGCGGGTACAACCAGCAACAGATGTATCCTGTTTAACGAGAAGGGGGAAATGTGCAGCGTGGCACAGAAGGAGTTTACGCAGTACTTTCCGCAGCCCGGCTGGGTTGAGCATGATGCCAACGAGATCTGGCAGACACAGCTGTCTGTAGCACGTCAGGCAATGCAGAAGGTGGGAGCAACCTATGAAGACATTGCCGCGATCGGAATCACCAATCAGCGTGAGACCGTTATCGTATGGGACAGAAAGACGGGACAACCCGTGTTCCATGCTATCGTGTGGCAGTGCCGCAGAACCGCGGATTATGCACAGGGAAAGATGAAGGAAGATCCCGGCATAGTTAAGAAGTTCCAGGAAAAGACAGGACTTAAATTCGATCCTTATTTCTCCGGAACCAAGATCCGCTGGATCCTTGAAAACGTTGACGGTGTAAGAGAACGTGCGGAAAAAGGAGAGCTTTGCTTTGGAACCGTTGATTCATGGCTTATCTTCAAGCTCACAAAGGGCAAGGTACATGTGACGGATTATTCCAATGCATCGAGAACTCTTTTGTTCAACATAAATACACTTGAATGGGATGATGAGCTTTGCAATATCCTCGAAGTTCCGAAGTCCATGCTTCCCGAGGTTAAGCCCTCGAGCTGTGTATACGGTGAGACCGATCCCGAGTTCTTCGGCGGCCCCATCAAGATCGCAGGAGCAGCGGGCGACCAGCAGGCAGCTCTTTTCGGACAGACTTGCTTTACAGAAGGCGAAGCAAAGAATACATACGGAACAGGCTGCTTCATGCTTATGAATACAGGAGAAAAACCCATCTTTTCAAAGAACGATCTTCTTACCACTATAGCCTGGGGACTGGACGGTAAGGTCGAGTACGCTCTTGAAGGCTCTGTATTCGTTGCAGGCGCTGCAATTCAGTGGCTTAGAGATGAGCTTAAGATAGTTGATTCATCACCCGATTCCGAGTATTTTGCAACTCAGGTTAGCGATACCAACGGCTGCTACGTAGTTCCGGCATTTACCGGACTTGGCGCTCCGTATTGGGATCCTTACGCAAGAGGAGCAATTACGGGACTTACAAGAGGTGTAAACAAATACCATATCATAAGAGCAACACTTGAGTCGCTTGCTTTCCAGACCTATGATGTTCTTCACGCCATGGAGCTTGATACCGGCAAGAAGATCTCATCACTTAAGGTTGACGGAGGCGCTTCCAAGAACAACTTCCTTATGCAGTTCCAGTCGGATATCCTTGATACCAAGGTTCTTCGTCCGAGCTGCGTAGAGACAACAGCCATGGGCGCATCATATCTGGCAGGTCTCGCTGTCGGATACTGGAAGAGCAAAGAAGACGTTATCAGAAACTGGTCGATCGACAAAGAGTTTACCTCACAGATCGATTCGGCTAAGAGGGAAAGTGAACTTAAGGGATGGCATCAGGCAGTTAATTCGACCCTTGGATGGGCAAAGGAGGATTAGGTATGTTAGTTTACATTGCTGAGTTTATCGGAACTATGTTTTTGGTACTGTTGGGTGACGGTGTTTGTGCAACGGTTAGTCTTAATAAATCAGGTTTTAAGGGCGCAGGCTCTACACATATCCTCATGGGATGGGGCACAGCGGTTCTTCTTCCCGCTTATGCATTCGGCGCAACTTCGGGAGCACACTTTAATCCCGCCGTTACCATAGGCGCCGCTGTAAGAGGAGCCTTTGACTGGGCACTTGTTCCCGGATATATAATCGCGCAGATGCTTGGGGGCTTCTGCGGAGCGGTTCTTGTTTATATCCTTTATAAAGAACACTTTGACGCTACCGAAGATCTTGCAACCAAGAGAGGAGTTTTCTGTACATCGGCTTCTATCAAGAATCAGGTGCTCAATTTCCTTTCTGAGTTCGTTGCAACCTTCTGCCTGGTATTTTTCCTTGCGGCAATTCCCGGAAACGCAGCAGACAGCGCAGTTTCATGGGGACTTGTATATGCGGTTATCGTAGCCTGCGGCGCTTCCTTCGGAGGACTTACAGGATACGCTATGAACGCAGCAAGAGATACAGCTACACGTATTGCTTACATGGTACTTCCCATTAAGGGAGAAAAAGACGCTGATTGGAGCTATGGATGGATTCCTGCGGTAGCACCCATCTGCGGTGGTATCTGCGCATCCCTTCTTTACATGGCACTATTTGGCTGATAAAGGAGAAGCTTATGTACGATGTGATAGTGATAGGCGCCGGAGTTACCGGTTCCGCAGTTGCAAGGGAACTGTCGAGATATGACATAAGTACCTGCGTTTTGGAAAAATGTGAAGATGTATGCGAGGGAACATCCAAAGCCAATTCTGCGATCGTACATGCAGGCTTTGATGCTGCCGAAGGAACACTTATGGCAAAGCTCAACGTCCGCGGAAACGAGATGATGGATGAGCTTAGCCGCGACCTTGATATTCCGTTCAAAAGAAACGGTTCAATGGTCGTATGTATTCACAAAGAGGCGCTGGATGGCCTAAAGGAGCTGTATGACAGAGGAATAAAAAACGGCGTAAAAGGTCTTAAGATCTTAAGCCGCGAGGAAGCATTGGAGATGGAGCCCAATCTTTCCGAAAACGTGCAGGGTGCTCTTTATGCGCCGACCGGTGGAATCATCTGCCCGTTCGAGCTTAATATCGCCATGGCGGAGAACGCCTTTGAAAACGGTGTGGATTTTAAATTCAATACCGAGGTAAAAGATATTAAGAAGGGCGAAGATGATCTTTGGCACCTTCAGACAAACAGCGGCGAGTACACAGCAAGATATGTTGTAAACGCAGCGGGCGTCTACGCAGACATGATCCACAACATGGTAAGCGGTAATAAGATAAAGATCACGCCCAGAAGAGGTGATTATTGTCTCCTTGATAAGCAGGTCGGAGGGCATGTAAGTCACACTATTTTTCCACAGCCGACTAACCTTGGAAAAGGAGTACTTGTATCACCCACCGTGCACGGCAATCTGATCGTGGGTCCGACCGCGATCGATATTGATGACAAGGAAGGAACCAACACTACCGCAGATGGAATAGACGATCTTATTTCCAAGGCGGGAAATCATATTCGTAATCTTCCTATCAGAAATGTCATCACCTCTTTTGCAGGCCTTCGTGCGCATGAAGATCACCACGACTTTATCATCGGTGAAGTATCCGATGCGCCTTGCTTTATAGACTGCGCGGGAATCGAGTCCCCCGGACTTACCGCAAGTCCCGCTATCGGCGAGATGGTCGGAAACTTGTTAAAAGAGAAGATGGCTCTTAAGGAAAAAGAAAATTATAAAGCCACAAGAAAAGGCATTGTAAAAACGGAAGGTCTTTCAATACAAGAGCGCAACGAGCTTATCAAAAAGAATCCCGCATACGGCAATATTGTATGCAGATGTGAGATGATAACAGAGGGCGAGATAATAGAAGCTATTCACAGACCTCTTGGGGCAAAGAGCCTTGACGGTATAAAACGAAGAACCAGAGCCGGCATGGGCAGATGTCAGGGCGGCTTCTGTACTCCCAGAACAATGGAGATACTCAGTAGAGAACTTGGAATCCCTTATGAAGAGATAACAAAGTGCGGCGGAGAATCCGTGATTGTACCCACCAGGACCAAAGAAGGAAGCGGTAACGGTGCAGCTTCCTTAGAAGGTACAAGAGGGGAGGTGACCGGCGCATGAAAAATTACGATATTGTAATTGTAGGCGGAGGCCCCGCAGGTCTTGCGGCGGCCGTATCAGCCAAGAAAGCGGGATGTGATTCCATCCTTATTCTCGAAAGGGATACCGAGCTTGGAGGAATCCTCAATCAGTGCATACACAACGGTTTCGGACTTCACACCTTCAAGGAGGAGCTCACAGGCCCCGAGTATGCATACAGATTTATCAAGCAGGTTCTTGATCTCGGAATAGAGTATAAGCTTGGAACCATGGTAATGGACATCGCTCCCGATAAGACTGTGACAGCGATGAACAGGGAAGACGGAATGTTCACTATCCCTGCCAAGGCTGTTATCCTTGCGATGGGCTGCAGAGAAAGACCCAGAGGTGCGCTCAATATTCCGGGTTACAGACCTGCGGGAATATTCTCAGCAGGAACGGCTCAGAGACTTGTTAATACCGAAGGCTACATGCCGGGAAAAGAAGTTGTTATCTTAGGATCCGGTGATATCGGCCTTATCATGGCAAGACGTATGACGCTTGAAGGCGCCAAGGTTAAGTGCGTCGCAGAGCTCATGCCTTATTCCGGCGGACTTAAGCGTAACATCGTCCAGTGTCTTGATGACTATGGAATACCGCTTAAGCTCTCACATACGGTAGTTGATATCGAGGGAAAAGAGCATGTGACGGCGGTTACCATCGCGGAAGTAGGCCCTGACAGAAAGCCGATTCCGGGTACCGAAGAAAGATATATCTGTGATACACTTCTTCTTTCCTGCGGACTTATCCCCGAGAATGAGCTTTCACGCTCGGCAGGCGTGGAGATGAACCCGGTTACAAGCGGACCTATCGTAAACGAATCGCTTGAGACCAATATTCCCGGAGTGTTTGCCTGCGGAAATGTACTTCACGTTCATGACCTTGTTGACTACGTTTCCGAGGAAGCGGGAAGAGCAGGTGAAAACGCAGCCAAGTATGTGAAAGCTGCCGGTGATAGCAGCGAACAGGGCGCGGCGGAAGCCGGAGCCGCGCAAGGAGTAGATACTGCGAGTGCCGGCAAGCCCGGCGCGTCACAGGTTATTACGCTTGTAGCCACAGACGGCGCGCGCTATACCGTTCCGAGCACGATCAACGTAGATCGCATGAGCGACCTTCTTACGGTTAGATTCAGAGTCGGCGACGTATACAAGAATTCTTTTGTAAGTGTCTACTTTGACGATGAGAGAGTGATGCACAATCAAAAGAGGATCATGTCTCCCGGCGAGATGGAGCAGATCATTCTTCGTAAGAGCCAGCTTTCGGAGCGACCGCAGTTAAAGACTATAACCGTCAAGATAGAGAATGAGTAAAGGAGGTAAGCATATGGAAAAGAGAGAACTTACATGCATAGGTTGTCCCATGGGCTGCATGCTTACCGTAATCCTTGAAAACGGCGAGGTTACTGAGGTTACCGGAAACACCTGTCAAAAGGGCGATATCTACGCACGAAAAGAAGTGGTCAATCCGACAAGGATAGTCACAAGCACCGTAAAAGTAACGGGCGGCGAGAAAGAGCGTGTCTCCGTTAAGACCGCATCAGACATACCAAAGGATAAGATCTTCGAAGTTATGAAGGCTATCGACGCCGCAAGCATCAGTGCTCCCGTGAACATCGGCGATACGGTTATCAAAGACGTCGCCGGAACCGGAGTGGATGTCATAGCGACCAAGAATATTTCTTGACATTCTTATAAAGTAGTACAATACTTTGAATAATACTTATGACTACTTTATGAGGAGAGAATGATGAGAAAACTACTGGTTGTCGTTGATATGCAAAAAGACTTTGTTGACGGAGCGCTCGGAACCAAGGAAGCACAGGCTGTTGTTCCCGCCGTTGTTAAGAAGATCGGCGAGTACGCATCCGAAGACATCTTCGTTACAAGAGATACACATCAGTCTGATTATATGACTACTCAGGAGGGCAAGAACCTTCCCGTTGAGCACTGCATCGAGGGAAGTGCGGGCTGGCAGATAGATGCCGAAGTGCAGAAAGCCCTTGATTCCAAGAAGGACGCAGACAAGATCACATATGTAAATAAGCCTACATTCGGTTCTGTTGACCTTGCAGCCAAGATAAAAGAGATCGCGGCAAAAGAGGAGATCTCTGTAGAACTTATCGGTGTTTGCACCGACATCTGCGTTGTTTCGAATGCTCTTTTAATAAAGGCTAATCTTCCTGAGGCGAGAATCTGCGTTGATGCTTCCTGCTGCGCCGGAGTAACTCCCGACAAGCACAAGGCAGCGCTTGAGACCATGAGTTCATGCCAGATTGCGATCATAGAGTGAGAACCAAGCCACAGACTGTGGGGTTAAATCGCAAACAATTGTAGCAAAAATTAATGCAAATGTCCGTCATGTGCGGACATTTGTTTTTTTGCCCAAAACTTCTTTTGAAACCAAAAAAGATTTGTGTAATATTTTACATTGTCTTTGGAATTTATATATGTTAAGTTGTGATTATAATTTTTTATTACTTTACTATGAAAAAGCGGAGAATAATAAAATGGCGCAACTTTGGGGCGGTAGATTTACAGGAAGTATCAACGAACTGGCATGGAATTTTAACGCATCCATCACGTTCGATAAGAGATTTTTGGAAGTGGATGTACGAGGCAGCAAGGCTCATGCTACTATGCTTGCCAAGCAGGGCATCATAACAGAGGAAGAGAAAGACCTTATTGTAAAGGGACTTGATTCAATCCTTGAGGATGTTAAGGCCGGTAAGCTTGAGATCAGCACCAAGTACGAAGATATCCACAGTTTTCTTGAGGCTAACCTCATTGAGAGAGTGGGAGATGCCGGCAAGAAGGTTCACACAGGACGCAGCCGTAACGATCAGGTTGCACTTGATATGAGACTTTACGCAAGGGGCGAAGTCGAGCACATGGCAGAGCTTCTTAAGAATATGCTAAAGACTCTGGACAACATCATGAAGGACGGCATCGATACATACATGCCCGGTTTTACTCACCTTCAGAAGGCTCAGCCCGTTACACTTGCTCACCATGTGGGCGCGTACTTTGAAATGTTCAAAAGAGATCTCCTTAGGATGAAGGATATTTATAATAGGATGAACTATTGTCCTCTTGGAGCGGGAGCCCTTGCGGGAACGACATATCCTCTCGACAGAGAGTACACGGCGCAGCTCCTTGATTTCTACGGACCCACACTTAACAGCATGGATTCCGTATCCGACAGAGATTACCTTATAGAGTTCTTGTCAGCTCTTTCTACTATAATGATGCATCTTTCAAGATTCAGCGAAGAGATCATCATCTGGAACAGCAATGAGTACAGATTTGTGGACATCGATGATGCTTATTCAACCGGAAGCAGCATCATGCCTCAGAAAAAGAACCCTGACATCGCAGAGCTCGTAAGAGGTAAGACTGGACGCGTGTATGGCGACCTGATGTCTCTTTTGACAACAATGAAGGGCATACCGCTTGCATACAACAAGGACATGCAGGAGGACAAAGAGGCCGCATTCGATGCGATAGATACCGTATCAAACTGCCTGACACTCTTTGCGGATATGCTTAGAACCATCAAATTCAATAAGGAACCGATGGAAAAGAGCGCAATGATGGGCTTTACCAACGCTACAGATGCGGCAGATTACCTCGTAAACAAGGGAATGCCGTTTAGAGATGCGCATTCCGTTATCGGAAGACTTGTTCTTTATTGCATCGACAAGAAGTGTGCGATCGACGATCTTGAGATAAAAGAGCTTAAGCAGTTCTCAGAGCTTTTTGACGAAGACATCTTTGATGCGGTTAGTCTACAGACCTGCGTGAGCAAGAGACTTACAATAGGAGCACCCGGACAGGATGCCATGAAGAAGGTAATTGAGCTAAACGGCAAGTTCCTTAACGAGTTCAGCATTAAGTGATAGATATAAATACCGATAGGCAAATATATTTTTTCACATAAAGAATTATTTTTAATTTTAGGAGGAGTAACAGTATTATGAGTAACAAATTGCAGGTTGCCGTACTTGGCGGTACAGGAATGGTTGGACAGAGATTCATCTCTATCCTCAACAATCACCCTTGGTTTGAGGTTAAGACAATCGCAGCCAGCCCTCGTTCGGCAGGACAGACTTACGAAGAGGCAGTAGGAAACAGATGGAAGATGGATGGTCCTATTCCCGATTCTGTAAAGAACATCGTTATCAAGGACGTTACTGATGTTAAGGGCGTTTCTGAGGACGTTGATTTTGTTCTTTCAGCCGTAAACATGTCTAAGGATGAGATCAAGGCTATTGAGGAAGAGTACGCTAAGACTGAGACACCTGTTGTTTCCAATAACAGTGCACACAGATGGACACCCGATGTTCCCATGATCATCCCTGAGATCAACCCTGAGCATATGGATGTTATCGAGTTCCAGAAAAAGAGACTTGGCACAAACGCAGGTTTCATCGCTGTTAAGCCCAACTGCTCAATCCAGAGCTACACACCCGCTCTTACAGCATGGAAAGAGTTTGAGCCCTACGAGGTAGTAGCTACAACATACCAGGCTATCTCAGGTGCAGGTAAGAACTTCGAAGAGTGGCCCGAGATGGTTGGCAACGTTATTCCTTTCATTTCAGGTGAGGAAGAGAAGTCAGAAAAAGAGCCCCTCAGAATCTGGGGTAAGGTTGAGAACGGCGTGATCGTTCCCGCCGATGACGTTAAGATCACATGTCAGTGCATCAGAATCCCTGTTCTTTACGGACACACAGCTGCTGCATTCGTTAAGTTCAAGAAGAACCCTACAAAGGAGCAGCTCATCGAGAAACTTGAGCAGTTCTCAGGACTTCCTCAGAAACTCGAGCTTCCCAGCGCTCCCAAGCAGTTCATCCAGTACATGCAGGAGGACAACAGACCTCAGATCACACTTGATGTTAACTATGAGAACGGTATGGGCGTAAGCATCGGAAGAATCCGTGAGGACAGCGTTTACGATTGGAAGTTCGTTGGTCTTTCACACAACACACTTCGTGGTGCTGCAGGCGGAGCCGTAGAGTGCGCAGAGCTTCTTAAGGCAAGCGGATACATCAACAAAAAGTGATAAAAGTATAATGATGGAAGCGCAAAGATCAGAAGATTTACGTTTTTTAAACAGATACTATGAGAGCGGATTATCCAATATTCTTGTTGTCTACGGACACAGGAATATTGAGCATTCTGCTCTTTTGTCCAAATTTACGGAAAACAGAAAGAGCTTTTATTATTCTGCTCGCTCCGCATCTGAGAGGGAGCAGCTCTTTTTGTGGACCGGAGAACTAAAAAGTAACAGGATTGCCGTCAAAGACGATCCGACTTACTCAGATATCTTTACAGCCTGTGCGGAATCTGCAGGCAAGGCTCCGTTTATTTTTATTGTCAGGAATTTCGAGAATATCATTAAGACAAGCCCCGGTTTCATGGAGTCGCTTGTAAGCTTTGTAAAAGAGTATGGCAGATACAGGCAGATACTCGTTCTTCTTGTGAGCCATGATATCAACTGGGTCGAGAACAGCATGGTCGGACAGATGGGAAGCTTTGCTGCCGATGTCGTGGGATTTAGGAAGATCAAGCCTCTTCCGTTCTCGTCTATGAGAGCATTCTATCCCAAGATGAGCTACAAGGACGCGGTTCTTTCGTATTCTGTACTTGGCGGTCAGACGGCTTTATGGAGATACTTTGACGACTCTTTATCCTTTAAAGAAAACGTCTGCAAGAATATCCTTGATCCTTCGTCATATCTATACGGAGAGGCGCTTAGGCTTACATCCAAGGATTTAAGAGAGACGTCCGTTTATCACACGATCCTGTCCGTTATGGCAAGAGGAATCAACAAGCTCAACGATATATATCATGCGACGGGCTTTTCAAGAGCCAAGATATCGGTTTATCTTAAGACCTTGATTCATCATGATTTTGCCAGTAAGGTTTATTCATTCGGAAATGCGGGAAGAGAGAATGTTGTAAAGGGAGCCTATAAGATAGAGGACCCTTTGCTGGATTTCTATTTCAGATTTATCTTCCCAAATGAAAGTAGTCTTACGCAGATGCCTGCGGAGCAATTTTATGATATATTTATATCGGCAGGAATGCAAAGCTACGCATCGGAATATTTCAAGACGGTATGCCGCGAATACCTGTACAGGTGCATGGACAGAGGGAACTTTCCGTTCGATGTATCTGAAGAGGGTGAGTGGATAGGAAAATCCGGCAATCTGGATATCATCGTACAGAGTGATACCGGAGATACCGCCATTGGAATGTGTTTTTGGCAGAAACAGGCGACTCACGCCGACTTGGAAAGCCTTTGGTCCTGCGCAAAAAAAGCAAGACTTGAGGGAGATTATTTCTATCTGTTCTCAACGGTAGGGTTTGACGCTTGGCTGATTGATGCGTCGATGAAGCCCGATTCCAAGCTGAGACTCATAGGTATAGATGAATTAACGAATGGCTAAGAGCGTTTACATTGCTGAAAAACCTAGTGTTGCCCAGGCTTTTGCCTCGGCGATGAAGATAAATTTTTCCAGGAAAGACGGTTACCTGGAGTCTGATGATGCTATCGTAACGTGGTGCGTCGGACACCTGGTAACCATGAGCTATCCTGAAGTCTACGACGATAAGTACAAGAGGTGGTCGCTCGACACACTTCCTTTTATCCCACAGAATTTTAAATATGAAGTTATAGGGAATGTTTCCAAGCAGTTTAGGACCGTGAAAGGTCTTTTGACCAGAGACGACGTCGATACGATATATATATGCACCGACTCGGGACGCGAGGGTGAATACATATACCGTCTCGTTGACATGCAGGCGGGCGTTAAAGGTAAGACGCGTAAAAGAGTCTGGATCGATTCGCAGACCGAGGATGAGATCCTGCGCGGAATCCGTGAAGCCAAGGATGACTCCGAGTATGATAATCTCGGCGCTTCCGCTTTCCTTAGAGCAAAAGAGGATTACCTAATGGGTATCAATTTCTCCAGAGCTCTGACGCTGAAATATGCGTATTCCATCAAGAATTACCTTAATCTTGATAAATGCGTTATTTCGGTCGGACGAGTAATGACCTGCGTTCTGGGCATTGTAGTCGACAGGGAAAGAGAGATACGAGAGTTTGTAAAGACGCCTTTTTACCGTGTCCTTGCAGGTGTAAATATCGGCGGAAAAGAGTGTGATGCCGAGTGGAGAGTTACGCCCGAATCTTTCTACGACAATTCGCCCAAGCTCTACAGCGAGAAGGGCTTTAAGACCAAAGAGGATGCGCAGGAGCTGATAACGTCTCTCGGTGCTGTTCCTGTGGAAGCCACAGTAGTTAAGTGTGAGAAGAAAAAAGAAGTCAAGAACGCGCCGCTTCTGTATAACCTTGCGGAGCTTCAAAATGACTGCTCGAGATTTTTTAAGATAAATCCCGACGAGACGCTGGCTGTAGCTCAGGAATTATATGAAAAGAAACTGACGACTTATCCAAGAACCGATGCGCGTGTAATGTCTAGTGCCATCGCCAAGGTCATCAGTCAGAATATAAAGGGACTTACTTCGTATGAACCGTGCGCCGTGTTTGCCAAGGCAATCCTGCAGCATGAGTCCTATAAAGGTATTGAGAAGACAAGATATGTCAACGACAAAGCAATTACAGACCACTATGCAATTATTCCGACAGGTCAGGGATTATCGGCACTTGGAAGCTTGTCGCCGACATCGGCCAAGGTCTATGAGATAATAGTAAGGCGTTTTCTTGCCGTCTTTTACCCGTCAGCGACCTACAGTAAAGTGGCGCTTTCGCTTACCATGGACAGCAAGGAACACGAAGGCAAGATTGAGAGCTTTTTTGCCAACTTCAAGATATTGACCGCCAAGGGATATCTGCATGTTATGGACTATTCCTTCTTTAAGGACAAGGCCAAGAATAATGATGACAAGGACGACAATAAGGAGAGCGAAGAGGAGACCGTGACCGATGAGGAACTCTTCGAGCACCTTCAGAAATTAAAGAAGGGCGACAAGCTCCCCGCAGAGTCTTTTAACCTAAAAGAAGGCGAGACTTCGCCGCCCAAGAGATACAACTCCGGAACGATCATCCTTACGATGGAGAATGCCGGACAGTTTATCGAAGATGAGGAGCTACGCGCTCAGATCAAGGGCTCGGGAATCGGAACGAGTGCGACGAGAGCGGGTATACTTACTAAGCTCGTCAACATTAAGTATCTTAATCTTAATAAAAAGACCCAGATAATCACGCCCACACAGATGGGAGAGATGGTCTATGAGACCGTTGCGTGCTCGATGAAGCCCATGCTCAATCCCGCGCTTACGGCAAGCTGGGAGAAGGGACTTACCGGCGTTGCAAACGGCGAGATCTCGGAAAATGAGTATATGACTAAGCTCGATGATTTCGTTAGTAAGAGAACCAATCTTGTCAAAGACAATGATTATAGGAATTTGCTCAGATCAAGATTTGATTATGTTGCTTCAAATTACAAGAGCACAACTAAGAGCGGAGGCAAGAAGGCCGGAACAACCAAGAAAGCGGCCGGCAATAAGGCTTCCGATAAAGTAAAGGAGAACTGAAATGGAAGAATTTAAGATTAGCAATATGTACGACCTTAATGAGACTATCGCTGCGAATTATATGAAGACCAAGGAGTATCCTTGGGAGCTTCTTGCAGGAATCAAGGATTATATAATCGAGCTTGGAAACAAGCTTCCCGCAGACAAGTTCGAAAAGCGCGGTGAGAACGTTTGGATCGCAAAGAGCGCCAAGGTTTTTGACTCTGCTTATATAGGCGGTCCCTGCATCATTGATGAGGATGCGGAAGTAAGACAGTGTGCGTTTATCAGAGGAAGCGCTATCGTTGGAAAAGGCGCGGTTGTTGGTAATTCAACGGAGCTTAAGAACGTTATCCTCTTTAATAAGGTTCAGGTTCCTCATTACAACTATGTCGGAGATTCAATCCTTGGATTTAAGTCTCACATGGGCGCAGGCTCAATCACATCCAACGTTAAGAGCGACAAAAAGCTCGTTGTTGTTAAGAATGGAGAGAACGACAAGGTAGAGACGGGGCTCAAAAAAATGGGAGCTATGCTCGGGGACAACGTTGAGGTCGGATGCAACAGTGTTCTTAACCCCGGAACAGTGATCGGAAGATGGTCCAATGTATATCCTCTTTCCTCCGTTAGAGGCTGTATTCCCGCGCATCATATCTTTAAAGATAAGGATCACATTGTCGAAAAGAAAGAAGACTAAAAAATGTGTTAAAAATATAACATTACCATTGAAATATGCGCAGTTTTGTGTAAAAATAGGTTTTGGCGAATGTGTTTGGCAACTCTTTTTTGAGAAATATACGTTTGCCATCTATGACCGTGCTTGGCAGGCACATCTATGGTCAGTCTAAACAAATCAGGTAGTAAGTAATGAATAATTACTTTACAATATGAAAGGAGATTTTCACATGATTTACTCAACAGAGGTAAAGAATATGTGTCCCGTAACACAAGGGGTACATCATGGCGCTGCCCCTATTCCCGAAGAGGCTAAGTGGGTTCAGTCCAAAGAGGTTAAGGATATTTCCGGCTATACACACGGTATCGGCTGGTGTGCACCTCAGCAGGGTTGCTGCAAGCTTTCACTTAACGTTAAGGAAGGTATCATTCAGGAGGCACTTGTAGAGACAATCGGTTGCTCAGGAATGACACATTCAGCAGCTATGGCATCTGAGATTCTTCCCGGACTTACAGTTCTCGAGGCTCTCAACACAGACCTTGTTTGTGACGCTATCAACACAGCTATGAGAGAGCTCTTCCTTCAGATCGTATACGGAAGAACACAGTCTGCATTCTCAGAGGGCGGACTTGTTATCGGTGCAGGTCTTGAGGACCTTGGTAAGGGTGCTCGTTCAATGGTTGGTACAACTTACGGAACACTTGACAAGGGACCTCGTTATCTTGAGCTTACAGATGGTTACATCACAGAGGTTGCTCTTGATGAGAATGACGAGATCATCGGATACAAGTATGTTAACTTCGGCAAGATGATGGACTTCATCAAGGCCGGTGATGACGCTAACACAGCTATAGAGAAGGCTAAGGGTCAGTACGGACGTGTAGCTGACGCTGCCAGATTCATTGATCCCAGAAAAGAGTAATTTAAGGTAAGGAGGAATATAAAATGGCTTTATTTGAATCATATGAAAGAAGAGAGCCCCAGATCCTGGCTTGCCTTAAGGAGTATGGGATTTCTTCAGTAGAAGAGTGTAAAGATATTACAATGGCTGCAGGCATCGATGTTTACAAGCTCATCGAGGGTATTCAGCCTATCTGTTTCGAGAACGCTAAGTGGGCTTACACAGTAGGTGCCGCTATCGCTATCAAGAAGGGCTGCCGTAAGGCTTCTGAGGCTGCTGCTGCAATCGGTATCGGTCTTCAGGCTTTCTGCATTCCCGGATCTGTTGCAGACCGTCGTAAGGTTGGCCTTGGACACGGTAACCTTGGTAAGATGCTTCTTGAAGAGGATACAGAGTGCTTCGCATTCCTTGCAGGTCACGAGTCATTCGCTGCTGCTGAGGGTGCTATCGGTATCGCTGAGAAGGCTAACAAGGTTCGTCAGAAACCCCTCAGAGTTATTCTTAACGGTCTTGGAAAAGACGCAGCTCAGATCATTTCTCGTATCAACGGTTTCACATATGTTGAGACACAGTACGATTATTACACAGGCGAGGTAAAGGAAGTATTCAGAAAGTGCTACTCCAAGGATGCTAACTCACCTCGTGCTAAGGTTAACTGCTACGGCGCTAACGACGTACAGGAAGGTGTTGCTATCATGTGGAAGGAGAACGTTGACGTATCTATCACAGGTAACTCAACCAATCCTACAAGATTCCAGCATCCCGTTGCAGGAACATACAAGAAGGAGCGTACAGAGGCAGGCAAGAAGTACTTCTCAGTTGCTTCAGGCGGTGGTACAGGACGTACACTTCACCCCGATAACATGGCTGCAGGTCCCGCTTCTTACGGTATGACAGATACTATGGGTCGTATGCACTCAGATGCTCAGTTCGCAGGATCTTCATCAGTTCCCGCTCACGTTGAGATGATGGGTCTTATCGGCGCTGGTAACAACCCGATGGTTGGTATGACTGTTTCTACAGCCGTTTCTATCGAAGAAGCTGCTAAGGCTGGAAAGTTCTAAGATCCGAACTTCCATATTTATAAAAATTAACCCCGGAGGATTTCCTCAATGTCATTAAGTTAAGAGGGACTTTAAAAGATCTCTGCATCAAAAATGATGCAGGGGTCTTTTTTTGTAGTGCGCCTAGCGGCGCACGTTTCCAACGGGTTAAAGTCCCGAATTCGCCCGGTAGTGGGAAGGATATAGCCGAAGGCAAGGGTGTC
>NZ_FPCC01000033.1 GCF_900116875.1 Butyrivibrio sp. INlla21
TGTCAAGTGTTTTTTGATAAAAAAGTGGGGGATTTTAATAAAAAAGGAATCTGAAAGCCGCATTGTTACTGGCTTATAGATTCCGAGAGTATATTAAGTGATTTTGGAGGTTACGGATGAAAATAGGGAAAGGGTGGTACGCGCTGTTTACTGCGCCTCTTATGATAATATTCATGATCGTCGTGGTGATCCCGTTTGTGATCGGTATAGGGTATTCATTCTTTGAGTGGGATGGACTGGCAAAGCATGCCGCTACATTTGTGGGATTTAAGAATTACGCGGACGTTTTTAAGGACAAACAGTTTTTAAATGCAACCGTAAGAACAACCATATTTACGCTTATATCTGTTGTGACGGTAAATCTTTTGGGAATCATATTCGCACTTATCGTTACGACCAAGCTTAAAGTAAGAAACGTCGCAAGGACAATGCTTTTTATGCCTTATCTTATCGGCGGACTTATCCTTGGTTATATCTGGAAGAGCGTTTTTCAGGAGTTCTTTTTATCGATTGAATGGGGAAACTGGCTTACAGACCCTGTTAAATCCATAATCGCGATGATCGTGGTTACAACATGGCAGCTCGCGGGATATGTGATGATCGTGTATATCACGGGAATCATGGCTATCCCTGCGGATGTACTTGAGGCAGCACAGGTTGACGGAGCAAATTATATGCAGACTCTTTTCAAAGTAAAGTTTCCGATGCTTATGCCTTCGTTTACGATATGTCTTTTCTTATCGTTATCAAATTGCTTCAAGATCTACGATGTGAATATTTCACTTACTGGTGTGGGACCAAATTACCAATCTGAAATGTTCTCGCTAAATATCTACAACGAAATTTTCAGCTTGAGTAATTTTGGATACGGCCAGGCTAAGGCGATCATATTCTTCCTTATTATCGCCGTTATTACACTTATTCAGGTAAGTATAACCAAGAAGAGGGAGGTGGCACTGTAATGCTTTATTATTCAAAGCCTTTAAAGACATTTTTAAATGTGATCACCGTTCTCTTTTGCGTACTTTATCTGTTTCCGATCTATCTTATTTTGACCAACTCATTTAAGAGCAGATCTCAGATGTATGAGAACATGGTGTCTCTTCCGAAGAGCTTATCGCTTCAGTATTACATGAGTGCTCTTGAGAAGATGAACTTTTTTACATCACTTAAAAATTCACTTATTCTCACAGTCATTTCGATAACTGTGATCGTTATATTTGCATCCATGACAGCGTGGATGTTTGTGAGAAGTAACAACAAGCTTTCGGTAGTTCTTTTTGACATTCTTGTTGCTACGATGCTCATTCCTTTCCAGACCATCATGATGCCTCTTATGCAGGAGATGAACTGGTTTGGATTTACACTTGGAATCAAGATGACCGACACTATTCCGGGACTTATCTTTATGTATCTTGGTTTCGGTGCGGGAATGGGAGTATTCTTGTATCACGGCTTTATTTCATCAATCCCTGTTTCGCTTGAAGAAGCTGCTACGATCGATGGATGCAATACTTGGAAGACCTTTTGGCAGATAGTTTTCCCGATGCTCAAGCCTACGACAATGACTGTTATTATCCTTGATGTTATCTGGATCTGGAATGACTATCTTTTGCCTTCGCTTACTTTAAAGTCAACGGCAAACAGAACCATTCCGATATCGACAGCCAAGTTTTTCGGTCAGTATACGATCAGCTGGAATGAGGCTATGGCGGCACTTGTTGTCACCATCATTCCCGTCGTTATTTTCTATCTGGCATGTCAGAAATATATTGTAGAAGGTGTGGCGGCAGGCGCCGTTAAGGGATGATCTATGGCTAAGATTTTTCAAAAGAACATAAAGACGCTATCAAAAAAAGATAGCTTTCTTTACGAGACTCTTTTTCACAACGCCAACGGATATATCGGTGTCAGAGGTTGCCTTGAAGAGGGCGTTCCCGCTGATTTTAACACTATGCGCGGAACCTATATAAACGGTTTCTATGACATCGTGGATATGAAGCAGGCGGAGAATCTGTGCAATTTCATCGAGAAAAAAGATACTATGCTGAATATCGCAGATACGCAGACGATTTATCTTTTCGTTAACGGTGAGCCTTTTGACATGTTGAAGGGGAATATTCTTAAGTATAAAAGAACTCTCGACATGGACGCGGGAATTACCCAAAGAGATATCGAATGGAAGTCACCAAAGGGAGATAAGATAGGTATCAACATTAAAAGAATGACTTCTTTTGAGGAGCTGTCTCTTTTTACCATTGAATATAAAGTTACCGCGCTTTCGGGAAATGTAAGTTTGTTGTTTTCATCAAAGCATATTCCGGAAGTTATGAACTACAGCGACCCGACAGATCCAAGGCTTGCTGCGGAGAGTCCAAAGTTTATAAGCACTATTGAAGCGGGAATAAATGATGGCGTAAGCTATGCGCTCTGCGAGACTTCAAGAAGTAAGCTTAAATGCTGCTCGGTTGTAAGTCATGAGATTTCTGATGCCAAGTCGAGACTTTGTACGGTAAAAGACGAAGACGGAAACCTTACTTGTGATGTTGTAAGTGATCTTAAAAAGGGCGAGAGCGTAACTTTAGTTAAGTATTCGATTTTTACCGATTCGCTTAGGTGCGAGGATCCTTTGTCCTCGGCAAAAGAAAAGATGGCTAAGGTTCTGGATAACGGACTTAAATACTACTACAAAAAACAGGCGGCTTATCTTGAGGAATTTTGGGCAGGTTCAATGCTTGAGATCCATAACGATCCCAAGATGAATGAAGCCGTTAATTTCAATATGTATGAGCTTCTGTGTTCATCCGCGAAGGACAGCTACGGAAATATCGCTGCGAAAGGTCTTAGCGGTGAAGGCTACGAAGGCCATTATTTCTGGGACAGCGAGATGTTTGTGATCCCGTTCTTTGTTCTTACGGATCCGTATCTAGCGAAGATGCTTATTTCCTACAGATACAGGACTTTGGAAAAAGCAAAAGAAAATGCGAAGTTACTTGGACATAAGAAGGGAGCTCTTTTTCCTTGGAGAACTATAACGGGTGTTGAGTGCTCGGGATATTTTCCTTCGGGAACCGCGCAGTATCACATCGTTGGCGATATTGCTTATGCGATAGTTAATTATTATCTGACGACGGGAGATCTTGATTTTATCAAGAAATACGGAGAAGAGATCCTTATTGAGACTGCAAGACTCTGGCTCGATGTAGGAAATTACGTGGGCGGTACCTTTAGGATCAACGATGTGTCGGGGCCCGATGAATACACGTGTATGGTCAACAATAACTATTACACGAACCGCGTTGCCAAGTATAACCTTTCGTGGGCTGTTAAGTTCTATGAGCTTCTTAAGGAAAGAGGCATAGAAAAAGAGCTTAAGAAAAAGGTGCAGATAACCGCCGCTGAAATAAAAGAAATGTCGGAAGCAGCGGATAAGATGTATTTTCCTAAAATAAGTAAGGACGGAGTTATTCCGCAGGATGATTCGTTTTTTGATAAGCCTGTTTGGAATATTAAGGCTACACCGAAGAGCGATTTCCCGCTTCTTTTGCATTATCATCCGTTACATCTGTACAGATATCAGGTTTGTAAGCAGGCCGATACGGTTATGGCGTTCTTTCTTTTTCCTGATGCGGTTGAGAAGAATACGCAGAAAAAGAGCTTTGAATATTATGAGAAGATCACGACGCATGATTCATCTTTATCAAAGTGTGCGTTTAGTATAGTTGCATCAAAGCTTGGAATGCAGGATAAGGCGTATAAGTACTTTGGAAATTCAGCGGAGTTTGATATTAGAGATCTTCACGATAATACTTCTTACGGAATTCATACCGCAAATATGGGCGGCTCATTTATGGCTGTGGTTTATGGTTTTGCGGGCTTATCCATAAACGAAAAAGGAATATCGATTGCGCCTTTTGTTCCTTATAAATGGTCGGGCTACAGCTTTAAGATCAGATTTATGGGAAGTAGAATACGCACCGATGTTACCAAAGAAGAGGTGTCTGTGGTCTTAGAAGAGGGAGAGGCTTTTGCCATGAAGATCTATGGCAAAAAGACAAAGATTACAAAGAAGAAAACTGTTGTAAAAGTATGAGGTTTATTTGGTATGTTAAAAGCTGTTGTTTTTGATCTTGACGGAGTTATTACCGACTCTGCCGAGTATCATTATGAGGCGTGGAGTATAATTGCGAAGGAACTTGGAATCTCATTTGATAAGGATTACAACGAGAAGTTAAAAGGTGTATCCAGAATGGAATCACTTAATCTTATATTGGATAACGGCCCCGGAAGGGATTCGATGTCCGAAGATAAGAAAAATGAGATTGCGACAAAGAAAAATGAGATTTATAAGGAGCTTATAAAAAAGATAACTCCGGACGATCTGCTTCCCGGAATCCTTCCTAGTTTGAAAGCTTTAAGAGAAAAAGGAATTAAGATCGCGCTTGCCAGCGTCAGTAGAAATGCACCTTTTATAATCAATAGACTTGGTGTAAAAGACTATTTTGATTATATAGCGGATGCAGCGAAGATTGAGAGAAGTAAGCCGTTTCCGGATATCTTCCTTGACTGCATAAATTCTCTGGGAGTTGCTCCCAAAGATGCGATCGGAGTCGAAGATGCCGAAGCCGGAATCACAGCGATCAAAGCAGCCGGAATGAAAGCTGTCGGAGTCGGAAGCTCCGCTCAGATGCATGAAGCAGATGTGATCCTTGGAAGTACGTCAGAGCTTTCGATGGAAGTGTTTGAAAAGTTGATATCATGAATTTGAAAATTAAAATTGAGTAGAGATGGATCGGATCATAATCCGATCCTTTTTCTATGTCGGTGTTGAGCGACTTAGCCATCGCTGATATACTAACAATGATGCTTATAAATACGGGAAGGGGTAATGCGTGACAACGCAAGTGATTTTTCTATGAATAAGTTTAAATTTAACAAAAAACCAATGTTAATAATTGGTGTAGTAGCCGTTATCTTAGTGATGCTTGTGGCTATTATTATTCACACATGTAAGCCGGGGAAAGCAAATGTCGAAGGAACAGAGCATGAGGCTCAAAAGGCAAGCGTTGATAAAACAGATGTGTGTGAAACTGACAAATCAGTTCAAGATGCTGTTGCCGAAGATTCTAAAGAGGCTGGTAATGTAACAGACACCGAGGAAGAATTGCTTGGAGACTTCATGTTTGCCACGAATGAATCCGGTGATCTATATGATGAATTTCTGGCAGGAAAAGGCACGATCAGCTTTTCGGATTATAGTAAGGATACAAATGAAGCTACATACTCATGGAATGATGGTGGATTGACTAATCTTTTGTCAAAACAGGATGTCACACTTGAGCAATTGGTAAAGGAAGTCAATGATGCTTTTGCGCCATCTGATGCGGACCATGAGCGAAATATCAAAGTTGAGTCGGTAAGCTATTCATTTATTGACTGCGGTATGGATGGAGATCGCGAGCTTGTATTGAGTATAGATTGTACCACCCCACCTTTTTATGATTCTAAAATGGTGATAAAAAACATTGATAGTAGGTTGCAGGTAGTTTTTGCATGCTATTGTCAGGGCGAGCGTTGGGATGTTGATCTTAACGAGCATGGAGGAGTTAGAAACTCAGGAGTCCCGGGAAATGCTGCGTGTATGTACTATGATGCTTATGCTTTTATTGATAGTGCCGGTGAGATAAAGCCGATTTATGACATTGAAGCGGTACGTAGAGATGGGCTCGGGGAGGCAATGCCATCACTGGAGGAACTTGATGAAAAATACGTTGTTACCGAATACACATTAAGCTATGATACCCATAAGTATCACACATTTGGTTTCTATAATCCGGATAAAGACATTGATGAGGATCCCGACATTCCTAATCTTAAAGAATCTATCGATAAATGTTTTGCAACAAAGTCCCTATCCAAGGATGAGTTTGATAAGATGAAAAAGAAGAGGTTAGAAGAAGTTGGTGTATCCGAAGAAGTAGTTGATGTCGAGGAGTTCGAGAAGTTAGAATACACTCAGATTTATTATGAAAGGTTATAGAATGGAAGAGAAGCAGCACAAACGAAGGGTACATTATTCAGGTAAATACCCGAAGAAGTTTGAGGAAAAATATAAAGAACACAATCCCGAGAAGTATGCTGATACCGTTGCGCGAGTAATCTCCAAAGGATCTACTCCTGCGGGAATGCATATTTCAATTATGGTAAACGAAATACTTGATGTATTAAAAATAAAGCCCGGAGAGCAGGGACTCGACTGCACTCTCGGATACGGCGGTCATACACGTAAGATGCTTGAGCAGCTTGTAGGTGAATCAAAGGAAAACACCGGTAGTGATGCTTGCGCCACGTCAGGAGGGGGCTCTGCCAAAGGCTGCATCTACGGCCTCGACGTCGATCCGATAGAATCGGAAAAGACAGTTAAACGCCTTAGAGACGCGGGATTTTCTGAGGATATTTTCAAGTTCAGACTTACCAATTTTGCCAATATAGATAAAGTCGCAGAAGAAGCCGGTAAATTTGATTTTGTACTTGCGGACCTTGGTGTATCATCGATGCAGATAGACGATCCGAGTCGCGGCTTTTCATATAAGATTGACGGACCACTTGATTTAAGGCTTGATCCGACAAGAGGAGAATCTGCAGCAGAGCGTCTTCATAACATCACAAGAGATGAATTTGTCGGCATGATGATAGAAAACTCGGACGAACCCTATGCAGAGGAAATTGCGGATAAGGTCTTTAATCTGATGAAAAAAGGCGATCCGATGGACAGTACAACTTCGCTTCGTAAAGCTATAGAAGATGCGCTGTGGAAGGTTCCGAAAGAAGAAAAGAAAGATGCTATAAAAAAGAGCTGTGCCAGAGTATTCCAGGCTCTTAGGATTGACGTTAACAGCGAATTCGAAGTGCTGTATACATTTCTTGAAAAGCTCCCAACTATACTAAACACCGGAGCAAGAGTGGCTATTCTAACATTTCATTCGGGAGAGGACAGACTTGTAAAGAAGGCGTTCAAGGAGGGACTGAAAGCCGGGCTATACAGTGATATCTCATCCGATGTTATAAGACCCTCTGCAGAAGAATGCAGAGTTAATCCAAGAAGTAAATCGACCAAGCTTAGGTGGGCAATCAAGGCATAAATTATAAGTGAAGGAAAGAGAACGACCTATAATGACAGAACTACTTGATAAATGCGGAATAAGTTTTAATAAACTAGAGACAAAAGACGGGTATTTTATTATCGATAAGTCTATCGAAGATATATGTAAAGACGCCGGAGTAGATTCCGAAAAATTTGATTATAAGGGCTTAGATGATTGGTATATCACCGGTTTAAAAACAAACGGCGGAAAAATTGTTTATTCCATGATCAAAATCAGAGAACCGATGGATGAACAGAAGAGCAAGGCTACAGCCGTTGTCTTTAATTCAATAGATCTTAGTTTTTTTAAAAAGATAATATCCGATTCTAAAGACGGAAAAGAAATAGATGAAGAAATGTCCGCTTCCGCTATGGATCAGATCAATAAAATGGTCCATGCAGAAAAGTTTTACAGATGTAACGATAAAGCCATATTAAAATATTTCTGCGATTCTAAGAGCGATGGAAGCTATCTGATCGCCGACTTTGCAATTGATAAGGTTGCTCATGATGATGTCTTTAAAAACGGCGCTGCATATAAACTACCTTTTAAGTACAAAGAGTTTGATGAGTACGGCGGGAAACAAACTCTTGAGTATCTTTCTACCGTGGGTGTTTATAACAAAAAAGATCATACCATGACGATCAAGGATCCCGATCATCTGACAGAAGATGAAAAGACAGCTCTTTTACTTATTCAGACAGGTGATAAGGATAAGTATGCATATGCTGCGGAGAATCAGTTTCATGCAAGAGCATACATTAATCCGCTGTTTTTTCCATGGAGAGACAGGGCTATCAAATCAGATGCAGGTGTCGGAGAATCAGGCGGATTGCCATATGAAAAGCTCTTTAAAGAGGGCGGAATATTCGGTATAGATTACAACGAACAGTATAGAGCGCATAAGCCCAAATAATGCGCTCTTAAAATTCGTTTATATCTTTATTTTTTATCAAGAACAGGGCTGTTAATGTAAAGCCCACGGAACAGAACATCAATAAAGATGCACTTCCAATATACTTTAGGATCAAACCTGCTAGCACGCTTGCGATAGGGACCATTCCCTGAGCACCTATTGACGTGATGCTGCTGACTTTTCCCATCATGTTTTTATCTACCATGCGCATGAGAGCGGTAGTAGTCGGTATGTTTACGCATGCTATCAAAGTTCCGAGTATTATTCCGATAAGGCATAAAACAGCCAAAAACGCATTAAGCGAAACACCTGTTTTTACAAGTGCGATATAACTCACAGTCATTGTAAGCATTACGATTGCGATCACGCATATTCTGTGTGCTGTTTTCTTTCCGCATTTTTCATCATGAAATCTTGTGCTTAATACAGCGGCGCCTACAAACGAACTAAGTCCGTAGCACAGATTAAATGCAGATGACCACATCTCCGGCTTTAAGAAACTGTCAAACAGATACGAAGGAGCGTAGGCAACATCGGTTTTGATGAAATAAGGAATTAAGTTATTCATGACCGGTGTGAAAAAGAAATTGATAAACAGCATAGCTACGAGTAATACTGTGATTCCCTTCTTCGTTCTTATGTAATCAAATCCCGTCTTCATATCCTTTAAAGCGATATTTACAGTGATCTTTTCTTTAATAACTTCTTTTTTATATTTTATGAACATCTCTGATTCACCCGATATCACATAGCAAAGTCCTACTATAAAGAACAGTATGTGAATGGGGAGTATTGAATACAATATTCCTGCAAGGACGATTCCGATGATCCCTTCAAAAGCGGTTTTCATGGCATTGTATGAGTTGGCTTGCTGAAGCTGTTCTTCTTTTACAATAATAGGTAAAAGAGATTCGGCAGACGGTACAAAGATTCCGCTTATTACATTTCCAATCATTCCAAGAACAAAAAGAATTGCAACGTGAGCACCGGCATTTTTAAAAATAAGCATCAAAACAGTAGCAATGATTATTGTTGCCCCTCTTAAGTAGTCGCAGATATACATTATGCGAGCCTTGTTGTATCTATCGCTGAAAACGCCTCCAAAAGGAGTTGCAATAAGCATGGACAGTCCGCTGACCGCCAGATACAATCCCTGAATAAATGCATTGTTACCTGTTATTTCCAAGATATAGAATCCGACCGCAAAGTTATAAAGGACAAAGCCAAGTTCTGATACAAGCGCGCCAAGAAAAGCAAGGCAAAAGTTTTTATTATGAAATACGTTTTCTTTATTTGTACTTATTACTGCCGGTTCCAAATTAAATTAACTCCTTACATTTTATGATGAGATCATCATCGCCCAGTTTGTTGAAAACCTTAAGAATAGCTTCGATTGCTCCTGCTCCGAAAATATCATATATGAGTAAATCTTCCTCTTTTTCCACGTAACGCATCGAATTTATGCTGTAATCGGGATTTGAATCAAATCGCTTAGCCGTTTCGATTGCTTCTTTAAATGTCCGTTCAGATTCTTTTTTCTTACCGGATTTCTTTTGAAGATAAGAAAGAGCGGCAAGAAGCTCTGATTGGATCTTATCAAGCGAATTGAATTTTTCGTCGGTTCTTAAGCCATTTATGATTGCGATAGCGTAGTTATTTATTTCAATCGCTTTTTTCCATTCTTTTTTATGACAGAAAAAGAAGATATAACCAACGATAGAAGTCATCATATCGGAAAATGCTCTAACCAGACCTTCTGAAAGAAAAGGAACGGCTTCATCTTTATTATCTGTAAAAATGGTCATGTATGTACCGATAACGCCACTATACATGGCTGAGGCATTATACTTTTTTAGAATTTCAAGTCCGTTATTGGTCTCCCCAAGCATAAAAAGGATATTAGCCATATTTCCTCTTATCGTAGCTTCACTTATAGCGGGATTTGTGTTTTGAGGAAGCAATAAGATTACTTTTTCAAACAGATCGAGTGATTTACGCATCATTGCGCAGTCACGCTTGGTTATGCCATAGTACCCATATGTTTCCGCACTGATATTTAGGACCTCAAATGAATTGGGATATTTAACCAGAGCTTTGTCGACTTCAGTAATAGCTTCATTATCAAAAGACTTACAGAGCTTGTTTATATTTTTTACGATATGATCCACACGATTATTTTTCATCTTGTAACCAAGAAGAACATCTACCGATGTATCGAAAAGATCAGCCATTTCAACTATAAGAGATAGCTCGGGAGTGGAGAGGCCGGATTCCCATTTGTACACGGCGCCTACTGTGACACCGAGAGCTTCTGCGAGTTTCTCCTGAGTCATTTTTCTTTCTTTTCTAAAGCTTTTAATGTTTTCAGATAGATTCAGTTTCATGAGCGTTTCCTCCATTAAATCTGTTTCAGGTCAATAAGATTATATATTTTGAATATCTGTAAAAACAGATACCGGTAATACGAGTTGTATTATAAATATTATACCAACAGTATGGGTTATTTTTATAATTATTTTATTGACAAAAGAAAGAAGTGGTTTTAATATAAACATATGAACAGTTATTCATATGTTTAAATGAAAGGGAAATAAATGGCTTTAAATGATGTAGAACACTGCGAATTACATGATGTTCATTTAGATCTGGTTAGTAGGATCAATAAAGAAATGCCTTCAGAAGATGAGCTTTACGATCTTGCGGAGCTTTTTAAGGTATTCGGCGATTCAACAAGGATCAAGATATTGTTTGCTTTGTTTGAATCCGAGATGTGTGTGTGCGATATTGCCGAGACTCTCAAGATGACTCAGTCGGCTATTTCACATCAGCTCAAGATACTTAAGCAGAGTAAGCTCGTCGGAAACAGACGTGAAGGTAAATCAATCATCTATTATCTTGCCGATGATCACGTGCGTACCATAATCGATCAGGGCATTAATCATATTAATGAATAAACAGTGAAAGGATAAAGATTATGAAGAAGACATTTAAGTGTGAAGTAGATTGTGCAAACTGTGCAGCAAAGATGGAGGATGCGGTTAAGAAGGTTGAAGGCGTTATAAATGCCAGAGTTAATTTCATGACTCAGAAGTTTTCTCTTGAAGCCAATGATGATGTTTTTGATTCCGTATTTGAAAAGGCTGTAGCAGCCTGCAAGAAGGTTGAGCCCGACTGCGAGATTGAGGCTTGATATAAAAATCGGGGAGTGATGTTTGAGGAGACTTAAACTTCATTCCCTTTTTTAGAGGTATATATTATGACGAAGAAACAAAAGAAAATGAGAAACAGAATACTGGTTGTTCTTGCGGTATTCTTTGTACTTTTGATCTTGGAAAAAACAGGAATGCTTGATAATGTTCCGCTACTTTTGAAGATTATCATCTTCCTTATCCCATATATTGCAATAGGTTATGACGTTATCAAAAAAGCTGCGATAAACATCAGACATGGACAGGTTTTTGATGAGAATTTCCTGATGATGATCGCTACATTCGGAGCATTCGGAATCGGCGAGTATCTTGAGGCACTCGCGGTTATGCTCTTTTACCAGATAGGAGAGCTCTTCCAGGGTGTTGCCGTAGGAAAGTCTCGCCAGGCGATCACCGATATGATGAGCATTGCTCCCGAATACGCCAATATCATCGGTGAGGACGGACAGGTAACGGAAGTCGATCCCGAGGACGTTAGTGTCGGAGATATCCTTCTTATCAGAGCCGGTGAAAAGATACCTGTAGACGGCGTTGTTGTGGAAGGTGAGTCTTTCATAGATACTGCGGCTCTTACAGGAGAATCCGTTCCCAGAAGAGCTTCTGAAGGAAGCGAAGTAATAAGCGGTTGTCTTAACGGTGAGGGAGTTCTTAAGATCAGAGCATCTAAGGCTTATGAGGACAGTACGGTTGCCAAGATCCTTGAGCTTGTAGAAAATGCGAGCGACAAGAAATCAAGGATGGAGAATTTCATCACGAGATTTGCAAGATACTATACTCCCGTAGTTACGATAGGTGCGGTTCTTCTTGCAATATTGCCGCCGCTTTTCGGTCAGCTGTCATTTGCCGATTCGATTAAAAGAGCTTGTATCTTCCTTATAGTTTCTTGCCCTTGCGCACTTGTTATCTCGGTTCCTCTCGGATTCTTCGGTGGAATCGGAGCTTCATCCAAGATCGGTGTGCTTGTTAAGGGAAGCAATTTCCTTGAGGCTGCTGCAGGTATAACAAGGATTGTTTTTGATAAGACGGGAACGCTTACAAAGGGCGAGTTTGCTGTAACAGAAGTAAATGTAGATTCAGGCGCCGGAATAAGCGAGAATGAGCTTGTGACGATGGCAGCTGCAGGTGAAGCAAGCTCCAATCATCCGATAGCTCTTTCAATTATGAATCATTACAAGAAGATTAGCGGAAACTCAGACGTTGACAGATCTCTTTTGTCTGATGCAAAAGAAATAGCTGGGCACGGAATATCTGTTAATTACAAGGGAAAAGAGCTTCTTGTCGGAAATCAAAAGCTTCTAAATGAAAACAAGATTTCTTTTACCGAATCTGACAGTGCGGGAACCGTTGTATATGTTGCTTATGATGGCAAGTACATGGGATGTGTTGTTATCTCTGACATCATAAAAGACGGCGTTAAGGATGCTCTTAAAGCGATGAAGTCTGCCGGAGTAAAAAAGACCGTTATGCTAACGGGCGATCGGAAGAAAGCAGCTCTTTATGTTGCTAATGAGATAGGAATTGATGATGCTCTGTACGAGCTTCTTCCTGCCGATAAGGTTGACAGGGTTGAAAAAATGCTTTTGGAAGGCGATAATGGTAGTAAGCTTGCGTTTGTAGGTGACGGAATCAATGACGCGCCTGTTCTTATGAGAGCAGATGTCGGAATTGCTATGGGTTCACTTGGAAGCGATGCAGCCATTGAAGCTGCGGATATCGTCATCATGGACGATGATATTTCCAAGATTCCCACTGTTATCAGGATTGCACGCAAGACTCTTAGAATAGTAAAAGAGAATATTACTTTTGCTCTTGTGGTAAAGGCTGCCATTCTTATTCTCGGAGCACTTGGACTTACTACCATGTGGCTTGCGGTATTCGGTGATGTGGGTGTTGCGGTGATCGCAATTCTTAACTCCATGAGAGCACTTAAGATTGATAAATAAGTAAATCTTTTTTGCGCTTGTCGGAGGAAATAAAATAATATGGCAAAAGCAGGACTGGACGTTGGAGAACTTCTCTTAAAGATCGTAACCGGTGAGACCGGCGAGATCAGCAAAGTTGACTATGCTCCTCAGAAACCGGATTTTATCGAAAATCCGGCGTTTGTGGATGAGACACCTTTGGAGAGGAGTTTACCTGAAGAGGAAGGCGTCGGTTCTGCTTTTTTTACGTCTCTTATAAGGCGCCTTTCAGAAAATAAAGATTGTAAGATGCATAAGGTTATGTTCCTTCGTCACGGAAAGGTTATAGCCGAGAGTTCTTTTACCCCGTATTCACTTGATATGTGGCATGTCTCTTATTCTATGTGTAAGAGCATAGTATCAATGGCTATCGGAATTCTTGTATCCGAAGGAAAGCTCACCGTTGAAGATAAGCTAAGCGATATCTTCAGTTCGAGGATGAATCCTTTCGGATTTCGCAAAAAGACCATCAAGGTTAAGCATCTTTTGAATATGTCGAGCGGAGTTGATTTTAACGAAGCCGGTGCGCTTAGCGGAAATGACTGGAGAAAGGGCTTTCTTGAAGCGGGTTCCAAATTTGAACCCGGAACACAGTTTGAATACAACAGCATGAATACTTACATGCTTTCCGCGATAGTTACCGAGATTACAGGGCAATCATTGTTTCAGTTCTGCAGAGAGAGAATCTTTATTCCGATGGGTATTAAAAGAATTTTCTGGGAGAGTTGTCCGCAGAATATCACCAAAGGCGGATGGGGACTCTTTATCCGTACGGAAGATATGGCTAAGTTCGGTCAACTTTATCTGCAGAACGGTAAGTGGAACGGAGTACAGCTTATTCCCGAGGAATGGGTAAAAGAATCTGTTTCTCATCAGATTGAGACGGGAAAAGATGACAATGAGCATTATGGTTATCAGCTTTGGATAAATGATGACAGACCCGGTTCTTATGCTTTTAACGGAATGCTTGGTCAGAACGTTTTTGTTTATCCCGATATCGATATGATCGTTGTTACAAACGCAGGAAACGCCGACCTTTTCCAGACTTCGCCCATGGCTGTTATGATAAGAAACAGCATGAAAGAAATCGAAGTTTTCGATCATGCTTTGGAAAAAGATTTTAAGGCAGAGTCCGAGCTGCAGGCTCTTTGTAAGTCACTAAGCGGAGATACAAGCTCTTTTCCCACAATAAAAGCCGGCGGCTGGAAGAAGCGTACTGTTGCGATGACAAGCGGAAGAACCAAAAGAAAGGTCGCCGAGTTTGAGTCTAAGAGAGCAAGCTTTAAAGCATCCGTTGCGTCTTATAATGTCCGAAATGAAAATATGCTTATTGCGACCTGGCTTCATAAGCTAAACGGCAAAGTATATGAGCTTGAAAATAAAACCTTTGGAATTTTTCCTATCTTGATGCAGGTTGTACACAACAATTTTACCGACGGAATATCTAAGATTGGATTCAGACTTTTTGACAGCAATTTCTTTTTCATAGATATATATGAGGGAACGCAGATCTACAGCTTAAGATGCGGCTTTGGCGGTAAAAGATATGTAAATACCATAAACATGCACGGGGAAAATTATAAGGTATCCATGACCTCTTTTTGTACGACTGATGAGTACAACAGGCTTGTTATCCGTAATGAGATAAGCTTTCTTGAGGAAGCTTGCGTTCGCACTTTTAATATTCATTTTGAAGACAGTGCTTACGACAGAGAGGACAAAAAGGGCACGTTTATCCATCCTTCCGTTCCTACGGGTATCGAAATAAGATTAAATGAGACGCCGGGCTGGGATATTCTGGTCGATGGGATGAATAACATCGCACCTGAAGGGCTTGGCGGCATGCAGGGTATGATCTTTAACAGGATAATAAAAGGCGGTGTTAAGGACGTATTGCTTGAAGCTATAAAGAATTCGATACAGCCCGTAATACATGGTATACTGATTAAGTAATTTCAAAAAGGAGGCTTATTTTATGGCAAATAAGTTATATGATAAATTGGTCGCATGCAAAAATGCAGTGAGAGAAAAGACATCTTTTGAACCCGATGTTGCGCTTATCCTTGGCTCGGGCCTTGGAAACTACGCTGAAAACATCAAGGTTGAGACAGAGATTGAATATAAAGATATTCCGGGATTTCCCGTTTCAACGGTTCCGGGACACGCAGGAAAGTTTATTTTCGGATATGTGGGCGATGTAAAAGTTGTCTGCATGAAGGGAAGAGTTCATTTTTATGAAGGATATGACATCAGTGATGTTGTTCTTCCCGTCAGACTTATGGGTATGCTCGGAGCAAAAATACTTTTCCTTACAAACGCATCAGGCGGACTCGGAGAAGGCTTCAGAGCAGGTGATCTTATGCTTATTACGGATCATATTTCATGCTTTGCACCCAATCCGCTTATCGGACCTAATCTTGATGAGCTCGGACCAAGATTCCCCGATATGTCCGAGATTTATAAAAAAGATCTTCAGGCTGTCATCAAAGAAGCTGCAAAGGAGAACGGTATCACTCTTAAAGAAGGCGTATATTGCCAGTTTACAGGCCCTTCATTTGAGTCACCCGCAGAGATACAGCTTCTTGCTAAGCTCGGAGTTTCAGCTGTCGGAATGAGTACCGTTAACGAAGCAATCGCTGCCAATCATATGGGACTTAGAGTTTGCGGCGTTTCCTGCATTGCAAACCAGGCATCGGGATTATCGGATACTCCTTTGTCACATGAAGAAGTTCAGGAGGCTGCAGATAAGGCTGCGCCTTTGTTTACCAAGCTTGTTACCGAGTCTATCAAGAAATTTAAGGCTTGATCGTATTATTAAGAGACTAAAAATAAAAGGAACAGAGTTTACATGGAATCATTTACACTTTTGGCGGCCCTTGTGGGATTTGCCGTTGTTGCATATTTACTTGGAGTAAGAGACAATATTGTCTCCGAAAAAAAGCTGACCGCATGGCTTAAAGAAAATTACGGTAACGCCCCTATGCGTAAGTACAAGGAGTATGAGCTTTATCATATTAGGGGTTATTATGAAAATCATACAGAAGAATTTCAGATTGACGATATCACCTGGAACGATCTTAATATGGACGGTGTCTTTGCCAGGATGAATTTTTGCCTGTCCGCTACGGGTGAAGAGTATCTATATTACATGCTCAGAACACCGCAGACCGGCGATGATTGCGAGTCTGTTTTCGATGACATGGAAAAAAAGATTTCTTTCTTTTCGGAAAACGGCGAAGCGCGTCTTAAGTATCAGCTTATTTTTAATAAGATCGGAAGAAAATCAAGGTATTCAATTTACGATTATCTGAAGGTTCTTGATAATAATATTGATTTCAGTAATAAACGTCATTACCTGATGATCGTATTGATATTGCTTTCCATCGTCCTTTGCTTCTTTAAATTCGGACTTGGAATTATTCTTTTGCTTGCACTTACTGTGGGAAATATTGTCATGTATTTTGGGCAAAAGAACACTATAGAGCCTTATCTTGAGACCTACAGATATGTTCTTAAAGCGATCAATTCGGTAGCTCTTTTTTCTAAGAATAATTATCCTGAGCTTACGGATGATATAGAGAAGCTTAAGAGTGCCGCCGATGAGCTTAAAGGCTTCGGACGAGGATCTTATATTTTGATGTCTCCGACCAGAATGAATTCTTCTGCGAATCTGACAGATCTTTTTCTTGACTATATCAGGATGTGGACGCATGTTGACATTATTAAATTCAACAAGATGTACAAGCTTATCTTGGAAAAGAGAAATGAGCTTGATACCATTCTTACCATTCTCGGAAGATTGGATGCACTTATCAGTGTTGCATGTTTTAGAGCTTCTTTGCAAGGAAGCGTATCTGTACCTGAGTTTTCGACTGACGCTGATGGAATAAGATATAGTGCAAAAGAACTTATTCATCCCCTTATAGAGACACCTGTTCCAAACAGCATTAATACCGATAAAGGGCTGCTTATAACAGGCTCCAATGCTTCGGGTAAGTCAACTTTCCTTAAGACGGCTGCGATCAATGCCATTCTTTCACAGAGTGTACATACAGCGATGGCAACGAGCTATAAGGCTCCTCTTTATAGGATATATTCCTCTATGGCTCTTAACGACGATATCCTTGAAGGCGACAGTTATTATATCGTTGAGATCAAGTCTATGAAGAGGATCATTGATGCTTCCAAGACTACGGGCGCGCCGGTTCTTTGTTTTGTTGATGAGGTACTGAGAGGAACCAATACGGTCGAGAGGATCGCTGCTTCCACTGAGATACTTAAATCTTTTGCGGACAGCGGAGTTCTTTGTTTTGCAGCGACGCATGATATTGAGCTGACAGCTCTTTTGAATAAGGAGTTTAATCTATATCATTTTGAGGGAAATGTAACCGATAATGATGTTCATTTTGATTATATGATAAAAGAAGGCGCTGCGATCAATCGTAACGCTATTAAGCTTCTCGGTGTTCTTGCTTACGATAGCGGAATCGTCGACAGGGCGCAGAAGCTTGCTGATAAATTTACCGAAACAGGAGTATGGGCATAATGCTTGTAGAGATATTTACAGACGGTGCGGCAAGGGGAAATCCGGAGGGACCCGGAGGATACGGCGTTGTAATGCGCTACGTTGATGCCAAAGGTCAAGAACATATCAAGGAATTAAGCGCCGGATACGATAAGACTACCAACAACAGAATGGAGCTTATGGGTGCGATAGTGGGTCTCGAGAGCCTTAACAGGCCTTGCGATGTGATGCTTTATTCCGATTCTCAGTATGTTATCAAGGCATTTAATGACAAGTGGCTTGAAGGCTGGATACAAAGAGGTTGGAAAACAGCAGGAAAACAGCCGGTTAAGAATGTCGAACTTTGGAAGAGACTTCTTATGGCAGCCGAGCCTCATAATATTAAATGGAACTGGGTCAAGGGACACGCAGGACATCCTGAAAACGAGAGATGCGATGAGCTTGCAACATCTGCGGCCGACGCTGATGAAACGACTTTACTTCATGACGATGGTGGTGATCTCAGATGATCTATTATATTGCGGATTGCCATTTTTTTCATAATGCACTTAATGAAAAGATGGATAAGCGCGGCTTTAAGAGCTGTGAAGAAATGAATGAGTACATGATACAAAAGTGGAATGACAAGGTTACGAGAGCAGATACCGTTGTTATTCTCGGAGATCTTTCTCTTGGTAAGGTTGATGAGACCAACGAGCTTGTCCATAAATTAAAGGGAAAGCTTTGTCTGATCACAGGTAATCATGATAAATACGTTAATTCTCCGGATTTCGACAGAGACAGATTTGAATGGATAGATAATTATAGGGTTATCACTGATTCACAGAAAAAGGTTGTATGTTGCCATTATCCGATTCCTTTTTATGACGGGCAATATAGGAAAAGACATAACGGCGATCCGAAGACATATATGTTATACGGCCATGTCCATGATACAAGGGACGAGGTCCTTATGAAAAAGATAATAGAAATGATCGGAAGTACTCCGTATTATCCGATAGGAAGTGAGCATGAGAGTACGATCCCGTGTAATATGATCAATTGCTTTTGTATGAGATCGGATTACACGCCGCTTACTCTTTCTGAATGGATTAAATTATAATTTCATAGTTGTTAAATTTAATGTAATGTGTTAGACTGTCAAATAAGTAGTATTATTACTACTTATTTTTTTGCTTATAAACGGAAGGAGACTAACATGTTAATTTTGGTGCTGATTTTGGCACTTGTTTTTGGGGCAGTTCCCGAATCTGCTATATCCGAGCTGGGTTCGACACGGAACGAAAACAGTGCTTATGAGCAGACGCAGTACGATGCGGGATCCGATACCGAATCTGAATCGGAAAACGGATCGGAGACGGAAACGGAAACTTATGCAGAAACCGACTATGAAACATATGACAATGAGTATTCAGGTAATACCGGAACCCGGTTCTTTTATGAAATTGAGGAATATGAAGATAATCAAGATTATGAAGAATACCGGGATAATCAGAACTATGTAGAATATGAGAATAATCAGCAGGAACAGAATTATGAGGAAAATGCTTATCAGTTTAGCCCTAAGACGGGTTACGAATTTGGGCAGAATGTTGTAGACGGAAGATATGTATTTAATTCTCATGTATGTTCCGACAGAGATGTTCAGATGCTTGGGGAAGATAAGCGCGAAGCACTATTTAATCTTGTTGATGCACTCATGGCAGGTAACGACACCTTTGAATGTCCCAACAAAGAGGCTTTAAAGTGGGCGACAAGGAAACAGTTTATAGATTATTTCTTCCCGCCGGCAAGTAATTGTATCAAGCCTGTCAGTTACAATGACGGTGTTGCTCAAATAGAATATCTGATTCCTGTAGATGAATTTCTCAACAGAGTAAACGAATTCCAATATCAGATAGAAGATGTATTAAATACAACTGTCAGACCTGAGTATTCGGACTTTGAAAAAGCGCTTCTTTTGTATGATTACGTAAGCCAAAATTATACTTATGACTACGATGCTCTTGGCCTTGAGGATAGAAGCGGATTAAATCCCTATAGGGCGTTTGAAGCGAAAACAGGCATTTGTCTGGAGCTTAGCGGTTTGTATTCTTATCTGCTCTTGCAATGCGGAATACAGGCTGATTTTATGCGAGGCGGCGAGGGAATCGTAATTGAAACCGATAGGATCGGTCATCAGTGGAGCTTTGCTAGAATAAACGGTATCGATTATCATATCGATCCGACATACTCTTTACATAAACCGGATAAAGCCGATGACCACACAAGGCTTAATTTCTTCCTTATGTCTGATGATGCAAGACAGAAGAGGGGCAAATTCGATCCGACCTACTACAAAATGAATGCAATAAAAGAAGATGTGAATGACAATTCTATGTATAAGGCTACAGATGAGAGATATGAAGAGCTTTGGCATGGATATTTTGTCGATCTGGATACGGAAAATAATATTGTTTATTATTGCGAATATAAAACAAATGAGGTCAGAGAGTTTTATTATGATGACTAATTGCAAATAAATGATTTCGCAAAAAATAAACTATTGTTAATTCGCATGTAATATGTTATAATTCATCTCAGAGGGTTTGATAACACCCATTGACGCTTAATAAATGGAAGGAGAAATGAAATGTTTAAGTTTGTTTTTTTATCAAAAGCAGTGGCTTTTGTAATACTTAATGCCAGTCTGGCATTTTCGCCCTGCATGAAGATGCCTTTTAGATTTCCTGCAAAGCCTCCTGTAAAGGTGGCAGCTGTTGCAGAGCCTGTTGTACAGACTCCCGATGCAGAGAAGGATGACAAGGACGTTGAGGAAGACCTTTGCTCATCAGAGGGTATCAACTATCCCGAGAACGATGCTGTGAATGCTGCAGAGATTCCTGACGGAATGGATGATCCCACAGAGGATACCGAGAGCGAGTCAGATACAGTAGAAGTAAAAATCGTAGACGGCAAGATTATTGAAGTAGGTTCTGAGGAAGACCTTTGCTCTTCAGAGGGTATTAACTATCCCGAGAATGATGCTGAGATTCCTGACGGAATGGATGATCCCACAGAGGATACCGAGAGCGAGTCAGATACTGTAGAAGTTAAGATCGTAGACGGCAAGATTATTGAAGTTGGTTCTGAGGATGATCTTGTAGCAGTTCCCGATGTCGATGATGAGGAAGAGAAGTTACATATGCTTGGTTCACCGGTTGTGTTTGATCAGGATGGTAATATGATAGTTGAGGAAGAGATGTCTATGTTAGGCTCACCTGTTGCATTTGATCAGGACGGCAATGTTATAGTTGAGGAAGAGATGTCAGCTGTAGGCACTCCGACTGTTGCTGCTTTAGGTACTCCGACAGTAGCTGCTGTAGGTACTCCTACAATAGCTGCAAAGGATGCAATTGTTGAGGATGATGAAGAAGATCTTTGCTCTTCTGAGGGTATCAATTACCCTGAGAATGATCAGGATGCAGAAGCAACTGATAGTGCAGAAATCGATGATACCAATGAGTAATTTTTAATATTTTTAATTTGCGGGTGTTACTTAAATCTAATATATAGTTATTTTTACAAAACAGGTCGTTCATATTTTATGGGCGGTCTGTTTTGTATTTATGGGAAATAAAAAACGTCGAGGGCATAAGCCTTCGACGTTTTTGTATGCAATGAATGTAATAATTACTCGCCAAATACAGCAATGTAATCCTTCTGGAACTTCTCGATACCCTGATCTGTAAGAGGGTGATGTGTCATCTGCTCGATAACCTTGTAAGGAACAGTTGCGATGTCTGCACCTGCAAGAGCGCAATCGGTAACGTGCATGGGATGACGGATACTTGCTGCGATGATCTCTGTTGAGATGTTGTGGATGTTGAAGATCTCAGCAACCTCAGAGATAAGATCTGTTCCGCGAACAGAAATGTCATCGAGACGTCCAAGGAAAGGACTTACGAATGCAGCACCTGCTCTTGCTGCAAGAAGAGCCTGGTTTGCTGTAAAGATAAGTGTCATGTTAACCTTGATTCCCTCGGCTGCAAGTGTGTGGCAAGCCTTAAGACCTTCTGTGGTCATAGGAATCTTAACAACCATGTTCTTGTGAATCTTAGCTATTTCACGGCCTTCGTTGATCATGCCCTCAGCGTCAACTGTTGTAGCTTTTACCTCTCCACTGATAGGTCCGTCAACGATAGAAGCTATCTCAGCAACTACCTGATTGAAATCACGGCCTTCTTTTGCGATAAGTGATGGGTTTGTTGTAACTCCGCAAATGACACCCATATCATTTGCTTTTCTAATGTCATCGACATTAGCTGTGTCAAGAAAGAACTTCATAATTTAACTCCTTGTTTTAATACATTAATACTTTTTACTACCAAACTAACACAACTTAAAATATAACACTATTTCGTAATTTTTCAATATGAAATTATTAGCTAAAATTGCCCAAATATTGCTATCTATCAATTGACTTTACCGGTTGAAAGTGTTAAAGTGTAGAAAGACTATTTGTATTAGAGGAGAGAAGGTATGATTATCAAAGTTTTAATGTTACTGGTTTTCTTTTCTGTAATGATCTACATCGGAATGATGTGCAGAAAGAACTCTACTGACGTAAGTGGTTTTGTGTTGGGAGGAAGATCTGTTGGCCCCTGGGTTACGGCATTTGCTTACGGAACATCTTATTTCTCGGCGGTTATCTTTGTCGGATATGCCGGACAGTTCGGATGGAAATACGGTATTGCTTCAACATGGGTCGGCATCGGCAATGCTCTTATCGGTTCACTTCTTGCATGGGTTATCCTCGGAAGAAGAACTCGTATCATGACACAGCATCTTGACTCGGCAACAATGCCACAGTTCTTTGCCGCAAGATTCGGCGGAAGATCTCTTAAGATAGCAGCATCCGTTATCACATTTATTTTCCTTATTCCATATACAGCTTCATTGTATAACGGACTTTCAAGACTTTTCGGTATGGCTTTTAACATCGATTATTCAATCTGTGTAATTGTAATGGCCGTACTTACAGGTATATATGTTATCGCCGGCGGTTACATGGCTACAGCGATCAACGATTTTATTCAGGGTATCATCATGCTGATCGGTATCAGCGCAGTTGTACTTGCCGTTCTTAATTCACAGGGCGGATTCCTTGCAGCTATCGACGGACTCGCAAGAATAAGTGATGAGACTGTTTCAACGACTCCCGGTGTTTTTGCTTCGTTCTTTGGACCCGATCCCATAAATCTTCTCGGTGTCGTAATCCTTACCTCGCTTGGAACATGGGGACTTCCTCAGATGGTTCAGAAGTTCTATGCGATCAAGAGTGAGAGAGCAATCTCAAAAGGAACAATAGTTTCAACATTCTTTGCATTTATCGTTGCCGGCGGATGTTATTTCCTTGGCGGTTTCGGAAGACTCTTTTCCGATAAGATTGATATTGCGGCAAACGGCTTTGACAGCATCGTTCCTACAATGCTTTCCGGTCTTCCGGATTTCCTTATCGCTGTAGTAGTTGTGCTCGTTCTTTCAGCTTCAATGTCAACACTTTCATCACTTGTTCTTACAAGTAGTTCAACTCTTACACTGGATCTTTTGAAAGGTCATGTAGTTAAGAACATGGATGAAAAGAAACAGCTCCTTATCATGAGAATCCTGATCGTTGTATTCGCTGGAATCTCTGTTGTTATCGCAATTGTTCAGTACAAGAGAAATGTAACGTTTATTGCTCAGCTCATGGGTGTTTCATGGGGCGCACTTGCGGGAGCATTCCTTGCACCTTTCCTTTACGGATTGTACTTTAAGTTCATCACAAAGGCAGCTGTTTGGGTTAACTTCGTATTTTCTACAGTAGTAATGATCGCAAATATGCTTGTAAGACCTAAGTTCCCTACACTCTTACAGTCACCTATCAACGCCGGTGCATTCTGCATGCTCGCAGGACTTGTGATCGTACCTGTAATCTCTGCATTTACCAAGAAGCCTCCGAAGGATCTTGTGGACGGCGCATTTGCATGCTATAACAAGGAAGTACTTGTACATCAGAGCACATCACTTTCAGATGATTCTGAGTAATGTTTGTAAAAAGAGGTTTTTATGTCACTACATGTTTTAAAAAATAATGAAATTGCAATTAAGGTTAATGATCACGGCGCAGAGCTTAGATCTTTGACCAAGATTGATTCCGGAAAAGAATTTATGTTTCAGGCTGATCCCAAGTACTGGGGAAGAACTTCACCGGTTCTTTTTCCTATAGTAGGTGGACTCTGGGAGAATAAGTACGTCTATGACGGTGTCACTTACGAGCTTCCCAAGCATGGTTTTGCAAGAGACATGGATTTTAACTTGGTAAAAGAAACTTCTGATGAGCTTTTATTTGAATTAAAAGATACAGAAGAGACTTTGAAGGGCTATCCGTTTAAGTTTACATTGCAGATAGGCTATAAGCTTGAAGGCAGTAAGGTTACCGTTTCTTATAACGTTAAGAATGACAATGACGGAACTTTTTATTTCTCAATAGGTGCTCATCCGGCATTTACTTGCAATCTTAACACCGATGAGCTCTTGTTTGAAAAAAACGGAGCTGCGGTAAAAGATACGCTTAAGTCTAGTGTTATCGATATGAGCAGCGGATGTCTCTCCGAAAAGGTAATCGATGTTAAGACTACCGGAGGAGTTCTTACTCTCGAGCCAAAGCTCTTTGATGAGGATGCGCTTATATTTGAGGACAGACAGGCTGACAGCGTTATGATTGTTCGAAAGGATGATGCGGATAAGGTGAAAGTCAGCTTTGATGCGCCTTTATTCGGTGTTTGGTCTCCCGATAAAAAGAATGCGCCGTTTGTATGCATCGAGCCATGGAACGGAAGATGCGACAGAGTTGGCTACGGACACGCTCTTGAGAACAGAGAACATGGTAACAGATTAGAAAAAGGAGAGAGCTTTAACACAGCTTTTTCTATAGAGATTTTATAAAGGTTTGAATATATGGTTATTGATTTTCATACCCATACATTTCCCGATTCGATCGCTGCGCGGGCTGTGGATAGCCTTAGTAAAGAGGCTCATATAATAGCGCACACAAACGGTACGGTTTCGGGACTTATAGATTTGATGGATAAGGGCGGCATTGATATGTCCGTCCTTTTACCTGTTGCGACCAATGCTTCTCAGGTTGAAGGCATCAATGACAAAGCTTTTAGAATTAATGAGAAGTATCACGACAGACTTATTTCTTTTGGCTGCATTCATCCTGAGTACTCGAGGTACAAAGAGGAGCTTAGACGCCTTAAGAATGAAGGTATAAAGGGTATTAAAATTCATCCTGTATATCAAAAGACTGACATAGATTCCAAGCCTTTTCTTGATATCATATATGCCGCGTGCGAAAATGATCTTATTGTAATAACTCATGCGGGGCTAGATATCGGGTTCCCCGGAGTTGTAAACTGTTCTCCCAAGATGTGCAGAAATGTTATCAACACCATCGGGGAATTTAAGTTTGTTTTGGCTCATATGGGTGGTTGGCGCGATTGGGATGAAGTTCCGCTTTATCTTCAGGATACTTCTGTTTATCTTGATACTTCTTTTTCTTCCGGAAGAATACAGGCTCTTTCAGATGGATACTGGGATGATAAAGACAAGGCTATGCTTGATAAAGAAAGTTTTATGAAGCTTGTTAGGGCTTTTGGAAGTGACAGGATACTATTTGGAAGCGACTCGCCATGGTCATCACAAAAAGAATCAGCAGAGTATATTATGTCGCTTGGATTTACCGAAAAAGATACGGATAATATTCTTTCAGGCACAGCCCGCAAAGTGCTTGGATTATAAAAGGATATAAGAATGAGTAAAGATACAAAAATTATTGTCAGAAAAGCAACAATAAAAGATATTCCAACTATATTAGAGCTACTTTCACAGGTGCTTGAAGTTCATGCGAGAATCAAGCCGGATTATTTTGTTTCAGGACACACTAAGTACAGCGTTGCTGAACTTGAAGATATACTTGATGATGAGAGTAAGAGAGTGTATGTTGCTGATGTCTCCGACGCTGTTGTGGGCTATGCTTTCTGCGAACTTAAAGAAATGCCTGATAAGCCATTTGTCGAGCACTTTAAATACATGTACATAGATGATCTTTGTGTTGATTCCAATTTCCGAGGAAAAGATGTAGCACAAAAAATCTTTGAATATGTAAAAGATGAAGCGAAAACATTTGGATGTCGTGACATAACCTTAAATGTCTGGGAGGGCAATGACAGAGCAATGTCATTAAGTTAACATTGGACTCGGGGACAAAAAGAATCAAAGAGGATGTTGGAATAGTTCCTTCATCCTCTTTTTCTATGTCATTTCCACGTCAAAAAGACGGATTAAAATCCGCCTGAGCTTAACGTGTAAAATTCAAAGCTTTATGCTACCCTATAGAGGAAACCTCTGAAGATTCTTGCAGACTGGTATCTTACCCGGTGCCTGTCTGGTCTAATAGGTACAAGATTTCTTGAAATGATGGTTTCCAGATCTGGTGGAGATGTCGTACCGCGGTAATACTTTCTGCACATGTGAGCTGCGACCGAAAAATTGGCTTTATATGTATATTTT
>NZ_FPCC01000031.1 GCF_900116875.1 Butyrivibrio sp. INlla21
TACAATAAAGGAAATAATCCTCCTTAGCTCAGTCGGTAGAGCATTCGGCTGTTAACCGAAGTGTCGTTGGTTCGAGTCCGACAGGGGGAGCTAAAAAGTGAAGACTGTAACTGCGGTCTAAGAATAAGGCTCCGTGGTCAAGCGGTCAAGACATCGCCCTTTCACGGCGGTAACACGAGTTCGATTCTCGTCGGAGTCACTTTTAGTTTTCAGGAGCTTTAGCTCAGTTGGTTAGAGCAACCGGCTCATAACCGGTCGGTCCCGGGTTCAAGTCCCTGAAGCTCCATTTTTGTTTAATTACCCAGTTTAATTTTAAGGGGTCTTAGCTCAGCTGGGAGAGCATCTGCCTTACAAGCAGAGGGTCACAGGTTCGAGCCCTGTAGGCCCCATCCGCGATATGTTAGCGCATATCGCGTATTTTTTATCATCATGATAAAAGATGCCGGCGTGGCGGAACTGGCAGACGCCCGGGACTTAAAATCCCGTGGGTAGTAATACCCGTACCGGTTCGATCCCGGTCGCCGGCAGTAAAAAAGAGAAGCGTTATTTGCTTCTCTTTTTTTTATTTATCAGCTTCGTAGCTAAGCAATGTAGTTTACGTTTCCTTCAGCTTCGTCAGCGAAGCAATGCTGTCTTTTAGCAGTGTCTTACGATAATCTGTGGGGGCGCTTCCGAAGTGTCTTTTAAAAGCTTTGGAGAAGGTGAATGTATCACCGTATCCGACTCTCATAGCGATCTCATTGATATTGATAGTGGCGTCTTCAAGGAATTTGACAGCCATCTTCATTCTGTAGGTAAGGAGATACTCTTGAAGAGAGTAACCTGTAGCTTCTTTAAAAAGGCGAGTGAGATAACTTCTGTTAAGTCCGAGGGACATGGCGATGGTGTCAATCTTAATTGGCTCTGAGTACTTGAGCTGGATATAATTTATAACATTTTTTACATACAAAAGGGTATTGTTCTTTTCTTTTTCCTGCTTGGCAGAGGAGTTCTCGATCATGTAATCGCATATTTTATAAAGATTTCCTACGCAGTAATACTGCCTTTTATAGTGCTTTAAAATGTCCATGGCGAGGTCTTCGATTTGCTTGGAGTGATCAAGAGGCGTATATACCGGATTATCGGGAGTCAGTCCCGCTGCTTTTAATATCTGAGGAATCTTGGGGCCGCCGATATGGATCCAGATATATTCCCAAGGATCGTCTTTGTCTGCTTGGTAAAAAGACCTGGTGTTGTCCGGAATAAGAAATATCTGATGCTCATGAATATCGTACTGACAATCGTTTACCCTGAGTATCCCTTTTCCCTTTATGATAAAGTGCAGAATGATCCTGTTTCTTACAAAATGCTCATAAGAATAGAGAGGATCGCACTTGTTTCTACCTACTTCGTACATGTAGAAATCGTCAGAATCCTCGTAGTTTACGAACTTACAAAAATCACATCCGTCAAGTCTGCCCGCCATAAGCATTCCTCCTCTTTTAGTAATATATATAATATCATTTTCCAAAAAGCAAGTCACATTTTGACATCCCAAAATCAAAGAATGCCATTTTGAAAAGAAATCTCATCAGATATACTTAAGTCACCCTGAACCGATTATAATTGATAGATTTAAACGTTAACACTTAATGCTTAAGGAAAGGTTTTACGAATGGACATAATATGGCATAACAAATCACGACAATATCATTTGTATAACGACAAGATCAGCTACATCATGGGAGTTACTCCTTTAGGAGATCTGGGAAGCATATACTTCGGAAATCGCATACATGATAAGGAGGATATGTCATACGTTGTAAACCGTTTCGGACTTGCAAATGTAGCGATGGATCCGGACACCGAGTCCTATTCCATGGAACTTAACCGTCAGGAATATCCTTCTTTCGGGCTTACGGATTTCGGAACACAGGCTTTCGAGATCGAGCAGGAGAACGGATCGAGAGTCAGCTCTTTTGTCTATAAAGATCATAAGATAATAAAAGGAAAGACACCGCTTAAGGGCCTTCCCGCAACATACACAGGGCAGGACGAGGCTATGACCCTTGAGGTATATCTTGAGGATGAAGTTGCCAAGATGGCGATGACTCTTTCATACACAATATTTGAGAATTATCCGGTGATAGCAAGGCATGCAGTGTTTAAGAACATCGGATCGGACGTAAAAAAAATAACGAGAGCACTCAGTGCTTGTATAGATCTTCCGGATCAGGACTATGAATGGATGCAGTTTTCGGGGGCATGGGCGAGAGAAAGAATCCCTGTTACCAAGAAAATCTCGGAAGGATCGATATCGATAGAAAGTAAGCGCGGCGTATCAAGCGCCAATCAGAATCCTTTCGTTATCATAAAAAGACCTAATACAGATGATTTCGAAGGTGAAGCGATCGGAATGTCATTTGTATACAGCGGAAACTTCCTTGCGAAGGCAGAAGGCAATACATTCGGACGCTTGAGACTACTTATGGGTATCAATCCCGACAGATTTACTTGGGTATTAAAAGAAGGCGAGGAATTTGAAACTCCCGAGGTTGTTATAGCGAGGACGAACAAAGGACTTAATGATCTGAGCCAAACTTACCACGAGCTTTATAACAATAATCTTGTGAGAGGCAAATGGAAGAATACGCCCAGACCGATACTTATCAACAACTGGGAAGCGACCTTCATGGATTTTGATGAAAAGAGAATTCTCGAGATCGCTGAGAAGGCAAGTGAGGCCGGAGTCGAGATGTTTGTTCTTGATGACGGATGGTTCGGCGAAAGAAATGATGACTATGCGGGACTTGGAGACTGGATTGAAAATCCCAAGAAGCTTCCTCAGGGAATGGCGGGGCTTGCAAATAAGATAAGTGCACTGGGAATGAAGTTCGGCTTCTGGATCGAGCCTGAGATGGTCAATCCCGACAGTAATCTTTACAGAAGACATCCCGAATGGGTGCTTGCAACACCCGGAAGGAAATCATCGCTCGGAAGACATCAATATGTGCTTGATTATTCCAAGGAAGAGGTTGTCGATTATATATATGGCATGCTTAAGAAGGTCATGGGCAGCGGACCTATAAGTTATATTAAATGGGATATGAACAGATCTCTGACAGAGGTCTACAATGCGGATTTACCCGCCGATGAGCAGGGAATGGTATACCACAAATACATAATGGGCGTTTATAGTTTATATGAGAGGCTTAGAAACGATTTCCCTGAGATTTTATTTGAATCATGTTCATCGGGCGGAAACAGATTTGATGCGGGCATGCTTTATTATGCGCCTCAGGCTTGGTGCTCCGATAACACCGACGCCATCGACAGAATAAGGATACAGTACGGTAGTTCTTTTGGATATCCGATTTCTTCGATAGGAGCGCATGTATCGGCAGTTCCGAACCAGCAGACGGGGCGCAGCGCATCGATAGATACACGTGCAAACGTGGCATATTTCGGAACCTTCGGCTACGAGCTTGATCTTAATCACATCACCGATGATGAATTTGAGACAGTCAAGAAGCAGATAAGCTTTATGAAGGAAAACAGAGAGCTTTTGCAATTCGGTACTTTTTACAGATTGAGATCTCCGTTTGAAAAAGATCAGGCGGCGTGGATGGTTGTTTCGAAGGATAAAAAGAAAGCAATACTTGGATTTTATTGCATGAGGGCAAATGTAAATCAATTGCCGGGATTCCTTAAGCTTGCGGGCCTTGAGAAGGATCTTGTATATGTGCTCAGAGGAGAGGAATATTACGGCGATGAGCTTATGAACATGGGAGTTACTTTAAATAAGCTCAATTCAAACTTCCTTACTACGGGACAGGACTTTGTCTCATATGTGGAAGTTATCGAAGCTAAATAATTACACAACATAGTGACATCTAAAAAGTATATTTTTTTCATGAAATTGTATTCGGTTCAGGGTTAAAAAACAGTAAAGAGAAGGTATGAAAAAGGAGGAAGATTCATGAAAAAGAAGGTAATTGCCATTTTACTTAGTGCTGTTACTGTATTATCGATGATCGGATGCGGCTCTCAGTCTGCTCCCGGTCAGGAAGCGGCACCGGAAGCAGCGCAGGAAGTTGCAGCACCGGAAGCGGATGCACCGCAGTCAATCGGAAACAGTGTTGAAGGCGAACTTTCCGTAACTATCTGGGACGAAGGCCAAAGAGAAGGCCTTCAGAAGATTATTGATGAGTGGAGTGCACAGTCAGGTGTCAAGGCTACCATTCAGGTAGTTGACTGGAATAACTACTGGACACTTCTCGAAGCAGGAGCTACAGGCGGAGAACTTCCCGATGTGTTCTGGATGCATTCTAATGTTGCTCAGAAGTACATGGAGAACGATCTTTTGCTTGATCTTACTGACAAGATCGCAGCCAGTGACAAGATTGATATGAAGAATTACTACGAAGGAATCGTTAATCTCTATCAGTCAAACGGCAAGCAGTATGCAGTACCTAAGGATATCGATACAATCGCTCTGTGGTACAACAAGACTATCTTTGATGAGATGGGCGTGGCTTATCCCGATGACACATGGACATGGGATGACTTCGCTGCAGCAGCAAAGAAGCTTACAAACGATGACCACTGGGGATATGCTATCGCTCCCGGCAATAACCAGGAAGGATATTACAACACCATCTATTCAATGGGCGGTTACGTTATCAGCGATGATAAGAAGACATCCGGAATGGACGATCCCAACAGCATCAAGGCAGTTAAGCTCTTTACCGATATGATCGCCGAGGGTTCATGCCCCGATCTTGCAACTGTATCCGAGACAGCTCCCAACGAGCTTCTTTGCACAGGTAAGACAGCTATGTCCATCAACGGTTCTTGGATGCTTGCAGGTTACCGTGATAACGAGTATGCAGCAGCAAATTGCGACGTTGCGGTTCTTCCTTACACAAAGTCACCCGAAGACAGAGTTTCTATCTACAACGGACTTGGATGGGCAGCAGCTGCAAACGGCAAGAACATCGACGCAGCATGGTCACTTATCGAGTACCTCGGATCAAAAGAAGCGCAGCTTAAGCAGGCTGAGCTTGGTGTAACAATGTCAGCTTACATCGGAACATCAGATGCATGGGTTAACAGTGTGAAGGCATTTGATCTTAACGGACATATGAAGATGCTTGATTCCAAGCTCGTATTCAGACCTTATTCAAGAGATACCACAGTTTGGGAAGATATGATGATCGAAAAGCTTCAGGATGCATGGACAGGTGAAAAGCCTGTAGATGAAGTCTGCAAGGATATCGCAGCAGAGATGAATGCTGCTCTTGCTGAAGAGTAATACATGATATCATTAGTTAAAAGAAATATCTAAAATAAGTACCAAAAAAGAAGGGTGCACTCGGGATAGCCCCGGGTGCATCTTTCAAATATTTTGAATTCGGATCGAGAGGAGAATCTTGTGAAAACTCGGGAAAAGAAAAAAATCTCTTCAAGACAAAAAAGTGAATTTATTTGGGGATGGCTCTTCATCCTACCTACGATGCTCGGACTTATCGTGTTAAACATCTATCCCATGATAGATACGATCAGACAGAGCTTTTATAAGACCGGAGATTTCGGAAAAGGCAATGTATTTGTAGGTCTTGATAATTATAAAAAAGTATTTGGAGATACCGAAGTATGGCAGGCTTTATTGAATACACTTAAGTATGCGGTAGTTGAAGTTCCTTTTTCTATCGTTATCGCACTCTTACTTGCCGTCATGCTTAATAAAAAGATAAAAGGACGTGACGTTTTCAGAACAATCTTTTTCCTTCCTATGGTTGTGGCGCCCGCCGCTATCGCGATGGTATGGAAGTGGTTGTACAACTCGAATTTCGGACTGATAAACAACACGTTTCATATAAAGGTTAATTGGATCTCGGATCCCAATATTGCGATCTATTCAATAGCTGTGATAGGTATATGGTCTGTTATCGGTTACAACATGGTCCTGTTTTTGGCAGGCCTTCAGGAAGTGCCGAGAGACTATTACGAGGCAGCATCACTCGATGGAGCAAACGGATGGCAGCAGCTTATAAACATCACAATACCGCTTATCTCTCCCACAATATTTTTTGTCCTGGTAACAAGAATAATTGCGGCGATGCAGGTATTTGACCTTATCTACATGCTCATCGATCTCAACAATCCCGCTTGGAAAAAGACGCAGTCACTTGTGTTCCTGTTCTACAAATACTCTTTTGAAAAGAGTAAAAACGGCTACGGAGCAACTGTTGTAGTGGTTCTCCTTGCTGTGATCATGGTATTTACGGTCGTTCAGCTGATCGGACAAAAGAAATGGGTTCATTACGATTAAGGAGGAGACGACCATGAAAAAGAAAATATCTACGATAGTTATGTATTTCATACTTATAGCCGTCTCGTTTACGATGCTTGTGCCGTTTTTGTGGATGTTCTTAACTGCGTTTAAGACAACCGCGGAGACGATGCAGCTTGATCCTTTCGTTATTGTGCCGAGCGTGTGGCAGACACAGAACTTCGGAAACGTAATAAAGGCAATGGACTTTGTGAGACTCTATGCCAATACGCTTGGAATGATGGCACTTAGAATTCTCTGTGCGGTTTTGACGGCAACCCTCAGCGGATATGCGTTTGCAAGGCTGAATTTTAAGGGAAAAAACATTATGTTTGCGCTGGTTCTTTTCCAGATGATGATCCCTGTGCAGATATTTATAATTCCGCAGTACGTTATGGTAAGTAAGCTTCATCTTACAAATACTATCTGGGGACTTGTATTTCCGGGTATCGTGTCCGCGTTCGGAACATTTCTTTTGCGCCAGGCATATATGCAGCTTCCAAGAGACCTTGAAGAAGCGGCGAGACTCGACGGTTGTAATATTCCAAGGACATTCTTTTACATAATGGCTCCGCTTACCAAGTCTGCGATGGTTGCGCTTGGTATATTCACGGCGGTGTTTGCGTATAAGGATCTTATGTGGTCAATGATCGTTTGTCCCGATAACAGGGCGACAACGCTTGCAAGCGCGCTTGCCAAGATGAACGGTCAGTATTCGCAGAAATATCCGGAGCTTATGATGGCGGCGCTTATTTCCTGCGTTCCGATGATCGTAATTTACATTTTCTTCCAGAAACAGTTTATTGAGGGAATCGCCACATCGGGCGGAAAGCTTTAAAAAGATGATAACAAGAAAACCACTTAATGATATGGATGCGATCTATATGATCGACGATTCCGGGCAGGTTTCGTTTACGGTAGTACCCGCGGTCGGAGACGAGCTCTTTTTGTACAAGATAAAACCTGATCCGCTTGTGCAGATTTCCTGTACGGGCGATGCGACATCGATTGGTTTTGCGGCGGGAGAAACAAGGCATAACAGCGCCCTTACAATGTCGATGAAGTTCGTATCTCAGGATGTAAAAGAGACGAGTGAAGGAAAAACAATTGAAACGATAATTGAAAACAGTTATGGGATTAAGGCAAGGCATGTGGTGATCGCACCGCATGCCTGTCGTAGTGTACGCGTTTTTACGGAAGTTATAAATAATTCGGAAAAAGAGATCACGATAGAAGCTCTTTCTTCTGTGAATATAAGCGCGCTTACGCCATACACGGAAGATGAGGGGCGAGAGCGGCTGACACTTCACAGATTCAGAAGTCGCTGGAGTGAAGAGGGAAGGCATGAAGAGAGGACTGTCGAAGATCTTTTGCTGGAACCTTCCTGGGCGAATTTCGGAGTAAGATGCGAGAAATTCGGTGCGATCGGATCGATGCCCGTGCGCGGATACTTCCCGTTTGCAGCGGTTGAAGATAAGAAGTCGGGGGTTATATGGGCGCTGTCTCTTGCTACGCCGGCGTCGTGGCAGATAGAAGCTGTCAGGATAGATAAGGGGCTTAGCATAAGCGCGGGACTTGCGGACTTTGAATTCGGACACTGGAGAAAGACATTGAGAGCGGGTGAGAGCTTTGTATCGCCCGAAGCATACGTGACTGCGGCAAGGAGCGACTTTGATTCCGCATGCGACAGGCTTTTAGATATTCAGAGAAATAAGCTTCTTCCGGGGCAGAGAGTTTATGAGCTTCCGGCAATATTTAACGAGTATTGCACCACATGGGGAGAGCCTAGTGAGGAAGTTATCGGAAAGCTTTTGGATGTGATAAAGGGCAAAGATTTCGAATACTTTCTTATAGATGCGGGCTGGTACGCCGATTCCGTAAAAGGCTGGCAGGATAACATGGGAGACTGGAATGTTGCGAAGGATCTTTTTCCCAATGGAATAAAAAGAGCTGTCGACATGATAACGTCTGCCGGTATGAAGGCGGGCATATGGTTTGAGCTTGAGGTTGTGGGCAAGGATTCCGATATGGCGGATGACAGCGCACATCTTCTTACAAGAGACGGAAAGGTTATCGTGTCCGGGACGCGCAGATTCTGGGATATGAGAAGCTCATGGGTTACTTCATATCTTACCGGCAAGGTCATTGATTTCCTTAATGACAACAACTTTAAATACATCAAGATAGATTACAACGATACGATCGGAATCGGATGTGACGGCGCGGAGAGCTATGGCGAGGGCCTTAGAGCATGCGCTCTTGCGACTTTGGATTTTTATAAAAAGATAAGAGAAAGTGTGCCCGATATCGCGATAGAAGTCTGCTCTTCAGGCGGTCACAGGCTTGTGCCCGCATTTATGGAAACGGCGGATTATCTGTCTTTTTCCGATGCGCATGAAGAAAAAGAGATTCCGGTAATAGCTGCGGATCTTCAGAAGCTAGTACTTGCGCAAAAGAGCCAGATATGGGCGGTTCTTAGAAAGGACGATGAGCTTAAAAGGATAGCGTATTCCGTGTGCGCGGGAATGTACGGTGTACTGTGCATTTCGGGAGATGTTTTTGACCTTGATAAGGAACAGTGGGAGCTTGCGCTACGCGGAGTTGATTTCTACAAAAAGGCTTCTCCCATTATCGCTGACGGATTCACGCACAGATTCGGACCGTTCCAGAATTCTAACAGGGATTTAAAGGATTATCAGGCGAGCGTGCGCTACGGACAAAACGGAAAGGCGCTTGTCATCGTGCACTCATTTAAACACGAGGGATTGCAAAAGATTGAGCTTCCTCTTGAAAACGAATATGAGATCGCGGATAAATACGAGACCGGCGACCATAAGATAACTATCGCCGCATCAAAGCTCATGCTGGAATTTGAGGCCGGTGATTCTTTTGATGCCGTCGCGGTGCTTCTTGATTGACCGGATCTTATGAAAACATGATATTTGGATATTCTGTTCGACAAAACTGTAGAATTCTACACTTTTGTTGATTAAAAACAAGGATTATGGTAGAATCTAATAAGAAAAACTGTAGAATTCTACACTTTTGGAGAACGGAAATGATAAAACGAGACAAATATTTAAATCAATTAATAGAATCAAGAGAAAATGGTTTTCCTAAGGTTATTACCGGAATAAGAAGATGCGGGAAGTCCTTTTTGCTAAAAGAGATATATAAAGGCTATTTACTTGATGAGGGCGTTGATTATTCTTGTATTCATGTTATGGAACTCGATGATGACAGAAATATAGAATACAGAGATCCGATAAAGCTTGGAGAATATATTCGTGGAATATGTGCAGATGCAGAAATGCATTATGTTTTTATAGATGAGATTCAAAAGGTATACACGATAAAAAATCCTAATCTTACAGATGGTAAGCATGTTCCAGCCAATAAGAGTGACGTGGATACAGTGTCATTTGTAGATGTGATTCTAGGATTATCACGTGAGAAAAATATTGATCTGTATGTGACAGGATCCAATTCTAAGATGTTGTCATCGGATATAGTGACTGAGTTTAGGGATAAAGCGACAAACATCAATCTGGCCCCACTTTCATTTGAGGAGTTTTATGGCTATGTTGGGGGCTATGAAACTGAGGCTCTGTATGCGTATATGCAATATGGCGGTATGCCGCTGTCTGTTCTGAAAAAGGATGAAGATAAAAAAGAATACCTAAAAGGACTATTTGAAACAACATATTTTAGGGATATTCTTGAGCGAAATAAATTAAAACGAGGCGAGGAACTCGAAGAGCTCTGTGATATTATAAGTTCTGCGACAGGTGAACTGCTTAATTCCGAAAAGATAGCAAATACATTTATGAGTATTAGGAAATCTAAGATAAATAAGGCAACAGTCGAGAACTATATCAGTTGCTTTAAGGATGCGTTTATTCTTAGAGAGGCTCGAAGATACGATATCAAGGGCAGAAAAGAGATTGGCGCATTAAGGAAATACTATTTTGCTGACACAGGGCTTAGAAATGCAAGACTCAATTTTGCATTTCCCGATGAAGGTCAAATGCTGGAAAATATAGTTTACAATGAACTGTGCTACAACGGATATTCGGTAAATGTCGGATCTTTTGACACGATTGAAAAGAACAAAGCAGGTAAATCCGTCAGAAAGAATAATGAAGTGGATTTCTATGCAACCAAGGGGGTTCGCTCATATTACATCCAAGTAACTGCGGACATTTCCAACGAAACGACCAAGGAAAGAGAGATAAGACCGTACATCCTGCTTAATGACCAGATTCAGAAAGTTATAGTGGTCAACAAACCGATAAAAGAGACCCGCGATGAACGCGGCTTCACGATTATAGGAATAACAGATTTTCTACTTAGGTTTATAAAGTGAGAAACAATGGACAACAAGGCATTCGATTCAAGAAGAATAGCAGAAGGCTACGCCAAGAGACCTTGGCTTCACAAGAGCGTCATGGATATGCTCTGGAAAGATCTTGGTTTAGCGGATGATCATAGATTTAAGAACGGCCTGGATGTGGGCTGTGGAGCGGGACTTTCGACGATGGCCTCGTTGTTATCTACGATTTCGGCATCACGGATAAGATGGTGGGAAACCCTGCCTACAATAAGTGGTACAACGAAGAGTATTTGAAGCGTTTTCCCAAACCACCGTGAAAAGAGAACAAGTGGGGCGAAGCGGAAATGATCCCAGGCTTTTTCATAGAAAAGCAGACGGATTACGAGATGGAGTACGCATTCAGCCCGAATGCATTTGTCGATTTCATGATGATCCAGTCCAATGTAAATGCCATAGTAGAAAGCGGCGAAGTGAACGAATCCGCCGCAAGAGAGTGGATGAGAAAGTCATTGGAACCGATATTTGGCTCTAATGAGAAGCAGCTTGTTTTTTACGGATACAGCCGGTATATACGGAGAGCGTGAACGATACAGCCAGCCTATATAAGGGCGTAGATCAACACAAAATCTACGCCCTTTTTCTATACCAAATATAGGGATTGTTCAATGACAAATATCAATATGTAGATTATAATTAATCTGTATTATTGTACCTTCAGGCTTGATCAACAGAATTAAAAATATGGATAAAAAAGTATGTGCGGTTGTGGTTACATACAACCGTTTGGAAAAATTAAAGAAATGCGTTGAATGCATCCTCAACCAAGAATTGATCAATTGTGATGTTGTGATCGTAGACAACGATAGTAGTGACGGCACCGGTGATTTCATTTTGTCCGAGTACAAAGGCCAAAATGGAATTCATTATTTTAATACCGGAAAGAATCTTGGAGGTGCCGGTGGATTTGAATTTGGAGTATGTGAAGCTGTAAAAAAAGGCTATGAGTATGTGTGGATCATGGATGACGATACATGGCCCGAAAAAAACGCATTACAAGAATTGCTAAAAGCAGACGAAGAGCTTGATGGAAATTGGGGATTTCTATCCAGTGTTGCATATTGGACGGATCAAACCATATGCAGAATGAATATCCAGAAGAAAGGGATTTTCAGACACATAGGTAAAAAAGAGTATTTAAGAAATATATCTGAGATCAAGATGTGCTCTTTTGTTTCTTTGCTTGTGAAAAGTAGTGTCGTAAAAGAACTGGGATTACCGATAGGGGATTATTTTATCTGGACGGATGATTATGAATTTACCGGAAGAATTTCTCGTAAACATCCTTGCTATATGGTTTCCGGGAGCCATGTGATCCATGCTATGGAGAATCATACCAGAGTTAATTTCGCAACTGATAGTTCAGACAGAATTGAAAGATACAAATACATATATCGAAACGATGTCCACTGTTACAGACAGTATGGGATTAAGGGATGGTTGTATCTTGTATTAAAAGATTTATATACAGCAGCCAATATCATCATAAAATCTGAAAATAAGACCAAAAAAATCAAAATATTAGTCAAAGGCTTTATGGAAGGACTAAAGTATTGCCCAAATATTCAATATGTGGAATAAAGGTAGAAATGAGTCTGACAAGAAATTTAGCTAATAAACTTCATCCCGCCGTAACGACGTTACCTATAGCTCTTAAACATCTTTTGAGTGATTATAAGAATGTATCCCACTTGTTGGGGAGGGTTAGAAAATATAAGAAATGTACACTAGCTGATAATAGTGAATCTAATAAAAGATTTTTTAAGAGCTTAAAGCAGTATTGCTACTTTTTTAATTTTGCAGGAGCTGACAAATATTTGGACAGTTATTTTGAAGAGTCGGGCCCTGTCATTTTGAAAAAGACATACAACAATGATATTCCGGATGATGAAGTGATATTGATATGTTGTGTTCGTAATGACATTGGAAGGATAAAGAAGTTATACCAACACCATAAGGACATAGGGATCAAGTACATGATATTTGTTGACAATATGTCTGATGACGGTACAAAAGAATGGCTTCTTGATCAGGAAGTTGATCTATATCAGATCAGTGAAACTTATCATGCGGGAAGAAAAGCTGCGTGGGTAAGGAAAATTCAAGATATATACGGATACAACAGATGGTATCTTATTGTTGATTCGGATGAGTTGTTTACTTATGTTGGTTGTGAGAAGCACTCAATAAATGAACTGGCAAAGTATTCAAAAGACAAAGGATATAAAAGAATTAAAAGTATGCTTCTTGATATGTACTCGGATCATGAAGCCTATATCAATAACTGTGATATCTCGGAGTTTGACAAGGAGTATGTTTATTTTGATAGTGACACATATTATGAAGCCAGGGATTGCAGAGGTGAGATGGTAAGAGGTGGCGCGAGGCCACGAGTATTCAATTATGGGAAAGGATATGATAATCCGCTCACAAAATATCCACTTATCTATGCAGAATATGAAGATGTTTGGGGCGATCACACGCCGGTTCCTTTTGCCAAGAACTTTGGATGTCCGATGATATCTGTCTTAAGACATTATAAGTTTATGGCAGGTGACAAGGAAAAATATAAAGAGAATGCAGCTAACGGCAATTATTATGGCGGAAGTTTGGAATATAAGTGTTATTTAAAAAAAGAGGATGGTATTACTTTTTATTATCAGGATTCGAAGAAATATGACAGTTCAGAATCACTTATGGAAATAGGATTCATGGAGAGAATCTGGCCGGAGCAGAATACATAATGAATATAAAGATTCAGTTAAAAAGATTATTGGGTGAACGTACAACTCATTATTTGAAATGCATACTGCAATATTGCAAGTTTTTTCGCGGAGTACTAAGCGGAAATTACGGAAAAATAGAGTGTGCATTTGATCATGATATTTATTCTATTCCGGGAAAACACGTGTTTTTTGGATACTATGACATACAGCAGGTTAGTAAGTCTTTGGATAAGTTATTGCTTCACGTTTTGGATAAGGACGCAGTTGCGGGAGAGACACCTGTAGAGATTTTTTGTGTAGATAGAAAATCCGGAGAGTTTGACAAGATAACAGAAAGTGCAGCATGGTCATGGCAACAAGGTGCCAGATTAAGGTGGAGTAATAAAACCCCCAATGCTATATATTTCAATAACTACCATGAGTCCCAATATTACTGTGAGATGTGGGATGTTGACACCAAAAGAATGATCAAAAGATTTCAATTTCCTTTTTATGATATTGCTCCAAATGAAGAATTTGGTCTTAGCTTGAATTTTTCAAGGTTACAAAGGCTTAGACCGGGATATGGATATTCCAATGAACCTGATAAAACAACGGATCAGAATTATCCCGGAACAGAAGGCATTACATACGTTAATCTTAATACAACGGAATCAAGAGTTCTTTTAACTCTCGAAGAGCTTTCGGAAAAGGTTTGTGCAGATGCTTCTTACCAAGGGTACATTAACCATATCTCCATTAGTCCCGAAAGCGATAAGTTTATGTTTTTCTTTTTATGGACAGAGAAAAGTTATCTTCCGTGGAAAAATTGCTTGTGCATATATGATCTGAAAGAGAATGCATTAGTGATTTTGGAAAGAGAAATAATAGCTTCTCATTATTGTTGGATTTCGAACAGTGAACTTATCATAACTTCAATAGAGGGTGAATATTATATTTTCGATGTAGATAATAGGACAAAGAGAAAACTTACAAATAAGAATATGGTATGTGATGGCCATCCTTCTTACTATTCGGATAAAGAAATCATTACCGACACTTATCCTCAGAAAGATGGATGCCAACGAATCCGCATTGAAGGAATAGAAGATGATTCTAAGAAAGAACTTGTAAAAGTATTTAGTGATCCAAGAATGTTCGGAGATAAGCGTTGCGATACCCATCCCAGATATGAGAGAAAAAATGGATTACTTACTTTTGATGCAATGCCAAGAAATAAAGAGCGCATTGTCATAAGTGGCAAACTAGAGGTGATTACTGATGGATCTCAAACTAAGAGAAGCAATAGATGAGCATGAGTATGTATCTTTTGACATGTTTGACACATTGATAAAAAGAAATGTCGCATGTCCAAGAGATGTATTTGTTTTGGTTCAGCGAAGGTTTGAGGCAGACTATGGTATAGCTATTCGGAATTTCTGTGATAAAAGAATTTCTGCAGAAAAGCAAGCTAGAAGTAAAAATGGAAACTGTGAGATAGCCATAGATGAAATATATGAAAATATTGAGATCAATGGTTTATCACGGCAGCAGATAGGCATTATAAGAGATATTGAAGAAGAAACAGAAAAGAGTATTTGTTGCGCTAATATGCCTGTAAAAGAGGTATATGAATATTGTGTTGAGAATAATAAAAAAATAATCATAGTTACCGACATGTATCTTTCTTGTGATGTATTGGTATCTATACTGGTTTCGCATGGTTATGAAAAATATGATAAATTGTATGTTTCTAGTGAGACTAAGCTAAGAAAAAGAACCGGTGAAATGTATGAATTTGTTCTTAGTGATTTGGGTATAAAAGGCAAGGAACTAATACATATAGGAGATAGTAAAAAAAGCGATTATATCGAATCACGTAGACATGGAATTGATAGCATACTGATAACAGGCCAAAAGACTATCCTTAGAAAAAGTCCTAAAAGTATTGATAGAGGAATAAGCATTGATGATAGTTTTATTAGAGCGTTTGTAAATAACCATCTAAGTGAGAAGGATGATGAATACTATCGCTTTGGATACGAGGTTTATGGAAGACTATTGTTGGGATTTTCCAAATGGCTGAAGAGTGAAGTGAAAAAAAGTGGATTAAAAGATATTTTCTTTTTCTCCCGAGATGGATTGATATTAAAAAAAGCGTATGAATGTATAAACGATACGAATGAAGTAAAAATAAAATATTTTTATGCTTCCAGAAGAGCGCTAAGATTGCCCTTCTTGGCGGGTGACATTAAATACGATGAGTATGTGGATGTGCTCCCAAGAAAGAAAAAACTAACAGTAGATGAGTTTTTTTCTAATATGGGCTTAGATGTTCATTCTTATTCGGAACTTGTTGATACTTATGGAGTTAATGAAAACACTATATGGTCAAGAAATGATTTAAAGAGCAATGTTCTTGCAAAAGAAATATATGATAAAGTTAAAGCCGATGTTATTGCTATTGCTAAAAAAGAGAGAACTGCGCTGTTAAATTATATCAAACAGGAAGGCTTATTAGGCAAAGTTGCTGTTGTAGATATAGGTTGGAGAGGTACACTGCAATACCTATTACAAAAAATAGCAGAAGTTGAAGGTTTAGATATCAATACATTTGGATATTATGTAGGATTGGAACGCGGTGCAAGAAGCGAAATAGAAGCATATGGCTTTTTCAATTCCTGTCTTGATGCTGATCGTGAATGTGAAAATTGGAGATATTACACAGGTTTAATTGAGAATATTTTCATGTCTCAGGAAGGATCGCTACAAAAGTACAATATAGGTTCTGATGGTGATGTGAAGCTTACTATGTGTGACTATGAATTCAGTGGAGATAAAACGGCCATCGAACAAGGAGAGAAGATTGCAAAGATCCAGGAAGGCGCCATTGCATTTGTTCAAGATGTCACTAATGAGCATTTGAGTGAGCTTATGAATATAAGTACTATTGAAGCCTTTTATGACTTAAACCTTGTTGGAAATCATCCGGACAGATCGGATATTGATATGTTTGATTCATTTCTTTTTTATGATGTTAAGAAAGAGTATCTGATCAAATCAGGAAGAATAAGTAAACTTTTCATTCAACCAAGAGCGTTTATACAGGATTTTAAAGATTCCAGATGGAAGATTGGTTTTATGAAAAAAGCATTAAAGATTTCTTTGCCATATTATTGGATTCAAAAGCAAATAGGACATTGAAGGAGTGTGCGTGTTGGAAACACTGGTATCTGTAATTGTGCCTGTATATAATTCAGAAAAGTATTTGAATGATTGTTTGGAAAGCTTGGTTTGCCAGACTTACCAAACTATTGAGATCATTCTTGCTGATGACGGATCTGATGATAAAAGCATTGAGATATGCGAGAAATGGGAGCTAAAGGACAGTAGGATACAGTTACTGCGTTTAAAACACGAAGGTGTTTCAAATGCAAGGAACGCCGGACTCAGTAAAGCTAATGGGAAATGGGTGCTGTTTGTTGATTCTGATGATTATCTTAAACATGACGCTATTGAAGGCATGGTAGATAGTGCAGAACAATTGAAATTTGATCTGGGCATATTTGATTTTTACCGTGTATTTGAAGAAAAAGAAAAAACTGATAGCTTTTATGTTTATGATGACATTCACTTTTTTGATGATGAAGAAAAAAAAGAATTGCTGTCAGATTGTATCAATAATGCTTCTTTTTCGAGCCCCGGACGTAGCGCAAATTCAGGAGTGCCTTGGGCAAAGTTATATTTAAGGGAGTGTATTGCAAATAAAGGACTAAATTTCCCTTATGGAATAAAAAGAATGCAGGATATGCTTTTTAACCTTCAGGTTATAGATGAGATGACAAAAATAGCATATGTTCCCAAAAGCGTGTATTGTTACAGATATAATGATGATTCTGCATGTACAAGATATTCACCGGATTTTGGAGTAACGGTTGAGCAAGTATTGAAATCATTAAAAGATTATATTGAGATAAAAAAGTATTCTTTCTTAGAACAAGACTATCATATAAAATCAATAAAGCTTTTTTTGGAATGGGTAAGGCTAAGCGTTGTAGCTGCCAATGACAAGAAGGTTAGTGAAAAAATAGCTGAAATAAGAAATAGAGCTGAAGTTGTGCACTTAAGTGATGACTTTGCTTATATAAACTATGATAAGCTCAACACACCGCAAAAAGTAGGGGCGTTCTTTTCACATATGAAGTGGTGGTGCATTTTGTACTTTTATTATTTTGTAGGGAGAGCGATCCGATGATCGTTCATGTCGGGGAGATTAAGTAAGAGATATGACAAAAAGGGAGCAGTTTGGACAAAAGTTTATATATTTCATACTGATATTGTGGTTTAGTACAGAAGTGCTATTCAACTCAACTCTGGAAAAGATCATCTTTTGGAAAAAAGATGATTTGAATGCTGTTATGGCATATGCAGTGTTAGCGCTTTTGTTGCTACAAATTATTTTTTTTCAGGTATATCAAATAAAAGAATTGGTATTGATCGCTTTGGTTACTTTACCAATGGTTTTTGCAACTCTTAATTCCGGAAACAATAGAATGATTTCTACGTGGATATTTATTGTTGCTGCAAAATATATAGATTTTGAAATAGTAACTAAAATATCTTATTACGTAGAATTGGTAATGACACTTCTGGTTATTTATCTATTCATGAGCGGAGTCATATATGAGTATACTTTATACAGAGGGTCAGTACTAAGGCATTCGCTGGGATTTACGCATCCTAATCAGCTTGGAATACGTATTTTTCTTTTGGTTGTATGCAGATGCTATATAAGACGAAAGAAATTTAATTTTATTGATTGTGGAATAACTATAGCAGCTGCATATTTTGTCTATAGGGTAGCTAATTCCAAAACATCTTATTACGCACTTACAATTTTGGCGGTTATCATGATTTTCCATGCCCTTATGGGAAAACTTGGCGGAAACTTTGATAAATGGTCTAATTTGTTGATTGCTGCAGCAATAATATCTAATATATCCAGTTTACTATTTTCTTTAAAAGATATAAGAAAGATAGGGTTGATCAATAAGTTCGATCGTATTATGTCCAGAAGGTTTTCGCAATGTTATAGAACTTTCAAGTATTATGGGATCAAATTATTTGGTCAGGACGTTCAACTTATTGTTAACAGGCCGGGAGTGGGAAAACACTACCATTTTTGGCTTGATAATGCCTATATGTCAATTTTGCTTAGGTATGGACCAATAGTGTTCATAATGTTCACGGTGTTATATGTGTGTACGATGATCATGCTCAAAAGGATGCAACAGTATGTCCTTGTTGAGATATTGTGTCTGTATGCTATCTATGGAATTATGGAGAATAATTTTTATTCTATGTCGCAGAATTTGTTTTTACTGCTTTTATCTTATCCTATTTATAGACATCAGATCCAAACGGAAGCAGGTGGCCTTTTGCGAAAGATAAGAATTACTTGGTGATATGGCATATTATGTTAAATCACAGAAAGAACGAAGGAATGGATATAGCTGAATTTATTAAAACTATTGCAGATGACAAAGTAGATGCCTTTTTCGATGCTGAACATGCTGTACCCGGAAATAATGGCGCCTATATGTGCGAGGATACACCTGTGCGAAACACTGCGCATTGGTGCGTGATCTACAGTTATCTGGCGTTGAATTATTCAGAAAAGAAGTACTATGATCTTTGCAGGGTATTCGGAGATTATATAGTCGATATTCAAAATAAATCGTTAAGTGGATCAGTTGAATGTATATCAGAAGGCAGCTTTGACAAAATAAACGGCCTAATTGGGCAGGCGTGGGCGATAGAAGGCTTGCTGGCAGCATATAGGATAATAAAAAGCGAAAAATACTTAGATGCAGCAGAAAAAATCTTCAAGTCACAGATCTTTGATTCGGAATCAGGATATTGGAAACGCGTGGATATGGATGGCAATGATCTGGGATATGATTTGGTTTTTAATCATCAGATATGGTTTGCGGCCGTTGGAGCTGAACTTACAAAATATAGGAATGATCCGGAGATTATATTTCAGGTAAGCACTTTTGTGAAATGTTTAGGTGGTCATTTTAAGATATCGCCAAAGGGGAGAATCAAACATTTTGGTGATTTCAGAAAAAAGAAAACATTAAAGTATGTGATTAAAAGCATAACGGGATGTATACTTCCATACGGAATATGGAGATATAGCCCGGATAAGCTTCGACAAGGCACTTACGAGGATTCTTATCAGCTTTTTAATCTTTATGCTTTCGCTATTCTTTATAATAACGGATTTAAAGATAATACTTTTTTTCTCGGAGAAGCTTTTAAAAAAGCACTAGAATATGGACTTGATTTTGAGAATTTAAATAGAGTCTTTAATGTTAGTAAATATGAGTATTATCGCCCTGATGTAGATGTACAGTGTAGAACTGCGAAGTTTTCATATGCATACAATTCACCTGCTTTTGAGTATGGATATGTGGTAAAGACGTTTACGAGCATAGATGGAGAAAAGGAGACTCACAGACTATTAGAAATCCAGAACAATCTTTGTTATGACGAGAGGAAGAGGATGTATAGTCGAAATACTAAAGATGCGAATACATTAACGGCCAGAATTTATGAATTGATAAGATATCTGGAGATGCAGGAAAATGACTAAAAATAAATTAGCCAAGAATACTTTAATACTCGGTTTTAGCACTCTTATAAATAAGGGCCTTATGTTTATTATGTTGCCCATTTTTACCAGATGGCTTTCTACCGAGGAATATGGAACATATGATTTGCTGGCAACGTATGTTACCTTGTTGATCCCTATAATTACGGTGGCTTCAAGTAATGCAGTCTTCAGATTGGCTATAGATAAAGATTTTAAGGAACAGAAAAAATACATAGCAAATGGCTTATATTTTGTTTTGGCGAATCTTATAATTTCTGTTTTGATTCTTTGGGTCATTAATTATTTTGTGCATTTTCAAGTATTCATACCATTTGTTGTTATGCTTGTTTGTGAGGTGCTTGATAATTACTTTCAGGGATATCTTCGAGCGGTTAAGAAGCTTTCGATTTTGGGAATATGTAAGACTGCGACATCACTTGCAAATGCCATAATGATTGTAGTGTTTGTAAAGTTTTTTGACATGGGATTACCCGGACTTATATATGGGTATTCATGCGGGTTTCTACTTGATATCTTGTTGATTGTTTTTTTGACATCCTATTGGAAATATATATCACAAGTGGAATTTTCAATAGAGAAAATACGGGCGTTGATTTCTTATTCTTGGGCACTTGTTCCGAATGATATATGTTGGTGGATAATCGGAGTTTCTGATAGACAGATTATTTTCAGATTTATAGGAGCAGCCGCAAATGGAATATATGCGATAGCATATAAAGTACCAAATCTTTGTTCTGCTGTTTTTGGCGTTTTCAATATTTCATGGCAAGAAGAAGCAACGAGCTCTATTAGTCGCGCGGACAGATTACAACATTATAATAATGTATTGAACAAGATGGTATCGTTACTTCTCGCTTTGTGCATAGGAATCATTTCTTGTAATTTTATAATATTTGATTATATTTTTGATTCAAGGTTTTCAAGTGCAAGGCTATATTCTCCGCTACTGATCTCATCTGTGATTTACAATGTTGTTGCACTATTTTATGGAGGAATACAGATAAGTTTGAAGCGTACTAAGGCTAATGGCTTTTCTACTATCATGGGCGCAGCAGTGAATCTTATAATACATTTATCACTTGTAAGAGTAATAGGTTTATATGCAGCTGCCATATCTACTGTTGTATCTAATATGGTGGTAATGTACATAAGGAAAATCATGCTTAGAAATGATTATCGATTTATCATTTTAAAGAGACAATATGTATACGGATTGATTTTTATATATTTTTCAGTGGTTGGTATGATGAGATTGCCATTATGGATCAATTTGATGAATCTGGTTTTAGCCGGTGTGGTTTTTGCTTTTATAGTTATAGATACCATAAAGAGAAAGCCGTTCTTCTGTGATACTGAGTCGTTGAAAACTGATTGACAAAATGATATAATATGACTAATTCCGAATCGGATTCGGAATTAGTCATAATTCATTTATGAGGATAGATTATGAAATACATACACAGACATTTGGAGAAAATACTGCAGAAGGCAGAAAAAAACTATAAAGCAATCCTTGTTACGGGGGCAAGACAGACAGGAAAGTCCACGCTTATTAAGAACGTGTTTCCCGATAGAAAGATGCTGACTTTTGATGATCAGTTCCTGGAAGATCAGGCCAATGACGATCCCAATACCTTCTTGGCACTCAATGAGCCGCCTATTTTCATGGATGAGGTTCAAAGAGTTCCGAATCTTTTCAGGTACCTCAAGATGGAGTGCGACAAGGATGATGAAAGAGGCAAGTATGTTTTGTCGGGATCTCAGCCTTTCAGGCTTATGGATCTGGTTTCGGATTCTTTGTCGGGAAGAGTTTCCATCGTTGAGCTTGCGCCTTTATCACTTAGAGAGATAATGAAGGATTCTTTTTCCGAGCCTTTTATTCCTACCGAAGAATATGTGAAGACCAGAAACAAGACGGCTAAAGCGGTTTTCAATATTTGGGATAGGATTCACAGAGGAGGATATCCGGAACTTCAGAATCCGGAGATGGACTGGCAGATGTTTTTTGCTAGTTACGTGAAGACTTATTTGGAGCGAGATGTAAGGGAGTTGTCGGCAGTTCAGGATCTTGATTCTTTCAGAAGGTTCATGATCGCATGCGCTTCCAGAACCGGAGAGATTCTTAATTATTCCAATATCGCAGATGAAGTGGGAAAAGATGCTGACACGATCAAGAAGTGGATTTCAATCCTCGAGGCTTCCGGAATAATATACATTCTTGAGCCTTACAAAGCTTCCGCACTTAAAAGAACCATCAAGACGCCAAAGCTTTATTTCAGAGACACCGGACTTGCTGCATACCTTACAAGGTGGCTTACTCCGGAGACACTTGCAAACGGTGCGATGAGCGGAGCGTTTTTTGAAACCTATGTTATCTCAGAGATACTGAAATCATATTCAAATGCAGGGTTTGATTACAGATATTATGTATCTTACTATAGAGGCAAGGATAAAAAGCCCGATAAGGAATCGGAGATTGATTTCATCATCGAGCAGAACGGAACGCTTTATCCTATTGAGATCAAGAAGAACAGCAAGGTTAATGCCGAGATGACAAGCGCCTTTACTGTTCTTGATAAGATAGAAGAGAAGAAGCGCGGAATGGGCGCAGTGATATGTACATGTCCGGCTCCCGGCAAGCTTCGCGACAACATCTGGCAATTACCTGTTTGGTACATATAAACGGGATGGGAGAAGATTTCTAAACCAATGATAAAAACACTTATAAAACGAACAATATTAACGCTTCTCATCGGAACGGTGCTGGGATATTTGGCGCTGGTGGCGGTGTACGCGCTTCCGACGGGAAGGATAAGAGAAAATGTAAAGAACTCGCTTGGGCAGTACGAGGGAATGAGCAGCAATCCTGAGTGGTCGGTGGGGTATCAATATACGCTGCTTGATGACTACACGGACGTGACGTTCATTCTTGCTAATGCGATTTTCCCGGGAGAGGGTGATGATGCGAATCCGTTTTTGAATGCGGCGATCGTCCCGCACCATGATTACGTGGGGCAGAACAATGACGCGTATCTTGAACTTACGGACTATGACGGCGAGAGTTTTCAGTTTAATTATGTGAGATATTGGCACGGATATCTTGTGCCGTTGAAGCCACTTCTGCTGCTGATGAGCCTTAACAACGTCCGCATTTTGAATTTTGTTTTTGAGCTGATCATGATGGCGGTAATCCTTCAGCTAGCTATGAAAAAGACAGGAAACATGCGCCTTGGAGCGGCTCTTACGGCTGCGCTTATCGCGATCAATCCTGTGAGCTGTGCGATGAACTTCCAGTATGCGGCAGTAATGAACGTGACTTTGCTTGCGCTTTTGGCTGTGCTGCTTTGTCACGATAAGATCGACATCACGAAGGATGCGCCGATTCTTTTCCTCATCATCGGAATGACGGTCGTGTACGTAGACTTTTTGACATATCCGATCGTTTCGTTTGCGCTGCCTCTTTTGACCTATATGATCCTTAAGAAAAAAGAGCTGTTGTCTTCCGCAAAGAAAGGAATCCTGGCAGTTATTTCATACCTTGTATTCTGGGGCATCGGCTATGTCGGAATGTGGGGTATGAAGTGGATCGTAGGAACCGTTATTTCGGGCGGAAAAGAGAATGCGCTTCTTGAAGGTTTCGAACAGGTCGTTTATCGAAGCGGAAACGGCGAAGTGCACTATGGATTTATCGCGACGGTGCTTGAAAACTGCAGGATATTATTTGTAAAGCCGGTGCTTCTTGCGGCTGTGATCGCGATCGTGGCAGCAGTTGTCATCGCGATCAGGAATAAAAAGAACATCAAGATAAATGCGGCGGTTGTGCTTCCGATTCTGTTTGTCGGACTGATCCCGTTTATGTGGTATTTCGGTGCGCGCGAGCATTCGATGGATCACGCATATTTCACTTTCAGAAATCTTGCCGGCACGATCATGGCTGTGGTGCTGGCAGTCGGTGAGACTGTCTTTGTTTCTGCGGATAGCGGGCAGCAGGGATAATAAAAGGCGCCCAGACATATGATGCCAAGCGCCTTACATATTTATTAATTAGTTTTTTTGTCATAGTAGTTTATGATAAGTTTTGCGACACTCACAATGAAGCGGTTCGGGTGTCTGATGCAAGCATATAAGAGCTTATTGGCTTTTGAAGTAATGTCTACATCTGTGGACATTACTTTTTTTCTTATATCATCTTGTAAAAAGAGCTTTCTTACTCTGCCTGCGGTGTCGGCTGCGTCCGATCTTAGCTCGTTCTTAAGTACTACAAGGAGCATGATGACAAACTCTTTGTCGAGCTGTAGATTGCCGCTTTCTATCTTTTTATCCTGCAAGATTCCACGGAAGGTCTTGTCATTGAGCTCAAGGTTGCCGATAAGTTTGGGATTGTAGGCGTGCACCATTGAGCTTCCGACGAGCCTGTAGTGATAGAAATGGGCGCCTTCAGCGATGTAGAGTCTCTCGCAATCGCACAGGCACGGAAGCATGATGTTGACGTCTTCGCCCATGACGATGGCGGTGTTGCAGTATTTTATATTTGCTTGAATCAGCTCTTTTGATATGAGCTTCATGCAGCGTGATAGCGTGACGGGGCGAACCTCGTTGCCAAGAAGGTTGTTCCTAAGAGCGATAAGAGCGTCGCCCTTGTATTCGCCCGGGGCTGCGGCCTGCGTCTCTTTTCTTCTTTCACCTGCTTTTTCTACGATGTAATTTCCTGCAATGATCTCTGAGCTTGCAAAAGAACTGTCGGTGTGCGCGTAGAGCTTTTCAAGCATATCCGTATCGATCCAGTCGTCGCTGTCGACAAAGCAAAGATAGGGTGCTGTCGCGAGGTCTACGCCTGCGATCCATGAACTCATAAGACCGCCGTTTTCCTTGTGAAGAACTTTGATGCGATCGTCTTTTTGCTTATACTCATCGCAGAGTTTATCGCTGACGCCGTCGGTTGAGCCGTCATCGACAAGGATTATCTCTATATCTTTTAAAGTCTGTCCGAGCACGGAGCTTAAGCATTCGTCCATGTATTTGGCCGTGTTGTAGACAGGTATTATTATACTGACTTTTGGGTTAGAAACAGGCATGACGCCCTCCGTTTGTACTGTTTTTTATTATTATATATCAGAATCCTTCCATTCTGCGCTGCTTGCGAAGTGCGATTCTCTTCTCGGCGCCTTCCCACTCAGCTCGTTCGGATTCGGTCTTAACGTTTAGTCCGTATGGCACAAGCACAGGCGTATCGTCAGTATCGATGCAAACTTCCGTCAGATACGCGCGGTTGAGAACATGTCTCATACCGTTTCTTCTATCCTCAACGTAGGTGTCGACCCTGACTTCCATTGAAGTCTTGCCAACATGCGTGATCTTGCCGATCATCACAATTATGTCATCGAGCTTGGCGCCCTGCTTAAACTGCATATTGTCAACGGCCGCCGTCGCAACGGGATTGCCCGAATGCCTTACCGCAACAGTCCCCGCAACCTCATCTATCCAAGACATGAGAGTTCCGCCAAAAAGCCTGTTCTCACTGTTAATATCGCTGTACTTTACAACCCTGGTCCATTCCGTGACGGAATCTTCCACATTCTTGTTCGCAATCTGATGATCAACATGAAAAGCCTTACCCATACCATACCTCCGCTTGATTTGATACTTCTAATTTTACAGCATATGTGGCTATCTTTCTATACTCGGCAGGTTATTTGTTGTGATGAAAGCGCCATGCCGCTGCTATTTTGCGTCTTGACTTGTTCTTGCTTTGGAAGTATATTCTTATTGTTTCTATTTTGAGTCGTTCGACTCTGTGGCAGTTTGGTATGGTTTTGCCACACAAATCCCTTTTTAATGAAACGCCGATTGAGTATATAGGCATGTATATGCCAGGAATTGCTCGGTTTGCATGCCGCTTTGGAGTTGCGTTGAGATGGCATTTTGTTCATCAGACATGTATTTACAGGGGAAAAGAGAATTTGCATGCCGATTATTAGGTCTAGCAAATTACGGATTAAGGAATTGAGCATGTATACATAGAAGAGTGCAGAAAATGCATGCCGGGGCTCTTCGTGGTTGAACATGTATATTCCTAAAAAGTTGAAGGAAACATGCCGGGGCCAGATGACGTCGGCATGTATAAACGCGAAGGATGCCAATTTACATGCCGAAGGAAAAATTCGACGGCATGCGTATTGGTAAATAATTCTAATATACATGCCGGGCGCAAGAAGCATCGGCATGCATAACGGTGAAAAAATGCAATGTGCATGCTTGAAAAAGAAATAAGGAGGAGAAAACCATAGAGGATTACAGAAATGAACTCCAAGAGCAGGTGGGGCAGCTTGATCGACTCATCGCTCTTGCTGAAAAGAGATTGAAAAAGGAGAAGAACATCGAAAAGAGGGTCGTGTGTACTTCGCCGCGAAAAAACGGGTTTCAGTATTACTTGAGAGAGAAAGGGAAGCGCAAGTACGTAAAAACAAAGGACCTTGATTCCGTAAGAAGCATTGTGCAAAAGTCCTATGATGAGTCTGTGCATCACGTGCTTTTAAACCAGCGTTATCAGATTGAGCGTTTTCTGAAACTATATGATATCACGGCCATAGTAAGAACTTTTGAGAAGATGTCAGAGGCTAGAAAACAGCTGGTAGAGCCCTTGGTTCCAACTGATGAGCAGTATATTGAAGAGTGGTATGATCGGCATCATGGAGGACAGAATACATTTCCGATGCAAAATACATATATGACGGCGCGAGGGGAAAAAGTTCGTTCAAAATCAGAAAAGATAATTGCTGATTTATTTGATAAATACAAAATTCCTTACAGATATGAACCTATGCTTGAATTGGAGAGTGGGCAGAGTGTGTGTCCTGACTTCGTTGTCCTGAATGTTAGACGCAGGAAGACTTTATACTGGGAGCATTTTGGACTTGTTTCGGATGATGAATATGCAAAAAGGACTTTGAAGAAGATGAATATATACGAGGAAAGTGGATTTATTATCGGAAGAGACATACTGTTTTCCATGGAATCGGAAGAAGCTCCGTTAAACACAAAAATGTTGGAAAGAAAGATAAAAGATTATTTGTTATGATAATTCCCTAAGAATTGTTTATCACCATTGCATTTGCCGCTTTTGAGTGTTAAAATTTTGACATATGGCTTTTGAATAATACATAAAAGATAAATTATGTGGAGGTTTTTTTATCATGAGTAAGAACTTTGATGACATTTTGGCTAAGCTTAAGACAGCGACAACCAAGAAGATGTCTGTTGCCGTAGCGCAGGACACACACGTACTTGAGGCTGTTAAGGTGGCTAAGGAGAGAGGAATCGTTGAACCCATTCTCGTTGGTGATAAGGATGAGATCGCGAAGAAGGCAGCAGAGGTTGGAATGAACCTTGACGATTACGAGATCATCGATGTTAAGGATACCATCGAGGCAGCTCGTACAGCGGTTTCACTTGTACATGACGGCAAGGCTGACATTTACATGAAGGGTGCTTTGGAGTCTAAGGATTTCCTTAAGAGCGTTCTTGATAAGGAAGTTGGTCTTCGTACAGGTCGTCCTCTTTCACATGTTTGCGTGTTTGAGATTCCCGGAATCGATCGTCTTCTTTTCCTTACAGACGTTGCATTCATGCCCTATCCGACACTTGAGGATAAAAAAGTCATCATTGAATATACAGTAGATGTAGCTAGAGCTTGCGGCGTTGATTGCCCTAAGGTTGCTCCTCTTGCAGCAGTTGAGGTTGTTAACCCCAAGATGCCCGTTACAGTTGAGGCTGCTGAGCTTACAAGACTCAACGAAGAAGGCGAGATCAAGAACTGCATCGTTGACGGACCTCTTTCAATGGATCTTGCTATCGATCCCGAGGCTGCTCAGCACAAGGCAGGCGCTCTTGACAGAAAGATCGTCGGTGACGCCGATATCCTTCTTTTCCCTGATATTCACGCAGGTAACCTTACATACAAGACAATCGTAAGACTTGCCAAGGTTAAGAACGGTAACATCCTTACAGGAACAAAGGCACCCGTTATCCTTACATCAAGATCTGACAGTGTTGAGGTTAAGGTTAACTCAATCGCACTTGCTGCAGTTGTTGCCGCTGAGAGAACTTGATGAGGTTCTTTCGAATCTAGTTCGAACGTCTTCCGGCGAGGGCTTGTCCCGAGAGCGGAAGTTCATTATGAAAAAGAAAGGAAAAGACCATGATAAAAAGTTTAATTATAAATCCCGGTTCAACTTCTACAAAGGTCGGCATCTTCGAGGATGAGACTCTTGTAAAAGAGGAAACTTTAAGACACAGCACTGAGGAGATCAATCAGTACGCTACAATTATCGATCAGAAGGATTTCCGTAAGAACATCATTCTTGATTTCCTTAAAAAAGAAAACATCGATATCAAATCATTCAACGTTATCGTGGGAAGAGGCGGACTTCTTCGTCCCATTCCCGGTGGCACATATGAGTGTACAGACGCTCTTCTTGAGGACCTCAAGAAGGGAGTTCAGGGACAGCATGCATCTAACCTCGGCGGTATCCTTGCTAGAGAGATCGCTGATGAGATCGGTGTTCCTTCATACATCGTAGATCCCGTTGTTGTTGACGAGATGGATGAGGTTGCTCGTATTTCAGGTATTCCTGAGGTTGAGCGTGTATCTATCGATCATCCTCTTAACCAGAAGGCTGTAGCAAGAAGATATGCAAAAGAGATCGGTAAGAAGTACGAAGACATCAGCGTTATCGTTGTTCACATGGGCGGCGGTACATCAACAGGCGTTCACAAGAACGGCAAGATGGTAGACGTATTCGCAGCGCTTAACGGTGACGGCGCATTCTCACCCGAGAGAGCTAACGGTATCCCCGCTAAGGCACTCGTTGATCTTTGCTTCTCAGGTAAGTTCACATACGATGAGATGAAAAAGAAGATTGTAGGTGGCGGCGGACTTAACGCTTACCTTGGAACAAACGATATGAGAGAAGTTAACAAGATGTGCGAAGAGGGCGATAAGAAAGCAAATCTTATCCGAGACGCATTCATCTATCAGATCTGCAAGAACATCGGCGCTTGCGCTACAGTTCTTAAGGGTAAGGTTGATCAGATCATCCTTACAGGCGGTATCGCTTACGGACAGGTTATCACAGACAAGATCAAGGATCGTGTTGAGTGGATCGCACCCGTAACCGTTTATCCCGGAGAGGACGAGCTCCTTGCACTTGCACAGGGCGCTATCCGCGTAATGAACGGTGAAGAGGCTGCGAAGACTTACTAAGGTTTTTACGAGTTAGTCTGAGCGTCCTTCCGGCGAGGGCAAAGCCCGAGAGCGGAAGTCCCTTATTATTAAAATATATGATAATCAAAAGCTGTCACGGGAATTATTCCTGCGGCAGCTTTTTGCAGTGCGCCTAGCGGCGCACGTTTCCAACGGGTTAAAGTCCCGAATTCGCCCGGTAGTGGGAAGGATATAGCCGAAGGCAAGGGTGTCCATCGCGAGGTGGAATCTGAAGGAAGCTGGATGTGAGGAACATACTAACTCACGGGCAAATCTCTGGTCTGACGAACAGAAATCTCATATGAGGTCATGCATGAGGGTAAGGCTACTGCACAAGTCGAAACCCCATAACTACACGGAATCATGCATGATAGATGAGGCAGATGGATGGAGAGGAAGAAACGTGTGGTACCTAGGGAGGTCTGCGTGAAATGCTCTGAAAGG
>NZ_FPCC01000072.1 GCF_900116875.1 Butyrivibrio sp. INlla21
AGGCATACGATATCATCAAACAGAGAGATACCGTTACAAAAGATGTAATTCCGGAGGTGAGACGCAGATGAGCAAAAGCATACTTAATGAAGAACTCTTCTTTTCCATGACATGGGATTATCTTAATGTTTACCTGCCAACTCAGCACCAGGACAGCATAAAGACTGTAAAGGCGTATGAGGATGCACTGACTATATTCCGCAGATATGTAACTGACATTTGTGGCATCGCAATCGACAAGTTCAGATTTGAAGACATGACTTATGACTTCATGCTCGATTATAGGATATATCTGGTAGGTAAGGGATATAAGCCCGCAACAGTGAATCACAGGATGGCGGTAATTACTGCATATATGAAGTATGCAGCTTCCCGAAAGGTGGCAATATACCAGGTTTACATGAATGTTTTAGAAGTACCATACGTTACGGTTCCGTCCAAAGTGAAGGAAATCATTGAGGACAAAGACACCATCAAGAAACTGCTGGCTTCACCAGGTATGTCTGACAAAGGGATACGTGACCAGATAATACTTGTGCTCCTGTATGACACTGCAATAAGAGCAGATGAATTAATAGGGCTTGACTTGTCAGATGTAAACATTGATGCGGAAAGCCCGTATCTTCGCATTCGCGGTAAAGGAGATAAAGAACGTGTTGTAGCATTGTCAGAAGAAGTGATACCATTAGTGAAGCAGTATAGTTCTGTGTTTCATCGCGACATGAGGAAACGCTCTGAACCTTTTATATACACAACGATAAAAGGCGTGACAGGTAGAATGTCAGAGAGAAATGTGGAGCGTATTGTCAAAAAATATGCTGATATCATCAGAAAAGATGCTCCTGATCTTCCAGATAGAATCTACCCGCATTTATTAAGGAGAACTCGCGCGAGTGGATGGTACAGGGATGGAGTACCTATTGAAACAATAGCCGTTATACTGGGGCATTCAGATACAAAAACGACTCGAAAGTCATATGCGAAACCTTCTGTTGAAATGCTAAGGAAACAGATGGATGCAGGTGATAGAGGCGAGATGATAGTCCCCGAAGAAAAACAACTGTGGAAAAACGACGAAGAGCTGGCACGATTGTGTGGTATCAGATAGGAGCATTATGCGCACCTTTTTTGAGAAGGTATGCTAATTGTCTGGC
>NZ_FPCC01000034.1 GCF_900116875.1 Butyrivibrio sp. INlla21
AGTACGCTGTCTGCCCAGCACCTTGTTGCTCCATGTATCCAACCAGCCGCCTGCAGTTCTCGTGGTAACTGATTAGCCACTTTTGAGATTTGGGAATCTCATCTGGTAGTGGAATCTCATAAAAACGCGTGTCTCTTGGTCTTGCCATAGCAACGTCACCTCCTTTACAAACAAGTCTTTTGGTGACGTCATTATAATCCGAAGATGAGCATTATGCGCATCTTTTTATCGCAAATGCAGTAATTTCGGACCTTTCAAGCGTTAAATGCAGATAAGTAATTCCTTCGGATAAAGCAGCTTATGCGAATATTCGCATAAGCTGCTGAGAGAGCAGTGAAACCGTTTGTCATAGGCCGCAAGAACTGGTTATTTTCCAATACGCCCGCAGGAGCTGACGCAAGCTGTATCCTTTACAGTATTGTGCAATCAGCAATGAATAACGGACTGAATCCCTTTGAATACATAAAATATCTTTTGGAAGAAATGCCAGGAAAAGCGCTGACAGATGCTTATATTGATACACTTCTCCCATGGTCAAAAGAACTCCCTGAATATATAAAAGTACCGAGCGATAACTGATTCGTAAGGTACTTTTTTACTGTTGAAGTATAGAAAAGGCATTATAATAGAATATATATCCGATTGCAATGTGTCGTTTATGAGACGCTTACGCAAGAACTTGTAAAACAAGGGCAGGCTATCTTAAGAGAATACGGAATTGACCCGATTCTTGCCGAGGAAGTGTTAACATGGGCGCCCAATGGCATCCCAGGGCAGCACAGCGTTGAGCCATTAAGAGAAGTTGTTGAGGGGTTAGTTGAAAGAGCTGAATGTGCAGCAGATTACGATGATATAGCAGATTTCCTTGAAGAAATGGGGGCTATAGCAAGTAGCAGATAAGAAAATATAGTTTATTTAGGAGCTATAAAAAATGGAAAAAGAAATACTTATAGCATTAAGAAAAGCAATCAAAAGTAATGACCTCGATCAAATGAAAATACTCATTGATGAGAATCAGGGAATTTTAGACGAAGTAACACCTTTTGGTACATTTTTGCATGACGCTGCAAATAAAGGACTGATTGACGCCGCTAGATATTTGATTGAACGTGGAATTGACGTGAATAAAAAGGGAGGCGCTAGGGATGGTGCGGCTTTGACTGTTGCGGCTTTCAAGGGGCATTTAGATATGGTTGAATTTCTATATGATAACGGCGCTATCTTAGATGTAAGCACTTTTGCAAGAAATCCTTTGATTGCAGCTATATATAATGATCATTTTGATGTGGTCAAATTCTTGGTAGAAAAAGGAATAGATCTCACACCATGCTATGGAATAGGTGATTATGATAATGTAAATGCCTATGATTACGCCAAGCTGTATGGCCGAACTGAGATAGCAAATTATCTTAAAGAGAGAATGTAAATATACAATAAAATCATATATAGTAGTGTGGCTTGAAGAATAATATGAAATACGAATTTATTGATGACAAAAACACGATGGTAATTACTACAAAAAACATTGTTAGTAAAGAAAAAAGTATAATGTTAGTGTCGCATGATGAAGATGATGGAATGTGGGAGTTTCTTGAAGGTGAAGAGGTGAAAGAAGAGGACGCAATGATTATTTCATTATACGAAATGGTCAGTATCGATCCGACTGTTAATCAAATTGCTGATTTACCTTTGGGATATATAGCTTATAGGAATAGTGGACATGAAGACTGGGTAAAACAAGAAAAATTATATAGTTAGTAGATTTTTAATAGATTTATCTTTAATTTTTGTTTATTTGCGCCGATATATATTATGTAAAACCAAATTTTCGGAAAGGAGGAAGTATTTATGGCATATAATCAGATAAATGGATTTGGCGTTAAGTATGATGCGTATAGTATTCCCTCCAAGATAAGTCCCGACACAAAGGGGGCGGAGGCGCAGCCCAGGGAGGCACAGCAGGGACCGTTTGAAGGCCCCAAGCCTATACGTGAAGATATATTCGGAGAAAGCGTATCGTTATCGATCGGTGAAGGCACCGCGGATTCTTCCTACATGACTTACGGCGGACTTGCATCCGAAGACATGAAGCGCGCCATTTCCGGAATGCAGAAGGATTCTATCCTTCAAGAGTATCAGTACTTCGTAGGAAAAGATCTCTCCGGAAAGACCGGCAACATCATCACCAGCTCGGACGACGGTGTCGTTCTAAAACTTGGATAATACGAATTCAAGGAGGCTCTATTGTAGGGCCTCTTTTTTTGCGCCCGCTTGATTGTGCGGGGATTTAAATGTACAATTTATCAAGGACTAAAGAGATTTACTTCGGAGGAAGTTTATGAATTATACAGACGGAAATACGCTGACTTGCGGGCTTATCGGAAATCCGGTACATCACACAATGTCACCGCTTATACACAATTCAATAGCGCAGATGAAGGGCATTAACGTTGTTTACGTTCCCTTTGAAGTTCCGAAGGGCGGCGTGAAAAATGCCGTAAGAGGCGCAAATGCGCTCGGTATAAAGGGCCTTAACGTGACGGTTCCGTACAAGAGCGATGTAATCGATCATCTTGTGGAGATAGATCCTCTTGCGGAGGGTATCGGCGCGGTCAACACTCTTGTTAGATGCGAGGGTGGTTTTAAGGGCTACAACACAGATATGACGGGACTTTACCATGCCATGCAGGACGAGGGTATAGTTCTTGACGGACAGACTGTCGTAATTCTCGGAGCCGGCGGCGTTGCAAGACCTGTTGCATATCTGTGCGCAACAAAGGGTGCAAAGATAGTCTACGTTCTTAACAGAACTTACGAGAAAGCTGAGAATGTGGCAAAAGAGGTAAATGAAGCCCTCGACGAAGACCTTGGAGATAAGGTTATTCCTATGCCACTTGATGCTTATAAAGAGCTTTTAGCTAAAGAAGACAGCTTTTTTGCCATCCAGTGCACGTCGGTAGGTCTTTTCCCCGATGTTAATAGTGCGGTTATCGAGGATGAGGAGTTCTACAAGCATGTGCATGCGGCGCTTGATGTTGTTTATAAGCCGCTTGAGACTAAGTTTATGAAGCTGGCAAAAGCTGCGGGAGCAAAGACATTTTCCGGGCTTAAGATGCTTCTTTACCAGGGAATCGATGCTTTTGAGCTTTGGTTTGAGGAGGATAATATCAAGATCAGCAAGGAAGAGGCTGATGTAATCTATAAGTCGCTTGTCATGGACGTTATGGGAGCGACCAATATCATTCTCGAAGGCTTTATGGGAAGCGGCAAGACTACAGTGTCAGAGCTTCTTTCAGAGGAACTTGACCTTGAGCTTATCGATACCGACGAAGCAATTTCGGAGGCTGAGGGCTGCTCAATTTCCGAGATCTTTGACGTTCAAGGTGAGCAGGCTTTCAGAGATATGGAGACCGATCTTATCAAGATGCTTGTTGATGAGCACGTAAGAGAGACGGTTATCTCCCTTGGCGGCGGCCTTCCCGTGAGAGCCGAGAACCGTGAGCTTCTTAAGAAATGCGGTAAAGTCATTTACCTTAAGACCAGTCCCGAGGAAGTATATAACAGGATAAAAGATGATACTTCACGCCCGCTTCTTCGCGGCGACGATCCGCTTTCCAAGATAAAGAAGATGCAGGAAGATCGCGGCGGTTTCTATGAGGAAGCAGCTGATATCATTATCGACACCGATGGAAAGACTCCAAAAGAGATTGTTAGTGAGATTATAGGAAGTCTTGGCATTGAATAAAAGAAATTATTACAAAGAACTGGAAAATAAAATAGATGAGTTTCAAAAAAACGGCGTGGTGCCAAAGCTTCTTTTACATGTGTGCTGTGCGCCTTGCTCTTCTCATTGTCTTGAGTTCCTCCGACAGTACTTTGATGTGACGGTCTTTTTTTACAACCCGAACATCACTGAGGATAAGGAATATCACAAGAGAGTTGATGAGGAAAAGAGACTGATAGAGGAGTACAATCGTCAGGTTGAGGAAAAGAACTTTGAAGGAATGCACTCCGATGAGCATGCCAGAAAAATCGACATCATCGAGGGTGAGTACGATCCCAAGGAGTACTTTGAAGCAGTGAAGGGATACGAGGATATCCCCGAGGGCGGCGCTAGGTGCAGGAAGTGTTTTGAGCTTCGACTTCGAAAGACCGCGGAAACTGCGGCTTTGAATGGGTTTGAGTATTTCACGACTTCGCTGACTATAAGCCCTCTTAAGAACGCCGATGTTTTGAATGAAGTCGGTGAAGAGGCTGCTAAGTATGTAAACGAGAAGATTGCGGCCGGTGATCTGTCCGGAAAAGAGATATCTTTTTTACCGTCAGATTTCAAAAAGAAAGACGGCTATAAACGGTCGATAGAGCTTTCATGCAGGTTCGGCTTATACAGACAGGACTACTGTGGCTGCGGCTTTTCCAAGGTCGAACGAGAAAGGGCGAAAGCAGAGAATAAAGGGGAGTAACAATGGAGAGCGTTAGAGATAAGAAAAACACCGAAGGATTCTGGTTTTGTATTTTTTCTTTGGGATGCTGGATATTATCTAAAGTTACAATATATTATTGGCTGAAAGCGCCTATTGTTCTCAATCCGTTTGATGATGGATTTTATCATGATGACAGCGGGATTATTTTTTCAATTTTGTTATTTATGATAGTGGCATATATATTTGTCATTGTGGTACGCAAGGTACATCCGGACAATAAATTTGGGAAGGTGCTTGCGTGTATATATATGATTGAGGTCACGGCGATAGTTGTGATCATAATCGGTCTTTTTACATGGTGGAGCTGATAAAGTGCCGTCAGGTAGTTAATTATATTGGCTTTAGGAGTTTAAAATGGGGAAAGAAATAAAACACGATCCAATAACGGGCGAGCCGATGCTTGCTACTGAGGATCTAAGCCAGGCGCAGCTTGATCCGGTGCTTGAGCTTAAGCTTACACAGGAAGAATATGCGAAAAGACAACAGAATATGATACCGCCGGCGGGATACGGAGGACAGATGGGACCGATGCCGCAGGCAGGACAGGCGATTCGCCCCGGCATGGTACCGCCTATGGTGCCTAAGGCAATGCGGGCAAACGGCATATGGACACCCGAAAAAGCACAGTATGTGGCGCAGAAAAAGATCAAAGACAATATGAGTAAGAGTGCACTTTGGCTATGCATCATTTCTTTGGGCCTTTGGTTGACCTTTAGAGTGATTTTTGCTGCACTTCTTGCTGATGATAGCATACTGGATTCTTTTTTATATTTTTTATCTGACAACCTTAATCCACTCCAATCTGCTGTGGTAATTTTGCTAATGATTTTCGCTCTTGTTTTTGTACCGTATATCCTACTGATAATTACGAGGGTTAAGTACAAATACAATAAATTCGGCAAGGTTCTGCAATGGGTTTACATCGGTGAGATTGCAATATTTGTCGTGCTGGTCAGATTTGTTGCTCTGTTTTTGTAACAGCAATGTTTTGACGTTGCAGGAGATAAAAGATTTTGATAAAATCGTGTAGTCTATTTATGAAAAGAAAAAGCTTTTAGAAAGAAGGTTTTGATTTGGATAAAGTATTAGAGATTATTTCAAAGGAAGTCGGAGACGCATTTGAAAAGGCAGGATATGACAGGGAACTCGGAAGAGTGACCATTTCCAACAGACCCGACCTTTGCGAGTATCAGTGTAACGGAGCGATGGCAGGTGCCAAGAAGTACGGCAAGGCTCCTTTCATGATCGCTGATGATGTTGCTGCGAATCTTGCAGGCAACGAGATGTTTGAAAAGGTTGAGTCCGTTAAGCCCGGATTCCTTAATATCATAGTAAGCGGAGATTTCGCAAGAAGCTATATAGTTAAGATGCTTCACGAAAAGCACATGGGTGTAACAATGCCCGGCCACGAGCCTACATACATCATTGATTACGGCGGACCCAACGTTGCTAAGCCTCTTCACGTAGGTCACCTTCGTTCAGCCGTTATCGGAGAGAGTATCAAGAGAATCCTCCGCTATACGGGTAACAAGGTTATCGGCGATGTGCATCTCGGAGACTGGGGACTTCAGATGGGACTTGTTATCACAGGTCTCAAGGAGAGAAAGCCCGATCTTTGCTACTTTGATCCCGATTATACAGGTGCGTATCCCAAGGAAGCACCTTTCACCGTATCTGAGCTTGAGGAGATCTATCCCGCAGCCAGCAAGAAGTCCAAAGAGGATGAGGCTTACAAGGCTGAGGCAATGGAAGCGACCAAGCTTTTGCAGGACGGATACAAGCCTTACAGAGCTCTTTGGCACCACATCCTGAATGTGTCTGTTGAAGACCTTAAGAAGAACTACAGCAAACTCGGAGTTTCTTTTGACCTCTGGAAAGGTGAGTCAGACGCTCACGTTGCGATCCCGGATATGGTTGAGTACATGAAGACCAAGGGCTATGCGCATGAGAGCCAGGGTGCTCTTGTAGTTGACGTTGCTGAGGAGACAGATACAAAAGAGATCCCGCCTTGCATGATCCTTAAGTCAGACGGAGCTTCTTTGTACAATACAACAGATCTTGCAACTATCAGACAGCGTATGGATGAAAATCATCCCGAGGGAATCATCTATGTCGTTGATAAGAGACAGGAACTCTACTTTACACAGGTGTTCCGCTGCGCAAGAAAGACCAAGCTTGTTATGCCCGAGACCGAGCTTCATTTCGTAGGCTTCGGTACTATGAACGGTGCTGACGGCAAGCCTTTCAAGACAAGAGAAGGCGGCGTAATGCGTCTTGAGAATCTTATCGCAGAGATCGATGAGAAGATGCTCGGCAGGATCAAAGAGGGTAATCCCGATATCTCTGATGAGGAGGCAAAAGATACAGCTCACAAGGTTGCGGTTTCAGCGATCAAGTACGGCGATCTTTCCAACCAGCCTTCCAAGGATTATATTTTTGATATAGATAAATTCACTTCATTTGAGGGAGATACAGGCCCGTACATTCTTTACACAATGGTTCGTATCAAGTCGATCCTTAAGAAGTACGAGAACGAGGGCGGAAGCGTCAAGGACGCTAAGCTCGGCAATCCCGACAGCGACGCAATGAAGAGCCTTATGCTCATCATCACAAGATTTGCGGATGCCATTGAGAGCGCTGCCAAGGATCTTTCTCCCAACAGAGTTTGTGCTTATATCTATGAGCTCAGTAATGCATTTAACAGCTTCTATCACGGAACCAAGATCCTCTCGGAAGCTGACGAAGATAAGAAGAGCAGCTATATCGCCCTCCTTTCAATAACACTTAAAGTTCTCGAAACAGGAATCGATTTACTTGGATTTAGTGCGCCCGAAAGGATGTGAGCGATAAAAGTCATGAGTAAACACAGTTTTTTGTGCTTGCACGATAAAAACTGTGTTTATGAAAGGACTGAACGTACATGAGGAAAAAAGACATGCGAACGTAGAGAGCAGGTCGATTTCCGAATGTACGTAGGATTGCGAGAGCACGAAGTGCGAAGCAATCCGTCCTTATCGCGAACAATTATAGGAAGAAAATATGAAAAATCAGGTTAAAGAATCTAATCATATGTTCAGCAACAGGCAGTTACTCCTGTTGCTGATTCCTATTATAGCGGAACAATTCCTGACCTCCCTTATGGGTATGGCGGACTCAATGATGGTTAGTACCGTCGGTCCGGCAGCTCTTTCCGGAGTGTCTCTTGTTGATGCGGTAAACTTGCTTGTCGTGCAGGCTTTTAATGCCATGGCGACAGGCGGTGTCATCATCTGCTCCAACTATATCGGTCAGAGAAACCTCAAAAAAGCCAATGACTCGGCAAGACAGGTTCTCCTTGTTTCGCTCTCAATCTCGCTTTTTATGACAATTCTTGGTCTTATTTTCAGAAACGGCCTTTTAAGCCTTATATTTGGTGAGGTTGAGGCTGATGTCATGAGAGCATCGCAGATTTATTTTCTTTTGACCATATTGTCGTATCCGTTTGTTGCGCTTGCGGCGGCAGGTAGCGCTATATTCAGATCGCAGTCCAATACAAGACTTCCCATGAATATCGCTATTATTTCCAACTTACTTAACGTTGCGGGAAATGCGACACTAATTTATGTATTTAATATGGGAGTTGCCGGTGCGGCGACTTCAACACTTGTATCCAGAATATTTAATGCGGTAGTTCTTTTGATCCTTCTTAGAAGCGACAAGAATGAGATCTCGGTAAAAGACTATCTGAAGATACGTCCTCACAGACACAGTATCAAGAAGATACTTGCGATGGGCGTGCCCAACGGAATAGAAAATTCGATGTTCCAGTTTGGAAGACTTGCGATACAGTCATCCGTTTCAACGCTAGGAACAATAGCGATAGCGGCGCAGTCTATGACGGTTATCCTTGAGAACGTCAACGGCGTTGCGGGAGTCGGAGTAGGAATTGGCCTTATGACAATAGTCGGACAGTGCCTCGGCGCCGGACAAAAAGATGAGGCAATCTACTATACCAAGAAGATGATAAAGTGGGGCTACATTGCCATAATTGTAAGCTGCCTTATAGCTTATGCGATAGCTCGTCCTGTTACAACTCTTGCGGGAATGCCCGCCGAGAGCGCAAGGCAGTGCCTTTATATGATGGGCTGGGTTACGATATTTAAGCCTATTTTGTGGGCACCTTCATTTATAACCGCTTACGGTATGAGAGCAGCGGGGGACGTTAAGTTCTCAATGCTTGTGTCAACACTTACCATGTGGCTTTGCAGGGTTACACTTGCGACTTACCTAATTCGTGTAGCACATATCGGCGCTATGGGTGTTTGGATCGGTATGTTCAGCGATTGGGGACTTCGCGCGATCATATTTACCATCCGCTTTATAAGTAAGAAGTGGATACATAAAGTTATTTAAAAGGTAGGATACTTGGCAAATATATTATTTTGGAGGAAAAAGAAATGGCAGACTTTGTTAACATCGATCCCGAGGAGGACGCACTTGCGTATCGCTATGATACACAGCTTCTTATTGACAGAAGAGATGAGGACCTTGATGAGGATGCGATAACGGATTACATCACAGAGCACTTTGAGGGAAACAGCCTAATAGTCGCAGGCGATGAGGATCTTATCAAGATCCACTTCCACACAAACTATCCTTGGAAGGTACTTGAATACTGCAACACAGTCGGAGAGATCTACGACATTGTAGTAGAAGATATGGTAAGACAGTCCGCAGGGCTGCAGGGATAAAAATAAGCCGCAAGATTGCATGACTAATGCATTTCTTGCGGCTTATTGTTTGTTAAAAAGGGACTGAAATCATCGATATTGCTTGGTAGATGAAAAATATGCTTAATGAGATAAACAGTATTCCGAGAAGAAAACATTGTCTACTTTTAATTATCATATCCATTTGTAATAAGCCTCATTATCAATGGTTTTTGTAAAAAAATAATCAATTAAAGGAAAAGCAGAGAATTCAAAATCCCTGCTTTTCTTCACATATGAAGCACTGCTTCTTTCATTTCCTCTTCAGTCTTTACAAAACTGTAAGGCTCATATTCGCCATAAGCGGAAGGTCTGCTGATTGTAACAAGCTGTATTCTGTCGAGCCCGACCTGAGCAATCAGTTCTTTTTTTAATGATACAAGTGCGGGACCGTGTTTTGTCTTAAACGCTACACAGCCGCGTTTGTTTATATCTTTAGCAACCAGATAGCACATTTTTTAGTACCTCCTCAAAATCTATATCGGATTTTATTTTTCCAAGTTCATACTCCTGACGCATTCTTTTTCCTATACTGTTATCGTATCCCTTTTTATACAGGAAGGAATGTAGCCAGTTGTTTAATTGTCTGTCGTAATATGTATTGTACTGTATTTCTATAGGATAATGGAAGTGGTCTATCTGAAAATAAACATGAACACCTCTATATCCGTCGCCATTAGCCTTGCCTTTTGTCATGTCGGCGACTCTGAAGTGATTCTCGCTTGAAAGTGCAAGTATATCAGAATATGAATCACATAATGATCTGAATCCTAATAAATCATTAAAGACTTTTTCCGCCAACATATCGGGAAAGTAGCGGTCATATTTATGATGAGCTGATTGTTCTGACTTTATCCTATAGTCGATAGCGATATTTTCAAGTAGTTCACCCTGATTATCTAAAAAGCTTATGGCTTCATCCACATCTATTAACAAAGCGTCTTTATCGAAATGGTGAAGATTGCGCTTTAAACTCTTATCAAGGCAAATACAAAAAAAGAACCCAGTCATTAACTGGATTCCGTTTTTTACGTAGTAGCGAGAGGGGGATTCGAACCCTCGACACCGCGGGTATGAACCGCGTGCTCTAGCCAACTGAGCTATCTCGCCTCAAAAAAATGAAGTTCTGTTCTCGCATTTGCTCGAAAGAACTAAGTAGTACATCACGACTCAATAGGACTGAGTCTGATGATTACTTAAGCTGCATGTCACAGCCGACTTAGATAATATAACTCAGCAGGGGCACTGTTGTCAACAAGGAATTTGGAAAAAAAGACAGAAATCGGTATATAATATTTTATATACACGTTTGGAAGTAAATCTACCATATGAGGGGGCTAAAATATGTGGGCTTATGAGACTTCTTTTTACCAGATTTATACGCTGGGTTTTTGCGGAGCGCCGTTTGAAAACGACGGAAAACTCGAGCACAGAATACTCAAGGTGATCGACTGGATTCCGCATCTTAAAAAGCTCGGAGTGGGAGCTGTTCTTTTTAATCCAATATTTGAATCGGATACGCATGGCTACAATACAAGGGACTATCACAAGATTGATATAAGGCTCGGAACGAATGAGGACTTTGCCAAGGTCTGCAAGGCGCTTCATAAAGAGGGCATCCGCATAATCTTAGACGGTGTGTTTAATCACGCGGGCCGCGGTTTCTTTGGCTTTCAAGATGTCCTTGAAAAAAGATGGGACTCTCCGTACAAAGACTGGTTCAATATAAACTTTGACGGGAACAGCAATTACAACGACGGCCTTTGGTACGAAGGTTGGGAGGGTAATTACGACCTTGTAAAGTTTAATCTAAAAAATCCCGCGGTTACAGATTACCTGATAGACAGCGTAAAGAGCTGGATCGAGGAATTTGATATAGACGGACTGAGGCTCGATGTGGCCTACTGCCTTGATACAGAGTTTATAAAAAGACTTCGCCGAGAGACGGACAGTCTTAAACAGGACTTTTTCCTTACGGGAGAGATGATAGGCGGAGATTACAATAGGATAATGAGCGATGAACTGTGCCACAGCGCAACGAATTACGAGTGCTACAAGGGCATGTTTTCTGCGCTTAACAGCATGAATCTGTTCGAGATCATTCATTCTCTTTTGCGCCAGTTCGGACCTGAAAACTGGACACTTTATAAGGGAAGACATCTGATAAGCTTTGTCGACAACCACGATGTCAGCAGGATCGCATCGATACTGAACAGACCCGAGCACCTTAAGCTGATCTATACTATAATGTTCGGAATGCCGGGAATACCCACGGTTTACTACGGAAGCGAGTGGGGAGAGAAAGCCGATAAATCTGAAGGTGACCCGGCACTTCGCCCGTGCTTTGAGAAACCGCAGTGGACCGAGCTTACGGACACAATAGCATCTTTGTGCAAGGCAAAAAACGAATCGAAAGCGCTTAACTACGGCGGCTTTAAGTCACTTCTTTTGACCAACAGACAGTGCATATTTGAAAGGGAGTGCGAGGGCGACAGGGCACTCGTTGTCATAAACGCAGACGAAGGATCTTTTCATGCGAATTTTGATGCAAGAGCAGGAAAGGGCGTTGATCTTATCAGCGGAAAAGAGATTGATTTCGGCGGAGGATTGGAGCTTTCTCCTTACACTGCCTATATCATTTCAAAGCTGCAGTAACATAGCCTTTGGTCTTATTTGAAACCTTGATTTCTGTTGTTGACGTGCAGAAAGTATAATATAATTAGTTTATGGAAATACGTACACCACTTATTGCAATTTTGGTACTTGGAATACTGATATGCATGTACCTTAGAAGGAACATGCCGGAGCTTATTTCTTCGCGAATATATCTATTTTTCCTTATAACCGCTTTTGTAAATGTGCTCTGTGAGATATTTGAATGTACAGTATTCATCTACCTTCATAAGGTCTATGCCGTGCTAAGAAGGTTATCTCAGAATTTCTATATCATAACGCTTCTTATCACTGTTTTTGTCGTGTGCGCATATCTGTGTTCCAAGATCTGCTATAGGTATCGCCGCATGTTCATCTACATGGCAATCATGGCTATTCCCCTTTTAATTGCGATCGGTGTTGTTATAATGGGCGAGATCTCTTATTCAAGGACTGCGCCTGGGTACTATTACAGCATCGGATCTGCGATCACATATGCTTATGCCACGGGCTTTGCGTATATCGCAGTTGCTCTTATCGTCGCGTTTATCTATAGGGGAAGGATGAGAAAAGACGAGTTCGCGGCGATCGAGATAGGTCTTTTTATATGGGCCTGCATAGCGATCTTCCAATTCTATACCAAGGGCGTCCAGATCTTTTCGCTTGCCGTAATGGTGATGGCGCTGATTCTTTTTATCTCTCTGGAAAATCCAAAAGAGTTTTATGAAAAGAATATTCCGAATGTAAGAAACAAGGATTCGTTTATATCAATGCTCGCCGAATACTTCGGCTATGAGCGGCCTTTTTACATAATGTCTGTTATTTTTACCGGAAAGACCAAGGTGTTTACCGGAACGGATACGCATGATCTTTTCACGATTCAAGGTGCCGTTGCAAGCATGGCTTCAAAAAAGATCGGTATCAGCGGATATCTTTCTGATTGGAACACGCTTAGCTTTATCACCAAGAAAAGAACCAATGTCGAGACGTTTATGAATCTCATCAATAATTACAAGGGGGATCTTGGAAACTACAAGATGATCTTTTCCGTACTCGATATTCCGAGGTGCGTAAAAGAGCTTGATAAGACGATGCAGGTTCTGAATTTCGTTTCGGGAGAATATGTGCATACGCAGTCTTCGCCGAATCTTGTTGTCGATCAAAAGATAATTGATAAGATGATCTACAGAAACAGCATTGAGGACGTGGTCAGAGATGCAATAAAGAATAAGAAATTTGAGGTTTATTACCAGCCTATTTTAAATGTAAAAGACGGATCTTTTTCATCTGCGGAAGCGCTTGTAAGGCTGATCAGGCCGGAGGGAGAAGAGTATATTTCTCCGGAAGAATTCGTTCCTATCGCAGAGAAGTGCGGACTTATCATAGAGATGGACGATCTTGTATTTGAGAAGGTTTGCTCTTTTATCACCAGGGAAAAGATATCCGAATACGGCATAAAGACTATAGAAGTAAATCTGTCTGGCAATGAAGCGGTTGATATAAAGACGCATGACAGGCTGATCTGTAAGATGGAAAAATATAACATTCCTCCTGAGTTTATTAACTTCGAGATCACGGAGACCTCTTATATCAACAATGATGAGGTATTTAAAGAGAATGTCAAAAAGCTCAAAGAAAGAGGAAGTACGTTCTCTATGGACGACTTCGGATCGGGATATTCCAATCTTTTGGAGCTTCTTAAGATGGATTACCTCATCGTTAAGCTTGATAAAGAGTTTGTATGGCAGTGCCTTGACAGCAAAAAGCCGGAGAATCTCAGGATGCTCAAGCATACGATAAACTTCCTTAAGGATTACGGGCTTCACATATTGGCGGAGGGTGTTGAGACCCTGGAGCAGGCCAAGGCGCTTATAGATAACGGAGTTGAGTATTTGCAAGGCTTTTACTATTCAAGACCTGTAAATGAAGCTGATTTCATAGAGTTTCTCAAGGCAAATGAAAGGAGAGCGCAATGAACGAAGGATTGTACGATGCGGTGTTTGGCTGTGGTGAGGACAAGGTTGATCCGTTTATAAATACCAGCGCGAATTTTGAAAGGATCATCTCCGACATGCGTCTTGTAGGCTATGAGATAAACGCATTTAATGTCGTGCATCAGATAATGCTTGAGCAGCTTGATGCGATGCTTAAGTTTAAGGGCAAGATCATTGAGTTTGCGATGAATCTTGAGAACAGGGATGATTTTTGCAGAGAAAAATACGGTATTTCTTTTAAGGACATAGATGCACTCGATCCGCAGCATGACATTGAGTTTGACATTAAGAGCGGCAAGGTTATTTTTTATCTTACGGCGGAAGCCGCTCATAAAGAGAGTGCGTATATGACTCTTTTTAAAAAATCTTTTGATGCATTTGAAAAAAAGACAGGATTTAGCTATACGAGCGTGTGATATGAGTATGATACTTGAGACGGACAGATTGATATTAAGGAGATGGACTGAAGATGATGCTTCAGTCCTCTTTAAATATGCAAAGGACAAAAGAGTGGGGCCGGCTGCGGGTTGGCCTGTTCATGAGAGCGAGAAATACAGCCTTGCTATAATAAGGACGGTGCTTAGTAAGGATGAGGTCTATGCTATCTGCTTTAAAGGCGGAAATAACGAGCCTATCGGAAGCATAGGGCTTACGTTTTCGGACGGAAGCAACAATGCGACAAAAGACAATGAAGCGGAGCTTGGTTATTGGGTCGGATACCCGTTTTGGAGTAACGGAATTGCGACAGAGGCTGCTGAGGAAATGATAAGACACGGCTTTTTAGATATAGGGCTTGAGAAGATTTACTGTGCTTATTTTTTCGGAAATGAGCAATCGAAGAGAGTGCAGGAAAAGCTGGGTTTTAAGCTAAGTCACGTCAATAAAAGGTGCGAAGTAAAGCTGCTTGGCGAGGTTAGATGCGAGCTTGTAAATGTGCTCACAAAATTGGATTGGGAGCTTACAAAAAATACGAAATTATGATATAATGAACTCGTTCTCGCGAGAAAAAAGCGAGCAAAATTTTTTTGTTCTTTGGTGAAAGCGCTTTCAATACGGATAGCAGATTGTTTTTTGAAAAAGGAGGAACAATATGTTAAATGTAGGAGAGTGCGTAATTTACGGTAACCATGGTTTGTGCAAAGTACGTGAAGTACTTGTACCGTCGTTTCTTGAGAGGGGAAATGAGAAGCAGTATTACATGATGGTCTCTGCTGTCGATGCGGGCAGTGTTATCTATGTTCCTGTTGATGGGGCTGACGATAAGGTCCGCGATGTAATGAGCGCTGATGATGCCGAAGAACTTATCGTAGACATTGAAGAAGTGGAAGAGATTGAGCTTCCGGAGGGCAAGAAGGCTGAGCCTGAGATTGCCGCAATTATCAAAAGAAACATTGCCGATGAGATGATGAGGCTTGTGAAGTCGCTTCACAAGATTAAGGCAATTCGTGAATCCGAGGGTAAGAAGTTTGCCGCTCTTAATGAAAAATACTTGAATATCGCTGAAAAGCTTCTTTATACCGAAATGGCTTTTGCACTTAAGACTGAAAAAGATATCATTAAGGACAGAGTTATAACCGAACTTTCACATCTAAACCTTGAGACTGCGTAATACGCAGTCTCTTTTTCATATGAGAGAAAATCGCAAGCGAAAATGTGGCTTATATGATAAAATGTTTATTGCTATGAATAAAACGACTGAGCTTTATTATGAAAGTGCATATATAACGGAGTTTGATGCGGAAGTTATCGCGTGTGTCGGTAACGAGAATGGCCGATTTGAGGTGATCCTCGATAGGACGGCGTTTTTCCCTGAGCAGGGCGGACAGAGTTCTGACCTGGGAGTGCTTCTTGATGATAACGGAAGTACAGTGGATGTGCTTCACGTGTCGATTTCCGAGGAGGACGGCGAGACTGTAATAAGACACATTACGGACGGAGAGGTCTCTGTCGGAAGCAGAGTTCACGGAAGTGTAGACTGGGAGCATAGATTTAACAATATGCAGCAGCACACGGGTGAGCATATTTTTTCGGGGATTGTTTCGAGGAAGTTCGGATATGACAATGTGGGTTTTCACCTAAGCGATTCCGAAGTTACGATGGATTATAACGGTGTTTTGACACCGGAAGATATAAAAGGGATAGAGCTTGAGGTCAACGGAGCCATCTGGGAGAATGTACGAGTCATCGCGGAGTTCCCCGATAAAGACAGGCTTGATAAGATGGACTATCGCAGCAAGAAAGAGCTGACGGGCGATGTCAGGATCGTTACCGTTGAAGGTTACGATGTTTGTGCTTGTTGCGCGCCTCACGTTGAACATACGGGCGAGATCGGATTACTTAAGGTTGTCGGTCTTCAGAATTACAAAAAGGGCGTCAGAGTCAGCATCCTGTGCGGTAAGAGAGCTCTTTTGTTCCTGGGAAAAGAGCATGATATGGTAACAGAACTGTCGAATAGATTCACAACGTCAGCGGATAAGGTTATCACTTCGGTAAACAAGCTATACGAGGACAATGACAGTCTGAAAAACAAGCTTAATGCGGCAAATGACAAGCTTATGGAATATGAGCTTGATTCTATAGACAAGGGACTTTCCGATGTCTTTTTGGTAAAAGAGAAAGAGTTTGATCAGAATCTTATGCGAAATACGGTAAATAGGCTATCCGCCGAGCATTCGGGCTATTGCGGAGTGTTCGCGGGTGATGATGGCGGTTACAGATTTATCATCGCATCGGGTACGGATAAAAAAGACTGCAAAACTTTGATGGATATGCTTAAATCGGAATTTGACGCCAAGGGCGGCGGAAGCGGCGCGATGATACAGGGGAGCATCGGCAGCGTAGATATTTCGGAAGTAATCGAAAAATGCGGTAAATAAGATTATCAATCTTTGAGGATATGAAAAAATGGAAGTTGGAAAAATTAGTGATTTCAGGGACGGATGCAGAGATGCGATTCCTATCTGTCTTGGCTATATAGCGGTTTCTTTTGCGTTTGGAATTGAGAGTTCCAAGATCGGAATGACGCCTTTTCAGTCGATGATGACGTCGCTTCTTAATGTGACGAGTGCCGGTCAGTTTTCGGCGCTTTCGATAATCGCGGCGCAGGGAAGCTTTATCGAGCTTATAGTTCTTCAGTTTATTATCAATCTAAGATATATGCTTATGTCGGCAGCTCTTTCGCAGAAGCTTGATCCCGAGCTTCCGATGCCCTACAGACTGGGGATTTCATACGGTGTTACCGATGAGATCTTCGGAGTCAGTGTACTTAAAAAGGGCAAGCTATATCCCATGTATTCCTATGGACTTATTTTTATATCGGTATTCGGATGGGTTCTCGGAACGCTCCTTGGCGCTATGGCGGGGCAGATAATGCCTCACAGACTTATCAGTTGCCTGGGGCTTGCAATATATGGTATGTTTATTGCAATCATTGTTCCCGATACGAGGAAAAGCAGTGCTGTAATGGCTGTAGTTGCGTCAGCGATGGCTCTTTCTACACTTTTTACTTATGCACCGATAGTTAATCACATTTCATCGGGATTTAGGATTATAATAGTAACAGTGGCAGTAGCGGCGGCAGCATCCGTGATCGCGCCGATTAAGGAGGATGAAGATGAGTAAAGTATACGCATACATCCTTGTTATGGCGGTTGTGACTTACGCGATCAGAGCGCTTCCTCTTACTCTTATAAGAAAAGAGATAAAGAGTAAGTTTATCAAGTCGTTTCTGTATTACGTGCCTTACGCAACTTTGGCGGCAATGACTTTTCCGGCTATTTTGTCCGCAACAGATTATTGGATGTCTTCTGTTGTAGGATTTGCGGTTGCCATGGTCCTTGCGTTTAATAAGAAGAGTCTTTTGACAGTTGCAAGCTGCGCGTGTGCGGCAGCCTTCATAGTAGAGCTGTTTATTAGATAACAAATGATTTTAAATATATCACACCTTTAGGGAGGATATTAGTTTTTTGGAGGAAAAAGATGCATATAGGAATGGGTTATGACGTGCATCGCCTTGTTGAGGGCAGAGACCTTATAATCGGCGGTGTTAATATACCTTACGAAAAAGGACTTCTTGGTCATTCGGACGCAGACGTTCTTTTACACGCGATAATGGACGCGCTACTTGGCGCGGCGGCTCTGGGAGATATAGGAAAGCATTTCCCGGATACGGATCCCAAATATAAAGGTGCCGATTCTGTGGCACTTCTTAGAGAAGTTGGGAAGATGCTTGACGAGAACCACTATCTTATAGAGAATATCGATGCTACAATAATTGCACAGGCTCCCAAGATGAGACCTCATATCGATAAGATGAGAGAGAACATCGCGGAGGCACTTGGAATTGAGCTTTCGCAGATCAATGTCAAGGCTACGACCGAGGAAGGTCTTGGATTTACCGGAAGCGGAGAGGGAATCTCTTCGCAGGCGATATGTCTTTTGACAAGTCCTATTGAGCTTCATACGACCAATGTTACCTTTAATACGGGAGAAGCAAAAGGCAAAAGCTGTTGCGGCGGTTGTGAGCAGTGATGAATGAGACTTTGACAATTATTCTTTTATCAAGGAGATGTAGATAAAATGGCAGCATTTAAGTTTTACAATACACTTACAAGAACGGTTCAGGATTTTGTGCCCAGAGAAGAGGGCAAGGTCACAATGTATACCTGCGGACCTACCGTTTATCACTACGCGCATATCGGTAATATCCGTACTTATATCATGCAGGACGTACTTATCAAGTCGCTTATGTATGCGGGCTACGATGTTAAGCGTGTCATGAACATCACTGATGTGGGACATCTTTCATCCGATGCGGACACGGGCGAAGATAAGATGCTTGCGGGTGCTAAAAGAGAGCACAAGAGCGTTATGGAGATCGCCAAGTATTATACGGATGCTTTCTTCAAGGATTTTGATGCTGTAGGAAACAAGCGCCCCGACGTTGTTGAGCCTGCGACCAACTGCATTCCCGAGTTCATCAACATGGTAGAGGTTCTTTTAAAGAAGGGCTATGCCTATGAAGCGGGCGGAAATGTGTATTTTGATACCAGCAAGCTTGATGATTACTATGTTTTCTCATCCGATATCGAGAAGGAACAGCTTCAGGTCGGTGTTCGTGACGATGTTGAAGAGGATACCAATAAAAAGAATAAGACAGACTTTGTTCTTTGGTTTACAAAGTCCAAGTTTGAGGAGCAGGCGCTTAAGTGGGACAGCCCTTGGGGCGTCGGTTATCCCGGCTGGCACATTGAGTGCTCATGCATTTCCATGAAGCACCTCGGAGAATATATCGATATCCACTGCGGCGGTGTTGACAATATTTTCCCTCATCATACCAATGAGATCGCACAGTCTGAGAGCTTCCTCGGACACGAGTGGTGCAAATACTGGTTCCACAGCAATCACTTAAATGATAAGTCAGGTAAGATGTCCAAATCCAAGGGCGCGGTACTTACAGTTTCAGTGCTCAAGGAAAAAGGATACGATCCGCTTGTTTACAGATTTTTCTGCTTACAGTCTCATTATCGTAAGCCTCTCGAATTCTCTTATGAGGCGCTTGATAACGTGACGGGAGCATTTAATAAGCTTATTAAGAAGATTGCAGACCTTAAGGAAGAAGGCAGTGTTGATGAGGCAGTTGTAAAGAAGTTTGAGGATGATTTCAGAAACGCCGTTTCCGACGATCTCAACACATCAATGGCCATCACGCTTCTCTATGATGTTCTTAAGGCTGATACTAACGATGCCACAAAGCTCTATCTTGTAAAGAGCTTTGATAAGGTTCTTTCTCTTGATCTTCTCGGACATGCAGCTGCATCCAAGGAGGAAAAAGAGGTTGATCCCGAGCTTGAAGCTTATGTACTCGATGCTATTGAGAGAAGAGCACAGGCCAAGAAGGCAAAAGACTTTGCAACCGCTGACGCTATCCGCGATGAGCTTCTTCAAAAAGGAGTTGAGATCAAGGATACTCGTGAGGGAGTAAAATGGCAGATCATTTAAATGATTATTTGAATGCTAAATTCGGAATAGAAAGTAAGGATATCAGGACTTATTCGCCTCTTACACTTGCTTATATCGGTGATGCGGTCTTTGATGTCATTATCAGGTCGATACTTGTAAACAAAGGCAACACAGCCGTCAACAAGCTCCATAAAAGAGCAAGCGATATTGTAAAAGCCGGCACACAGGCTGCGTTTGTTAAGGCTCTCATGGATGATCTTACCGAGGAAGAAGCTGACGTTTACAGAAGAGGTCGTAATTCCAAGCCGCATACCAAGGCCAAGAATGCAACGACTATGGATTATCTTGATGCAACGGGCTTTGAGGCGGTTATCGGTTACCTTTATCTTACGGACAATATGGACAGGATATGCGAGCTGATAGAGATGGGAATTGAGAAGCTGTCACTTGATATATAAGGAGCCTGCGCATGACTTAAGTAGTTTTTGCAGGTGCCAAGGGATAATATATATCATTTTATTTATGATATGAGGAATTGAAATGGAAGAACAGATTCAGAGCAGGCTGATAGAGGGCAGAAATGCTGTTCTTGAGGCTTTTAGATCAGGTAAAACTATAGACAGACTCTTTGTACTTGAAGGTTGTAAGGATGGACCTGTACAGACTATCCTTAGAGAAGCCAAAAAGCACAAGGATACGCTGGTTAATTTTGTAAAAAAGGAAAGGCTCGACCAGCTTTCCGAGACAGGTAAGCATCAGGGAGTTATAGCATATGCCGCAGCTTATGAGTATGCTGAGATAGAAGATATTTTTGAAAGAGCGGCAGCCAAAAATGAAGATCCTTTTATCATTATTCTTGATAACATCGAGGATCCACACAATCTTGGAGCTATTATCAGAACTGCCAATCTTGCAGGTGCTCACGGAGTTATTATTCCCAAGCACAGAGCTGTAGGACTTACGGCAACTGTTGCCAAGGCTTCGGCAGGTGCGATCAACTATACACCGGTAGCCAAGGTTACCAATATAGTTAAGACGATCGAAGAGCTTAAGGATAGAGGGATGTGGTTTGTTTGCGCGGATATGGGCGGAACCAGAATGTATGACCTCAATCTTAAGGGTTCCATTGGTCTGGTTATAGGAAACGAAGGAAGCGGCGTTTCAAGACTTGTTAAAGAAAACTGCGATATGATAGCATCCATTCCAATGAAGGGTGATATTGATTCGCTTAATGCTTCGGTAGCATGCGGAGTTTTGGCGTTTGAAATAGTAAGGCAGAGACTTGGGTGAGCTATGAAAAATAACTACGACGGACAGAGTGATGAACAGCTGATAGTGAAGTTCCATGATGCTGGGGACGCAGAATCCGGCATCATGGATTTTATTATGGACAAATATAAGAACCTTGTCCGCAAAAAGGCTGCTTCTATGTATATCCTCGGCGCCGACAGGGACGACCTTATCCAGGAGGGGATGATAGGTCTTTTTAAGGCTATCAGGGACTATGACATCGGAAGAGACGCCAGCTTCGCCACTTTCGCCGATCTGTGCATCTCAAGACAGATGTATTCGGCAATCAAGGCTTCGGCTCGTAAAAAGCATGCACCTCTAAACAGCTATATATCGCTCTACGCCGAGAATAAGGACAGCTCTACCGACAGCGAGGTCGCTCTCGAAGACGTCCTTGAGTCCGATTCAAGCTCAATTCCGGAAGAGCAGGTCATCGAAAGAGAGAATCTCGAAGATCTTGAAAAAGCCATCGAGCGCGATCTCAGCGACCTTGAACGCCAGGTCCTTGACTTATATATAACAGGTATGAGCGTTAAAGAAGTTTCTGCCGTACTCGGCCGCGACGAGAAATCAACCGACAACGCCATGCAGCGTATAAAATCCAAGTTGAAAAAACATCTTAAAAAGTAGGATTTAGATGATTTTGAAAAATATAGGATGGATAAAAAAGTATGAAGATTAAAAATAAAGAATCTGAGTATTTAGGTGAATACTTATGGAGAATGTGATGGATAGATTTTTTAGAAGAAACGGACGGTTATTATTACTAACAATTTTTTGTATATGTTCATTAATTCCTATATTTGTTATGGCGAAGTATGACTTTGCAAGCGGAGATGACTATAACTATGGGGCACTGTCGCATCAGGTGTTTCTCAATACCGGATCTGTATGGGAAGCTATTATTGCAGCGGTGAAAACCGTTGTTTCAACATGGTTTTCTTGGCAAGGAACCTGGTTTGATTGTTTTGTTTTTTGTTTGCATCCGGAAGTATTTTCAGATAAAGGATATATGTTAGTTCCGTATATATTTCTTATAATGCAGATAGTTTCCTTTGGTGTTTTTGGGCATCATTTTTTAAAAAGAAGATGGAATTTGCCATATATGTGTTGGATAGAAGTGACATTACTTTTTCTTATGTTCATGTTTCAACTTGTGCCATCGCAGAAATCGGCATTCTTCTGGTGGGTTGGATGTGTTCATTATGCTATGCCAATGTGTATGGTGCTTATTGGTATTGTTGAAGGCGATAAATTTCTGACAGATCATAAGATTAAAGATATCATTGGTTTGACATTTATTGCAGCTTTATTGGGCGGAGCAACATATCCGGCGGCTTTGCTACTACCAATTGTTTTGATTGTATTATTTCTAAAAGAGATAGTGATAGACAAACATCGGGATTCAAGAAATTGGCTGTTGCTTGTGCCATTTATATTTGAATTAGTAGGACTTGTTGTAAGTATGATTGCTCCCGGAAATGCGGTTAGAAGTGCTGCAGATATCAGTGAGGGAGCTATACCATCGGGCGGCATTTTTTTAACCATAATAAAAAGTATTACATATTCTGTATCAGATGCAACGGAATTTTTCATCGCTGAAAAATCGTTTATCATAATAGCGGTGATATTAGTTGGTATCTTAGTAAAAAAGCCGTTGGTGGATTTGAAAAATGAAGATAATAACGTGTTTAAACATAGATTTTCTCATCCATTTTTATTCTTAGTGATATCCATTTTTATAAATGCTGCAATGTATGCGCCGAGGCTTTACGCAGGCAATAGTGTTTCTTCCGGATATTTTAACTTCAATTTTGAGGTGTTTATGGTATGTGTGATTGCCTGTACCATATATGTTGAAGGATGGATAATAGGAAAAGAGATATTTATTGGAACAAATAAGAAGAGGGCTGTTATTAGTTATGTAATTGTTGCTATCTTAATTATGGTGATAGCATATGTTGGAAGACATGGCGTTAAGGAATATACAGATTATGTGTGCATGAAATATTATTTAAGTGGTCAAGCGGATGATTATCTGGAACAGATGAAATTGCAGAGACGGTTGATGACAGAAGTTGGCGTCGATGATGTTGTTGTTCCAATGATTAATTACGATCAAGGACCGCTAATGCATATGCCGATAACGGAAGACCCTGAAAATATTGTTAATACCATGACAGCAGCTTATTATGGAAAAAAGAGTTGTAGATCTATATCTAGAGAGGAATGGATAGAATTATACCAAAAATGAAAAATAGTTCAGTATTAAAAAAAATAATAGCAAGTCTTTTATTAATAGTTATGAGTGGAGCAATAGGCCAGCTTTTGCTGATGGCGGCGTATCGTCTTCCGACATCTAGAATTGCCTCAAATATAAGTGTGGGCGGAGATATATTGCTTCTTCAGGGGGCGGAATATAATTATGCAGAGGACTATACAGAAAGTATTTTAGATAATGAAACAGATGCTGTAATTCTTAGTGAGGCTTTGTTTCCGGAAGAATCACCGATAAATGGTGCAGTGATGGTTCCACGCTATGTTTTCCATGAGGGGGAAACACAGGTGTTATCTTTGAAGGCGTTTTTGAATAAGGACGATATTTCAGGAGCACATATTGTTAATTATCCAAGATATTGGCATGGATACTTGGCTGTATTAAAACCTCTTTTTTGTGTATTTGATTACTCGGATTTTAAAATAATAAATCAGGCTGTACAATTGATACTTATTTGTGTTTTGTTCTTTTTGTTTATAAAAAGAAATTTGGAAAAATATATATTTGCATTTATACCTATGCTTATTATCTGGAACCCGGCTACTATAGGTGTTAGCCTTCAATATGCAGCATGTTTTTATGTTTCTATAATAGGAAGCATAATAGTGCTACATAAAGACTGGCAAGATCCGTGGATGTTTTTTGTTGGATTGGGTATAATTATTTCATATCTGGATTTTTTGACATATCCTTTGGTTACTCTTGGAATTCCACTGATATTTTGGGTTATAAAGAACGTTGGAAAGTTAAAAATACAAGTCAGTAGTGTATTGAAATATGGCCTATATTGGAGTACTGGATATGTCGGGATGTGGGGGGTAAAGTGGATATTGGGGACGCTAATAAGCCGTGAGAATATTCTGTTTGATGCTTTGTTTAACATTGAATCCAGGACATCCACTATGGTAGATGGAGAAACAATAACAAGAATAGGAACGGTTATTAGATTAATAGATAGCACATTTTTTAAATGGCCGTATTTAATAATGTTTTTATGTGTTACTATTTATCTTTTTGCTAAGTATTATAAGACTTTACGGATTAATTCTGTTACTATAGCGCTTTTTTGTATTGCAATAATGCCAATAGTATGGTTTATATTTACAGCTAATCATAGCTATATACATCCTAGATTGGTATATAGAAATTGGGGTATTACCATTTTTGCGTTTCTGAGCATTCCTTTGGTTGGAAGCGGTATAGAAACTAAAACATCTGAAAAAGTAGAATAATCTGCTTTTTGGATAAAAAACTGCACATCATTGTGGGGAAAGGAGGAGGTATGCGAATTGTATTTTGGGGGCTTCCATAGACATGAATCTTAAGTGTTTCATCAAGGTGGTTTTATAGTTTCGCTAATCAACATTTTTCAAAATTAAAGACAGGAAGAATAAGACGTATGAAAAAAAGAAATATTGTTATTAACCGAAATGTATTGAAACTAGTAGGAACGGTAATGGCTATGTCATTATTATTCTCAACAAATGTATATGCAGAAGAACTTGACGAGTTTGTCAATTCTGAAGATATCACGACTATGTCTGATGAAATTGATACTCTTGGCGACCAGGTTGATACACTTAATGAGAATAATTCGGATGATGAGCTTTCAGATGATATATCAACTATATCAGATGGAATAGATACTCTTGATGATTTGCTCTCAAGTATTATGAGCAGCTTTAATTCGCTTAAGTCATCATTATCTAAGTATAAGAGCAATATTATAAGTGCTTTGAACAGCAATGTATATGCTCAGAATAACATATCATCAGATGCTTCATTTGAAGAAGTTGTTGATAAGATTAACGACATAAAGTACATGGGAACTGTTGATATCACTCTTGACAGTAACGATTCATATACACTTGAGAGTGGCTACTATGATGGCGTAACAATAGACGTGTCAGCTATATATGAAGCAGCCCGTAAAGAAGGTTTTGATGCAGGAAGAGAAGAGGGCAAGACAGAAGGATATAATGAAGCTATCGCAAAAGAAAAAGATAAATGGATAAAAACAGGTTATGATTCAGCAATTAGCGCTGAGAAAAATAATTGGATTAATGAAGGCAAAAATGCGAAAGCCAAAGAGGTAAAAGCTAGGACCTATAAAGAGCAAACTGTTACAGTATATATGGATAAAACCAAAACACTGACTTTCAATAATTTATCCAGAATAGATTCTGTGGTTAGTGTTGCTGTGAATCAGGATAGTGCTATGGCAGGAGTTGTAGATTTGAAAATATCCGGTAATACAGTGACATTTGTAAATAATAGAAGATATGGCGGCGATCCAACTATTACAATTACAGCAAGACAGTATACAGCATTTAACTAATTGTATTAAAAATAATTAATGTAGGACTGCTTTAATCAATATAGATAGTTAGTGACTTTAATCTGTGCGCCTGTGAGACTTTTGCTTATTGCAAAAAGATCTTGCAGGTGCACTTTTTTGTTGCATTTTCATACGAATATGTTATAATTCCCTTAACATAAGGGTAAGCGTCAAATAATCCGCCTATCTGTAAAATAAACGCCGCAGGTTTATTTGCGGCGTGGTTTACGGCAGTTATCTGGTAATGTCTCGGACCAT
>NZ_FPCC01000035.1 GCF_900116875.1 Butyrivibrio sp. INlla21
CTCCTTTATCTTCCATAAGCTGGCGCTGACAGACGCATCCCAGAACTTCTTGTACTCGGGACAGGTTGTAAGGAGATTGTCGTGGGTATCCGCCGCGATGCACTCTCCCTCCTTCATAACACAGATCTTGTCCGCATTCTTTACGGTGGACAATCTGTGAGCTATTACAAGAACCGTCTTGTCCTTAACTATCTCGTCTATGGCTGCGTTAAGCTTGTCCTCGTTCTCGGGATCCATAAAAGCAGTTGCCTCGTCAAGAACGATGATGGGCGCATCCTTAAGGATTGCTCTTGCAAGAGAGATTCTCTGTCTTTCACCACCGGAAAGCTGCTTACCACCGTCACCGGCCATAGTATTGATTCCATCGGGAAGCCTTTCAAGGAACTCATCGCACTGCGCTCTGCTTGCCGCTTCAAGCACCTGCTCTTTTGTAGCCTTGGGATTTCCGATAAGAATGTTCTCATAAAGAGATGTATTAAAAAGAAATTGCTCCTGCGAAACGTATGACACCTGATCATTCAGGGCTTCAATGGTCATATCTGTGATATCCTGACCACCAATCTTGATTGAACCGCCGTCAAGATCGTAATAGTGAACAAGAAGCTTTGCAAGTGTAGACTTACCGCTTCCCGACTCACCTACAAGAGCCGTAGTTGTTCCCTGCTTAAGTTCAAGGTTTACGCCATGGAGAACCTCATCATTCTCATATGCAAATCTTACATTTTCAAAAGAGATATCCATATTTGTTCCCGCAAAGCCGTTCTTGCCTTCCTTGAGAGGCGGACGATCCATGAGTTTTTCAAGCTCATCAATCTTGTACTCAAGCTGGGGGAACTTACCCGCAAAGTTAAGAGCCTTTAAGAAAGAAGGTCCTACTGAGAAAGACATGCACATAACAAGCACAAGCTTATCAAGAGTAAGCGCTCCGGAAAGGATCCAAAGAGAACCCACAGGAAGCATGAGCAAAACAACACAAGGCATTACACTTGAATATGTAGCCATCCAGGGCCAGCAGACCTTGTACCACTTAATGGTAAAGTCGCGGTAATTTCTTACAACATCACCAAACTTCTTGTATGAATCGCCGTCCTTATTAAATACTTTCACAACTTCCATACCGTTGACATATTCAACGATGGTATTGTTCATGTGGGCAGCGGATTCATAGTAGTCATTCATCATGGTAAATCCGGCCTTCATCATAATGCACATGGCAATTGCTCCCACAATAAGCGGAACAAGTGAAAGAAGTCCGAGCCTAAAATCCAGAACAAACATAATTACAAGGATCAGAACCGGAATAACGATATTGGCTATTCCCTCAGGAACCGCATGAGCCAAAAGAAGCTCGATCTGATCGATATCATCGGTGAAAATCTTCTTGATACGGCCTGTTCCGAGGTCCGCAATATTTCCAAGAGACTGCTTCTCAAGCTTACCCTGCAAAGAAATACGGATATTCTTGAGAGTGTTGTAGGCACTCATATGAGAAAACTCAAGTCCCTGAACATAACTGTAAGAATAAAGTATCTCGCAGATAAGAACACCCAAAACTCTCATCATCACAAATGATAAGCTTACACTCTCTCCTCTTGTAAGCGGCGCTATTATCTGATACAGGAAAAAATAAGGCACAACATTTGCCAAAATTCCAAAAGTCATCATAATAGCGGCCCAAACAGTGTACTTCTTGTACTCTCCGATGTACGGAGCCACCTTTTTAAACATCTTAGCCTCCTCCTTGGTTAGCATTCGCTAACTCTTGATCTATTTTTAAGCCGCCATTTAAGACGGCTCAAAATCAACACTATATTTATACAAAAGAAATCACTTAAGACCTACAACTCCCGGCCAGTCAAAGAAAGTGCACATGATCTTGCAATGCTCTTCTATCTCCTTACGGGACATACCGTGAACAAAGGGCTCATATATGGCATTCCAAAATGCCGTACACAGAACGTGCATCTCAGGCTTAGTTATCTTGGCCGTTGCACGCCCTCTCTTTTTGGTCTCCTGATAATATCTGTAATAGGAATCGGTCATACGTCTTGAAAACTCATTTATATAATTCTCATAGACCGTTCCCGATGCCTTATCAAGAAGAAGGATCAGATCCTCCTTGACATTCCAGAGAATATCAAACATCTCCATGGTCTTCTCCGGTGTCATATCCCACATATCATGCATCTCATCATCTGATAGCGGTGCAAGATCAAGGTCCATGCGAGTAAAGATATGCTCTTCTATAACATCAACCGCGTCTTGTACAACAGCGCAAAAGAGCTCTTCCTTGCCCTTATATCTCTTGTAGACCGCCCCTGTAGTAACTCCGGCGTTTTCGCATATTCTCTTTAGCTCAGCCTTAAGGAATCCTCTTTCCATGAATTCCTTGCGGGCACTGTCAAGTAGCCTCGGATCAATACTGGTGTCTCTGACTGACATATTTCCCCCTCTGTTTTATTACTGATAATTCGATTATCGATAATATTATTATCACTAACCCACAAGCCTGTCAACCATGAGTTGTAAATCTCAAATTTTTTCTTGCAATATGAAGGAAAAAGCGATTTAATAAACTGTGGAACAATTATCATAGGATATATATTCCTATTGATAAGGAAACTATATAAGAAAGTGGCAAAAGAGATTATGGAAAACCTTAAAATTCCCAAGAACTACAAATCGGCTCTTGATCTTCACGACACACAGGTAGGTATCAAGACTGTCAAAGATTTCTTTCAGGGCATGCTCTCCAACAAGCTCAACCTTCAGAGAGTAACAGCACCCCTGTTTGTAACACCCGAGTCGGGACTAAATGATAACTTGAACGGTGTAGAGAGACCCGTTTCATTTGATATTCTCAATGACAACGGACGTCCCGCAGAGATAGTGCATTCTCTTGCAAAGTGGAAGAGATACGCACTAAAGAAGTACGGCTTCAACGTAGGTGAAGGTCTTTATACAGACATGAACGCCGTAAGACGTGACGAAGTTACTGACAATATTCACTCAATCTTCGTAGACCAGTGGGACTGGGAAAAGGTTATAAATAAAGAAGACCGTAATATCGATTTCCTTAAGGAGACGGTAAAGGACGTATACAAGGTACTCAGAAAGACTGAGAAGTTCATGTCTATCCAGTACGATTACATTGAAGAGATCCTTCCTGAGGATATCTTCTTCATCACAACCCAGGAGCTTGAGGACATGTTCCCCGAGTACTCACCCAAGGAGCGTGAATATTATATCGCCAAGGCTAAGGGCGCTGTTTGCATCATGCAGATTGGTGACCTCCTTGCATCAGGAGAAAAGCACGACGGCAGAGCTCCCGACTATGACGACTGGGCACTCAACGCCGACATCATCGTATACTTCCCTGTTCTTGACATCGCACTTGAGCTTTCCAGCATGGGTATCCGTGTTGATGAGGAATCACTCAAGAGCCAGCTTGAAAAGGCAGGCTGCACAGAGAGAGCCGAGCTTCCTTTCCAGAAGGCAATCCTTAACAAGGAGCTTCCTTACACGATCGGCGGAGGAATCGGTCAGTCAAGAATCTGCATGTTCTTCCTCAGAAAAGCTCACATCGGTGAGGTTCAGTGTTCTATCTGGCCCGATGATGTTGTTAAGGCCTGTGAGAAAAGCGGGATTCAGCTTCTGTAATTTATTTTTCAATACGATACAACAAAAGGTTGCGAATAAACATCGCAACCTTTTTATATTCTTTAAATCAAACTGCTCCTTCGGCATGAACTCAAAGCTCTTTTGCTATCTCTTTAAGTGTATCCCTGATACTACCGACATCCTGATTCGAGTAATTGATAATAAAGCAGTGTTGGTTCTTTGCACTATCTACAAAATAATAATCCGAAAGAGCTTTTATCTTGATTCCCTTATTCTTAAGGCTATTTTCTATCTCAGCATCTTCCTTGTCGGTATCCAACATGATCAAAAAATGAAGGCCTGAGTCATTCTCAAGGATGCGACACTTATCTCTTAATGCACTTCTTTCAATAATCTCCATTAGTCTTCTTCTCTGCTTAGTATAATATAGCCTCATGCGATTTATGTGCTTTTCAAGATAGCCCTGGGAAATGAACTTTGCCAGGGTGTACTGCTCGAAGTTTGATAACGTACATGAATAAAAAGACATGGTCTCATAAAATCTGTTGGCAAGGTGCACCGGAAGGATCATGTAGCTGATACGGATAGTAGGTGACAAAGACTTTGAAAAGGTATTCATGTAAATAACCTTCTCATTTGCATCTATCGAAAACATCGGCGGAATCGGCTTTCCCGTCACTCTGAATTCACTGTCGTAATCATCCTCAATGATATATCTTCCGTCCCCACCATTTGCCCAGGCAAGAATCTCATAGCGCCTACTTGCAGGCATCGTTATACCTGTCGGAAAATGGTGATTGGGACAGATATGGGCAATCTCCGCTTTGCTCTTTTCAAGCTCTTTTACAGTAATACCGTTGTCATCAAGTGACGCATAAGAAAAGTCTATTTTATTCTGCTTGTAGATATCCGCAAGCTTCTTATATCCCGGATTCTCAATCACATATTTCTTGTCCCTGCCAAGAAGCTGCATGATAAGGCCGTAAAGATACTCCGTTCCGGAACCTACGATTATCTGATTTGGATCCACCAGCATACCGCGGAAAAATTTTAGATGCTCTGCAATTGCCTCCCTCAGTTCCATAACTCCTGCAGTGGGTGAGATCTGCATCAGTTCCTCTTTCATGTTGGACATGACATCTCTTGAAATCCTCGTCCATATGGAAAAAGGGAAATTATCCGGATTAACCCTGTTGCTTGAAAGGTCACACTCATACGTATCCCTGGAAGGAACCTTGATATCATAATTAACCTTGGAATCCGTCGCTACATTCGGCATCTTCTCAAGGTTTGCAACATAATAGCCTTTCTTGGGCTGCGTATAAACATATCCTTCGCTGATAAGCTGATCATACGCATTCTGTATGGTAATAATGCTGATCCCGTTATTCTGGGCAAAAGAGCGCTTGGAAGGAAGCTTCTCCATTGGTTTTAATTTACCCGATACGATATCGTTTTTTATACTCTTATAAACATACAGATATAACGGGCCTTTTACGTTATCAAAATTGTAAGTGATCATGTTTCCTCTCCAAAACTGGTAATACGGATAATTCTAATATTTTCATTTTAAATATAACCAGATTCATTATATTATTCATGCAAACAATAAGCAAGGAACTCTCAAAAGATGCATATTTATTGACATTTACCACAAAAAGTCTTACCTTTATCATGACGCTTATTTAATCAAACGTCATGATTATTTATTTTTTGGGGATTCACATGATAGATTTTTCAAATATTAGATCAAAAATACTTTCGCCGTCTCATATTATACCGGCAAGTTTTTTAATAACGATAATTGTAGGAGCAATTCTTTTGATGCTCCCTTTTTCATCGGCTGACGGAACGTTTACGGATTTTCTGACAGCGCTCTTTACCGCAACAACCTCCGTATGTGTTACGGGACTCGTAGTTGTGGATACATTTGCGCATTGGAGTTTTTTCGGTCAGCTTATTATCCTTATTCTTGTACAGATGGGCGGTCTGGGCATGATAGCAATGGCATCTATGCTGATGCTCATAACTCACAAAAAGTTTTCTCTGGGAGACAGACTGCTCCTTCAAGATTCTTTTAACCTAAGCTCGGGAACCAAGCTTCTTAAGTTCCTGACAAGAGTCATAAAAGGAACTTTCATCGCGGAAGGAATCGGCGCCGTTCTGTATTCGACCGTATTCATCCCGCAATTTGGCTTTTTAAAAGGCTTGTGGATATCGATATTTAATGCTGTATCTGCATTCTGCAACGCAGGAATGGATGTCATAGGTCCGAGAAGTCTTATGGACTATCGGAGCAATCCGATAGTGATGAGTGTGACTATGTTCCTTATTGTACTGGGCGGTCTTGGTTTTGTCGTATGGTTTGACACTCTTCATACCATAAAGGACGGTATTCACAAAAGATTCAATCCGATAATAATGGTAAAAAGACTCTCTGAGCACAGTAAGCTTGTTATAAGCTTTACACTCATACTGATATTTGGCGGAGCACTGTTTATCTTTATTACCGAATACAACAATCCCGGTACTATAGGCGAATTATCACTCGGGGGTAAACTCGTCAACAGTCTGTTTGAATCAATAACATTTAGGACTGCCGGTTTTGCAACCATTCCCCAAGAAAATCTATCAATATCATCATGCTTTATCGCATATGTGTTTATGTTTATAGGGGGTTCTCCTGTAGGTACGGCAGGCGGTGTCAAGACTGTTACGATCTTCCTTCTGTTTATGAATGTACGTACCTATGTCAGTCAGGAAAAAGAGCGGGTTATATTTAACAGACGTGTATCGGATGATTCTATGCGCAAAGCTTCGGCGGTCGTTTTTGTAAGCTTATCCGCCACTCTGCTTCTTACGATACTGTTGTCCATATTTAATCCCGTTCCCATGGAAGATGCCCTTTATGAAGTAGTAAGTGCCTGCGGAACAGTTGGCCTATCACGAGGACTTACAGCTTCGCTAAACTCCGCCGGGCGAATAATAATCATTATATCAATGTTCCTTGGAAGGACAGGTCCGATATCTATGATCGCATTCTTCTCAAGAAACAGGTCAAGCAATAACCGTATCAATTACTCAGAAGGAATATTTTACGTTGGATAAAAGGAGACAAAAGATATGAAGAAATCAATAGCTGTTTTAGGGCTTGGAAAATACGGATGCAGCGTCGCGGAAAGTCTGTATAACATAGGTGAGGATGTTCTTGTCGCCGATAAAAACGAGCAGATTATAAGAGATATGTCCTCAAAAGTCACCTCCGCGATATGCTGTAATCTAGAGAACGAAGACGAGGTAATGTCGCTCGGTCTTCAGAACATGGATATAGTAATTACCGGAATGGGTGGAAACATTGCGGCAAGCATAATGGTAGTGTCAATTGCCAAAGAGAAAGGCGTCCGCACCGTTATCGCTAAAGCTTCTTCGCCGCGTATGGCCAAGATTCTTGAAAGAGTAGGCGCCGATAAGATTATCAATCCCGAGCAAGAAGGCGGTATTCGATCCGCAAGAATTCTTGCTTCACAATCAATACACGATTACTATGAGCTTGACGAGGATCTCTGTATGGTTGAATTACAGCCCAGGCCATCATGGATCGGCAAGAGTCTTATGGAGCTTAACGTCAGACAAAAATACAACATGAACGTTGCCGCAATTAAAGAAAAGGGCGAAAACTGGGGCTATGTAAGTCCTACCAAAAAGCTTACGGAAAAGAACCTTCTCATGGTAATAATCGATAAAAAAGATATAAGCAAATGGAAATAATGATTTGAATATAAAACTAAAGCAGGCAGCCGAAACAGCAGCTGCCTGCTTGGTTTTATAATTTTATTTCTTTTCCCAGAGCAAACGAATAGATATATATTTCTTTCACACTCTTACCGGTTGAGGCTTCCAACGCTCTTTTATACAGGTCAAGCTGTATCTTATAGCGTTTTACAAGCTCCGCCTCATCGCGCACGTGGTCCGTCTTATAATCCATAAGAACTATGTCATCGCCTTCAAAGAACCAGGCGTCGATGATTCCCTGAATAAGCACCATCTCATCCTGAGGGAATTTATTATCAAGCTCATTTGCGGGAACTCCCATCATAAACGGCTTCTCGCGCATCAGCTTTCCTGCTTTAAAAGCATCTCCCATCCTCTTTCCGAGGTCGGTGCTGCGGAATGTGATAATATCCTTTATTTCAAGGCTATCGATATAGCTTCTTGTTATCCTGTCTTTGGTCACTAAATCCTCAAGCCAGATATTAAGTGCCTTCTCATCGTTCCCGACATTGTAATCCAGAAGCTCCATTATTCTATGATACGCCGTTCCGCGCTCTGCGCCTGTAAGGCCGATCAAGCCCTCTCGCTTTGCAGCTTCACCGGTACCCTTCGATGCTCCCGCAGCTGTCGCAATTAAGTCATCCTGTGCCTCGTAGTCCGCTCCAAAGTCTTCTTCCTTGGTGAAATGCTCGCCCATTTCCTCAAGGATATGCTTTTTAAGCTCGGTAACGGTAGTCTTGGTAAATAGCCCTTTCAGGTATTCATGCCCGTATTTGGCATTTAGTTTAGCTTCAAGCCTGCTCGCAAGGTCTTTATCGTAATAAGCCGAAATATCGTCTCGACGGAGCAGCCCTCTTACGCTCTCCGACTCCATCTTGGCCAGAATCTCATCCACGGTTACGGAATATATGCTAAACGCAGGAATATCGGGATTATTGTCCATGTATCTGTCTGAAACAAGCTCGGAAAGCCCGTATCTCTCCGCAATATCTTTTATCGCGGGATGTCTTATAAGCGAAGGCAAGATAAGATCGATATATCCGGAAGCACCAAGTCTCATGGAATAAGGGATCAGTTCTATGCCGTTTGATGCTCCGTGTGAAAGCTCTGCCTGCTTCTTAATCTCTTTTGACAAAGTATCGGAGAGCTTCTTCATTGAAGCCGTCATTATAAGCTTTTCCTTGGCTCTGGTAAGCGCAACATAGAGAACACGCAGCTCTTCTCCGAGACTGTCCGTGTTCATCTTATCCGCAACTATCATCCTCTTAAGAGTCTCCGACTTAACACGCAGCTTGGAATCGATGCATTTTACGCCGATTCCGAGATCCATATCCGCAATAAGGTCTCCTCTTGTATCCGTTCTGTTAAACTGCTTGGAAAGCCCCGAAACGAACACAACGGGGAACTCCAGTCCCTTACTCTTATGAATACTCATAATACGCACAACGTCAGCGTTTTCGTCTATTATTCCGGCTTCGCCGTAATCAACCTGCACGACCTTGATATGCTCAATATATCTGACAAAATGAAAAAGTCCTTTAAAGCTCGTCTTTTCAAAGTTCTCGGCACGCGAAAGAAGCTGCTCAATGTTTGCCCTTCGCTGGTTACCCGCAGGCATTGCGCTGACCGTCAGCTCAAAGCCCGTCACATCTATGATGTACTGTAAAAGCTCATGTACAGGTGTATATGCGGACATGTCTCTAAGCTTTTCGATGAAGTCAACAAACGCCGATAACTTGCTTTCCAGACCTTCTTCAAGCTGCTTACTATTATCAATAAGTTTCCTGATCCCGATATAGAACACCTCGTCAAAAGAGTCCTCGGCCGCCTCATTTACCGCGATCTTAATAAGCGCAAGCTCTTCATCGGAAAAGCCTCCGATAGGCGAATGCATTACGGAAACAAGCGGAATATCCAATGTCGGATTGTCGATCACGGAAAGAATATCCAGAAGTACCGACACTTCCCATGCATCAAAGTATCCGCTCTTTGATTCTATATATGACGGGATTCCCTGCTCTTCAAGAGCTTTTTTAAACACATCATCCCATCCCGACGGAGACCTTAAAAGAATAACAATATCTTTATACCTAAGCTCTTTATCTTCGCGCATAAGCTCATGGATCCTGTTTCCTATCGCATAAGCCTCATTTTCTTTTTCCCCGCTCGGATCGTCTATCAATATAAGCTCAGGGGTCATGTCAAAAGAGGGATCGGGGTAATCCGCTCCCGTGACAAGCTCCGCATCCTTGTCGTACTCTACACTTCCAAGGTCACTTCCCATTATCTTTCTGAAGATATAATTAGTACCTTCAAGAACTTCTTTTCTGCTTCTGAAGTTCTTGTGAAGGTCTATCCTTCTGTCGCTCGCAGACTCATCTTTACTGTATGTAGCAAGCTTCTCCATAAAGATCTCGGGCCGTGCAAGTCTGAACTTATAAATACTCTGCTTGACGTCACCTACCATGAACCTCTCGGAAACACCCGCCTCTTCTCCGGAAATTGCCTTAAGAATAAGCTCCTGTACGTTATTACTGTCCTGATACTCATCAATTAAAACTTCTTTAAAGAAATCCCTGTATTCAAGAGCTACAGGAGTCGGAGCTCCCGTTTCGTGATCAACAAGTATATTAAGCGCAAAATGTTCCATATCGGAAAAGTCTATCAAAAGCTCATCTCTTTTCCTATCATCAAACATCTGCTTATACAAAAGCGTCAATCTACAAAGCTCTTTAACCGCCCTGTCACACAACTTCATCTGATCGCAGACCATATCCGAAGGAAGCATCAGGTATTCTTCCGCTATCTTCTTGATATCCTTCTTGGCGCTGTCTCTAAGCTCCTTAGCTGCCTCTCTCTTATCCGTAGATACGCTGTCGTCCTTCTTGGAAGGAAGCCTGTCAAAAGATATTCCTCTTACAGCGTCAAACAGACCATCATAGGAAGTACATGAAGCCAGCTTGGACACCGCTTCCGCCTCTTTTTCAAGGAGTTCTCCGTACATATAGGGTCCGTCCGGCAGCAAAGTAAGATCATGCGCCGTACCAAGCTTATCTGCTGCTTCGGCAATCATTCTCTTAACTATTGCAACACATTCTTTTACCCAGGGAATCTCTTCGAAATCCATGCCCTCGATATCATAGTCGTGCGCCCTTTCATTCAGATAATCCTCAGGCCAGGGCATACTCATGGAAAAGCGATATAGCTTTTCTATATATTCCTCAACATTCTTGTCGTCGCTTCCGGTACCGAAATAGTCCATGCAAAAAAGGAAATCATCGTTACCTCCTTCCTTTGCTTTGACATATTCATTTTCAAGCATGGCTGACATCACGTCATCTCTTAAAAGCTTGAACTCTCCTTCGTCGCCTACGCGAAATGACGGGTCAAGGCCTATGAAGTTAAAGTTATTCTTAATTACATATTGGCAAAAAGAATCTATGGTAGTTATCTGCGCATTATGAATAAGCGTCTCCTGTTTCTGAAGATGCTTATTGTCAGGTTCCGATACCAGCTTTTCCTGAATCGCAAGCGTGATCTTCTCCTTCATCTGTGATGCTGCGGCCTTTGTAAAGGTAACAACGAGAAGATGATCTATATCAGCGCCTTCGTTTATCATTTGAATAATGCGCTCGACAAGAACAGCCGTCTTCCCTGATCCGGCGGCTGCCGATACGAGAACATTACATTTTCTGGCGTCTATTACCGCCTGCTGTTCTTTGGTAAACTCAACTTTCATTTCTGATACGCTCCATTGCGTCTTTATCGTCAAGATCAAGCTCCCTCTTGGAATATCCGGGTATCTTGTCATCAAAACCGCATATTCCCTTATAGCTGCAATACTTACAAGCATCGCGGTTATTCATCTCATACGGATTGACCTTGATATCTCCGTTTAAGATATTCTTGCCAAACTCGCGTATTTTCTTATCCACAAATCCTGAAATAGCTGAATAATCCTCGTTTGTAACGGTGCTCGAAGCCGCAGTTATATCTCCGCTCTTGGTAAATCCGACCGGGATAACGTCAGATGCCCCGTTTATGCTGCTATCGAGCATGTTTATAATTTCCCTGTTTTCGTTGACCAGGCCGGTCGTCTTGAGCTCTTTTATTATCTCTTGATTGATAACATCAGGTTGTAAATCAGCGGAGCCCTTAACCATGGGATCTTCCACGTGGTAATACAATATTGCCGCAGGAACAACTTCCTTTCCTCCGCTTTTTTTCGAGGCTACAGCCTTGGCAACATTCATATACAAAACAAGCTGAAGCTGAAGACCGTAATATAACGAGGCTAGGCTCAGTTTCTTTCCACCGGATTTAAAATCAATGACCTTTACATAAACATGATCCGAATCTTCGCATAGATCAATTCGGTCAATCCTTCCGTGAAGATTCATGCTCTCTATTATGTTATGTTTCTCATCTTCGGTGAGTGCAATATTTATCTCTTCGATCTTACCCGCTTCCCTAAAATCCATTTCAACATGTGCGGGATCAAAATTTCCTTTTGAAATCTGGTATTTGAGCGTGTCCACAGTCCTTGTAAGAATTCTTTTAATACGTTCCGCCATGAATTCATTACGTGCGTTACTTAAAAGGATCGTGTCACCGTACGCATCTATACATTCTGTTAAAGCTTGATTTAATATTACGTCAGAGTCCTCTTTTGAAAGGTCTTTCCACGATACATTCCGCTTTATTATCTCACCTGTATACTTCTCCAGAACTTCATGAAATACCATTCCAAGATCCGATGAATCAAAATCAAATTCTTCTCTCTCCGAAAGTCCGAGACCATATCGAAGAAAATGTGCATAGCAACAGGAAGCAAATTTCTCAAGACGGCTTACGCTGTTCTCAAGATTTGCCCCGTACAAAGCAAGTGCGATATTCTTGGCAAGAGGTCTGTCCTCGTAATGTTTAAAGGCCGCTTCCGTAAGCTTTTGAACAAAGCCTCCGCTCATCTTCTCCATACCGGCATCTGTATTGCTTTCACTCTCGACATTTTTGTTCTTCACGACTTCATATAACGTAGAAAGCTCTGTCTTTTTCCTATCGTCAAGAATTCCGAGAGAAAACTCTCTCATAAGCTCGGCAAGATTCCCCAAACTGTCACCTATACAAGAAGTCTGTTCCTCAAAAGGTGCATCCTCGGGCCTGTCTGTTTCCATTCCTTCGTAGAGAGACATGATCTTAGAAATAAGATATGCGGGTCTCACGCTCTTTCCGTCATTATCAAGCTCCGAAAAGGACAGATACAGCTTGTCTGTCGGCTTGGTGAGGTTCATGTAAAGGTATAGTCTCTGGATATACATCTGTTGCCTTGGCGTAGGTGCGAGCTCAACGCCCGTATCAAGTTCAAGAAGGAATTGCCTATCCATATCAGAGAGAATACCGCCGCCACCTGTACTTGATGGAATTGAACCGTCATTAACGCCCATAAAGAACAACGCTTTGATCTCTCTAAGTCTTGTTCTTTCGATATCTCCGACTATTACTCTGTCCACATCCTGAGGAATGGTTCCGACTTCTATATCGCCGAAGCCGACACTCAGAATATCTTTATATTCCCTAATATCAAGCTTATCTTCGCCTATCAGCGCGGAAATCTGCATCAGTATATCGATAACTTTTCCGTAAACCTGATCGTATTCTTTTGCCTTGGCGATATCTCCGAGTTTTTCAAATTTCTCTTTATATCGAAGTAGCTTCTCGCTGCAGGCGTTTTCTTCTATCATTTTTAAAAGAGCGTCTGTTATTTCTACAGCCGTTCCTTCTTTGGCATCAAACAAAGGCTTTAACTGAGCACTTATTGAAGCTCTCATACCTTCAAGCTTTTCCACAAGCTCAAGTTCCTTAGTCTCGGTATCTTCACTTTGGCTTCTTTGGCTGAATCTCGCAGGCATTCTGCGCATGAATCTGTCTTCCCATGCACTCCTACCCTTGATTCCGAGCGCTCTTACATAATTCTCCAAAAGATCCGTATCCTCTTTGGAGAAATCTGTCATACCGCTTCGCATATAGTGAAATACGTCTTCATATCTGTATCCGGAAATCACTATATTGATAGCACTCGTTATGTATTCTATAAAAGGATTGAGCATAAGCCCCGTATTCTGGTCTATATAAACCGGAATATCAAATTTGGCCGCAGCTCTTTTTATAAGATTGGCATAGCTTCCGAGATTCCCGCATACCACAGCGATATCCCTGTACGCATAGTCCTTGGCAGTCACAAGAGAGCGTATCTTTATCATAGTCTGGCGAACTTCCTCTTCGAGCGTCTGCGCCTCGAAAAGCTGTATGGAATCCTGTTTGTCCGTGTATTTCCTAGAGTTATATCTGAATAAATTCTGCTCAAGAAATGCAAGTGGCGGATTACTCTCCAGTCTTTTTACTACCTTGTCTTTTATAAAGATGTCTCCGTCTGTCTTGCTGCTCATCTCCGCGTTTCTAATATTTCTCCACGCCTCGAAATCAGGTCCTCCGGCAGCTATAACGGAAGTCTCTTTTAAAAGCGAATACTCGGCTTTTTCAAGGTCAAGTACCGTCTTCTTGGTCAGCATAAAGAGCTCCTGCTCCTCAAAAGAAGGAGCGTACGGATCTTCTTCGGGGCCTATTGTCAGAGAAACACAGACTTCCTTAGATACTCTCATAAGCTCTTTTATTACCCTGTACTGAATGGGAGTAAAGCCCGTAAAGCCGTCGAATACGATCACCGAATCTTTTAGCAAAGAAGAATTTGGTATTGCCTTGCATAAAATATCAAGTGTTTCTTCTGTGGTTATGAATTTTCCTTGGATGTAGCGTAGAAATTCGCTGTAAAGAAGTCTGAGATCTTTGATCTTTAAATTAAGCGCAGCCTTCTTGCCACTCTCGTTTTCCAGAGTCGCAAGCGCATCATCACTTATTCCGTACTGCATAAACTCAGAGATTGTTGACTTAACCTCATCGATATAGCCCGGTTTATGCATGTTTTTACCTATAACTTTCAGTCTGTCGCCGAGAATGTCAGCAACACGTCTAAGAACAAGACTCTTTCCGACATCGTCGAGCACAGAAAAAGAGCTTTTTGACGTCTCTTCAAACACTCTGTGTGAAAGGCGCCCAAAGCTCAAAACATCAATGTTCATTATCGCATGTGAAGGATGCATTCTGACAACATCCTTCTGAGTTTGCATCGTAAACTGATCGGGAACTATGAGCAAAAAATCAGTCCCGACATCAGTCAAACTTCTGTCTATGATCTCTTTTATAAGTCCGGTACTCTTGCCGGATCCCGAAGCCCCAAAACAAAACCTAAGCATCTAAAAAAGCCATCCTTACGCGGGATTCTAATTGGTTCCCACCATCTCGTCGGCATATCTGCTACATGAGATATACTTCCATTTATTATTATAATAGAAAGGCATAATCATGTACATCTGCATTCTGCCTGCATTTTCAAGCGACGATGAATGGAAATGATCCACAAGATAATCCGTACCGGCCTTTTTTATCCTGTCCCTAACGGTCGACATGTCATAAAAACTTATAAACCGCTCGATCTCCGACTTTTTGATATATAGCTCCGCGTAAGTTTTTACCGCCTTCTCTGCACTCTTAACACGGTCGGAGATTGCTATCTGCTCGCCCTTAAGGAAGATATTTTCAACGGTTCCCTCATCGTCAAAAATATCCACCCTGAAATACTGATTAAAAATATGTGCCATCGCAGCCTGAACGCTGTCGGCAAGATGACCGTCGCTATACAGCGTCACATTCCTTGATACAAGGGCAAAAGACGCTTTGTTTCCCTGCCTCGATATGAAACGCACCTTGGAATTGACGACGCTTCCGCCTGCTATATAATCGGCTTCCGCCCTACTTGTGAGAGAGCTCTCCGCCTTCTGCGTTATATCTTTTAACCCCTTAACATCGGGAAGCTCAACATTCTTAAGCCTCTTGTTTACTTCTTCCATGTTCGCGATTCCAATCGTATTAAGGAAGGTAACATAGGCATTATTCATGTAGAGCATGTTCATTTCGTTCTCATCGACCTCAAGGATCGCTATCGGAAGGTTGTTGAAAACCTCCATGGTCTTGGGACGTAGCGGCGTATTTCCAAGAAGATTGATCTCTCCGATCTTGTCGTAGTAGTTCCTTATCTCCATTGATTCACAGTGTTCGCCTACATTTGTAGCCTTTTCACCGCTGTCGTTAAGAGGCTCCGGCTTTCCGAACAAGAATCCCTGCAGCTTCTCACAGCCGATTCTTTTAAGAAACTCGTACTGCTCCTCAGTCTCCACACCCTCTGCGATTGTATGGATCCCGAGCTCTTTTGCCATATCCACGATATTTGCAAGGATTACCCTTGATTTCTTGTTGGTCTGAAACTCCCTAAGGAAGTTCATATCGATCTTTACGACATCAAAATCATAGGATTTAAGGTTATTAAAAGAGCTATAGCCTGCGCCGAAGTCGTCCATCCAAACTTCATATCCCGCATTTCTGAAGCTCTTTATCTGATCACCCAGAAAGTCCGCGCCGGATGCGACCGCACTCTCCGTTATCTCTATATTCAAAAGATATTTCGGAATGTCATACTTTTCCCTGCACTTATCAACTTCTCCGAGAATATCGCAAAGTTCAAAATCAAGCCTTGAAAGGTTAACGGACACAGGTTCCACATTGTGCCCCTGCTCAATATCTTTTCGAAGATCCGCGCATACCTGCTCAATAATATAGGTGTCCAGCTTATGAACAAGCCTTACATCCTCCAAAACCTCGATAAAAAGCCCCGGCGAGATAATCCCAAATTCCGGATCCATCCACCTCGCAAGCGCCTCATAGCCGCACACATTGCGGGTCAGCGTCCTGACTTCCTTCTGATAATAAACCTTGAAATATCTGTTGTTAAAAGCAGTCTCGAAGTTATCAAGTACATATTGTCTAAGCCTGTTTCTGTTTTCAAGCTCATCCGAATAAAAGTTGGTATCGCGGTCATAAACTCTGATAATGTCGTCACAGGCCGCCTTCGCCCTGTCTATCATGACAACAGGATCTTCCTCATCGCCTCTTGCAAGGTAGACTCCGGCCTTAATACGCATAACAAGGCCTTTCTCATACTTGTGAGCAATCTCACGCAGCTTATCCAGTCTTTCGGATATTTCATTTTGCATAAGTGAATTGGAAAGAATTATAAAATGATCGCCGCTTGCCCTTGCAACCAGCTCATTTGGAAAAACTCCCAGAATCTCCATGGCTATGCCCTTTATAAAGTCATTGCCTCCGGAGAAGCCGTATCTTTGGTTAAAAGACTTGAAATTCATGACGTTAATATAGATTATGACCGTATTAAGACAAGCCGCAAACTCCCCGTGTCCCTGAAGATGCTCAAGGATACCGGTCAGACTGTGCAGCCCCGTAAGTTCATCGATATGATATCTTTCTTCAGCCATAAATGAATCACGTTTTTTCCTCATAATCCCTGCCTCCATAACCAATGAAATAAAATCCCCCGTAACATTAGTTATTCGGAAACAAAATAACGTGCATGCATGAATATTATAACATACTTTACGAAAATTTTTCGTAAAAAAGTGACCCATTTCCCAATGGGCCACAATGATTCTTTACATGCTTAAAACAGACCTTTTACATATTCAACGCTTCTTAGATATTCTTCATCGGTGACCAGATGTTCAATGATATAGGTCATGTCCTTATCATATTCAAGGCCTTTTTCTATGACGTGCTTTATGTTGATCTCTCCGTTTCCGGGATAGGTTTCCTTGAAAAAGATCGTGTAATCATCCTGCATCTTAACGTCCTTGATATGGCAGCTCTTTATGTATTTACCGAGCTTTTCAAAGCATTCATCTATGAATTCTTCGTTGAAGAAATATCTTTTGGGAGTTGTCATCCAGTTAAAAAGATCAAGATGTACAGCAAATCTGTCTCTGTCTACATCTTCCATAAGCTGTAAATACTCATCCGGTCCCGTCGGATCCATCCAAGGCATGGGCTCTATCGTAAAATATGTATTCTTGGGATTAACGGCATCTATTATCTCTCTTATGGTCTTTACTCCAAGCTCCCAAGTCTCTTTGGAAAAATTGTCCTTGTATGCTCCGTCCCAGCGCTCACCTCTGGAGCCCAGGATATTTACACAGCAGCGCGCACCTATCCTGTCAGCAAGCTCGAGCTGGCCGATACTGTACTTAATTGCTTCTTTTCTTTTATCTTCATCAAGGTCAAGTGTGTTTCGCCAGATTCCGACTTCTGCGATCGTCAGGCCGTTTGCTGCAGCTTCTTTTACATATTCGTCGACAAGCTGCTCGTCATCCTTGCAAGTAGGCGAAAAATTGATGGCTTCAAGTCCGAGTTCTCTGTGTCTTTTAGCCCACTGTGCGGGGCTGTCGTGTTTAAGAGGTGATGACGTTCCAAGTTTCATACTTTTCTCCTTTTTCGCTTGATCTATATCTCTCCTAAGTCTGTTCCGGGCTTTATCGGCTCGGGTCTTTCGCATGTAGTAGTCATTTTGTAGGTTTCATTGTTATCTGCCGACTTTATTATGCCTTCAAGCGCTTCGGTCACATGCAAAATAAAGTCTCCGCTTGTTCTTGGCGTTCTTCCCTTTTCTATGGCATCGGCGAGATCCAAAACACCTATGCCTCGCGAATAATCTTTTACCCTGGGGAAGAGCTCGGGAAGTGTCACAAAGCTTTCGCTCCTTTTAACAGCGTCCTCGCTCTTATTATAAACGGTATCGGTGAACTGCTCTTTTCTGTATATTTTGGGGCTTCCACCGCCGAAGTTCGGATCGGGATAAGTCAAAGTGCCGTCGCTTCCGTATATCTCAAACATCGGAAGGTTCGATCTGTATATATCAAAACTTACGTTGAGATTTACTACCGCTCCGCTCTTAAGTCTCATGACCGCCGAATAATGCGTATCGGTCTCGGGCATCAGCTCTTTTCCCTCATCGGGGCCAACATAAATGTGGCGAACTTCCTGCCCCTTGCAGCTAAGTGCCGTTATGCTGTCGATCGGTCCAAGCAGCGAAACGATCGCCGAAATGTAGTACGGTGCCATATCGTAGATAGGACCTGCGGTCTTCATATAAAAAGCTCTCGGATTGCGGTGCCATGTCTCAACGCCGAAAGTAGTCATATTGGCTGTGACAAAAAAGGGCTTACCTATAAGATTGTCATCAAGATAATGCCTTACGCTCTGCAGTCCCGAGGAAAGAAAGGTATCGGGAGCACATCCGACAAAGAGATTTTTCTCTTTTGCCAGCTCGAGGATGCTCCTTGCATCTTCAAGATTCGCCGCAAAGGGTTTTTCGGAAAAAAGATGTTTGCCCGCATTTAATATCTTCTTGGACAGCTCTACATGAAATTGAGGAGGGGTGAGGTTGATTATTATGTCGATAGACGGGTCATTAAGTATTTCATCGACACTAAGTACGCGTGGGATACCATACTCGGAGGAGAGTTTACTGGCAGCATCCTTATTTATGTCCGCGCACGCATCAATTTCGAGTTTCTTATAGAACTGCTTGATATCGCCTGCATAAGTTCTGCTGATAACACCTGTTCCCAAAATTCCGACTTTACAGTTTCTCATAAGATGTTCCTTTCTTCGGGCTGTATAGCATTTGTGTAATCGCACTTTTATTATTTTAATATCATCAACTTCCTTTCACTTCTCATATCTTGCAATCGTATTTATCAAATAGTAAACAAAAAAGAATGTGCTGTCTGTTTGTTTTATCTGGTATTAAAAAAATAATCAAAATTGGGTATTATATTGATACCAGCTATGTAGTATATTCTATGAAGTGTGGGAAGATAGCATATTTCATCAGCCGGCAACACCCTACACAATATCAACATTTGGGAGAATACCGATGACACAGAATTCAGCTTCGGAAAATAACAAAAAAACTTCGGACCACGTAAAGTGGATCTGCATAACAGCCCTTTTTATGGCGCTCAACATCATTATGTCCAGCTTCGGAATACCGGTTCCCGGAGGACACTTATACCTCTGCGACCTTATCATATGCACGGCGGCGATACTACTCGATCCTCTCGCAGCATTTATCGTTGGCGGCGTCGGATCATTCCTCGGAGACCTTCTCTTTTATCCGGCTCCCATGTTTGTATCGCTTGTAACACACGGTCTTCAGGCACTCGTGATCTCTCTTATCGTTCACAACAAGATTATTAAGGGGGAAAAAGAGCATTTTGCGGCATCCGTAGTTGCAACTCTCATCGGCGCGGTTATAATGGTAGTTGGTTATACACTCGGAAAAACCTATGTATACAGCACTTTTGAATATGCAATGATTAAGCTTCCTTATGAGATCGCTCAGGCACTCCTCGGAGTGATCGGATCTCTCCTTCTTTGCTATAAGGCGGGACTTTTAAAGATATTCAAAAGATTCGATTTCAGCGATAAGTGAAGCACCGGCGCGCACGCAGCAGGCTTCACTTGAAAAGATACAATGAGAGGATTAAGAAATGGATTTTAAGGAAATAACATCACAAAGCAGACAAGCTGTAAGTGAAATTCTGGAAGGCGCAAGACTTACAAAGGGAAGCCTCTTTGTAGTAGGCTGCTCATCAAGCGAGATCCTTGGCGATCAGATAGGAACCGCAACAAACCTTGATTCTGCCAATGCGGTATTTGACGGAATAGTCCCCGTCCTTAAAGAGAACGGCATATTTATGGCAGCTCAGTGCTGTGAACACCTTAACAGAGCTCTTGTTGTAGAGAGAGAAGTTATGGAAAAGTTCGGATTTGAGCAGGTCAATGCAATCCCTCAGCCCAATCACGCAGGCGGAGCCTTTGCAACCGTATGCTATCAGAGATTTGAAGATCCCGTACTTGTAGAATCAATAAATCAAAAAGCCGATGCCGGAATAGACATCGGCGGAACGATGATAGGGATGCATATGCACCACGTTGTGGTTCCCATGCGTATCTCCCTTCGCAAGATCGGAGCCGCGCCGATAATATGTGCTCGCCACCGCCCGAAATACGTAGGCGGACAGAGGGCCATATACGACGAGGAATTAATGTGATATAGATAAGCCAAAAAATCGAGCCTTTATAGGTATCAGTTGTGAAGCATATGCTCCCTGATTCCTATAAGGGCTCAATTACTATTACATATTTCCTACTACTTCATGCTATATCTAGTATTTCTTGCTGCTCCTGTCTTTTTTATTAGATTTTTATCAATTAAGATATTTAGCGCTCGAATCAAAGTGTCTTTTGCAATACCCGTTAATTCTTCAAGTTCTCTTCGCGTCATCTCCCCCGAGCCCATAAGTGCGCTCAAAACCACTTCTTCTGTATCATTATTTACCTGTTTCGTTATTCGTACAGGTAACGTCACACAGATTGTATGCTCAGTAAACGAAAACTCCGGTTTGCAATGCTCATTCTTGTACGAATCCATTATTCTACGTATTCCTGTTCCAAACTTTTCAATATAATCAAGTTTCAAAAAAACTTCTGCAATTTTAGGATTACGTAAAATTGATACCTGTGAATACAAATATTCATCTTCTGAAATATCTTCAGGAAGCCCTCCCGGCGAAGTAATCTGTATTTTATCCTTATACATTGCAATCTGTACCGAAGCAGGAATATCCCACACACGATGAACAAGTGCATTGGCTACCGCTTCACGAAAAGCCGTCTCCGGAACAAGCTCAACAGTATTCCTTTTGGCTCCTTTTATTTCGTCATACTGATAGTACTTTTTATACATCTGAATTGCCTTGTTATATTCAGCAATCAGTGATTCCTTTTCTAATATCTCTCGATCCATTATTTGATTCTCAGATTCGCCAAATCTAACAATATCAATTCCTCTATATTGATTTATATCAGCCAACAATTCAGCCGCAATCGTATACCCTGTATCTTGTACATACAATCCAAGTGTCTTTTGAATATCTATGTCAAAGGAATCAATCTTAAGCACATTCTTAAGCTCTTTTTCAAGATATGAAAAAGATAATTCTTGATTGTCCGCAGGCAAATCCTCATAATTACGATTTGTTCCCTTTAATACCAACCGCTTTAATTCCACATTATCAACCGGTACGCTTGCTGTATCCGCGCGGCGATATGCTTTTCCATGATAAAAATACGGAGTCTCTGTTCCACGATAAATTGCCACAATAACTGTCCGGTTATTATCATTGACAGTTATATCATATTCCGGAACCGGTGTAATACTGTCATTAATTGCATTTTCAATATCAATTGCGGCTTTATGTGGATCCAAAAGCCCTTTAACAGAACCGTCGTCACAAATTCCGAATATTATCTTCCCATCATTATAGTTAGCAAACGCGCTTACCACCTTTAAAAATGTTTTAGAAACAGATTCCTTATATTCTATATATTTATTCTCTTGCTGCATACCATCACCTTTTAAATAATAATTCCACATTCCTTTGCAACGATTATACACTATCATCGCACATATTTACAACAATAATATGGAATCGTTGCAAATATGTGCGACGATTTTAAATTCTCGTTGCGCTTATTTACAGCAATAACTATTTATCCCTAACCTTTTCAATACTATATTCTAAACATATATCTTTTATTATTTGAAGCATAGAAATAATTTCAGTTTGTACATCTTCAGGAAATACTTCATGTTTTATAGCGAGTTCACGGATATTCGTAACTCCTCTCTTCCTCATTGCTTGTTGTAGTTTTGTAGATAATTTTATCCTTAATACTGGTGATGAATAATACCTTATTACACGAAGAGCATGCTCATTCAACAAGATATGTAGCTTATTACCTTCTTCATCTCTAGGCGCAATAATATCATAGTAATCCAGTAAATCACTAACATAAAAGAATCCTTGTTGCAATAATTCCAACATATCTTTTGCCGAAAGCATTGTACGTGTAATTGGTATTTCTTTTTCTATCGAAAAACTATTCTCTTCATCAAGATCATATTGCTCCATTCCAACTAATGTGGCATCGTAACCTTTCATTTCTTCTTGTTTTTCTATGATTTCTTCAATGCTCTTGCGACCCAGATTTTTAATATTGCTCATATCATGCATAGTTAATCGCATAAAATCATCTAATGAATCTATCTGAGCTCTCTTAAGACAATTACTTGTTCTGACTGATAAATTTAATTCCTTGATATCATCTTCTCCATAATAATCATCTCCAGAGCTAAATCTTGGAGAAGTCAAAAGCTTATAGAATAAAAAATCATCCTTTTTATAGGCAGAACTTTTTTTATAAACTGTTATCTCATTTCTAATAAGCTCTTCGAAACATCTTCTCTGTCCTATGTCAATCTTGTCATTTATCTTATACTCTTTATTTAAAAGAGCTTTTCTTATAACTCTTGACCTTGATGGATGACGCATTTTACGTAACGCAGTTGTCTCTATCTGCCGTATTCTTTCTCTAGAAAGATAATAGTCTTGTCCAACATCTTCAAGTGTTCTTTGTCTTCCATTCTTTATGCCATAACGTTTTATAATTATTTCCTTCTCTCGCTCGGTTAATGTATCCAAAACAACATCTATCGCTTTTCCTAGATACGTTTCATAATGATCCAAAAACGCTTTATAAGTAACCAGATTTTTTTCTCCAAATATCGCTGATATCAAAGCAAAATACCCTTGTCGTGGTTCACGTTCTAACTCGGCTTTGTTGTCATATAAACTAACAAAAAAATAATTACTCTCGACTTTTGATTCCTGTAAATCATCAGCTTGTACATGTCCTTTTAAGCAGTTACGTATATAGAAATTGTTTTGCTCCATAAATTTTCCCTCTCATAGTACAAAAAATGCCTACACATTCATTTCAACATATAATAATTCTACATCTTTATATTTATATTGTATTTAATCTTTTTATTCTATACTATATCCATATAAAATCTTAAAATCAAAAAACCCCAGATAAAAAAATCCAATGTCATTAAGTTAACATTGGACTCGGGGACAAAAAGAATCAAAGAGGATGTTGGAATAGTTCCTTCATCCTCTTTTTCTATGTCATTTCCACGTCAAAAAGACGGATTAAAATCCGCCTGAGCTTAACGTGTAAAATTCAAAGCTTTATGCTACCCTATAGAGGAAACCTCTGAAGATTCTTGCAGACTGGTATCTTACCCGGTGCCTGTCTGGTCTAATAGGTACAAGATTTCTTGAAATGATGGTTTCCAGATCTGGTGGAGATGTCGTACCGCGGTAATACTTTCTGCACATGTGAGCTGCGACCGAAAAATTGGCTTTATATGTATATTTTCTTTGCTTTTTCTTAATGACT
>NZ_FPCC01000038.1 GCF_900116875.1 Butyrivibrio sp. INlla21
ATAACTTTTCGGAAGAGTGTGAAGTTGATTTCACTCAGCCAAGTTATCAGGGAGCAAGAGATGCTTACAGCGAATTCTCAGGCCCGAACGGCTTTATAGATAAGACTATCAAGAGCTTTGAGGACTTTGATGAACAAGCGTGCGATGCAGTCAATAGATCCGGCATCGCCGCCTACATATACGATTACCAGCAGGCAATATCTCAGACATCTTACAACCTCCTAGGTATTAAGATCGAAACTCCGAAGATGGACGATACATATCTGTCTACCATTACTAATGGCGCAGCTATTGGCGTCAAAGCAGTGGTGGCTAATGTTCAAAATGGAGAGAACAGTAATACAACTAATCTCTCTATCTTGAACAGTTCAAAAGTTGATAAGTGGCTATCACCGGATTACAAATTGACTCCTGATGAGATAAAAGAAGCAAGAGAACTGGCAAGAAAAGAATTGGATGGCGTTGAGCGCATTAAAGGTACGCATCAACCGATATTCAATAATAAAACTGAAGAAGAAAACTATAAAAAAGCACTGGCACTTATGAATAAATGCTCAGGAGTTGCATCGTATTGTCAAGGCTTTATGAGTTTGATAGGAAATATTGCGACAGTGCCACAAAACATAGTGGAAGATATCATCGTCGGTGGATTTGGTGAGATAGGCGCGACAATGGTAGATAACACATTTGGTACAGATCTGTCATCTGACGTAAGGAATTTAAGAGAACAGATGCAGAATAGTATCAGTCAGCAGGAAGCTGATCTGAAGCTTGCTAAGCAAAATGCGAGGACACAGCATCCTGATGCATTCATGGCAGGCGATACTACGTTTAAGGCGATAATGTATTTTGATACTGAAGGATTGTTTTCAGCGGCAGCGGAAGGTCTGGAGATAAGTAAGTTTGCAGCTGTTCAGATTGCTGAAAACGCGCAAGACCTGATGCTAGATACCACGAGCGTGTATAATGAGCTTATTGAAGATGGCAATTTATCCGACTCCGATTGGGCAGCTTTGGGATCTAATGTCTTACTGAACGCCATGAACAATTTGGCATTCTCACAGCTTAACGAACTAGTGGATATATGCAACCTGCGCTCCCGAAAAATTATACCAAGGCTCTGGTATAAATGATTAACAGTTATGACCTCAAATCCTTGATTTTACTGGCTTTGTGAGCACAAATTATTGTATCAAAAACACATATTATACTTGATATTCCGTTAATTCCTTGGTATAATTATACCAAGGAGGTGAGTTATGGAAATCAAGATAAATGAGCCCTGGATCACTGATAAAGTCCGCATTCAGAATGGTTACGCATATATTGATCACCCATTCTGGAATGCAGAAAAGCAGCAGGCTGATCATAAGCGTGAGTACATTGGCAAGTATGATGGAACGGACTTCAAGCCCAACAAAAACTTCCATCGTCTCAAAGCTGAATACGAAGCCAGCCTTACAGCCTCCAAGACCGGACCTGTACCGACAGACATTTGTCTTCGACAGTTCCATGGAGCCACATACCTGCTTGACAGGATTGCTGAAAAGACAGGCATCGCCGGTGATCTTGGAAAGTGCTACGGCTCACTGGCACCACAGATACTCTCCATAGCTTACTACCTCGTTATCGAGGAAGGGTTGCCATTATACCGTTTCACTAAATGGGGCAGCACCCACAGGCATCCTTATGGCAAGGATATTCCTTCTCAAAGGAGTAGCGAACTTTTCGGACTGATCACTGAAGAATCCAAGATGGATTACTTCAAGCACCAGGCAAAACGCCATTCCTGCGATGAATACCTCGCTTTTGATACAACATCTATCTCCTCATACTCGACTTTGATAAAGCAGGCCAAGTATGGAAAGAACAAGGAAGGTGATTCCCTTCCGCAGATAAATCTTGCTCTGCTGTATGGAGAGGAATCAATGCTCCCTGTTTACTACAGGAAACTTGCAGGTAACATCACTGATGTTAAGACTATAGAGAACCTCGTTAAGGATGTGGATTTCCTTAAACTTGAAAAGCTCAAGCTTGTCATGGACAGAGGCTTTTACAGCGAAAAGAACATAAATGACCTGATGAAGCATCATCATAAGTTTCTCATCGGAGCCAGACTCTCACTTAACCTCGTAAGCAACCGCCTTAACAAGATCCGTGATGATTTTGTTACCCGCTTTAACTATAATTCTGAGCTAAAGCTCTATGTCATGTCGTTCACAGAAGAATGGGAGTACACTGAGGAAAAGCCTCGTTCAGGTGAAGTCATTACTGACAAGCGCCGTATATATCTCCATTTCTACTACAATGACCAGAAAGCTACTGATGACAAGGTACGGTTCAATGCGATGCTTGACCGCCTTGAAAACAACCTGGTAAATGGCACTCCTGATCCGGAAGATACAAAGCTGTATCAGAAGTACTTTACAATACATGAGACACCAGTAAGAGGAAAAGTTTACTCATTCAATGAGGATGCTATACGTAAGGCCGAGCGCAACTATGGTTACTTTGCGCTTATGACCAATGGCATCAAGGATCCTGTCGAAGCGCTGCGTATATACAGGCTGAAGGATCTTATCGAGAAGTCCTTTGGTAACCTCAAAGAGCGCCTTTCCATGCGCAGGATGTCTGTCGCATCTGAAGAAAACTTCGAAGGCAAACTCTTTGTGCAGTTCGTAGCACTGCAGCTGATGTCTTATATCAAAAAACAGATGGATGAACATGGCCTGTTCAGTGATTACACAATGCAGTCATTGCTTGATGAACTGGATGTTATTGAATACTACCAGCAGCCAGGCAAAGCACATCATCTGTCTGAGATAACAAATAAACAACGTAAGCTCTATGAGCTTATGGAAGTACCTGTCCCGACATGATCCTTGGTATAAAATGACGGGACTTTAGGATGCAAGGCAAAATATGCTGTGGATCCCGTTGTAGTCAAGAAGGCCGGCAGTGGTGCGGAAAATTCATACAAAAGTGTGGCTGAGGAAAAGCTTAGTCAACTTAATTGTAAAGTTAATACTGTAGAACTCGAAAATGGAGCTTGGGAATTAGGACCTACTGCAAGAGGGAATGTTATTGATGATGCTCTAGGAAATAATTTGGGTCATAATTATCCTACAATAGATAAATTTGAAGATGGTATCGTAACAAGTTTTAAAAGTCGCGATCTTTCTTCGGTCACATATCAGAATGCTTCAAGACTTGAATACCAGATAAAAAAAGACATAGATGCCTTAAATGATTTTACTGATACGTCTTGGAATAATGTTGTTATTACTGAGAATATGATAAAAGCTAGACGATTACAGATAGTAATATCGGATACTGAATTGACGGCACAGCAGATAGATGCGTTCAACAATTCAATCGAATATGCTAAAGAAAAGGGGATTGATATAATCATAACGGTTGGAAAGGAAATAGAATAATGACATATATCTGTATTTACTATAATGAATCAAAAGGTTACATAATAACATCTTATGGCGTGGCTAAAGGGATAGGTTATTTATTAGCACTTTATCCTTCAATAGCTCTAGATTGTACTGCAAATAAAAAGGAACTAGCAAACGCCATTGGTGAAGCAATTGAGACTTCCAGAGCTAAAGCCGAAGTAGATCCTAATGAATTTAAAGGAAAATCATTTTGGGATATATCCGGAATAAAGAGCTTTAGTGCTTTTAGCAAAAAATATAAATCTGTAGCGGTGGAAATCCTAGATGATAAGGTGGAAATTCACAAAGAAATAAGAGATACACAAGGGGCATACATGCGCTCAAAACTATCTGAGGATAATGCTTGTCTTGGTATAAACTGTAGTTTAGAAGATATTACTGATGCTGTTATTAAGCTTCTGAGTAATACTGTTAATGAAAAAAAGGATTCCAGTAGATCCTTTAAAACTTTAGGGGGAGCCGATGTTTTTTATAATGAATCCTCCGCAGATTTAGTAGATTGCGGAGATGGCGGAACAGACGCTTATCAGATATATGAAGAGCCTGACACAAATAATCTTATAGCGTTTTTGATTGATAATGGTTATAAATCATTTGGCAAAGATGACATTAGAACTGTGCTGGAAAGGCAGTTCGGAGCATTTGATGAATTCAGATATGATGATTTAGCTAAGGATCATATTCTTGTAAGTGCTCACAATAGTAAATGTAGAATTGAGAGCCATATATACCATAAAGAAGATGATTCGGTTGAAGTGCTTTGTTATACCGAGGAAAAGAGCGGAATAATTGATGAAAGCTACTCCGAAATAATCAACTCTATTACCATCGAATGGAAATAAAAGATGAATCACTAAATGAACTATGCGGAGTGAATCTGCTTTATGGTGGGACTGATTATGGAGTATCAGTACTTACCAGAAAATTTGACGAAAAGACTAAGACGATGAGCGTCGAGGAATGGTATGAAGCGGCTGGATATGTAGCGGCTACCATTGGATCGTTCTATCTACTGGGCAAACTTGGAAGCGGAGCAAAAGCAGGAGAAGCAGGTGAAGCCGCCGAAGCCGCGGAAGAACTGACGGAAGTTGAAGCATTGGTAGAGTCAACTGAAGGTACCATAAATGCGGCAAATGAAGCAGAAGAAGCTGCGAATGCTGCAAACAAACTTGAAGAATCAGTAAATGCTCTTAATAAGGTGGATGACACAGCTAAAGCTGCAGGGGAAGTTGGCGAAGCTTCCAAAGCTGCTGAGGCTGCAAAAGAGGGAGCAGAAGTTAAAGCGTTAACAGAAACGGCTGATGATGCTGCAAAGATTGCTGATAAATACACCGGTGGAAGAACGGAGGCTGAACTAGAGGCACTAGCGAAGGATCCTGCTCACATTGGTTCAAAAAGAGAAATTGATATAGTAAAAGGGCATCATGAAGCTGAAGTTGGACTAGATCTTGAAAGAAGAGGCTTATTAGAAAATATAAAGAGAGATCCCACAGGAGCAGCGGAGTTTATAGAAGAAAATGGAACGAAATGGGATGTAAAGAGTTTTAATTCTAATTATCCGGTTAAGAAAGGCGGATTTGAATTAAATAGAGTAATGCGTACGATAAACAAATCACTGGAAAAACAGGAAAATGTCATTGTAGATACTCTAAATATGTCACAAGAACATATAACCGAATTGAAGGCAGCTGTTAAAGCGAATGGAATAGATGATAAAGTGATTTTTTGGCCATAGGAGGGATTGGCATGGAACTTAAAGAGAACCTTGAAAGATACACAAGATATGCTAATGGAGATATTAGTTGCAAATGTAATCTTGAAGTTCAGGATGAAATAATAAATGACTTAGACTTTTCTGCTTATGATCTGAATAATAGTTATTTTGGAGGAGTGACGTTTAATAATTGCGATTTTTCTAGTGTGTATCTAAGCGGATCTAATTTTGGTGGAAGTATTTTTAATAAGTGTGTGTTTAGAGATAACCGTCTTGTAAAAGCAGATTGGGACGATACGGTTTTTGCTGATACAAGATTTACAGGACTAATTGCGTTCAGAACAACTTTTCTTTATGGCAATTATTCAAATACAACATTTAAATCATGTGAATTCACAAGGGCAGTATTTGATTGTTCGAATTTCGAAAATATTATCTTTGAGAATTGTATGATTGATGAAAGTTCTTTTGATGATTGCATATTTAAAAACGTAACTTTTTTGGGGTGTAACTTTCACGGTACATCGTTAGAGAATATTGAAGGAGTTATTGTGCAAAGTTATTAAACGATAAGTGTTATAGGATGAATGAGTTAAGATTAAACGATAACGAATTATTAGATAAAAAACATGTACCGGTACAAATGATTCTAAATGAAATCGACGAAAAGAGTTTTTTGAAAATTTTAGAAGCTATAAGTAAGGGTAATGCAAAACCAAGTGGACATAGTACCAAAATATCTGCAAAAGCAGATCCTACAACAGTAAGATCATTACAAAGGGAAAATGAAGCAGCAGAAGCTTTTATATTATGCATATGAAAAAAATGATAATAAAAGATTTATATAACTGCGACTATATTACTAGTGATGAAGAACTATATCCTTTGCAAAAGTGGTATAATGCAGTGCTGGATAAAACCATAGACGATGTAAACGTAGCCGATGTTTTGCGAATGTTCAGGCAGAAAGAATTTATGGATATAGCTTATAAGAAGTCGGTTGAGTTCTTGCAAGATAATCCATTTGCAGGCGAATTATACGACGGAGAGTTGATGAAAAAAGTGTCTGAATTAAACGATGATGAGCTAAAGGGGTTATCTAGCGTTTTATCTGAAATTGTCGATAAAGCTTTAATTCAGAATGAGAAATATGAGTGGATTGACGATGATGAGCAAAAAGAATTTGGTGAATTACTAAAAGATCTACAAAAAAGACTCGTGAAGCTGTAACGTGGTAAAAACGATATGGAACTAATACATGGAGAGATTGAACCAAATATTGGAATCGGAAAGTGTAGGCTAGGAGCTAAAAAAGAGGTTATACTAAGACTTTTTTCTTCTGAATTTAAGTTGTGGGAGAGAGGTGATGGCTTTTGCACATACACCTTTGATAATGTGAAATTATGGTTTGATGTAAATGGAGAGTTGCAGCAAATTGGTGTTACGAAAGGTTTTTTGGATGGATTTCATGATATCCATGTAGGAGATACGCTCTCTGATGTGAAAAAAACTTTTGGAAATTATGAAGATGATGGGGAAGTTTGGTCCTATGTCAATAAATAGTACAAATTAAAATGAGAAGATTGCCTGCTTAGGCTGCAGGCAAAGCCATTACTTTCTCATAAAGTTTTTCGAACTCGTTAGGGGACATGTAGTCACAATGGCTATGGATCCTAACAGTGTTATAAAAGGTTTCGATATATTCAAATACAAGCCTGTATGCATGGTTATAGTTGTAGATTGTGAAGCGGTTTAGCCACTCTCTTTTGATCAAGGAATGGAAGGATTCTATGCAGGCGTTATCGTATGGATAACCGCTATGAGAATAGCTGCGCTGCATTTTTTCAGTAGCTTCTCTCCATGCATTTGAAACATACTGGCTGCCTCTGTCACTGTGGATTATTAATGGCAGATCAGTGTTACGACAGGCTTTTGCCTTATTTATAGTTTCAATTACTGTAGATACATCCATTGTGTCTGCGAGCGTCCAGGAGATGATTTTCCTGGCAAATAAGTCCATAACGCAGTTGAGATATACAAATCCGTCCTGAGTCCATATATATGTGATATCAGTGCACCAGACAGCGTTAGGACGCTCTGGATTAAACTGTTCGTCAAGAATGTTATGAAGTTCACTGCTGAAATCAGAGTCTCTGGTAGTGGTGGTCCAAGGTTTGATCCACTGAGCTTTAATACCCATTTCGCGCATGTATTTACCTACTGTGCGCTCTGAAATGGTCTTACCAGATTTACGAAGCTCCTGAGTTATCTTTGGCGCTCCGTAGTTCTGTTTAGAATCATCATAGATTTGCTGGATCTGCTTTTTCACAGCCTCTTTTCTTTGTTTGGAAGGAGAGACTTTACGGTTGAGAAAAGCTCTGTATCCAGACCGAGATACGCCTAGAAATTTCAGCATTCCGGAAGTAGAGACACGGCGCTTTGTAACTTTAGATGCCTCTACCATAGCAGCAACTTCCGTGTATATAGCTTCTGTTAATCGTTCCCCAGAATGCTGATGGCTTTTTTTAACACATCAAGCGCATCCTGAGCATCTCGTAATTCACGTTTAAGACGGGCTATTTCCTTGGCCTCGTCAGAAGAGTAGTTACCTGATCCTCTTGTAGGAATGTCGCCATCATGATCTCTGAACTGATTTTCCCACCTTGCTAAGGTGCTGGTTCCTATTCCGAGATTCTTGGCACATTCAACCTGAGTCAGATCAGGGTGTTCCTTTCGATAGTTGACAGCATCCAACTTGAACTGTTTTGAGTGTTGCTTGTTCTTTCTAGGCATAATGAGTTCCTCCTCTTGTATTATATGATATTTAAGGGATTAACTCATTTTAAAATGTACTAATTAGATGCTAACACTAGTTTATTTGATACCGGGAGTTGACGGAATAGGTTTTGAGCTAGAGGACGTTGATGATTGGGATGAATTAACGGCGCCCATTGAGTGGATATATGTGTATAAGTCATAAGATATTCCAACAGTGATTTTAATTAGTTAGGAGAACGCATAAATGGTAGAAAAAATGTATGAGCTTGCGGGTTATTCCGTGTTTAGCTTTTTAATCATGTATACAGTCATATATTTTGTGATCAAGCATATGGAGAAAAACGGGAAAGTAATTAAATACAAAATGCTGTGGAATATACTGTTTCCGTTGGCATGGGTAGCTTTACGAGTGGCGATTTATGTGATGAAATAATAAGTTGATCCGGTCTGTTTTGATGAGAATACGGATTACTTAGGTGGGGGGACAATAATGAAAAACAGGGCAGAAGCCTTAAAATACGGACTATCTTTTGACGGCGCATATCAGGATGCGCCCTTTCACGACGAAAATTGGCAGCTTGTGCGCTATAAAGGCAACAAGAAAGCATTCCTTTGGACCTATGAAAAAGACGGACTTATCAATCTCAACGTCAAGGTCGATCCCGAGAAAGCCTACTTCTGGCGCAAGATCTACAAAGCTGTTATACCCGGATACCATCAGAATAAAGAACACTGGAACACCATAATCCTAGACGGAAGTATTCCCGACAAGGACGTAAAGACCATGATCGCCGAGAGCTACGATCTTATTTCAGATAGCCCGAGCAAAAGAATCTACGAAGCCGTTAAGCGCATTCCAAAAGGGAAAGTCGCAACCTACGGGCAGGTCGCCGAGATGGCGGGCGATAAGAACATGGCAAGAGCCGTCGGAAACGCACTCCACAAAAATCCCGAGCCCGGCATCATCCCGTGCCATCGCGTAGTAAACTCAAAAGGTGAGTTAGCCGGCGAATTCGCCTTCGGAGGCGCCTGGAAGCAAGGAGAAATCCTGCAGTCTGAGGGAGTCGAGGTTATAAACGGGAAAGTTGACTTGAAGAGATATAGGATGTGATTTTTATCTTTAAGTGCTTTTTAAAGTGAGATAGAGATAAAACTTGCATTGAATTTTATCTTTAACTCTGTTAAAATATGACTTAAAGATAAGACTTAAAGATGGAGGTTGCTATGGAAAACCTAATCGGGCGTGAAAATGAGATAAAGCGCTTAGACCGTGCGATGACGGAGAAAGAAGCACAGCTTATAGTTGTTTATGGTAGAAGAAGAGTTGGAAAGACTTTCCTTATAAACGAATACTATAGTAATTCCTTCGCCTTTAAATTTACCGGATCGGAAAAACAGAAAAATCCTGAGCAGTTAAAGAATTTTATACTTGAATTAAATAATTCATCACATAAAAAGTATGATAATCCAAAAGATTGGACAGAGGCTTTTTTTGTTCTTAGAAATTACTTGGAATCGCTGGATTCAAAGAAAAAGCAAGTTGTTTTCTTTGATGAATTACCATGGATGGATAAACCCCAATCCGGTTTTTTAGATGCTTTTGAATGGTTTTGGAATTCATGGGGAGCAACAAGAAAGAATCTTGTGTTCATTGTGTGTGGATCAGCGACTTCTTGGATGGTTGAAAAGCTGGATGAAAACAAAGGAGGATTGTTTAATAGGCAGACATGCAGATTATATCTTGAACCGTTTGATCTAAGACATACAGAATTGTATTTGGAGTCTCGAAATATACATTGGTCAAGGTATGATATTGTTCAGACATATATGATCATGGGTGGAATCCCTTTTTACTTAAGGCTTCTGGACGGTGAGCTGACATTAAATGAGAATATTGACAATATTTTCTTTGGGAAAAGAGCTGAACTATGGAATGAATTTGATCATCTATACAATACATTGTTTTCAAACAGCGAGCAGTATATAAAAATCGCGACAGCATTAAGTGAAAAAAGGAGTGGTCTTTCAAGAGAAGAGATTGTTAAGAAGACCGGGCTTCCGTCTAACGGAGTGTTGACAAAGATGTTGTCAAACCTTGAAAAGTGCGGATTTATCAGAGTTAATAAGATGTACGGATATAAAAAACGTGATGCGCGTTATCAGCTTTCAGATTATTACTCTATGTTCTATTTTAAATTTATAAGGGATAATTACGGAAAAGACGAGCATTTCTGGAGCAATATGAATGACAATCCCGCAAGGCGTGCATGGGCGGGGCTGACTTTTGAACAGGTTTGCAAAGACCATATTACTCAGATTAAGCAGACATTAGGTATATCAGGGGTTTTATCTGAGACGTCGACATGGAATAAGCAGGGTGATGATAAAGAGCCCGGTGCACAGATAGACCTTGTGATAGAAAGACGAGATAGGGTGATAAACCTGTGTGAGATAAAATTCTCGGGTCGTGAATTTGAGATTGATAAAGATTACGACATGGCTTTAAAAAATAAGGTGGAGGTATTCAGAGACGCTACTAAAAACACTAAGACTATCATAGTTACTATGATCACTACATACGGCATTAAGAAGAATATGTATAGCAACTATATAGGAAAAGAAGTCTGTATGGATGATCTGTTTATATAACATTTTATGAGAGGGAGAAAAAATGAAAACACTGATCGTTTACTACTCAATGGGAGGGAACACTGAGTACGTCGCAGAGAAGATCAAGGCAGGTATCGAAGATGCCGACACACTGCGCCTTGTTCCCAAGAAAGCTTACAAAGATACAGGTTTTGCCAAGTTCGTATGGGGAGGAAAGAGCGCGCTCATGGCGGAGAAGCCCGAGCTCGAAGACTACAAAGTCGACCTTTCACAGTACGACCGCATCATCTACGGCTTTCCTGTGTGGGCAGGAACTATCACACCTCCTATCCGCACATTTGTAGCCGACAACAAGGAGATCCTTAAGGGCAAAAGAAACTGCGCATACGCCTGCATGGCAGGAAGCGGTGGGGTAAAAGCAATAGAGAAGCTCGCCAAGGTAATAGGAATAAAAGGCTTTGAAGCAACTTCGATATTCATAGATCCAAAAGACAGCCCGAGCGCAGAAAAAGACGCCCAGATAAACGGACTTATCGTAGCGCTCAACCAATAAAGACAATCGGCGTAAAAGCCGGTGCAAAAATGCATAAAACAGGGGCTTGCCGATGATATTCGGCAGACCCCTTAACTTATCCTTTTCTTCTGTCTATTTCGGGATGATCCTCATAGAACTTATCTTTATTTTTGTACATTTCTTCATCCGAAATCCGCAGGCAGTCGCGGATGGACAGGTCGGAATCGTTAAATACGCATCCGACCGACAGACATACTTTGTCCGGATCACTCGTTCTTTCTTTTAACTCATCGATCTTTTCAAAAAACTCTTCCTTGGTGCAGCCCTTTACTACGATCATGAACTCGTCACCGCCTGCGCGGTAGATATCCTGGTCAAGGAATACTTCCTGAAGCAAAAGAGCTGCCTTTTTTATTAAAATATCACCGGCCTGATGACCGCTCTCATCGTTGACACGCTTAAGCCCGTTGATGTCTGCAAATACAACACCGTAAGGCTTTGGAATGAACGACTTCTTGGATACAACATCAAGGATCATACTGTTCATCGCATTTGAATTAAACACACCCGTGAGCATATCCGTGTAACTGACGTGCTCGAGCTTTTTTAACATGATATAACTTGCGATTTCCGAGGAGATAAAGAAAGTGGTGAACTCCAAAGTTTCTTTTATCCTGGAAGTATTGTTGGTGTCAAAGTTGGTCGCCCATATAAAGCCCATGAGCTCCCAGTTGTGACGAAGCGGGAAGATGATGATACTCTTTACTCCCGACTCTATAAGAGTTTGGTACCACTGAGGATTAACCTCTTTTACATATTCAAAATCCTGTTCGCTCTGGATGAGAACACTGTCCCTTTCTCCGATCATATCAAGCCATGACATGGTGACATCATACTGATTGGGGTACTGGTCCAATGGCCTGATCGAGCAGTCGTCCGCCTTACTCGTAGCAAGGAGCGATAACGTACCCTCACTTTGATTGACAAGTGAAATTGTGCATATCTCTGCACCGCAAAGCTTGCGAACGTCATGTATAACCTCATTTATCGTTGCTTTGAAATCGCTCGATCCGCGAAGCTTGATACAAGTCTTCATGACATCGTTGGAGATGTTCATGGAGCTTGACGAAGCCATATCGATATCGTCGACGTCGACCTTTTCATTCAGGAAAGCGCAGTAGCAGAGATTACCCTCCTCGTAGTCCAATGGCAAAAAGAACAGATTGAACCACAGATTGGCAACATTGATGTTAAGGTATGTATGAACCGGTTTTTTGAGGATGGCGGACTGATGGCACTTGTGCTCAAAATCCGGCGTCTTGGGAAGATACTTGTCGTAAAGATTGTTCTTCCTGAACTTTCCGATGATCGTGCCCGGTGTCACGGCAAAAAGCGGGTGCTCAGCGAATTCAACAAATGGCTTGTTGCCCGCGACAATTCGTATCTCGCCGTATCCTCCGTCTTCCTTTTTCTCGACCGACAGAACGCACGCCATCGGCTTTAAACCATCAACAAAAGTCTGAAAATCCATCTCGCAACCTCATAAAGTGTTCAATGAAAATATCTCCGGATAATAATTATTATATACTAATATGAACAATATTGCGTATGTATAAACTCGATTTTATGATTTTTGGGTGAAAATTTAGAATATGTTTATGGCAATGTGTTGTCATTTTGTTGTGAAGAAAAGGAGTGTAAAAACGTAAGTGACAAAAAATGTCACTTATAATATAATAATGTCACTTATAAAAAAGAGAGGTATTACTATGGTGAATATTGGAAAAGAGACCGAAACACTTGAATTCAAGAAAACGACAGGCGAAATTAAGGAAGGTATGGTCTCTATTGCGTCTATTTTAAATAAACATGGTATTGGTACATTATATTTTGGAGTGAAACCAAATGGTGATGTAGTGGGACAGGAGGTCTCCGAGTCTTCGCTGAGAGATGTTTCAAGAGTTGTATATGAAAGTATCAAACCGCAGATTTATCCAGCAATTTCAGAGGAGATATTTGATAATTCGCATGTGATTAAGGTGGAATTTAGCGGTGAGAATGCACCTTATTCTGTATATGGAAGATATTTCCTGAGAACTGCAGATGAAGATCGAGAAGTTACGCCGGAAGAATTAAAAGCTTTTTTTGGAGCGAGCAGACACCGTGGTAAATGGGAAAGAGATGAATCCGAGGCAACAGCGAATCAAATTGACAAAAACACGATAAAGGCTTTTTGGAAGAAAGCTGTTGAGGTTGGAAGGTTACCAGAAGGAAAATACACTTGCCCGATGATATTGAATCGTTATGGACTTATTAAGAATAATCATCTTACTAATGCAGGAGAAATTCTCTTTGGTAATACACATCCGGTCACTTTGAAGATGGCGATATTTGCAACGGATGAAAAACTGACATTTTTAGATATGAAGATTCATGAGGATAATATCTACAATCTTCTGAAAGTTGCTGAAGAGTATATTTTAAAGAATATTCGTTGGAGGAGCGAGATTAACGGATTTGAGAGGGAAGAAATACCGGAAATTCCAATAGCAGTCATTAGAGAAATTTTGGCTAACAGTTTTGCTCATACCATTTATGACGGGCGAACTCAGCATGAAATCTGCATACACCCGAGTAAGATAACAATATATAGTCCTGGAGACTATGCAAGCGAGCATAGACCTGAAGATTATGTTAAGCGAAATGTAGAGTCCGAGCTGAGAAATCCTAACATAGCAAAGATTCTGTATTTGACTAAGTCAATTGAGAAATTTGGTAGTGGATTTAAAAGAATTAACAGTCTATGCAAAGATGCTGGAGTAAAGTATTCGTATGAAAGGACCGGTAATGGGTTTAAGTTTATTGTTTTCAGACGAAAACTCATAAGTGACATTTTGGATGTCGCTTATGATGTCACTTATGGCGGAGGCGAAGTATTAACTATAACGGAACAGACGGTACTTGCCGTTTTAAAACAAGATTCTACAATCTCGCGTGAAGAAATAGCAGAGAGAATATCAAAAACTGTAAGGACAGTACAAAGGGCATTGGTGACATTAGCGGATAAAGGGTATATTAAACGTGTAGGAGCAAAGAAAAATTCTACATGGGAAGTACTTAAATAACTGTAATGGTTTAAAAAGAGTATGATAATACCCCATATAAGGGTAAAATCATACCAAAAATCAACCGAGGATAATAGTGTATAAAAGACTTCAAGGAGAGACCCACTTATGACAACAGTAGAAAAAGCATTAAAGTGAAAAGCATTTATCAAAGAAGAGCTCTACCACGCATTCGCGCAAGAGGATGCGGATGAGATATGGAAAAGAGCCGGAGAAAAGCTGGACAAGATCTATGCGGAGCACCAAGGGCTTCCCAAGGGCGTTGCCGCTCACACCGACGGAAATATCTTCCCGTCAGCAGCCATCTACCTATCTATGAAGGAAAAAGACCCTGAGAAAGCATTTGAGGTAATGCGAGTATCCATGAAAGCAAACAGCGAAAAAGCAGGCGCTTCCCTTGCAAAGTCGGCAAGATTCCCCGGCTTCACGAGGTTCTTCCTCGCCATGTGGGGACCCGTCGCCAAGAAAAGCTTCGGAGAGACCGCCGGCTTCAAGAACGTCTTCTACCCCAAGAAAAAAGGCGAGTTCGCCATGGACATAACTCAGTGTCCCTATCACACCTACCTCACAGAACTGGGCTGCCCCGAGATCAACAGACTCTTCTGTGACAACGACATCTACTGCTACGGCAACATCCCCGGCCTTGAATTCACCCGCACCAAAACAATCGGAAACGGCGATGAACTCTGTGATTTTAGGCTGAGGTTGAAATAAGACTTCTCTGATATTTTATATTCTTTTAATGCCGAGTTTGTTTTATTCGCAGGCGCTACACATTATAATTTCAATTACATTTATAGTGAAAGGTAGGTACTGCGTATGAAGCTATTAGTCAAAAGAAATCTCGCTGTATTTACAGCTGTTCTCATGATCTTCGGAACGTTTATCGCTGGCGAAGCAAAAGCCTACGCTGCAAGCGGCGATACTACGGTGTATATTACGAAATCCGGCAAGAAATATCACGCTGATGGCTGTCAGCATCTTAATAAGAGTAAAATAGCAACTACTCTTGAGAATGCTGTGAAAAAAGGGAAAACACCGTGTAAAGACTGTAATCCTGTGACATTGGATGATGCAAGTGCTACACCGGCGCCTGCAACCAAGGCAGTTGCACCTGCAGCTACAAATACCACGGCAGCAGCCACTCCTGCGACCGCAGATGCAACAGTCGAGGCGCTCAAGACATACAAAGGAAATACTAAAGACTTCAACGCTTACACATACTACATAAACAACGCTGATCTCCAAACTGCAATCGGCGCAGACGGAGACAAACTCCTTAAGCATTACAATGAATATGGTAAAGCTGAGGGAAGAATAGCAAAGTAATAATTAAATAAAAAAGAATATGAAAATATATGCACTTCAAATGTCGGATGATAAACGATATTTGGAGTGCGTTTTTTATTATCAAAATACTATAATTACTGATCCGGTGCAGGTTTTATAGTATAATTGTTGTTGAAACTGATTGTTATCCGAAGAGGTCGTTGATATGGCAAATATGGATGATAACTTGTTTTTAACTAACTACACAGAACAGACATTTCTAGAGCGCCTTAAAGATAATATAAGGAGCTGTGATTCTTTTTGTTTTTCGGTTAGCTTCATCAAAAAAGCTGGCCTCGTTTTGATTATTAAGGATATTGAATCTGCTTTGCAGCGCGGATGCAAAGGAAAGCTAATCACTTCTACATATCAGAATTTCACCGATGTCGAGTCTCTTCAAAGATTCCTACAGCTACAAGATATATATGATGGATTTGAATGTCATCTTGATTATGAGAGCTTTCATGACAATAGTTATTCGGTCATTGGCTATCATTCAAAGGGATATTATTTTGAATTCAATGATAGAGCAGAGCTTATTATAGGATCTTCAAATATAACTAAGTACGCTCTAAAGAAAAATATAGAGTGGGATATTGCTGTAATAAGGGATAAAAACTCAAACGTCTTTTTGGATATGCAGAAAGAATTTGAGGATAAATGGAATAGGACATTTCCGCTAGATAGAGAGCTAATCAATAAGTATAAAAAAAGAATAGATTTTGCCATAGAATGTTGGGATATGGATTATGGGCAGAAGATAGAAAATGTTCGCCCGAATTATATGCAACATAAGGCTTTGAAAGAACTGAATAGATATAGGACAATGGGCAAGAAGAGAGCGTTAGTTGTAGCGGCAGCTGGCTCGGGAAAAACTTTTCTTGCTGCTTTTGATGCCAGGAATTTTGATCCCAAGAGACTATTATATGTTGTTCACGAAGGCTCAATCATGCAGAAATCATTGGAAACATTCCAAGAAGTTTTTGGCGCAGAGAAAAGTTATGGTATCTATAATCAATCATCACATGAGCTTAATGCTGATTTTTTATTTGCTGGAAATATTATTCTCAGTAGATCTTTGGAATTATTTGGAAAAGATGATTTTGATTACATAATTCTCGATGAGTGTCATCATGCGACGGCTGATTCATACAAAAAGATCATTAACTATTTCGAACCGGAGTTTTTGGTTGGATTAACAGCTACACCTGAACGAATGGATAATGAGGATGTTTTTGAATTATTCGATTCTAATGTTCCGTATGAACTCCGACTCAGGGATGCAATAATAAACGATCTTGTCGTACCGTTTAGATATTATGGAATTAGGGACAGTCTAGTAGATTATGGTTTGACTAAGGATAAAGAACGACAGCTTATTTCACAGCTTGCAGCGGCAGATCATTGTGATTTTATTAAAGACAAAATAGAAGAATATAGACCAGAAGGCAAACTGAAGGTGTTGGCTTTTTGTAAGAATATTACTCATGCCAGAATGATGGCTGAGGAACTTGGGGAATATTATCATACTGCATATCTCACCGGTAAAAATACTGTTACTGAGAGAAAAAAAGCATATGATGATCTTCAGGATGATAGCAAAGAACTTGAGATTATTTGTACGGTAGACATATTGAATGAAGGTGTTGATATACCCGGAGTCAATATGGTACTGTTCCTGCGCCCTACAGAAAGTTCGACTATTTTTATTCAGCAATTAGGAAGAGGACTTAGAAAATTTGAGGGAAAGACTCATGTCACTGTTCTGGATTTTATAGGTAACAGCTATAAGAGGAGTGTGCAGGTAGCTTTTGCGTTAGGAAGTCTTGCAAAGAATTTCATTCTTGAAAAAAGATTAATGCAAGATCTTGTAAAAGATGATTTTAAGGCATTAGGCCTTTCAGAATATGGCGTAAATATACATTTCGATGAAGAAAGCCAGCAAGAAATCATAAAGTACATCGATAATGAGAATTTCAATGGACTTAATTATTTAAAGCAAGATTATTATAACTTCAAGAAATACAGTAATAGTGAATTCTATCCTAAACATATAGATTATCTGAACAATAATTGCGCACCTGACTTGATGAGATTTTTTAGTACTAAGATTAGTAATCGTAAAACAGGATGCTATTACAGTTTTCTGTTGGGAATTGGAGAGGAAAATCTTCCAATTTTTACAGATGCGCAGGTGGGATTTATTAAATATGTTTCTTCACTTCTTCCGCTAGTTCGCAGACATGAATATGAAATAATAAAGCTTCTTATGGACGAAGGTTTAAAAGAAGATCAAATATATGAGTTTTTCAAAAATGATCATGGTGATTATAAACCTGAGGAAGTTGAGCATGCCATTAGATTCATGCTTAAAAACAAAGCAATAATCAGAGATGAAGACACGCTAACGCTAAATGTTGATATGGATGATCAGCTTCACGAATACATGGATGATCTTCTTGAGTATGGTTTAGTTCGCTATGACGCTGAGTATATGTACCATGAGAAGTTTGTACTTTGGAATAATTATCGCATGGATCAGGTTCAGCTTAAAATGCTTAAAGATCCTGAGCATAATCAAAAAGGCACGTATTTCTATGGAGATGAGGTTATTATTTTTGCGTCGCTGAAAAAGGATGCATCACTGGAAGAACGTTTGAATTATAAGGATAAATTTTTAGAAGACAATCTTTTCCAGTGGGAGTGTGAGAACAATATCTCGGCAGCAGATTTGCAGGCACTAAGATTATCTAAATATGCACATCTGTTTATTAGGAAGGTGGCGGAAGAACATGGTGTGAGACTTCCTTACACTTACGTTGGTACAGGAACTTTTTCTAATGAAAGAAAACAAGAAAAGGTAGATAAAGCAACAGGTAAAACAAATATCACTTACCTATATGATATAGACATGGCTGAAGTGTTACCTGAATATCTTCAGTATGATTTTGGGGTGGCGCAGTAGGTTTAAATAGAAAGAAAAAAGATTAAATAATGCATAATAAGCTACTTGGAGAAGACTAATGAATAAAGAAATGTATGCTATTTCATACTATGGGGAGAGATATAGGCGCGGTTATGTAGAAATGGAATTTCTAGATCGTAACTATTTTGATAATCACATTAATGGAAGCCGTAGAGATTTTTGGGAGAAAATGACCATTATAACAGCGGATGTTCCATATTATATTTTCAAGGAGTTCTTTGAAATAAAAAGGAAAACATTTACTGATAACGGAGTTTTATTCAAAGTAATTGTTGAAGAAAAAGAATCTAACAGAGGGCGGAGAAATAGAGGATTTGCATGCACAATCTATGAAGAAGGAATGCTTAATAGTAGGGATTCAAGAATCAGCATTTTGCATGCAGAGAGATGCGCTTTGGAGGAGGAACGTTATAATATAGAACTTCTTACTGATAAGATAAGCGTATCTGAGTATCCAAGAATTGAAGGCAATACTCTTCCTTTTGATATTAATTGGGGCGATGAAATTCCAGGAGAATCGGAGTGGGAAGAATCACCTAGACGTGGAAGAGTTCCATATGTTTTTAAAGTTCATAACGTAGGGCAAGGTCTTGCCACTTCTCTTCAAAAAAGAGATTGTATTCCGAGTTTATATTTTGACTATGGAACCAATAAAGGCGCAGTTCATCCGGGACTATTTCTTGAAGTGGATGAGGAGAAAACTATAATTGCTTTATCACATGTTCATGAAGATCATTGGAATGCTTTCAGAACTAACATAAGAGCGTTAAGGTGCACATGGCTTGTGCCTGATCAAACAGGAAAATGTTTATATAGCAGTTTTCTAGCGGCAATTTTGATACTTGGTGGAAGATTCTATATTTATGGAACAAACATTGATTTACATAAAGCGTATATTGGGCATGCTGGGTCAACAATAGATCCAACGCGTGCTCCGAATCTTAAGAGCAATCATCAAGATGGGTATGCAATGTATATTGAGGGCAGTACAGAAGAAAAAGAATTCTATAAAATAGTCGTTTCAGGAGATCAGGATTATGATTATCAGGATCCAGTTAGATACGAGAATCCTGATACGTTAGTTGCGTGCCATCATGGTGGGGAATATTGTTGGAGTAAAAAATTTGCAGGGATTGCCCCAGCCGATGATTATTCGATTGTTGTTTATAGTTATGGGGCGGGAAATACTTATGGACATCCAAGTAAGACAGCAGATTACGTTGGATGGGGATGGAATAATGAACATAGAACGGAAGTTAATGGGACATATAGTATAGATATTTGGCTTTAAATAGTAATTAGGGAAGGGGTATAAATAGAAAACTTACAGTAGAGAGTGCTTATGGATTTTATTAAAAGAAAGTTTTATTGGATGTACTATAGTGGTGGAATAGAACTGATAATTGCAGTAGTTATGGTGGTAATAAGTGCTGTATTATCATTCACAAAATATGAGAAAGTAGCAAAGATGCTTGCACTGATAGTACTTGCTATTTGTGTAGCGGTTTTGATTGCTATGATTGTTTCTAAAAGTAGTAGAAAAAGCACGGTGTTTACCTTGAGACGTACAATAGGTGGTTATATAGTAAATCAGTCTGCCAATAAATATGGTGAATGTTTTGCGGAGGAATTCCCTAAAGATATAAAAAGAGGAATAGCAGAATTGCCAGCCGGAATATATAAATGCTACACGCATGATATTGTCGTTAATAGGATAAAACGTGAAGAAAAAGATAATGGAAGAGTACAACTTATTGATAAAGTTAGAATAGATAGGTCTAAACTGAAAAAAGAAAAAGAGAATATAAGAAAAACTAAGACTTGTATAGATTGTAAGCGCAATATAAAATGTCCGTTTTTTATTGATTCCGATTCGGTTCAGATGTATGGGATTAAGTTTAGAATTGTCGATTAGTGAGAAAGCTCTTTTACCCAACCATTATTACCTACGCAAGGAGGAAGCCTTGGGACTGTTTTGGAAAAGAAACAAAGATAAAGATATCAAAACGAAAAAGGAAGATGAGCATTTTCAGTCTCTTGTAATCGAGGCGATGAAGAAGGTAGAGGAAAGATACAGTGAGATCGCATCGAGTATGGAGTGGGGTGCTTATATTGCTCCGGAGCATTATTATAAATGACAGAAGTATCTGAGCACATTACACCGGCTCTTTTGCCTGATAACGAAAGTGAGATCGCATTGAGTAAAAAGACGATACGTGTTGTTGCAGCTGTTATTTGGGACTGCAGCGGGGGAGAAAAAAGAATATTCGCAACGGCCAGAGGGTACGGAGATTACAAGGGTATGTGGGAGTTTCCGGGCGGAAAGATCGAGGCCGGTGAGACGCCGCAGGAAGCGCTTGTGCGTGAGATAAAAGAGGAGCTGACTGCGACGATAGCTGTGGGCGAGCTTATTAAAACGATTGAATATGACTATCCCGAGTTTCATCTTTCTATGGATTGTTTTTTGGCTGAGGTGGAATCGGGGCAGTTGGTGCTTAAGGAAGCCGAGGCTGCGAGGTGGCTTACGAAGGATGAGCTTGATGAGGTCAACTGGCTGCCGGCGGATCGAGAGCTGATTGAAGAAATAAAAAACCGGATCGTGTGATCAATGTCATTAAGTTAACATTGGACTCGGGGACAAAAAGAATCAAAGAGGATGTTGGAATAGTTCCTTCATCCTCTTTTTCTATGTCATTTCCACGTCAAAAAGACGGATTAAAATCCGCCTGAGCTTAACGTGTAAAATTCAAAGCTTTATGCTACCCTATAGAGGAAACCTCTGAAGATTCTTGCAGACTGGTATCTTACCCGGTGCCTGTCTGGTCTAATAGGTACAAGATTTCTTGAAATGATGGTTTCCAGATCTGGTGGAGATGTCGTACCGCGGTAATACTTTCTGCACATGTGAGCTGCGACCGAAAAATTGGCTTTA
>NZ_FPCC01000044.1 GCF_900116875.1 Butyrivibrio sp. INlla21
TATCTGATGAATACTTATCTTCAACAAGGTCATATATGAATGACCAGTCAATTGCTTTATCAATAAGCCTGAGCATGTGATCCTGAGGTACCAGATCATCCATGCTCACAAACTGCATCTGTTCACGCTTTCTTTCGGTATTAGAAGTCATCATAAAGGCTATCCCCATCCACAACTTTGATACTTTTATTATACCATAAAAAGTGCCTCAATCCCAGATAAATACAGGGCTTGTGACACTTTTTAAAAGAAAAATCCACAGCATTTGCCGTGGACTTTGTCTACAGTCTGAAGGGCCAAAAGCAAAAGCTTTTGACCCTTTATTTTTAATTATCTGTATTTACTCGTTTCCGAAAAGATCTCTCGTATAAACCTTGTCTACCACATCCGAAAGCTCGGGCGTGAGTCTGTTGGCGATTATAAAGTCGCACTCTTTTTTGAACTCATTAAGATCGTTTATAACCTTGGAATTAAAGAAGTTGTCTTCCTTGAGCGTCGGCTCATATACCACACACTCTATTCCTCTTGATTTAATTCTTTTCATAATGCCCTGAATCGCGGACTGTCTGAAGTTATCGGAACCCGCCTTCATCGTGAGCCTGTATACTCCAACCTTCTTGGGCTGAAGTGCCCAAATCCTGTCTGCGATATAATCTTTTCTCGTCCTGTTGGCATCAACGATAGCCGTGATAAGGTTATTCGGAACATCTTCATAATTGGCAAGAAGCTGCTTTGTATCCTTGGGAAGGCAATAACCGCCATAGCCAAACGAAGGATTGTTGTAGAAATCCCCGATCCTGGGATCGAGGCATACGCCGTCAATTATATTCTTGGTATTGAGGCCTCTTACCTCTGCATAAGTATCAAGCTCGTTAAAAAACGAAACCCTAAGTGCCAGATACGTATTGGCAAAGAGCTTGACCGACTCGGCCTCTGTCGTGTTCATAAACAGTGTCGGAATGTCTTTTTTAAGAGCGCCCTGCTTAAGAAGATCGGTAAAAATGTGCGCCTTCTCCTCAGCTTCCTCGGAATCCGTATTGTAGCCTACGATTATTCTCGATGGATAAAGGTTGTCGTAAAGCGCTTTTCCCTCTCTTAAGAACTCAGGCGAAAAGAGAATGTGATCCGTCTCATATTCATCCATAAGATCCGAAGTATATCCAACCGGAATCGTAGATTTGATTATGATATAAGCGTCGGGATTCACTTTCCTTGCCTGTTCGACAACACTTCTTACGGAAGACGTATCAAAATAGTTAAGTTTCTCATCGTAGTTTGTTGGTGTCGAAACAATGATAAACTCCGCATCTTCGTATGCGCTTATCGCATCAGTTGTCGCACGAAGCCTGAGCGAATCCTTCTTAAGATACTCTTCTATCTCTTTATCGACTATGGGCGACTGTCTCTTGTTGATCATATCAACCTTCTCAGGGACAATGTCCACCGCGGTAACATCGTTATATTGTGATAAAAGTACGGAATTGGAAAGTCCTACATATCCCGTACCTACTACTGTTATCCTCATGATTTCACCTCATAATACAGTCAAAATGCATATTGCAGATTATAAATTCAAGACCATGTGTGCACTCGCACTACATAATTGTATAAAAAATAAGCACTCTAGGCAAGGACGACTCGGAAATCAGGTCAAAAAAATACTATATTTTGTGTTCGGTAACCAAATGAACACAAAATAGACACACAATCTTCACTATTTTACAATATCTGTTTGATACATTTAATATGAAATAATTTATATTATTTTGGAGGCAAAGTATGAAAAAAACTTTAAAAGCACTCTTATTGTGCCTTTTTCTGTGCATCGGAGTCCTCTCACTCCCGATAGGTGCACTTGCTGAAGAAGGCGAGGGGGAAGTCAAAGACATTGTAGAGAAGGTTGAACTCTACAAAGAAGGGGAACCTATCGCAAGCGGAGATGTTATCTCCTTGGGCGATCAGTTCGAATTAACTTACACACTTTTTCAACCTCTATTTCTAAACTATACGGATGATGAAAAAGATCCTGAGGTAAACCCGGATCATTACATCAAAAAAGGGGATAAGATCATCCTCCCCAATTTCCCAAAAATACTGACAGAATATCCACATGACATATCAATCAGCATCAAAGACCTTGACGATCCGCTCGGCGTGGTTACTCTTGATGATGACGGTAACATATTGCTCGAGGTTACTAATGATGAATACTCGGATCTAAACGAAATAGTGTTCGGAATCTCATGTAAGCTCGACGGTGATAAAGTCGGAGACAAAAAAGAAATCGAGATGCAGCTTCCGGGCTTTGACAGTCCTTTAAAATTCCCTATCAAAGAGAATCAGGAAGATCCTGAGCCCGATCCGGGTCCTGTAGATCCTCCGCTCAAAGATAAATATACTCTTAAGAAGAATTTCAAGGATATCCAGAGAACCGATGACAACAAAGATGCGATCATCACCTGGGAAATAACATTAGGCAATAAGGGATATGATTTTGATAACTTTGTTCTGTACGATAAATTCACTATGGATTCAAAGACAGACATGAGTCTCATTTCAGATTCCATAACCGTTTCAAAAGACGGAGAAGATATCACAAGCGATGTCAGCGTAAACACTTCAGCAGGTAATTCGCAGTTCCAGAATTTACCGTATGATTTCTCTGTTGATCTTGGAACTCTGTCCGGTGAAAGCACTTATGTAGTAAGATATAAGTCTTTGCTTAAAAATTATGATACCTATTTACAGCAGAACCACTCTTCTGCTCCCAATAATGAGACATGGTTTGAATACGGTGATGAAGAACATCATGAATCCATCGGTAAGATCAAAGGAAAAGACGGTCTCACCGCTAAACCCGGTATTGTAAAAAATCTTACAAGCTATGATGCCGCCAACCATAAGATTACTTGGACTATTAAAGCTAACACCAGCAAGCAGCCTCTCACCGATGTCGAGATCACTGAAGAGATCGGAGCCGGTCAGAAGCTTGTAGAAATAACTAATGCCAAGCTTGACGGTGAAGCCTATGACATATCCGACAAGTATGCGGGTGTTCCCGGTAAATTTATTGAAGGTACCGATGAATATAGTGAATACCTTATAACTCTCGGTAATGACATCAAAGAAAAAACATTGGAATTTGATGTGGTTACTGAGCTTTTGGAATCTGAAAAAGAGTTCTATTCAGGAAATAAAGAGAAAAAATATAAAAATAGAGTTGTCATGAACTCCTATGAAATGAAAAACGTAAGTGACGAGATTGAAAAGACATGTAAAAGTGAAGTCCTTACAAAAAGAATCGTAGGAAATTACAACTACGAGACTCATGAGTTCCAGTACGAGATCGTTGCCAATAAAAACAAGATGGCAATGTCAAAGATAAGCGTAAAAGACGGACTTACGGAAAGCGGTCTTGAACTTATTATTGCGACAGACAAGCCAATCATGATGAACGGCGTGGAAATACCTAAGGGTTCGGATGATAACCCAACAAGACCGTGCTATACATACAATAACGGTCTTCTTACCGTATATCCCGAAAATACTGTTGCCGGCGAAGCCGATTCAATGAAAACTATCACATTCACCGCAAGAGTTAAAGACGAAAAATACCTTGATAACATTACAAGTTCAAGTATCAGCATCGCCAACAATGCATCAATCGAAACCGAGGATTATCCTACAACTACTATTGAGTCAAAAGATGCAAAACGCGAGATCAAGAACTCAATGTTCAACAAAAAAGGCGACGTTATCAATGATAAGACTCAGGCCGGATATACAATTTTAGTCAATGCTTCCAAGCAGAATCTTCGCGATGGCTGTAAAGTCAGAGATATACTAGGAGCAAACCTCGACCTCGAGGAAAGCTCGGTAAAACTTTATGTTGCCAACATCAATCCTGCTACCGGCGATCTTTCCGAAGGTGAAGAAGCAACAGGCTATAAAACAGATGTTAAGACCAATTCCAACGGAACAACGCAGTTGGAAGTTACTCTTCCCAAGAATACCGGAAAGACCAGCTATGTACTTAAATATATTGCTACTCCCGATCTTCCTAAGGTTGCAGGCGGAGATTACTCCAACAGTGCTGAACTTTTGGATTCCGGTATAGATGCTGAATTCAAATCAAATATCGATCTTAGCAATGCTAAATTCAGCTCAGGAAGCTCAACCGGTAAAGCATCACTTACAATAACAAAGGCCGATGACGAAGACTCTTCTGTTCTTCTCAAAGGAGCCGTATTCTCAATCATAGATAAGGCTACTCAAGAAGAAGTTGCACAGCTCACAACAGGAGAAAACGGAAGCGGAAAAGTCGGTCTTCCGAAAGGTAAAGAATATATTGTAAAAGAGATTAAAGCTCCCGACGGATATGAGCTCAATGAAGAGCCATATGAATTTAACACAAATAAAGGACGTGTAAATCTTAACTTTACCAACAAGAAAAAGGAACCCGAGCCGGATGTACCGAATCCCGGAAACGGCAACGGTAACGGAAATAAAGACGATAATAAAAACGGAAATGGCTCCGGTAACGGATCGGGCGGTCCTTCAAACGGTTCGGACAACAATGGCTCAGGCGGATCATCAGACAGCAAGCACCACAGCAGCGATGATCACCACGACAACGACAACAACGGCGGAAACGGCAGCAACTCCGGTTCAAACACAAATAACGCTGCTGCAAACACCAATGCCGGAGCTAACAATAACGCCGCAAATGCCAATGCAAACAACGGCAACAAGCCAAAGATCATCGTTAAAGCTCCTTCAGAATATGATGACAGACTTATAAGCGATGACGAGATCAAGGCCAACGGATACACTGTTGTAGACGGTGCCACACTCGAAGGCGGAGATCCTAACTACGAGTACATACTTGGTCCAAACGGGGAAGTTCTCGGAGTCAGAAGAAAAGCCGTAGCAGGCGCTAAGCTTGCCAAGACAGGCGGATTTGTGGGTACTCTCGTATCCTACATCATCGGAGGAGTCGCCGTAATAATCGGAACGGTTCTTTTGGTGATAAATCCAAAGAAAGCTCATAATAGGAAAAGAAGATGAAATTGTTTTTAAGAATTACAGGCGCGGTATTACTGGTATTTGGACTGTTTCTGATAATCGCCTCAATATCAATAAACGTAATACAATCGCGAGAAAAAGAAAGCGCTCTCGCATCTTTCTATGAGGCACAGCCCATTCCCGAAACCGAGGAAATGTCGGAGGATGGACTTAAGACCGTATCACTGGAAGATGGCGATGACACTTTATTTGGAACAGACGACATTCTATATGTCGTAAGAATTCCCAAGATTGATTCCAAGGAGCCGGTTAAAGAGGGCACAAATAAAAGCGCCCTCTCCGCTTCCCTCGGTCACGAACCAAATACCGCTTCTCCCGGAGAAGTCGGAAACTGCGTAATCGCAGGCCATCGTAATTATAACTTTGGTAAATACTTCAACAGACTTGATGAAGTTGAGGTTGGTGATGAGATTTTTGTAGATACAAGAGATACCACCTATAAATACAAGGTATCCGAGATTAAAGTCGTTAATCCCGAAGATATCGAGATCTTAGATCCTACCGAAGACGAGCAGCTAACCCTTTATACTTGCACTCCAATTTATATAGCTACTCACAGACTTGTTGTAATCGCAAAAAGAACCGAGGAGAACGCTTAAGCGTTCTCCTCAGTCTTTTTTGGGTTATAAATAGGTGCAAGGATGAATACAATCAGCACAAGGAAGCTGATAAGATGAACCGGCACCTGAGAAAGTGTTACCGTCTGATCCTTGATCGCGTCTGCGTTGCCACCCGAAAATACCACTATATAATTGTTGTTTATGAAATGCATTAATGCTATGGCCCATATATTCTTCGTCTTCATAAATACATATCCAAAGAATATTCCAAGTCCGATGCATGTAATGACCTGCATGAGCAAATACACAGGGCCCGATGTGGTTGTATAGAACATAAAATCGAGACCGAAATGCCACAATCCCCATACAACACCAAGTATCAATACGCCGAGTCTAAGTCCGAACTTATTCTGAAGAATAGGCTGTAAATAATATCTCCATCCATACTCTTCTCCCCAGAAGGCCAAAAAACTAAGCGGGAAAACTAACAATATGGAAATAGCGCTGATATAAGTCTGTGGATTGGTAAGTGCACCGATCACTTCCTGAAGTTCACCGGCTGCGTCAGGTGATACAAACTTGCCAAGGTAAGCCGAGATCAACAATCTTACTATAAATAAAACCACAAACAAAAATACCAAAAGGGCACTCATACCTATTTTGTTTCTGGAAAGGCCCACATTTTTTCTTTTTTCCTTACCACATGCCCAAAAAAGGATATAAGCTATAAGGCTTCCTGCCATTAACACATACTGGCTGTACAAATCTATATTTGTAACAGATCCGGCCTGTGTCTTGATCGTAGTAACCGGTACGATCAATGAAGCAATTGACATTCCCATCATAGCAAGCGCTGTGATAAGCACTACTATGAATCCTGCCTTGGGAATCTTTTTCTCCTTATCTCCAAAAAGAAGAAATCCAAGTATAACTCCGCATGCAGGGAACATCATCTGTGCATTGGGAAATACCGAAAGATCTTTACCGGCTCTAAGCCCAAAGAACATGATTAAATACATAAAAAATGTCACGCCATAGGCTACGGCAATAAAAGTTGTCAGTCGTTTCTTAAAAGTATTATCCATTTCAGTGCCTCCAATAGTCGTTTTTTCACACCTTTCTACCTTACCATAATGATTGTCATTATTCAAATGAAGTAACCTAAAAAGGGCGCAAAAAAGGCTTTCCCGGGCATCAGTGCAAGGGAAAGCCTCATAAACACTCATATTAAATTATTCTTCCTGCTCGGAAAGCGCATCCTCTACGGTTCCGTAGACTCCGATGTGCATCTTGACATCCTCGGGCATACCGATGAACATACCGCCGTAGCAGTAAGTATCGCCCTCTTTCCATGCACGGACAATCTGGATGAAGACATGCACTGTTTCTTTGGTCCACAGCGTAAGATTCGCCTCATAATTGGCGCCGATCATAAGCTGCTTATCGGTTGTAAAGCCGATACCTTCGGTAGATGCATCGATAATCTCAATCTCCACGGTATCTGCCTTGGGACCGCTCGTAATTTCTTTTATAACAATATCTCCCGAAAGCTCCAGGCGCTTATTCTTTCTTCTGTCTTCCATAACAAATCTCCAATAATACAATCAATCTTACACGACTTATTATACACTATCACAGATCCGTTATAAAGCACGCATCGCCAAAAGAAAAGAATCTGTATCTTTCTTTGATTGCTTCCTCATACGCAGCAAGGATGTTCTCACGGCCGGCGAGTGCGGCAACAAGCATTACAAGCGTTGACTCAGGCAAATGGAAGTTCGTGATAAGCTGATCCAAAATCTTAAACTTATAGCCTGGATAGATAAAGATCGAAGTGTCGCCACTACACTCCCGGAGCCTTCCGTTTTCATCGGCGGCGCTCTCTATTGTTCTGCAGCTGGTTGTTCCGACACAGATGACCTTATGGCCTGTCTCTTTTGCCTTATTGATCTTATCCGCAGCCTCCTGCGTCACCCGGTACCATTCGGTGTGCATATGGTGCTCTTTGACGTTTTCTACCTTGACGGGTCTGAAAGTACCAAGACCGACGTGAAGGGTCACAAAAGCCATCTCAACGCCTTTTTCGCGTATCTTTTGAAGGAGCTCATCCGTAAAGTGAAGCCCTGCGGTAGGAGCTGCAGCGGAGCCCTCAAACTTAGCATATACCGTCTGATACATGTTCTTATCTTGGAGCTTGTGCGTGATATAAGGAGGAAGCGGCATTTCGCCGAGCCTGTCGAGGACCTCTTCCCAGATACCGTCATAGTAGAATTTCACAAGTCTGTTTCCTTCCTCAACGATATCGAGGATCTCAGCCTTTAAGATTCCTCCGCCAAAAGAAACCCTGGCACCGGGACGAAGTTTTTTGCCCGGTTTGACCAAAGTCTCCCATACATCATTCTCTTTTCTCTTTAAAAGAAGTATCTCAACAGCTGCGCCCGTTCCCTCTTTTTCACCAAGGAGCCTTGCGGGGATAACCTTGGTGTTGTTAAGGACAAGGCAGTCACCGGGATTAAGATAGTTAATGATCTCACTGAAAATGTGATGCTCTGTCTTACCCGTCTTCTTATCGATAACAAGGAGCTTACACTCATCTCTCTTTTGAAGAGGATCCTGAGCGATAAGCTCCTGTGGAAGATCGAAATAATAGTCAGCTGTTGATAAACCAAGTTCAGCTCTATTACTCATAAAATCAAATTACTCATTTCTAAAATCAATGTTTTCAAGGAAAGCAACGTATCCGCGAAGTGCCTCGTATAGGTCGGCCTTACTGATAACTTCCCAAAGTGAATGCATGCTAAGAACGCAGATTCCGGAATCGATAACATTCATGCCGTATTTGGCAAGCATGTAAGCGATCGTTCCGCCGCCGCCCGCATCAACCTTACCAAGCTCTGCAAACTGGAATACGACCTTTTCTTTATCAAAGACCTTTCTGATCTCTGCAATATACTCAGCGTTAGCGTCACTTGAACCGTATTTTCCTCTTGATCCGGTGTACTTATTAAACGCAACACCCTCTCCCATGTATGCTGAGTTCTTTTTCTCAAACTGCGAAGCATAATGAGGATCGAATGCTGCCGATACATCGGATGAAAGCATGCAGGAGTTTGCAAGGCATCTCTTTAATGAAAGCTCGTTGTAGCCTTCCTTTGTGAGATTCATAACCTCGGCAACAGCCTTTTCAAAGAATCTGCTCTGCATTCCGGTTGCGCCGTAGCTTCCGATCTCTTCTTTATCAACGAGGATACAGCAAGCCGTTCTCTTAAGGTTCTTGGCTTCGAGAATGGCTCTCATTGAAGGATATGCGCATACTCTGTCGTCATGTCCGTACCCCATGATCATTGATCTGTCAAAACCCGCATCTCTTGCCTTTCCGGCAGGAACGATCTCAAGCTCGGCTGACATAAAGTCATCTTCTTCGATTCCGTAGAGATCATTAAGGATTGCAAGAATACCGCGCTTTACGGCTCCGGAGAGCTTACCGGATTCTTTCTTTTCCTCTTTTTCATGATTAACGGCGTACTGCTCGCCTGCTGTTAATTTAGTGCTTGCCTTCTTTTCTTTTTCCGAATCATTGTCGACAACAAAAGGTCTGTTTCCAATGATAAGGTCGAGTACTTCGCCCTCAACAACGGCAGAGGCCTTCTTATTCATCTGCTCGGCTGAAAGGTGGATCAAAAGATCTGAAATGAAGAATACGGGATCGTCCTCATCCTCACCGACACTTAGCTGAACGGTCGTGCCGTCTTTTTTTACAAGTACGCCGTGGATGGCAAGGGGTGTAGCAACGTAAAGGTACTTCTTGATACCGCCGTAGTAGTGAGTATCAAGGAACGCGTAGCCTCCGTCCTCATAGAGAGGATTAACCTTGACGTCGAGCCTTGGAGAATCGATGTGTGCTCCGAGGATGTTAAGTCCTGCCTCCATGGGGTCTGAACCCATCTGGAACATAACGATACTCTTGTTCATCCAGACGCAATATACTTTATCGCCTTTTTTTAGCTTAGTCTTTGTACCGATGAGAGTGTTGAGCTCTCTGTAGCCGGCTGCCTCTATCTCGTTAACGATAGTGTCAACGGCTTCTCTTTCTGTCTTGGAATTATTAAGGAATTCCTTGTAGTCCTCAGCAAATCTGTCGCATGCTTTAAGCTGAGTTTTGTTGTATGTTGTCCATACATTTTTTCTCATTAATCCATGCTCCTTTCATTTTGTCGCTTCGCTCCAAAATAAAGCTGTTAATTATGAGCGAAGTTCGATATTAAGTGACTCGAGGCCGTTCAATATCTTCTTCATTGCTGCATTTACTTCATCGTCTTCAAGAGTCTTTTCCTTGTCTCTGAATACAAGTGAATATGCCATAGACTTGAAGCCTGCCTTGATCTGCTCACCCTCGTAGATATCAAAGAGTGAAAGGTCTTCAAGCTTCTTGCCGCCGCGCTGACGGATCATCTTCTCGATGTCGCCCGCAAGGACTTCCTTGGGAACAACCATGGAGATGTCTCTTGTAACAGCAGGGAACTTGGCAATTCCTGTGTAGATCGTATCGAAGTTAGCATGCTCAACAACGTGAGGCATGTCGATAACAGCAACATAAACTCTTGTGCCGATATCATAATTATCGCACACAACTGGATGAACTTCACCTAAATATCCGATAACCTCTCCGTCGTAAACAACGTTAGCCTGTCTTCCGGGATGAAGGAAAGACTTGCCTGCATTCGGGTCGTACTCTACCTTATCGAGCATTCCCACACTGTCGAGAAGCTCCTCGATAACACCCTTCATGCTGTAGAAGTCGCCATCGCCGTAGAAACCAAGTGTGAACTGCATTCTCTCATCGGGAAGCTCCGTAAGAGGAAGTGACTTAGCCACATAGATGTTGCCCATCTCATAGAGACGAACGTCCTTGTTTCTTCGGTTATAGTTGGTTGCAAGGCTTGTAAGCATACCGTTAAGAGGGATGGTTCTCATTATTGAGAAATCTTCTCCTAAAGGATTGGAAATCTTGATAGCCTGTCTTTCTACTGCGTCCTCAGGTAAAAGAAGCTTATCAAATACCTTGGGGCTTTCGAATGAATATGTATAGCCCTGTGAGAAACCGCAGAACTGTGCTACTTCTCTGGCTTTTTTCTCTACGCTCATCTTGAAAGAGATACCGCCTGTTGTTGCGCTGTTCTTGGGAAGAGTTGTAGGAATCTTGTCATATCCGTAGAATCTTGCAACTTCCTCAGCGATGTCGCACATCTGGTTAAGGTCCTGTCTGAATGAAGGGATGATAACCTCGTCTGTAGCGGCGTCGTAGCCGACTTCTTCTTTATTGAGGATAGCGATCATGTCTTCCTTGGAAATATCTGTACCAAGGAGCTTGTTAATCTTATCCGCTTCAAGGGCGAATCTCTTAAGAGGCGCGATCGGAAGACCCTCTCTAACAATTCCGGGAACAACTCTGCCGCAGCCAAGCTCGTTTATAAGCTGGCAAGCTCTGTTGATTGCTACCTCTGCGTTTGCAGGGTCAAGGCCTTTCTCGAAGAAGCCGGATGCGTCTGTACGAAGGCCTACTCTCTTGGCACTCTTTCTGATGTTGGGTCCGTTGAATGTAGCAGCCTCAAAAAGAACTGTCTTAACATCGTCAGTGATCATAGAGTTCTCACCACCCATGATACCAGCGATTCCGACTGCTTTCTCAGCATCGCAGATCATGAGAACGTCTTTGTCGAGCTTTCTCTCCTGTCCGTCGAGAGTTACGAAAGTATCGCCGTCAGCGGCTCTTTTTACAACGATCTTGTTACCTGCGATAGTGCTAAGATCGTAAGCGTGCATGGGCTGACCGAGCTCCATCATAACGTAGTTTGTGATATCAACGAGGTTATTGATGGGACGAATGCCTACGCTTGAAAGTCTTCTCTGCATCCACTTAGGTGAAGGCTCGATCTTGATATCCGTTACGACTCTTGCGCAGTAGTTTGTGCAAAGATCTGTGTCTTTGATCTCTACGCTGATCATATCGGATGTCTTGCCCTCGCCGTCCTCTTTAACTTCGATAGCGGGTGCATTGAAGGGAAGCTTAAATGTAGCCGCAGCCTCTCTTGCGATTCCTAAGATGCTGTAGCAGTCAACTCTGTTGGAAGTGACTTCGAATTCAAATACAGTGTCGTGAAGACCGAGTACGTCAACGGCATCGGCTCCTACTTCTGTGTCCTCGGGGAAGATGTAAAGACCGTCCTCGGGAGCTTCGGGATAGAAATCTTTGGTTGAACCGAGCTCTTCGATCGAGCACATCATACCTGCACTGGGAACGCCTCTGAGTTTTCCTGCCTTGATCTTGATGCCTTCAGCGGGATTGGGGCTTCCGTCGTGACCGCCCGCAACACGTCCGCCGTCAAGAACAACGGGAACCTTGTCGCCTTCCTTCATATTCTTGGCACCTGTGACGATCTGGATCATCTCTGTTCCGATGTCTACCCGGCAGATAACGAGCTTATCCGCATCGGGGTGCTGCTCGATTGTCTTGATCTGACCAACCACGATCTTCTCGAGGTTCTTATCAAGTGGTGTGTATGTTTCTGTCTTGGTTCCGGAAAGGGTCATCGCATCGAAGAATTCCTGATCGGTGCATGAAAGGTCCGGTACATATGCTTTAATCCATGATTTAGATGAGTTCATTGTAAATATTCTCCTATTCTATAAGTAAGATGTTGGCGTTTATACGGATTGCTACTCTATCAGAACTGATTAAGGAATCTGATATCGTTCTCGTAGAGAAGTCTCATGTCGTCGATCTCGTATTTAAGAAGCGCGATTCTCTCAAGTCCTACACCAAACGCAAATCCAACGTACTCGTTAGGATCGATTCCGCTCATCTCAAGAACGTGAGGATGTACCATACCGCAGCCGAGGATCTCTATCCAGCCCTCACCCTTACAGAAACGACATCCCTTACCGCCGCACTTGAAGCAGCTTACGTCCATCTCGGCAGAAGGCTCTGTGAACGGGAAGTGATGGGGTCTGAACTTAGTCTTGGTATCGGGTCCGAAGAGCTGCTTAGCGAACTCAGCGAGTGTTCCCTTAAGATCTGCAAAAGTAATGTTCTTATCTATAACAAGTCCTTCTACCTGGTGGAAAGAAGGTGAATGTGTAGCATCAACTTCATCGGCACGGAAAACTCTTCCGGGAGCGATCATCTTGATCGGGATTCTACCCTTCTCCATCTCATGAACCTGTGTTGAAGATGTCTGAGTTCTGAGAAGAAGATCTCCGTTAATATAGAAAGTATCCTGCTCATCCTTGGCGGGGTGATCCGCAGGGATATTGAGCGCTTCGAAGTTGTAGTAGTCTTTCTCAACTTCAGGTCCTTCAACAACCTCATAGCCCATGCCCGTGAAGATTCTTTCTACCTCTTCAAGAGCTATTGTGTTGGGGTGATGATGACCAACCTTATTCTTCTTGGCAGGAAGAGTTACGTCGATGACCTCAGCCTTGAGCTTGGCATCACGTGCTGCAGCTTCCATCTTGTTCTTGGTCTCTTCAAGTACCTTCTCGATAGCTTCTCTTGTCTCATTTACAAGCTGACCAACCTTCGGTCTGTCCTCGGGAGCAACGTCCTTCATGCTCTTAAGGATGCTTGTGAGCTCACCTTTTTTACCAAGAATGTTGACTCTGATCTCATTAAGTTTGTCGAGGCCGTCAGACTCACGTATCTGCTTAAGGGCCTCCTCTCTAATTTTGTCGAGCTGTTCACTAATCATAATCTTCCTCCATAATGTGATGTCTTCAAAACTGTGCTCTGCACTTGGGATATGTACTAGGCTCGAAACCACCTCGCCAAGTGCTCTGCTCAAAAAAAATCCCTTGTGCCAAATAGCACAAGGGACGAATTATCGCGGTACCACCCAAGTTCCCGGCATATACAATGCTCGGACACTCATTATATCTGTAACGTAGACATACGTCTCACCCTACTAAAGAAATCATTTCAGGCAAGCTGCTCCGGTGCGAATGTTCCGTATATGCTCTCATTAGGAAGCTTCCAGCCGATGACTTCCATTCTCTGTAATGCAAATCCGCATAACATCTTGGGCGAGGCCCACACCTTCATAGCATTTGTTATTTTCTATTTCAACAACTAATTGTATTGGGCAAAAAAACTTTTGTCAAGCCTTATGATGCATCAAGCTTCCACAGAGAATGTAGGCATACTATCATATACTTCCGTGAGCGGACTCCAATTTTGTAAGTCAAACTCATCGTCTTTATCATCTTCCGCATCATAAAAGACTTCTCCACTCTTCTTTTTCTTCTTATCATCTTCGTCTATGGTATTCGGTAACTCATCATATGCTCCCGACTTATGAAACTCAGTCACCACCCTATTTACCGCGGCAAATATGTATTCCCTGTCAGGATCGTTTTTTGATATTCCATTTAAAGCGGAAGTTATAATGCGATCTGCCTCTTCCTTACTTTTTGCATGCTTTAGCTGCTCTTCAACAGCTTCAGCCATTCTTTGCACCCTCAGCGCATGCGCATACATGATCGGATTGTATCTTCTTAAATATTCCATCTCCTTCTGAGAAAGCTTTTTCCCTGATTGAAGCTTGGCGTTTATACGGGCTTCCATCTTGGCTCGGTCCGCTTCCGACATTTTTCCCGTGTCATTTCCTCTTTCCATGATATACCGCGCCAATTCAATTTCTGTAGTGATCTTTTGTGTCTCTTCTTTCTTGAGGTTCAGGCTAATATTCATATAACTCCTCCATATAATAATATTTCGATGCTTATTGTCAAAAGAAAAAGCGCGTTTTTCAATGAAATTCAATCCATTGAGAAACACGCTTCCGTCGCTATTTATTATATCGTCAGAATATATGGTTTTATTAACTATTGCCAGAATATATCCGCGCCATTTCTTAAGAAAACTTAAGAATTATCTACAGCAAATCTTAAGTTTTGTCTGATATCATTGAATATGTCGACGGTCTTTCAACGGCCATTCTCAAGTCGACGCATGGCGGATTCGCCAAATTCTATTTTTTGGAGGTGCTGTATGAACAGCCAAAACAATCTTTCTAAATTATTTCCAATGATCAAAACAAGGGAGCAGGTTCTTGAAGAGATCAATTCAAAAGATAATCTTCGCGAAAAATTTGAAACCTGGACTGAAGATCAAAAGGAAAACTTTCTCTCCATATGCACCGGTGCAAAAGGCGTAAAAATGCTCTATGACTGCTATTTCAAAGAGATACTCAACCCGGAGTACACGCCTGAACGCTTGTCAGCTTTATTAAGCATCATTATCGGTAAGAAAGTAACCGTTAAATATCAACTGCCGAATGACAACACACGTATCGGAGATGAACTGTCTCTTGTTATAACAGACATTGTAGTCGAACTCGAAGACGGAACTCTTGCCAACATTGAAGTACAAAAACTCGGTTATGCTTTTACAGGAGAAAGAGCTTCCTGCTATTCAGCAGACTTACTGCTTCGCCAATATAAAAGAGTAAGAGATTCTCTTAAAACCAATTTCTCATACAAGAACATAGCACCGGTCTATACCATTGTATTCCTTGAAAGTAGTCCAAGGTCATTTAAGGATTTCAAGAATACTTTCATCCATAAATTCTCAGCCGTATCTGATAGCGGTCTTGTGCTAAACATGCTCCAGAACTATGTGTTCATCCCTGTTGATATTTTCCTTGAAAAACTCCATAATAGTGGTATACAAAGCGAATTAGATGCATGGCTTACATTTATTGGATGCGATGAACCTGAGTTTATTATCAAACTGATCGAGCAGTATCCGCTTTTTAAA
>NZ_FPCC01000042.1 GCF_900116875.1 Butyrivibrio sp. INlla21
TTCCATAGTCAGTTTTCTTTTTCTTGAGAAGTTCCTCTCAGCATCGATACAGAAAGACTTGGCATTAGCAGCAATTGTTTTGATCTGAGACATCAAAAGATTCTTTACTATTTGTGGTTTCATGTGCACCTCCTTGAAATTGAGAAATATGCTTACAATTTCAAGGGCCGCTTTCGCTACCTCTAAAAACAATCAGTAGCGAAAGCGGCCGCACTTTTCGGTGTTGCTGTCAACCCCTTCTTTGCAGAAAAAAAGACCCCTGCATCATTTTTGATGCAGAGATCTTTTAAAGTCCCTCTTAACTTAATGACATTGCACATCACGTGTGGTGGTTTGATTATATCACTCATCAAATGATCTTATCAAAAGTATCTGCAAGTGCAGGGTAGATATTCTTGAACTGCTGATATCTTGCCTCGTACTTAGCTACAAGCTCGGGATTGGGCTTCTCTGTCTTGTCAACCTTAACGATTGCTGCTGCAGCTTCCTCTACTGTCTTGTATGCTCCGCAAGCTACCATAGCAAGCATTGCGCCGCCCATTCCGGGGCCTTCCTCACATGAAGGAACATCAACTTCTACGTTGAGGATGTTGGCGATCATCTTTCTCCAAAGAGGGCTCTTAGCTCCGCCGCCGCAGATCATTGTTCTCTTGGGAGCTACGCCGATGCTCTTAGCTACTTCGTACATATCTCTTGTAGCGAATGCAACACCTTCAAGAACCGCCTGTGTCATATCCTCTCTTGTTGTATCCATCGTGATACCTGTGAAGGTTGCACGTGCGTTAGGATTGTTCCAAGGAGATCTCTCACCCATGAGGTAAGGAAGGAAGAATACGTGGTTCTCACCAAGCTTCTCGATTCCCTTCTGCTCATCTGCGTAATCCTTGGTCTTGAGGATCTCATCCATCCACCACTTGTTGCAGCTTGCTGCGCTGAGCATGCATCCCATGAGATGGAAATGTCCGTCAGCATGATCGAATGAATGAAGAGCGTTGTTGCTGTCTACCGCAAAGCTGTCGGATGACATGAAGATTGTTCCGCTGGTTCCAAGTGAAATATTGCACTTGTTGTTTCCAACTGTTCCGGTACCCACAGCTGCTGCCGCATTGTCGCCGGCGCCTGCTGCGATAACAACGTCTGTGCTAAGTCCAAGCTCTGAAGCAAGCTCAGCCTTAAGCTGACCAACCTTTTCAAAGCTGTCAAAGAGCTGAGGAAGCATATCCTCCGTGATTCCGCAGATGTCGCACATCTCTTTGGACCACTTACGGTTCTGTACATCCAAAAGAAGCATTCCTGAAGCATCAGAATAATCTGTGCAGAATGTTCCTGATAGCTTATATGCAAGATAATCCTTAGGAAGCATTATCTTCTTGATCTTCTTGAAGTTCTCGGGTTCGTTCTCTTTTACCCAAAGGATCTTGGGTGCTGTGAAGCCTGCGAACGCGATGTTTGCAGTGTACTTGGAAAGAGTCTCTTTTCCGATCTCGTTGTTGAGATAATCAACCTGCTTCTGAGTTCTTCCGTCGTTCCAAAGAATTGCGGGACGGATAACGTTGTCATTCTCATCAAGAATTACAAGGCCGTGCATCTGTCCACCGAAGCTGATACCTTTAACCTGTGATTTATCAACATCTTTAAGGAGATCCTTAAGTCCAGCGATCGCCTCGTTGTACCAGTCAGCAGGCTCCTGCTCTGACCAACCGGGCTGAGGGAAGTAAAGCTTGTACTCCCTTGATGTTGTTCCGTGAATCTTACCTGTCTCATCCATAAGCACGAGCTTAACGGATGAAGTTCCCAAATCTACTCCAATATAAAGCATGTGTACCCTCCTAAATTAAATATACAAGCGCCCCCGCCGGGCGCTGACATTATGACTTAAAATATATGTCTATTATACAGAAATACCCCTTGGCATTCACGCCAGTTCTTGCTGTGTACTTACTAATTATTGTTAAGCATCAATCGTTCGCGTTGCCTTTGAAAATAACGATGCCCTTCTTCTTGAACTTCTTTGCAGGCGCTGCTCCGTCAGCTGTCGCGGTAGCTGTGCTTGAAGCGGGCTTTGCTGCGCCGGTCGCCGTTCCGGTTGTGCTCTTTGTCGCGCTTGCGGGACTTGAAGCCGACTTGGTCGCGGTCTTAGCGGAACTTGCAGCGCTGCTTGCGCTCTTTGTCACGGTTCGCTTTACGGGCGAAGCGGCTCTTGCTGCTTTCTTGGCAGCCTTGGCTTCTTCCTCTCTTGCCTTTCTCTCTGCAGATCTTGCTGCCTCGGCTGCGCCGCGGGCCGCTCTCTTGGCTTCGGCTTCTGCCGCAACGCGGGTGGGATCGCCGATCTTCATGGTAAGAGAGATTCTCTTTTTATCAACCTCAACATCAAGCACCTGAACGTCTACGATATCGCCTACGCTAACTGCTTCAAGCGGATGCTTGATATATCTGTCTGTTATATGAGAGATATGAACAAGTCCGTCCTGGTGAACTCCGATATCAACGAAGCAACCAAAGTCGATAACGTTACGAACTGTTCCTTTAAGCACCATTCCGGGCTTTAAGTCCTTCATATCAAGGACATCGCTTCTAAGAATAGGTGCGGGCATATTCTCACGAGGATCTCTTGAAGGTTTCTCAAGCTCGCTAAGGATATCTGTAAGAGTGATCTCACCGATTCCAAGCTCCTCTGATAATTTCTTTTTCTCATTCTCTGTGATCTTGTGTGAAAGAGATGCGGCCGAGGCTCCGGCTGCTCCCGATGCTGCTCCGGTGTCAGCCACGCCGCTCTTAGCGCCGCCTTTTCCGCCGTTAGCACCTGCCTTCGAATCATCATCAACAACCGCAAGATCACTTCCTGCAAGAGCTGCTGCGAGAGCCGCTCCCATAGCGGTATTGGTATTTCTGATAACTACCTGCTTGGGCTTTTTCTTGGGTGCAGGCTTCTCAGCGCGGGCTGCGGGCTTTTCAAGAACTGCCTTAGCGGCATTCTTCTGCGCTGCGCGCACATCGTCAAATGTTATTCCGAGCTTGTCCATGAGCTTCAAAGTAGCATCATATGACTCGGGATGAACGCTGGTGGCATCAAGCGGATTGTCACCGTCTGCGATCCTAAGGAATCCCGCGCACTGCTCATACGCCTTGGGTCCGAGCTTAGGAACGTTTAACAGTTCTCCTCTGTTCTTGAACTTACCGTTTTCTTCTCTGTAATCGACGATGTTCTTGGCAATCACTTTGGAAATTCCGGAAATATACTGAAGAAGGGGAGCGGACGCAGTATTAAGGTCTACTCCGACCTTATTAACACAGTCTTCAACGACACCTTCAAGGGTCTCGCCAAGTTTCTTCTGGTTCATGTCATGCTGGTACTGACCGACACCGATTGACTTGGGATCGATCTTAACAAGCTCCGCAAGCGGATCCTGGAGTCTTCTTGCTATAGAAGCCGCACTTCTTTGTCCAACGTCAAACTGAGGGAATTCCTCGGTTGCGAGCTTACTTGCGGAATAAACGGAAGCACCGGCCTCATTAACGATAACGTACTGAACGGGCTTAGAGAGCTCTTTTATCAGCTCTACGATTACCTGCTCTGACTCTCTTGAAGCAGTTCCGTTTCCGACAGAAATAAGATCAACATCATATTTATCAATGAGCTTTTTAAGCTCAGCTTTGGCTTCTTCAACCTTGTTCTGGGGTGCTGTGGGATAGATAACCTTGGTATCAAGGACCTTACCCGTAGCATCAACGATAGCAAGCTTACATCCCGTTCTGAACGCAGGGTCCCATCCAAGTACGGTCTTTCCTACGATAGGAGGTGCCATGAGAAGCTGAGTTAAGTTCTTACCAAATACAGTTATGGCGCCGTCCTCGGCTTTTTCCGTAAGCTCGTTTCTGATATCACGCTCAATCGCAGGCGCAATAAGTCTTTCGTACGCATCCTGCGCGATCTCTTTTAACACATCAGTAGTTGCAGGGTTCTCGTTCTTGATAAGCTTGGTCTCAAGGAATCTGAGAATCTGCTCCTCGGGAGCCTCGATCTTAACAACGAGGAACTTCTCCGCCTCGCCTCTGTTGAGCGCAAGGATTCTGTGGCCGAGCACTTTGCTGATGGGCTCTTCGTAGCCGTAGTACATCTCATACACGCTCTCAGCCTTCTCATCCTTGGCCTTACTTGTAAGGAGTCCGTGCTCCATAGTAGCTTCTCTTATATATGTACGATAGTCCGCGTTGTCAGAAACATCCTCGGCGATAATGTCCATTGCGCCTTGAATGGCGTCGCCAACTGTTTCGACACCTTTCTCTGCATCAACGAAGCTTTCAGCCTCTTCTTCAAGAGTCCTATTCGTTTCCTGTGCAAGGATGATGTCGGACAGACCTTCAAGTCCCTTCTCTCTTGCAACGCTTGCTCTTGTCTTTCTCTTTGGTCTGTAAGGAAGATAGAGATCCTCGATAGCAACCATGGTCTCAGCCGCAACAATCTTGGCTCTGAGCTCGTCGGTCATCTTGCCCTGCTCCTCGATGGATGCAAGAACCAGCTCTCTTCTCTCCTCAAGTCCTCTTAAATACTTAAGTCTCTCATCAAGATTACGAAGCTGCTCATCGTTAAGGGAGCCCGTAACCTCCTTCCTGTATCGTGAAATGAAGGGAATCGTATTTCCCTCATCAATAAGCTTTATTGCAGCTTCTACCTGCCATTTTTCTACTTTTAGCTCTTCCTTAATTTTTAAAACAATATCCATACCTACCTCACAAAAAACTATAAAGTACTCGTGGCTTTCCCCAAATCCGCGATTAAATGCGCCGAAATTTTCGCTGAATTTTTTATAAACAGCCACACACTCCCTTATTATACCAATCGTAGCGTGCTGTTTTCAAGACTCCGAGCCTTCCGAAACATTGTAAAAAAGTGCGTTTTATTATAGAATTTATGTTAACAAACTATTGTTTTTAAGGACGTATTATGGGAGATAACGGGGAAGACAATTACTATATAAACAACTTCAACTACAACAAGACCCACAACCAGCTTGATAAACATGTGAGTCTTGCCACTTTCGCCATGTTTACCGGACTGCTCGCGATTCCGTTTTGTTTATTCGCGTACACCGGCATTATCATGGGAGGCGTGGCGGTTGTTCTGGCTCTTTTGTCCAAGGGAACCGCAGCTAAGCTGCTACCGCAGGCAAAAAGAGGTATATTATTCGGTATTTTCGCCATTTTTCTCGGATATTTTGTTCTGGTTAAGAGCTTTCACATGGTTCTTACCGATCCTGAGGCCAGAAAACAGGTGAACATCATGTCGGAGCGTATGAACGGCGAAAGCTTTGATGACATGTTAAAAGACGTCGGATTTGACGTGTCAACAGAGTGAAAAGAGGTGCCTATGAGTTTGATCGGTGCTGTAGGAAGCGGATATAACGCTTACAATTATCAAAATTCTTTTAATTCGGGTGCTGCAACAAGCGGCGCGAGTGCAGCTGCGGCCGCGGAAGGAAGCAAACCCATTCTCAATCCGAACGAGTCTACACAGAGGGCTCCGGGCAAGGTTTCTTCACCCGCGGAGTGCGAGACTTGCAAGAATCGTAAGTATCAAGACGGTTCCAATGAGATGGTCTCTTTTAAATCGGCACAGCATATTGATCCTCAGGCTGCGGCAGCAAGAGTTCGCGGTCACGAGGCTGAGCACGTAAGTAATGCCTACAAGAACGCAGCCATGAAAGGCGGCAAAGTTCTTCAGGCTTCGGTATCACTTAAGACGGCGGTATGCCCCGAGTGCGGCAGAACCTACGTCAGCGGCGGCGAGACAGCCACCAAGATTAAATATTCCAATGAGGAGAATCCTTATCAGAAAGCCCGAAAGTCCATCGACAGACAGGGACTTGTGGGGGCTCATGTCGACATCGCAGGATAAGGTGGGGAGTTATTCATGACCGAATTAAAAAGTTCATCAGAGCTTAAGGCTATTGCAAAAGAAAAATCACTGGACAAATACGGCACACTTATTTTTGCAAACATTTTGATCTTTGCCATACAGTTCATAGTATCGGCATTGGTCACGGTCAGCGGCCCCGCAAATTTCTTTCTTTTCTGTATCAATGAGCTCATCACACTCGTGATCAGTATCCTTGTCGGCATACTCGTATCCGGCAAGGCTTACCTATACATGAATCTTCTGTATTCACAGGCAGTTTCGACAAGTGACATTTTCTTCGGATTTAAACAACACCCCAACAAAGCCGTGACTATTCAGGCTCTTTTTGTTGTGGTTGATTTCCTTGTAAGCATACCCGGAACGGTGATCTTTTACTTAAGCCGCACCAATCCTTCTTCCGGATTAATCGGCGTACTCTTTATCTTCATCGTTCTCGGACTTATCATAAACGTCTATGTTTCACTGACTTATTCGCAGGCGTTCTTTCTTTTGCACGACTACCCTGACAAATCGGCAAAAGAGCTTTTGGCTTACAGTAAGGAAATGATGAAAGGTCACAGATTCCGTCTTCTGTACCTTCACATAAGTTTTATACCTTTGATGATCTTCGGAGTTATCACTCTTTTTATTCCGCTTCTTTGGATCAGCGTCTACAGATATGCTACGCTCACAGCGTTTTATCAAGATCTGATAGTAAAGTACGGCAATGCCGGAAAGGTGGATTATGGACTTAATTGATGCAATAAAGACAATCGACAAGCCACACGAGGACGACGTGTTAAATCGTCTCTACACTACATGGGGTGAGAATCTCGACCCCGAGCATGTTCTTACAGAGTACCCAAGACCTCAATTTGTTCGCGACAGCTATGTTAACCTCAACGGTTATTGGGACTATAGCATGGTAAAAGAGTCTTCGTCGGACGACATACCCGAAATCTCCGACGGCAAGATACTTGTCCCCTTTTCACCGGAAGCCATTCTCTCAGGCGTTGAAAAACAATTAAAGCCCGATGAGATTCTTTGGTACAAACGCTCACTTCCAAAACTCCCCAAAACTTATGATAATTCAAGATATCTCCTTCACTTCGGAGCAGTCGATCAATTTGCCGACGTCTATGTAAACGGCAAGCTCGTAGGCTCCCACAGCGGCGGCTATCTTCCTTTTACTTTCGATATAACAGGTTATCTTGATCTCGATGAGGCAAAAGAGAATACGCTTATCGTCAAGGTTCGCGACACGAGCGATACTTCTTATCATTCAAGAGGTAAGCAGACTCTGAAAAGAGGCGGAATGTACTACACCGCACAGAGCGGAATCTGGCAGACTGTCTGGCTTGAGGAAGTTCCCGATATTTATGTAAAAGAGCTTAAGATAACCCCGGAAGAAGATCTCAAAACAGTAAGCATAACCATCACCACAACGCAGAGCACCTCTGTGTCTGTTAAGATCCCGGGACAAGAGCTTGTAAAAGCTCCCGCATCTTCCGATGCACCGGAAAGACATAACGATTCCCTTGAAAAATTCTCATCGGATATCTGTCCGCTGAATCTTTCGAAAAAAAATGATTCTCATTGCTATACATTCCGCTTCGAGCTTGAATCTCCGCATCTTTGGTCTCCCGAGGATCCTTATCTTTATCCTCTCCAGATCGTTGCAGGATCCGATCGTGTTCGCTCATATTTTGCGATCCGCTCATATTCTATAGATACAGACTCCGCGGGAGTAAGAAGATTCTTTTTAAATAATAAGCCTTATTTCCTTATGGGTGTCCTCGATCAGGGCTATTGGCCGGACGGCTTATACACCGCGCCTTCTGACGATGCGCTTATCTACGACATCAAAGAAATGAAAAGACTTAAGTTTAACATGATGCGTAAGCACATCAAGATAGAGGCTGCACGCTGGTACTATCACTGTGACAAGATCGGAATGATAGTGTGGCAGGACATGGTATGCGGCGGTTCGTCTTATGCCAAGCCCGTCGTTACTTATTTGCCGACTCTTTTCCCTAAGGTATTCGGAAGATTATCCGACGGTCCCGCATATTACAAAACATTCTCAAGGCATTCCGCAGAAGGCCGCAAAGAATGGATAGAAGAGATGAAGAACACGATCAAATATCTTTATAATGTACCGTCTATTGCGACGTGGGTTCTTTTTAATGAAGGCTGGGGACAGTTCAACGCCGCAGGCGCAACGATAATGGCAAGAGAATGTGACGACACACGCCCGATCGATCAGGCGAGCGGCTGGTTCGACGAAGGAACCGGAAACTACAGAAGCGTCCACAACTACTTCAGACCACTTGCCGTTGAAAAAGATAAGAACAAAAGAGCTTTCGTCATCTCGGAATACGGTGGCTACACCTGCCATATCGCGGGTCACTCAAGCGTAGACAGAATTTACGGATACAAAAAATATGACACGCTTGACGCTTTGGGTGTTGCCTACTACAACCTGATAAACGGAAGTATCAAACCGCTTATAAAGCAGGGGCTTGCGGGCGCTGTTTACACGCAGCTTAGCGATGTTGAAGAAGAGGTAAACGGTCTTATGACTTACGACCGCAGGATCACTAAGATCAATCCAAATATAGACGGTGATATGTCGTATTTCCTGGAGAATGATGTCTTCCAAAACAGCGGCAAATAGAGTAAAATAGTTCTATCTTACTTTTATCGCACAGATATTTATCCTGTGCAGGAATGAGGACAAAATGGAAAACTTAAAAGCAGTCGTTTCTCTCGGTCACGAAGCGCTGGGTGTCAATACTCAGGAACAGAGAGAGGCCATACAGTTAACCGGTAAGGTTCTTGCAGACATTATAGAATCCGGCTATCAGCTGGTCATCACTCACAGTAACGGCCCTCAGGTCAGCATGATCCACAAGGCCATGACCGAGCTTCACAGAATGTTTATAGATTACACCTCAGCTCCCATGTGCGTATGCAGCGCAATGAGCCAGGGATATATCGGATACGATATTCAGAACTCAGTTAAGACTGAGCTCTTACGTCGTGGAATTACCAAGCCCATCAGCACGATCCTTACACAGGTTTCTGTTGATCCCTACGACGAGGCCTTCTACGCTCCCACCAAGGAGATCGGCCGTTATATGTCCAAAGAGGACGCTGACAGCGAGGTCAAGAAGGGTAATTTCGTTAAAGAGGTTCCCGGAAAGGGCTTCAGAAGAATTATTGCAGCTCCTCAGCCTCTTAAGATAATCGAGCTTGATGCGATTAAGGCTCTTATAGATGCAGGCCAGGAAGTTGTAGCATGCGGTGGCGGCGGTATTCCCGTTATCGAACAAGGTCACGTACTCAAGGGTGCATCAGCCGTTATTGAGAAGGATGTGATCGCAGGCAAACTTGCTACCGATCTCAATTTTGACAGACTGATCATGTTTACTTCCGTTCCTTCCGTTTACAAGAACTTTGGAAAAGAGGATCAGGAACCGATCATGAAGATGAACATTACGCAGGCCAAAGAATACATCGAGGCAGGCGAGTTCGGAGAAGGCAATATGCTTCCCAAGATCGAGGCCGCTATCTCATTCCTTGAATCCAACCACAACGGTTCTGTTCTCATCACTTCCCTCGCAGCCGCTCAGGATGCTCTTAAGGGCAAGGCAGGAACATTTATTACATTTGAATAATAGACGCACGATGCGCAGAATATAAAAAGTCTCGGGTGAAATCACCTGAGACTTTTACTTTTGTTATTATATTAATTCCTAGCTTGTTCTGTGTTAAGCTGCGGGATTCTCTTATGCACTTCTTCTCCTCTTATCTCTATCATTGGAGAAGCCTTGCCTTCGATATAGTCTCTTGTAATTGTTACACGTCCGATATTCTCATCCTTGGGAATCTCATACATGATATCAAGCATGAAGTCCTCAATGATTGCTCGGAGTGCTCTGGCTCCGGTCTCTTTCTCCATTGCCTTTTCAGCGATGGCTTCAAGCGCACTGTCGTCAAATCTAAGATCTACCTCGTCGAGCGCAAGGAGTTTCTGATACTGCTTAAGTATCGCATTCTTAGGCTCCTTTAATATCTTCACATACATATCTTTTGTAAGAGCCTGAAGTGTACATATGATGGGAAGACGACCGAGAAACTCAGGTATCATTCCGAATTTCTTAAGATCCTCAACAACTACATTGGATAAAATGTTGGGATCGTCTTCGTATTTATCTTTAAGGTCTGCATCAAATCCGATTGAAGTTTTCTTATTAAGTCTCTGAGTGATGATCTCCTCAATATCGGGGAATGCACCGCCGCAGATAAAGAGTATGTTTCTTGTGTTGACTGTTGCCAAAGGAACCATGGCATTCTTGCTGCCGGCTCCTACGGGAACTTCAACTTCGGAACCCTCAAGGAGCTTTAACATTCCCTGCTGAACGGATTCACCGCTTACATCTCTTGATGTTGTATTTTTCTTCTTGGCAATCTTATCTATCTCATCGATAAAGATGATTCCGTGTTCTGTCTTCTCTACATCGTTACCTGCTGCCGCAAGAAGCTTACTTACAACGCTCTCGATATCATCTCCGATATATCCTGCCTCTGTAAGCGATGTTGCATCTGCGATGGCAAGCGGTACATCAAGGAGCTTGGCAAGCGTTTTTACAAGATACGTCTTACCGCTACCCGTAGGTCCCAATAGTAAAATGTTGGACTTTTCTATCTCTATATCATCCATTGTGCCTGTAGCAACTCTCTTGTAGTGATTGTACACGGCAACAGACATTACCTTTTTCGCCTGATCCTGACCTATAACATATTCGTCAAGTTTAGCTTTTATCTTATGCGGTGCAGGGATATTCTTAATATCAAATGCAGGCTTAATTGTAGATTCGCTCTTCTTTTTGATCTTCTGAGAATTGGGAATTCCGCCGTTAATATTGAAGTTACCGCCGGGGATATTTCCCATATCAAACATTCCCATGCCCGGGAATCCGCCCATGTTCTTGTTGAGCTCGTTCATAAGATTAGGATTGTTCAGCATGTTCTGATAATCGAACTGGCTGACCGTATCCATCATCTTGTGCATACAGTCAGGGCAAACGCTGATGTTATTGGGAAGATGGAACATCTTGCCGGCTTTGCTCTCCGGTCTTCTGCACACGAAGCACACGTCCTCGAATGCGTTCTCCGAATTCGAGTTATTGCCTTCACTTCCGGAAGCACTGCCTTTATCTACAGTATTGTCTCCGCTTCCGCTGTTATTTCCATCACCGGTGCTGTTTACAGAAGTGTCTGTAGCATCTTTCTCATCACTTTTATTTTCAATATCGATTTCTTCATCAACTTCTCTGAAATCAAGAAGATCGTCTCTGTTATCCTGCATTAATTACCCCGCTTTTATTTTTTCTCTTTCCTTCTATAGAAATGATCTTTTAATTATCTGAAGATCCTTCGCTTGAAGCATCATCTTTTTCATTGGAAGCTGCCTTCGAATCATCGGATGAAGGTGCTTTTCCGAGTGTAAGCTCAACCTCGGTCTCTTTATACTCTGAACCGTCGGTTCTCATAATTCCGAGCTTAACCGTTGTACCTGCTTTATAATACTGAAGTCTTGTCTGAAGATCATCCATTGATGTGATATCATGGCCCTCAAACTTAACGATAACGTCGCCCTTCACAAGCCCTGCTGCCTCAGCGCCACCGCCGGGAGTAATCTTATCAACATAAGCTCCCTGCGGAATTCCGAAAGACTCGGTTACATCTGAAGGAACACTGTATCCCTGAATTCCGATGTATCCTCTCTCTTCCTCGGCAACCTTGATCTTGGTCTCCTCATTCATAAGCTGATCTATGATGGGCTTAGCATCTGAAATCGGAATGGCATAGCCCATACCTTCTATAACATTTCCGCCAAGCTTGTTGGAATTGATTCCGATAACTTCACCGTTGAGGTTAAGAAGTGCTCCACCTGAGTTACCGGGGTTGATAGCTGCATCTGTCTGAATGAATGTATGCTTGTCGCCGCCCTGCTGCGTCTCAACTTCACGATTAAGAGCCGAGATAACACCGGTAGTAACGGACTGGCCGTAACCAAGTGCATTACCGATAGCTATGGCAGGCTCACCAAGCTTAAGTGCATTACTGTCGCCAAGCTTAGCCTCTTTTATTGCATTAAGTGTATTCTCGGGAATCTCATCAAGCATGATCGCAATAACCGCAAGGTCCATGTCTGAATTGGTTCCTTTAACGGCTGCGCCCACAGATGTATCATCATTAAAGATTACCTCAAGAGAATCCGCTCCGTCGATAACATGATAGTTGGTCGCTATCAAAAGCTCTGTATCATTATGTCCTACTATAATTCCGCTTCCCGAAGCCTGAGCTTCTTCCTGCTGAACATATCCGAAGAAATTGGCTGACTGAGTGAAGTTATTGTGGATCATTACCATTGCAGGCATTACTTCCTCAACAACGCCGGTCACATCTGTTACGACAACTCTTGTCTCACCTGCAGTGGTCGTGGTTGTCTGAACCTTCTGGTCATCCTTCTTCTCTTCCTGAGTACCTGCTGCGCTGTTTTCCGTCGCAGACTGGTCTTCTTTTTCTTCTACCTGAGCAACAGACTGCTGTGATCCACCGGGGAGTCCTAAACCATTAAAAATACGGAATGCGGCAAAGCCCGCACCTCCCACAAGAAGCAGTACAACAAGTACTAAAGCCACAATCGGTCCGACTTTCTTTTTCTTCTTAGGCGGCTGCGGTGGCTGATTATTGGCATTCTGATTGGTGCTATATTGATAAGTTCCGTAGCCCTGGCTGTTGCTTCCGTATCCATAGGAGCTCTGTCCCTGGCTGTAAGGATTGCTATTGTAAGAACTTGAATTGTTCTCATAAGAGTATCCGCTGTAGTTACTATTCTGTCCATAACCACTATTGTTGTAAGATTTTTTCTCATCCTCGTACATAGTTAGATACCTTCTTTCCTTTGCATACCTTGATTTTATGGCTTTAGTATAGTTTCATTGTGTGACGCAATTGTGTTTTAATTATAATAAAATAATAATTAAAAAATTAAAAATCCTCTTCTAAAACCTGAATCTCCATGTAGTCAAAAGACACTTCTTCTATAAACGCATCCTTCGTAAATCTGCACTTATTGTGAAGTTGAAAATCCCTCACTGTGGTATCAAGCCAGATAGGCTTGGAAAGATCCATCTCATAACAAGCCTTCTCTATGGCATTCATCACCTTGTGAGTGCGCGTATCAGCGCTGTCATCGCAAACAACCATGTCATTTATCAAATGATTGTCATCGATAAGTCGAACCCATAATCTAAACATATTGCTCTCCGTGCGGATTTATTTTAGTCTCTGAATCAGTCGTCATATCCGTTGGGGTTCTGACTCTGCCATCTCCATGAATCTTCGCACATCTCTTTGATGCCGTACTGAGCCTTCCATCCAAGCTCTTTTTCAGCCTTGGCTGCGCTTGCATAGCAAGTAGCGATGTCGCCGGCTCTTCTTCCCTTTATAACATATGGAATCTTCTTACCTGTAGCAGCCTCGAAGTTCTTAACGATATCAAGAACGCTGTAGCCGTTACCTGTTCCGAGATTGTAGATATTAAGGCCGCTTCCCTTTTCAAGCTTCTTAAGTGCCTTAACGTGTCCGAGCGCAAGATCCACAACATGGATATAATCTCTGACACCCGTTCCGTCAGGTGTGTCATAATCATCACCGAATACACTGAGCTTCTTTAATTTACCAACCGCAACCTGTGTGATGTAAGGCATAAGGTTGTTGGGAATTCCGTTTGGATTCTCACCGATTGTTCCGCTCTTATGTGCTCCGATGGGATTGAAGTAACGAAGAAGTACTACATTCCACTCGGGATCTGCCTTCTGAATATCTGAAAGAACCTGCTCAAGCATAGACTTGGTCCAGCCGTAAGGGTTTGTACATGTTCCCTTGGGGCATTCCTCTGTGATCGGTACAAATGCGGGATCGCCGTATACAGTAGCGGATGATGAAAAGATAATGTTCTTGCATCCGTGCTTTCTCATAACATCCACAAGTGTAAGTGTTCCCGTGATGTTGTTGTCATAGTATTCCCAAGGCTTCTCTACCGATTCACCGACAGCCTTAAGTCCCGCAAAGTGGATAACTCCGTCAATCTTTTCTTTTGTAAAGATCTCCTCAAGTCCCTCTCTGTCTCTGATGTCTGTCTCATAGAAAGGAACTTTTTTACCTGTGATCGCCTCTACTCTCTTAAGACACTTGGGGTTTGCATTTACGAGGTTGTCCATTACAACCACGTCATAACCTGCATTCTGAAGCTCAACAACTGTGTGTGAACCGATAAATCCTGCTCCGCCTGTAACTAGTATTGCCATTTTATTTTCTCCTTGATCGCTTTGCTTATTGCAAAATAATTTCTTATAACTCGATTCCGTTCTTCTTGCAGAGCTCTCTTGCAGACTCTACGGAATCAATGCCCTCTTTATTCTTGATGGGCGCAAATTCATGCTCTCTCACAACCTCATAAGGAAGGCAGCTGTCGAGCATGTGGATCATATCAAGAACGAGCTGCTCAAACTTACATCCGTTGGGCTTCTCGGGCTTAATGAGATTAGCATTCTCATCTATATAAGGAATCTTCTTCTCTACAACGTGAAGAGGAAGAGTCTTCTGAGCTATGTCATAAAGAGCTTTCTCATTAAACAGATAGTTGAGAATAACTCCATAGTTGTATGCAGGATCGCCGTTCTCGTCCTTGGCGTCCATCATCTCCTGTGAAAGCTCGTAGTACTCTACGATTGAAGGCATGCCGTCCTCAAGACACATAACTCCGACCTTCTCATCGGGAGCATTCTTTCTAACAACCTTGGCTCCGCAAGCAACTCCTGCATTAACCGTCGCTCCTACAAAGCAAGGATCTGCGATTCTCTGAAGTACGTTATCAACCGCAAATATATCGATCCACTCAATGCCCTCTTTGAGGATCACGTCGCGAAGACCTGCCTTAAGCATTGATGAATACCAGCCTGCGTTACCGTTTGGAGAAGTAGAGATTCTGTTCTTAGCCTCCATATAAACCTTTCCTTCATAGTCGGAAGCAGGTGCCATATCCTGTTTAAAGAATGTAACCTTATCCTCGGGATAGCCGAAGAACTTGTGCTCCTTAAGGAAGTTAACGGTAGCATCGTTGTTCTTTTCACTTGTCATGATAAAGAGGTGGATGTAGCTTCCGTCAGCCTGTTTAACTGTATCTAACAAGTTTTCGATAATTCTCTGGAAAATATAAACGGGCTTTGTAAGTCCGATGTCATACATTCCCTTGGGGTTGTCGGAACCAAGTCTTGTTCCCATTCCGCCTGCCAAAAGAACTGCAGCAACCTTGCCTGCTTTTATTGTCTCAACACCGATCTTTTTAAACTCGTCTTTTCTTTTTTCTATTTCTGAAACCTGCATAGCTGCAAGAGGTTCAAATTTGCCTCTGCCTGCACTATGTCCCAGGTTCTTACAATTCTCAAGCACCGCAAAGTCAGTCTCTTCTATCTGCTGTAAGAGTTCTGCCTTCTCGCTCTCTGTAAGCTCATCATAATATTTCAGTACATGTGTCTGTCCGTACTGTTCAAGTTTCTTTTTAGCCTCTTCAAAATTCATGTTACCCTCCAATGGCTACTACTGCAGCCTCTCATTATGATACTCATATCTCAAAGTCAAAAAAAGCCAGGCAAGCAAAATGTTTTGACTATGGACACTTGTATCATATTATACTACATTTCACGCAAAAAAAAATGTCAGAATGTGCCTAATAAACCGCAATTTCACCCCCCGGAATAAAAGCGAACAATCATTACCACCGGCTTAGCCGGTGGTTTGCTCTGCGGCTATAAGCCGCTGTTCCCTGCTTGCCTCTAAAGAGGCTCTGAAAAATTCGCCTTCCGCACTGCGGTCACAGGCTGACGCTAAAGCGCCATCCTTTTAGCCTTTTACTACCGGCTCACCCGTAAACGGGTCAATATACTCTTTCAGTGTCATTTGATCGTATTCCATATCTTCTTTTAACTGGTTTCGAATATACTCTTCAATTTTCTTTGCATTTTTACCAACTGTATCAACAAAATATCCTCTACACCAAAAATGACGATTTCCATACTTGTACTTCAAACTGGCATGCCTTTC
>NZ_FPCC01000043.1 GCF_900116875.1 Butyrivibrio sp. INlla21
AGTCGCTGGTAATGACTTGCTGGTGGTTCCGGCAACGAGATTTCTTATCCTTCGTTGCCAATAGTAGTATTGTTTTTCATTGATCCCGTTTTCATCCAGCCATTTCTTGGCTGATTGACCTGCGGGGCGTTCGTGACAACTGCGAACAATTTCAGCCCATTGGGCTGTGCGAACATCATGTGTGATCTGATCCATACCTGGCCTCCTTTAAAAAACTAGTTAGTTTTTTCAGTTTTTTAAAGTAAACCATAGTTGCGGATTAAATCATAGGCGGATTATTTGACGCTTACATTGTAAGTACATAAATTAAAACGAATAAAAAAGAGTTAGCACTAAGCTTAGTGCTAACTCTTTTAAATAGTAATAGTTATAAATCAATATCCAATCTCAAAATATCTTCTGCGCATTTAGATGTGAAATACTTTTCTATAAATAATTTACCTGCATCAGACATTTCTTTGAGCAAATCATAATTCTCGTATAATTCGCATATGTATTCCGCCATTTCTTTGGCATCATCCACAACATGCATGTTGCCCATGCTGTCATCAAGTCCCTCTGCGCCGATAGAAGTCGTTACAAGCGGAATCTGATAATATGCAGCCTCTACAACCTTTCCTTTTACACCTGCACCGAATCGAAGCGGAACAATATCTATACGACAAGAATTGTAAAGCTTAGCAAGGTCCTCATCGGAAAGGAATCCGTCTACAATTATGTTATCACTTGCAAGAGCCATGACCTCATCAGTTGCTTTGCTTCCAACGATATGCCATTTAATATCGGGATACTTTTCAACTATGAGAGGCATAACCTCTTTACCAAACCATAATACACAATCTATATTCGGAGGATGTCCAAAACCTCCCACATACATAAGATCTTGTCTCTGCGAAAAGTCTTTTCTAATATCTTCAGGAGCCTCATCATAAATATATAGCGGAATATTTCTGATAGGCTTATCCGGAAATGCTTCTTGCATAATTCCCTGCTCAAAGCTTCCTACAACATGTCCCACATCAGCTTTTGAAAAAAGATCATACTCAATCTTCTTCCACTTTTCTGCGGACTTTAGTTTTTTAACATCACCTGTGATCTCATATTCTCTTTTTTCTCTGATATGATGAAGATCATGCGCAAAATAGAGAATCTTTGCAGTACTGTTCTTTTTTATAAAATCCATATATTTTGATGATATGTGAGGTCTCTGAAGATACACATAATCAAAATACTTAAGATTATCTTTCAAAAAGCTCTTCCAGTTTTTGCGGTAATAATCACCGTATAGAACTTCTATCCCAAGCTGGTTCAGCTCTGTGGTATATGGTTCATGCTTATAAAAATTATCACCCAGGAACGTTACCTGAAGTCCCATCTTCAGGAACATGCGTAAGTACATATATGTACATTTACATCCTGCGTCTTTATCATGCCACGGAACATATTGATCTATTACCAGAATATGCTTTTTGAATCTGCTGCGATCCTTAGCTATAAAAACATTCTCAGCATTGTCGAAATTCTCTTTCTCAAGAACATCTTTCCATTTCTCATAGAACTTCTTGCCATTTGCTACCTGATACGATTTCTGACCGGAATTTACATCATTTCCATTTGATACGCCCTCAAAATGGACAACAACCGACAATGGCTGATATATGACCTTATAACCATGTTTTCTGACTTCAAATGCAAGATCCGTATCCTCATAATATGCAGGTACAAATCTCTCATCAAATCCGCCGATTTCTTCCCAGAGGCTCTTCCTGATCATAATGGCCGCACCGGAAATATAATCAGCCTCTTTGACATAATTAAACTCGGGACCTGCAGGGCTCTTTTTATTGCCATAGTTCCATGCTGAGCCATCTTTCCACAAGATTCCTCCGGCTTCCTGGAGTCTTCCGTCAGCATAAACAAGCTTAGAACCTGTCATACCCACTTTAGGATCATTCATAATCTCAATAAGAGGTCTAAGCCAGTTATCCTGGACCTGTGTATCATTATTTAAGAATAAGATAAACTCACCGGAAGCATGCTTGGCTGCATTTTTACAGTTAAGTAAGAATCTGAGATTCTCTTCATTTCTTACAGCCTTGATACCGGATACGATTTCCTTAATATGCTCTGTTGCATCTGTTGAGCAATCATCTGCAATGATAATCTCATAAGAGACATCTCCACTGTGCTTTTTAATTGCTCTTAGGCAATTATAGGTATAATCAAACTGATTATACACAGGTATAACTATCGATACCTCCGGAGAATCCGGCAGATTAAAGCTTAGCTTTTCATATTCATCAATCGATCTTTCTTTTCCGTCATTATTGACCGGAAAAAGATCCAATGCGTTTCTTATCTTTTCACCTTCACGCCAGTCAGCACCGTTTACCACATACTTATAACGGAGCTTAACGCCATCCATGCCTTCCGTTCTAAGTGCCTTAAAAAAATTAAAAATTCTTTTTGGGCTTAAAGCTACCAAGATAAACTTGGGATGCTTAATGCATCTTGATATAACATTCGCAAAGAATTTTATCTTACTGTTTTCTGAGGACAAAACTACTTCTCCTTATTACTTACTTAACTGAATATTCTTGAACTTTTCCTCTGCTTATATATATAAGTCCCGGAATATCATATTCGCGTCTTGGAACTGAGAATACCAAGGCATCATCCAACCAGCACAGCTGAACATGATCTTCCTGGAATCCGTTGGCAACCGCCATTGCAACAGAATAATCTCCCTTATTAAGCGGAGGAACAATAAAGCTCATATCATATTCAACTTTGCCCGTTCCGCTTTCAAGTGTTACTCCAAGCGTTTCCGTATTGATTCCGATAACTTCATTACCCAAACGATCTCTTATCGAAAGGCCGAAAATAGGACGTGCAGCAGTTTTCTTGAATTCGATTCTTATAATGCAATGCACCTTCATACCGGGTTCAAGCACATCCGTAAGCTCGTATTTATCATTAAATAAACCGCACTGATATATAGTTGCTTCTCCGTTACCTTTGTTATAAACGCCCTGAACAACATCCGGGATTTTAATGTTTTCTTTACGCTCTTCTCTGGATACTTCTATATCTTCATCCGTCATATCTTCTTCGTCATGTGTACCGAATGCATTTTTCTCATCGCTGATACGATGCAAAATATATTCCTGATATCTATGAAGGCCCTCGACAGTGTCTCCGTCAAACATTTTCTCGCCATGATTAAGCCAAATTACCCTTTTGCAGAAACGTGTAACTGCAGCTGTGTCATGAGTAACCAGAATAACTGTCTTATCCTTCATAAGGCGATCCATTGCCCTGTAGCATTTCTGCTGGAATCTTATATCTCCGACTGACAGAGCCTCATCGACAATAAGGATATCAGGATCGGAAAAGATCTGTGTTGCGAATGCAAGTCGTACAAACATACCGCTTGAGTAACTCTTAACAGGTTGGTTGATAAAGTCACCGATATCCGCAAACTCTATGATCTTCTCTGTAATCTCAGGAAGACGGCTCTGTGGAATACCCATCAATGTGGCATTGAGCTTAATATTCTCCATTCCGGTATAGTTGGGATTAAATCCTGCACCAAGCTCAAGCAGTGCAGCTACATTTCCCTTAGTCTCAAGAGTTCCGGAAGTCTGATTAAGGACGTCCGTTAAGATCTTAAGAAGTGTAGACTTACCGGCACCGTTAGATCCGATTACTCCTATCTTTTCACCCTTTTTAATCTCAAAGGATACATTTTTAAGTGCAAAGAACTTCTTGTGGTAGCACTTTCTAAGAGGGTGAAATGCCTCCTTAAGCCTATCCATTTCTGAGTTATACAGCTTATATTCTTTTGTAATATTTTCAGCTTTAACAACAATTTCTTCCATCACCAATGCTCCATATAATTATAGTAAATCAGAAAAATGCACACTAAGATTTTTATAAACTCTGGATCCTATTATAAACATAACCAGCGCAAAGCCCCAAAAGTACAAGGTACCTGTAATCGGACGATTCCAGAAGCTCACACTCTCTATGAGAGCTGCTCTGTTTCCTTCCATAACGTACAGGAGCGGATTGAATCTAAGTATCTTCATTACTTTCCCGTTCATTGTTGTGGGGTCCCAAAATACAGGCGTCATCCAGAACCCAAGCTGCAAGATGATATTAACAAGCTGAGCCGCATCCTTGAAAAATACTGATACAGAACCCACACAATATGCGAGGCCGATAAGCAATCCAAATATGCAGAATGAATAATAAAACACACTTAACCATGCCACATTTGGAGTATATCCGTATACAAGATACATAAAGAATACAAATAAAAGTAAGAATAAATGAATGCAAAAAGATGAAAGAAGCTTTATTATGGGAAGCATCCAGATCTTAAACTTCATCTTCTTAACTAGATATGAATATTCATAAAAAACTGTTGTGGTTGACAAAAGACCATCATTAAAAAAGGTCCACGGTATATATGCAGCTACAAACCATATGATAAACGGCACGTTATCAACCGGCGCATTTCTGAATCCGGTAAACACGAACCAGAATACCAATACAGTTATAAGCGGCTGAACAAACGCCCACACAAGTCCAAGTGCAGAACCTGAATATCTGGATTTTAAGTCGTTTTTTACAAGACTGAGTACCAGCCTTATTTCATCTTTTGAAACCTTCATTTTATCGCTCCAACGCTCCTTTATACTAAATCCTGCAGCCACTTTGCAAAATCTTCGCTGCTCTTATAATAATCAAATTTCTCATCAATCAGTTTGCGTGCATTTGCCACAATATCTTCAGCAAACCGATTATCCTCATAAAGCTTCTTTATAGCATCGGCATATTCATTTTTATCCTTGCAATAAATGTAATGCTTACCGGTATCTGCCGGAATTCCCTCTATACCCACATCATTGGTGCAGACAGGTATTCCCGCTGCCATGCAGGTCAACACTTTAATCTTTATACCTGCTCCAAGAACCAAAGGTGCTGCAAGACAAAGACTTGATGACAGATAAGGCTCGATATCTTCTACAAAGCCGGTTATGATCACCTTATCCGAAGCTCTGTCAAGAAGTTCCTTGGTAGGATGTCCTCCAAGTATCACAAGCTTAAGACCAATATCCTCTATAAGAGGAAAAACTTCATCGATAAGCCACAGCGCCGGTCTGTAGTTCTCAGGCCTAGACATATCTCCGTAAAAGAGAATGTTCTTTTTGGGCTCCGCGTCCCTTTTAACTGTTATTCTATCATAATACGGCGACCAAACTTTTACGGAAGAACTTATGCCAAAATCCTTCAGCATTTTCCTATCCTTTTCATTGTTTAGTATGACCAGATCACACTTATTTAATGCCTTACACTCAGACTGCTTAATTCTGTCATAACGCATCTTTGTGATTACTTTATGCATGCTGCCTTTAGCATTTTCATATTTACGAAGGCAGGCCTGCGCGCTGACATCTTCCTCGATTCCAACTATCTTTGCTGAAGGAAAGAGTTTTTTCACTTCATTAACGAAAACTATCGTCTGTGTCCAATGAAGTATTATAACATCCGGAGCATAGCCTTCTTTTTTAAGTGACTTAAGGCGCCTTAAGATGCACAATTTCAAGTAGCTTGTAGTGGTATTGCCGTTTCTGTCAAACGGGCACTTGAGCGAATACAGGTCATAAGCGTTTCTTACAAGCTTCTTGAGTCCATGATCGTGATAGAAGTCAATATAGCATTTGATCTTCTTATCCAAACTAAAATGTTTATATTCAGAAGGCTTGGCAAAGCCTACATATCTCACATCATGGTCAGTGTTCTCTATTATTGAATTAATATAATGAGTAAGTATCTTGCCTCCGGCATGGCTGACATTGTCATAAGGCAAGAAAGGCGAAATCCATAATATCTTCATATATTACTTTCTCATCCCTTTATTTTCTTATATATCAAATAGTTAAACACCCCGATTTTATAGAAAATATGAAGTAATTTGAGCTGTATGGAACTTGCCCCAAGATATTCCTTACAGTACCATTCTCTGCTCTTATAAGCAACTTCGAAACGCTTTTTGACGGATGCTATGTTCTTGTCTATGCTGACTGAATGCTTGTGGTCATAAGAACAGTTGTTTATCAGATAACTCTTATATCCAGCTTTTTGGAACTTATATGCAAGAATATTTTCCTCATAGTACAGGAACGTGTGCTCATCAAAGCCTCCAACCTTATCAAAAGCTTCTGTTTTGGTCATAAACATTGATCCAGGAAGTACATCAACCAGGCTGATCTCGGATTTAAGCCGGTCCTCCTTGTATTCCAAAGGATCTCCAAACACTTTCTTAAATATATAAGAATCCTGGACCAAGCAGTCCTTATACTTAGGCAGTTTCCATGCTATGGGGAGCTTTATTCCCGATAAGCAATTCATTTTGCAAGTAACAGCTGCAGCCCCCGGAAGCTTTTCCAGATAGCCAAGCATTGTTTCTATCACGGATTCCTCAAAAAACACATCGGGATTGGATATGATGATACACTTGGGAGCATATTCTTTGGTCAAATATTTGACTCCGTAGTTATTTCCGGCCGCATATCCTCTGTTCTCGTTAGTTTGGATAACGTCAATCTTGTCGTTATCAAGCTCTTTAAGCCTTGTAAAGGAATCATCCGAAGAATGATTATCCACAACCACGATCTTTTCTATTATTCCATATTTTTGTATTTGATTCAAAAATGATACGGTCGTTTCCGAATCGTTATAGTTTAGTACAACCAATCCCAGTTTCATATCATTCCTCTATACTTAAATATTTCCCAAGCAAGTTCATTCCTCGCTTGGGAAACAATAAATCCGCCGTCACTAACCCAATTATGCCTTTTTATATACCTGTTTGAGAATGTCTGCGCTCTTCTTCCATGAGTATCTACCTACAATCTCAGTATTAACCTTGCAATCAGTCTCCAAAAGAGTCTTAATGGCCGTAGCGATCGCATCTTCATCCATCGGATCAAAGAATAGATCGTTATCCTCAAGAACTTCTCTCATGACCGGGATATCCGATGCAGCCACAGGTGTGCCGCAAGCCAAAGCTTCAAGAGGCGGGATACCAAAGCCTTCAAATATAGAAGGATATACGCACCCTGCTGCCTCGTTAAGAAGCGCTATCAGCTCATCCTTGGTCACATAATCAGTAAGAATAACCTTGCCATTGCTATCGGATACGCACTTCTCAATCTCATCGTACATCCAGGCTTTCTTACCGACGATAACAAGCTTATAATCCGTGCCTGAACTCTCCGAATATTTGCAGAATGCTCTTACGAGCCTTGGAATATTCTTCCTTGGCTGAAGGTTACTTACGCAAACAATGTATTTGTCATCCGCAATTCCGAACTTATTTCTAACCTCGGACCTGATCTTGTCATCCTCGGGAAGAACTCGGAAATCGGAATCTACAGCGTTATAAACAACTTCTATCCTGGACGGATCGGTGCCGTAGGTTGTGCATATATCCTGTTTAGAGAACTCCGAAACAGTCACAACCATGTCGGCTTTCCTTGCCGCATGCGAAACAAGTATCTTGTCCTTGATATATTCTTTCTTGGTAAATATGTCTTTAATATGCTCAAATGAAAGATCGTGTATCGTTACTACCGTTTTGCATGGTGCAAAAAACGGAAGATAGTACTGCGTATGAAGTACGTCGATATCGTACGTCTTGCAAAGCTTCCTTAGTTCAACGCAGTTCCTGTATATTGAGCTATTCTTTTTAAAATAAACTATTTTAAATCTGTCTTCGTACTCGGTCACATCCACGCCGCTGTTGACGAATAAATAGTATTCGTCTCCGGCATCGGGTGTCAGTCCCGAAAGGACGCCTCTGTAAAAGCTCTCATTTCCACCCGAGCGATCACCGAGCATATGAACATCTATGCCAACTCTCATATCAAAAAGCCTCTCTGTCTCTTATGCAAGAAATACCTTTTCATATTTCTCGGCTATGCTCTCCCATGTATAATCATCGGATATGCGTTTCTTGGCCAGAGTGCCGTACTCTGCCCTGCGATCATCAGGCATAGCTTCCACCTGCATGATGACATCTGACAGATTCCTGCCTTCCTTGTCCCAATAAACCGCTGCATCCTCAGCAACTTCATGGTTGTACTTAACATCAAGGACCAGATTTACGTCCGTTGAAGCTAGTGCTTCCAAGAGGCTTGGATTGGTTCCTCCAACCTCGTGTCCGTGCATATAGGCAAAGGCATTCTCTCTTATCTTCTTAAGGAGCTGCTTGTCATATACGGAATCAGCAACGATAACTCTGTCGCTATTAAGGAAGTGCAGGTTAGCATCATACTCTTTTAACAGCTTACCGTTCTCGGTCGTAATGATTATCAGCTTCTTATCGGACGAGCTCTTAAGGAACTCTCTTATTATTATGTCGAAATTGTTCTCTTTAACAAAGCGTCCGACTACAAGGTAATAGCCATGAGGCTTAGTGTTGTACTCTGAAAGCCATTCTGTGAATTTAACCTCATCGTCAGCGTATGTGGATCTTGAAAGATCCGCGCCATAGGCGATAAATGTCGTATCGGGATTGTAGGAAGCATATTCCTTGTTGATATACTTCTCTATCTCCTTGCTGTCGCAGATAGCCTTATCCGCATGCTTGATCATAAGCTTCTCGGAAAGCTTCCAGTAAGCTCTTACAGGAGCGCTCCACTTTCTTCTCTCCCAGTCATGTCCGTCGGGATTGACATATAATACCCCGCCGAGCTTCTGTATCTTTTTCTTATAATGCTTTATAAAAGGTCCAATCCTGCAAGCCATGATAAAGAAAACCGGCTTCTCTATTGAAGGTCTCTCCTCGCAGTACCTGATTGCTCTTGCAAGTGCCTTGATATCATAAATAATGGCCTTGGCAGCTCCGATCTCGGGAACCTTGACATTGTAGCACTTGGCTCCGTTATACTCATATCTGGAATCTTCCCTTGCCATAACAGCAACATGATAGCGAAGGTTGCTACTCTTCTTGCACAGAGTCAGATTCTCCATAAAAGTCTCAAATCCTCCGTACTCAGCCGGAATGCCCTTGCTACCTATGCAGAACACCTGTCGTTTATCTGTATGATATTGTTCTTTTATCTTAGATTTTCCCATAAATAATGTACAACCATCTTAATTTTAATCAATAACCCATAATATGATATTATAATTGACTCAATATAGCAATCTTCATATCACAATCCATTTAAGGTGTTCTGGTATACGTGATGGATTCAACAGATACATCATAGTCGCCGTCTACACTCACAGCGAAATAGCAGCCTTTCATTTTACATTCAAAAGGAATCGAATACTCCAATTCTCCGTTATTATCAAAATCACTACTTTTTATTGAGGCAGTTGCAAAAGGCTCTTTCGCATCCTTGGCAGATATCACCAAACTGCATACCTGATGGTTTTGTTCAAGATATCCGGATTCAAGCTTTAGCTTGAAAAATGCAGTATATATACCGGGATATACCTCGACTTTGGATACAGGCTTATATAAATATGTTTTTCCTACAGAATATGTATCTGGTTCAGAAACACCGGAATTTTCCGTTTTTCTAACATCCGTAGTATAATCCGCAAGATCATATCCTTTGCTGTTCAGAGCTGTTATTACACCTTCGTCATTGGTATACACAGCATCCAGATCAGATATCGGAAGATACTTAAAGCCTGCATCAGATAAAAGGAATTGTTCTTCTTCCCTACTTACGATGACAGATGCATTCTCCTTAGCAGCCATACTTGCACCGGCAAAGAAGGTACCTTGAATATCACTGAATACATCATTATAGATCGATGGAAATGTATCATTGTATATAGTTCCCGTGGAACTATCATCAATAATCCCTATTATCTCGCTTTCTGCAACAACACGCTCCTGTACAGTAGGATAAATCTTGTCCATTGAATACTTAACGAATACCGCAACTATACTAAGGACTACTACGGTTGAAACTGTAGCTATGGCATATTGCTTCACGCCAACTTTATCGCGCTGAATAATATTGGAAACAAAAGAACAAACGCTCCATAAAAACGCCAAGTAAATCACCAAAGCCACAAGCATAATAACTATAGTTCCGCTTTTGCCTACTATATTCATCAAAGAATTCATCCCGGTCCTAAACGCCGAATATCCTCTGGGCAAAAGATACAGATTGGCGGCAACTACTGTACTGAATATCAATGCAGGCAATAAAGATGCCTTCTCACTTTCCTTTACCAATGTTCCCAGATATATACCTATAAATATCCACAATAAGAAAGCCAGGTTTATCCAATATTCCATATCTATAAACGCACTAAGAGTCATTATAACCACAACAAAAGCCGAACTAACCCTAACAGATCTTGTACGTGTCTTTATGAGAGAATAAATAGCACTCACATATACGCCAAAATATAAAATAAAGGCTAATATTCCATAGTCTGATAAAAGAGCAATGAAGGCGTTCTCTATAGGACCGGCATACTCTTCTTGAACTTTTAGCAGCAAAGTCATAGCCGGTTTGATCGTATAATACCCACTCAGCATTCCATGTCCCAATAAACGCTCAAGTTTTCTTCCTTGTCTAAATGCATTTAACGCCTGATCAATGGCGGTAACTCTAACTCTATAGCTCAGATCACCATATCTATTAAGATAGACATCTTTTGTCAGGGATGCAAAAGCTCTTAAATAACGCGTATAAAGCATATCAAGCAGGCTAAGGCTGCCTTTTAAGATGATTACCGAAAAGATAGCGATTATTGCCACCACCGCCAATACTGCTGATACTACACAAAAACGCTTCCCATTTTTTTCCACTCTTTTCTTAATCATCTCACAAAAAAGCTTACGCTTGGAAATGCCATAAATGACAAGTAAAAGAACCAATATACCCATTGCCAGTCTAAGAGATCCTGTTATAACAACAGCAAACGAAAGTACAATGCCGACTATTTTTTTCTTTATATTATCAACATAAAAAAGTGATATCAAAGCAAGAACTATTGCAACATCCCCTTCAGCAATAGGATTTAAAAAGAATAAAAGCATTCTGCTTGAAAAATCATGGATAACCAAATATTTTATAACACCAATCGCCTCAAGCACAAATAAGAGCAGCCATAGCTTATTCATAGCACCCTTAACTTCTTTGTCCCCCGACATAGATATACAAAAGCCTGCAAAAACAACAAGACACGCAGTAATCGCATATCTGTTTGATATAGTAGAAGTTCTATTAATAGAAAAAAAGACTGTCCAGAGAAATACTGCCACACCAAACAAAGGATAATTAAAAAAATATGCTTTAATATTCTTGATATTATCTTTAACACCGGTTAAGGCAAAAAGTATCAATATCGGAAGAATCTGGTAGAAACCATCTCTAGTCGCATCTATCCAAGATAACGCCACAGCAACCGCCATTCCTATATAAAGATAATTGCTCCATGAAAAAAATTTTTTTTCCATCCGTTCAGTCCCTTTGTAAATGATACATTTCTATAAATGAAATGTACTACAATCCCACATAATTTGATCCTACTGCAAAATTAATGGCAACACGTATATTAAAAATATACGCGTTGCTGACATTATAAAACATGTCATTCTATAATCTATTTCCACTAACAATGTTGTACAAAGATTTCCTCTTAATAAAAGCAATCTGAAATAGGTCATAATTAATGATTATCAGTTTGAAAGTATATCATCATAAATGGAATAATAAAAATAGCCATGACAGCAATCGGCCAATAATAACGATAATCAGTCCATCCCGAAGCAATATATAATGATATCGCATTAAAAATAGCTGGGAGAAAAACAATTATACTTAGCACTTTCTTTTTGATAAAAGCAAATAATAATATTCCTAATAAAAACAATGTATAAATAGCAGTTCTCCATGCAAATATAAAAACAAGAGCATTGCTTGTTAATCCAGTAGTTGATTTTCTAAACAAATCAGTAAATACGTTAGGAACTCGTTTGGGATATTGATATACACATCTTTCAACATGCATTTCTCCCAAATAATTTACGCAGGATGCTATTTCTTTTGCTGGTTTTATTATGCTCCACAACACTGAGTTACGACGCATTATCTGAATAAACATTGACCTTGGATGATTTATAAATGTGTCCAAGTATATTTTTAAAAATTCAGGAACAGAATAGCTATCTAAAGCTGTAGCGCTATATTTTGTGTAATAAGGGTTATATGCAAAATTATCCGGATCATTATCCGTTATCTTATTTACCATTATCAACACATCTTCAGATGAACTTTCCCCCTCATAATAAGTTCCCAATATATCATTCGCCAGCGCCAAATACTTTAATCCTGGCTTACTCTCAACCTTATAAAATGAATATACCGGTCCTTTTATTAACAACACTATAGCTACAAAACAAGCAATTGATATAAGAAACTTATATTTCTTTTTTATGAGCGTTATTCCTATAATAAATAATGATACAGCCATGGTTGGCATTATTCCATTCTGCCTGAAAAGAGATGTAAACACCATCGCTAGAATGAATTTAATGTGCCATAATTTATCAACATCAAACTTCTGCATAATAAGCTGAGCCAGTAAAAAAGTAAGTAAAGTAATAGATATCATATATGGAATATCTTTCCATAAAGTCACCATCTGCATCACATTGTTAAACGATAAGCCCATTATAAAATATACGGAATACGCAATTATAGGCCGGCATCCTATCTTTAATAGAAAATCCGTTAAACAAACAACAAGAATAGAAAACGCAACACACTGAACCACAATAATGAAGCTTGCTGAATCACATATTTTAAGCATTAGTGATAAAACAATAGCATAAAATGGTGGGTGCCAATTATCCATTGGAACAGTTAACATTTGATGAGCCTGATTAAACAAAACAGATGAATCTGGTGAAGATATACACGGATTAAATGCATATAACCATAGACCATAATTTAGCATCAAAAAGATACCCCCTAGTACTTTCCATTTCCTAGGTAGTCCACTTGCTTCGAATTTTGATATTGATATCATTTTTGACACAAGAGCCAAGAAGCCCAAAAACAATGGTATTATCCAAATTAACGCCAGTGGAATATATAATTTGGGAGAAAAAATAAAACCATCCATTCCATTATCTTCAAGAAATACCACTCCATATATAGTTAGATTGAAATATATGAACAGCAAAAAAATCAGCGCTTTTTTCCACCATGTATCAGTAATAGCACTTACACATTCCATATTTTCTTTTATTTTTTTAGCTGAAATATAACTTAATAGATATGTCAACACACATACACTAATCCCAGCTATAGACATAATGGGCATTAATGATAAGTAACAACAAGCCGTCACAAATATAGAAAACAACGTAGGTGTTTTTATTTCATCGTAAAATTGTTTTAGCTTATCAAGCATATATACCCCCTCAGCAAATAATCATATTAGATCTCATAAATGCTGTATGAACAAATTCTATATTAACATTTCTTTTTAAATTCATTTCTTTAATATCTCTCTTACAACAAAGGTTTAGATTATCAATACTTGCCCAAAACTCCCCTTTTGTTTTTAATACAATTTTCTGAAAAAAAGGCCATGGTAGCCAATGAAGAAATGGTATAAATGTATGCATCTCTATAGGAAAATACCTATACGGAGTCGTTACAAACACTTTATCAGCTACTCTTAAGCATTCATTTAAAAAAAACTCTTGATCGGCACGTGTCCCTACATGTTCTAAAACAGCAGAACAAAAAACCGCTTTAAATTGTTTGTCCTTAAAAGGCAAAGGTTTTTTGGGTTCATTAAAGCAAAACTCTTTCAAGCCAAGATTATCAACAATATTTGAACAATCCTCAATAGAACAAACAGTAAGTTTATCTTTATAGGGATACATTTTATCAAATATATTTGAATCTGCTAGCTTGACATCCGGAGTTGCTCCCAAATCTAATATTTCATCTGTAGCCGAAGGCTTTACCATCTGCATGAATTTTTTAAACATTTTTTTTCTTGCTCTAATTGAGAAAAAAGTTTTGATTGATAATAATTTATTGTCATACGCAAAATAATCAATTGCCTTCGCCATTATTTTTTCCTCTCCAATCTATTTTCAGTATTCCCATTAGAAAACAAGCAAACATTGTTTCAATTCCTACTTCTATCATAGTCGCCGCCGGAAGAACAAATCTCATTAATCTCTCTGGCTCCATAAATCCAAACCCTGAACCCCCCCATATTGCAAGTGCTACTATAGATATAATCAAACCAAACAAAGCTATCAAGAAGCCACCAAAAATACCTTTATCTTCGCCAAATGCAACATACTTATCTAACGATTTATCATGAGGAATAAATCTGCTTTTTTCGGCATATATTTTTGTAAAAGTATAGAAATATATTATATTTACTCCTAATATTATTGACATCATACAATACATAAGCGTATGTATGCTAAAAACAACCGTTCCTATTGCAAATTCACCTATTGAAAGAATTATTCCTCCCAATAATCCAACAATAATTAAGAAAAAGCCAGGATATAAGAAAAGCCACCGCGGACTATACATCAATAGAAATTTCAAATGTCTCCATCCATCATGAAAGCTTCTAAGATGAGGTGGTCTATCTCTACCATCCTTTTTTAATGTTGTTGGCACTTCACATATCTTGTACCCTGCGAGCTCAGACATAACAACCATTTCGCTGGCATATTCCATCCCGGTAGTATGTAGTTCTAATTTCAATATACTTTCCCTATTATAGCCACGAAGTCCACAATGAAAATCTTTAATATCACTTCTAAAGAACAATCTTCCAATAAAAGACAAAACAGGATTTCCAATATATCTATGTGACCATGGCATAGCTCCTTTGTCTATACCACCTTTAAATCTATTCCCCATTACTAGATCATATCCTTCACGCAGCTTAGATACAAATGGCATTAAATTGCTAAAATCATAACTATCATCTGCATCCCCCATTATCACATATTTACCATATGCGTATTGGGATCCTGTAATCAACGCACCTCCATATCCTCGTATTGGTGCATTGACTACTCTAGCCCCAAGTGATTCCGCTATTTCTATAGAATTATCTGTACTTCCATTATCTGAAATAAGTACCTCTCCATCTATTTGATTCTCTTTAAGAAAATGCATTGCTTTCTTTATGCATATTCCTATTGTTTTAGCCTCATTTAAACATGGCATGAGAATTGTTAATTCCATTTCCCCCTCCTATATGATTACATTTTTAATAACTTTCTTTGATTATTACTTATCTACACCCTTTTCAAGGAACTCCGCAAGGTTAAATTCTACGTGCTCGTTAGCTCTCTCAACGGCAACCTTAGCCATATCGTGCTCAACCATGATCTTTACCAGCTGTTCAAAAGAAGTGGTCTGAGGATTCCAGTGGAGTTTCTCTTTTGCCTTGCCGGGATCGCCCCAAAGGTTAACAACGTCTGTAGGTCTGTAGAAATCAGGTGATACCTCGATGAGTACCTTTCCCGTAGCCTTGTCGTAACCCTTCTCGTCAGCGCCCTCGCCCTTGAACTCAAGCTCAATGCCCGCATAGTGGAATGCAAGCTGTGCAAACTCACGAACAGAGTGCTGAACGCCTGTTGCGATAACAAAATCCTCAGGCTTATCGTTCTGAAGAATAAGCCACATACACTCAACATAATCCTTGGCATAACCCCAGTCACGAAGACTTGAGAGATTTCCAAGATAAAGTTTATCCTGCTTGCCCTGTGCGATACGTGCTGCTGCAAGCGTGATCTTACGTGTAACGAAAGTCTCGCCGCGGCGCTCTGACTCGTGGTTGAAAAGAATTCCCGAGCAGCAGAACATGTTGTAAGCTTCTCT
>NZ_FPCC01000030.1 GCF_900116875.1 Butyrivibrio sp. INlla21
GCTGATATGTAATGACCTCCTGTCAAGCAAAAAATGATAGGGATCACCACAAACTTATTTAATTGTTGCTGAAGGCACCTTGAAAGAGCCTCGGAGTATCAGTTCCCGGCATTGGCCACTCTGATATACGTGGATTGGTTACCGACAGGTCAATGGTCCGCCGTGAGCTCTACCTTCTAACAGCGTGGATCACAGATTTCTCTGTGCCGACATAGTGGTCTCGTAGATAGCTCGAACCTTGAAATGGCCGAAGCCCTTTCAAGATGTCTTCAGTTGTTACTTGTTATGGCCAGATGTAAATGGCATAAGCCATCTTACATCTGCTTGATTACGAACTATAACAGCGGGGTGAAGATGTCAAGGCTGCGAAGCACCGCCCTTGGCGGCTCGGCCTTGATATCGGAAACGCGATGTTATAACTGATTATGCTATATTATCGGTCATCATACCCCACATAAAGCATGCAAGTTCTCTTGCTACTGCTGTTTTAGCTACATTGTGTTTCTTGCTCTTACCAAGAACCATTTTGTAGAACTTTCTTCTGAGCCTTTCATTAGCTTTATCAGCATATGCGATGACTTTAGGTGTGTTACCAGTCTGGCGCGCTTTAAGTACTTTTGATTTATAACCTATTTGGCCTCTGCTGTATGACTGTGATGATTCAATAAGTAGTTGCCTTACATGACGATTACCAGCTTTTGTGATACCAAGCCTTGCCTTGTCATCTCCGCTGGAATCTTCTCCAGGCACAAGCCCAAGATATGCAGAAAACTGATTGGCGGAAGCAAAACGTTTAAAATCACCGACTTCAACTAGTACAGATAACGCTGTATGAGTTTGAACTCCGATGAAACAACAGAGCTTTTTAACTGATTCTCTGTATTCATCTTTGGAAGCAAGTTCCTCTATTCGTTTATCTAAACGCTCAAGCTTATCACTTAGAGTTGTATAGGTCAGCAGATATTCATCGAGAATCTCTTTATACAGAGACTCAAGCTTCAATGATTTTAGCCAGTTCACATGTGCTGCTGTCCAGTGGTTTTTTCCTTCATATCGATAATCGTGGCGAAGACAAAAAGAAAGAATCTGTTGCTTCACTTTCTTAAGCGCTAGCTTATGATCATCCCGCATTCGAAGAAATTCTTTTGTTTCTTCATCAGAAGCAGATGGAACATAAACAGGACTGTAGTTGTGCTGAGCAAGACACTTTCCAATCAGTTCAGCATCACGTTTATCGGTTTTTATTCTTTTACCACTACGTGGTTCTAACATGGTGGTAGGTGCAAGTATCACACAGTTAACGTTACGATCAGTTAACTGATGATATAAAGTGTAGCCGAGACAACCGGCTTCATAACCGCATATAAAGTTTGTATCATTTCCGTAGATAGTTCTAAGGAATTCAAGATATTTAAGGACTTCCTTGTAATCAGCGGGTGTGCGCCTTGTGTGAGATGACTTCTCTGTTTCGATTAAATAATCACAAAGAGTAAAACTTTCCTTGTGTACATCCATTCCTACGTAAACTGTGGTATTATTCATTTAGTGACCTCCCTTTGTATGCGGTAATCCCTGTTACCATTGACTCAACATCTTTAGTATACAGGAAAATCCACGTTGCTACATAGTGGAGGTCATTACATATTGTCTAAAAATAAAATTAAAAGGAAAAGAGAATGAGGAAAAGAGTTTTTTTATCAACAATTATTATTGCATTTGCGCTATGTGCCTGTGCTAAAGGGGATAAAGCAGTGGGCGAAAATATAAGCGCGGTCGAAGAAAGTAACGAAGCTGTTTCGGAAGCGCCTTCTGAAGCGCCTTCTGAAGCATCATCCGAAGTATCGTCGGAAGTGACAGCATCTGTAGAAGGAAAAAAATACAGCGATTTTAAGGAAGCCTATGCCGACTTCCTTAAGACTAACGAAGTGGATGAAGACGGTTCTCCTATTCAAGAATACATGATATATGATATCGACAAGGACGGTACGCCGGAACTTTTGGCGTGCTGCGGCTTAGGAGAGGCGGATTCGCATAAGCGGGTATACACATTTGCTGACGGAGAGATCAAGTTTATTGATGTGTTATATACGAGTCACACCGGTATTTGGACATATCCGGATGATAACGGCATAATATTACGTTGGACTTTTTCAGGTGGTGAAGATTATACCCGATACTCTTTAAATAACAATGAATTTACAACAGAAGAGTTATATTCCGGAACTACTTTTTATGAAGATCCGGAGACAGGGGAGGCCATTACCAAATTTAAAGCGGCAAAAGATGTAGTTCCCGGCGCAATTTTGGTATCTGCTTTTTCACGTGATAATCTTTATCCGCTTGAGATGTATGAAGTTATAAGCGGCGATGTACCTAAGCAGAATAATAAGAAATATACTTATCCGGATAACAATCCAAATTTCTATACGGAGATCATGGAAAAAGATAGTGTTATAAATGTGGTAAATCTTGGGTGGGCCAAAGACCTTGGAGAGATCCGGTTTAGTGAACTTTTAAAAGAATGTGTGATAGATGCAGGTAAACCATCGGAAAAGCGGGATATAACATATGCAGATCTAAACTTTGACGGTGTGTATGAATGTATTTTTTATATAACGACACAGGATGTAAATTATGATGCCATCACGAATGATTATCGTGTGATCCTTAGTAAGCAAGGCGATGATATTTACGCTTATCTTGCGGGTTATCCTTACGAAAATTCCGTTACGGAAGATGGATATTTTATTACCGAACCGGATGAGAACTGCGATGATCGAGATGTAATTAGAGTTATGTATGATAAAGAAAAATGTTTTGACTATCATGTAGCATATTGATATAGTATAGAAAAAAGAAAGAGCGCTTGGCGCATAGGTGAAAGAATGTACAGAAGATAATTCAGTTTAGGTGAACACTATCAGTATTGATGAGGCTGCTTACAGCGGCTGTTTTGTGTACGCTTAATTTGGATTATCATGCATTTCCTGCCTATATGTTATGTGGGCCTATTTGTGTGAGTCTATTTTGCGTATGCGAAATAGACTTTTTTGCTACCCGTAAATGGCAGCCATGACAGGAGGACGCATGCTCAATATTAAAAACTTAACTATAACGCATCGCAAAGATCTGCGGGTAATTCTTGATAAATTTAATCTTACTCTAAATGACGGCGATAAGGCCGTGATCATAGGCGAAGAGGGCAACGGCAAATCGACGCTCCTTAAATGGATATATGATCCGCTTCTTGCGGATGAATACGCCGAGTGCGAAGGCGAGAGGATACTCGGAAGCGAGATCTTGGGCTATTTGCCGCAGGAGCTCCCTGAGAAGGAAAAAGAAAAAACGCTTTACGAATATTTTTCGGAAGCCAAACTGTTTTTTGACAAGACACCAAAAGAGCTTTCGGAACTTGCAAATGAATTTCGGGTTACTAGAGATTTCTTTTACGCAGATCAAAAGATGAAAAGCCTTTCCGGCGGCGAAAAAGTGAAGGCGCAGCTTATGAGAATACTGATCGACGAGCCGACGGTTCTTTTGCTTGATGAGCCGTCCAACGACATCGATATAAGCACGCTCGAACTGCTTGAAAGATTGATAAATGGGTGGAAACACATAGTTCTTTTTATCTCGCATGATGAGACGCTCATTGAAAACACTGCCAACGTGATAATCCACATCGAGCAGATAATGCGAAAGACCAGGAGCCGCTACGTGGTTGTGAAGGACAACTACAAGCATTATATCGCGAACAGGGCGGAGGCTTTTGAGAGGCAGGAGCAGCTGGCGATTAACGACCGCAAGGAAAAGAAGCTTCGCGATGAGAGGTACAACAGGATACACGACAAGGTGGAGCGGGCGCTTTTAGGTGTTTCGAGGCAGGAGCCGGGAGTCGGCAAGATGCTAAAAGACAAGATGCGCGCGGTAAAGTCCATTGAGAAGCGCTTTTCAAGGCAGGATGAGAACATGACAAAGATGCCGGAGCAGGAGGAAGCGATCTTTTTCAAACTGGGAAAAGAGAATTCGAAGATGCCGGAAGGCAAGACGATTATTGAGTTTTCACTGGATAAGCTGATGGCGCCCGACGGATCCAAGATGCTTGCAAAAGACATTTTCTTAAGGGTAAGAGGACCTGAGAAGATCTGCATTGTCGGAACAAACGGAGTCGGGAAAACTACGCTTCTTAGGCTGATTGCGGAGGAGCTTCTTTCAAGGAGTGATCTGAGGGTTCAGTACATGCCGCAAAACTATGAGGATGAGCTTGATCTTGACTTAACGCCGGTGGAATTTTTGGACGATACCGGTGATAAGGAGATACGCACGCGCATCAGGACATATCTGGGTTCGCTTAAGTTTACCGCAGATGAGACGGAGCATCCGATTCGGGAGCTTTCGGGCGGGCAGAAAGCGAAAGTGCTGCTTCTTAAGATGAGTCTTTCCGATGCAAATGTGCTTGTTCTGGACGAGCCTACGCGAAATTTCTCGCCGCTTTCGGGCCCTGTTATACGCAGGATGATAGCTTCATTCCCCGGCGCGGTCATCAGCATTTCGCACGACAGGAAGTACATCGAGGAAGTATGTACAAAGACATATGTGTTGACGACGGAGGGACTTAAGCAATGACGGTAAGGTTGTAAAGCTGATACAGCCGGGAACGGTTATGACCGATCCTGATTACAGAGGAAGAGGCTATGCAAGGCTTTTGATGGAAAAGATACTTGAGGAATACGAAGGAAAAGTAGACGGAATCTATCTTTACGGCAATGATTCGGTAGTTGATTTTTATCCCAAGTTTGGCTTTCGAAAGAGCAAGGAATATCGGTACAGCAAAGCGGTAGAGATTGATAATGACAGAACGGCGAAGCTTGTACCAATGACGGAAAAGAGCGACTTTGATAAGATGGTCCGTATACTGGATAGCACCGAGCAGAACGCCAAGCTTTACATGGTAAATAATTCTGGTTTGTATATGTTTTATCTTTCTCAGTTTATGCAGGAGAATACATTCTATATCGAGGAGCTTAGCAGCTACGCTATTGCTGAGATTGACGGAGGTACGCTCAACCTTCATGCGATCATCGGAAACGCACCTTTGGATGATGTGATCTCTTCGTTCGGAAAAGATATTAAGAATGCCGTTCTTTGCTTTACTCCGCATGATGTGACAGGGTATGATAAAAGCGAGGTTTTCGAAGAAGATACAACTTTTTTTGTAAGAGGAAAGTTCTTTGACGAGACCGCAGAAGATGCATTTATGTTCCAGGAAATAACGCACGCGTAACGTATACCCGGGGACGGGGGAGTGGTCCGATTTTGGAGGGAATGCTATGAATTTTTTTGAAGTGATAAATAAACGTAGGAGCTATCGCGGAAAATACCAAGCTGTAAAGGTTCCGCGCGAAGATCTGAAGAAAATAATGGAGGCCGGACTTGCGGCTCCTTCCGGATGTAACAAGCAGACAACAAGTCTTATCTGTGTCGACGCCCCGGAAGTCCTTGATAAGATTCATGCAGTCGTAACACCGCCTGTCGCAGAAACGGCGCCTGCGATGATCTGTGTTCTCACGCAGAGGATAGCCGCGTACAGAGACAAATGCTTTGCGACTCAGGATTATTCCGCGGCTATCGAAAACATGCTCCTTGCGATCACCGAGCTTGGCTACCACAGCTGCTGGATTGAAGGGCATATCACTGATGACGACAGACTGGGCGATAAGATCGCTAAGCTCCTAAACGTCCCCGATGACTATGAGCTCGTGTGCATTCTCCCTGTCGGTATCGCTGAGAGTGAGCCCGCCGGCCCTGAGAAAAAGAGCTTCGAAGAGCGCGCGTGGTTCAATACGTTTAGAGGGGCGGAGTGAGATTTAATTTGTGGAGGTACTACAATGACTGAGATAGTAATGACACCAATCGGCAAAGTACAAAATGATGTTGTGAACAGAAAAGATGTTTCATGGGGCGAGGATACTTCAAGTATTGTTCTGGAAAAAGAGTATGTGTCAGGCTTGAAGGGACTTGAAGATTTTTCGCACGCCATCATTTTCTTTTTCCTTGATAAGGCTAAGTATGAAAAAGAAAAGCATTTACAAAGAAGACCGCAAAACCGCGATGACATGCCGCTTGTAGGTATCTTTTCCCAGAGAGGTAAGGACAGACCCAACAGGATCGGTATGACTTCCGTGGAGATCGTTTCGGTTTCGGATGATACGCTCGTCGTGAAGGGACTTGATGCTGTTGACGGCACTCCGGTGCTTGATATAAAGCCGTATTATCCGGTTTATGATAAAAAAGACGCTACGGTCCCGGAATGGGTTGACCGCCTTATGGAGCATTATTTTTAAGAAGAATAGGAAATACATTTTAGGAAAGAGGAATTTAATGAGCAACATAGTTTTTAACTGGACGGACGGAAGTGACAAGGATTTTGGTGAGTTTTATAAATTGAAGATAAAGCTCGAGAGCTTGGATACAAAAGAACAATTCTTCAGACAAGAGAGATAATGGAAGACGCTGTAGGACTTTATACAAAGCTTGGTTACAGCAAAATAGAGAAATATCCGCCGTACGATAATTTGTCAGGAGCGGTATGTATGGCAAAAGAGCTGTGACAAAAAATAATTAGAGAGTGTGATTACAACTATGACAAACCAAATACGTGTGGAAACGGATGACGATTTACTATACATGGAGAATAATAAAATCCACGCCAATGTGAATTCAAAAGAATATGTTTATGACGTGTCGGCAGTTGAGAAGCTGGTAATTCTGACTACAGATATGGGTCCTTTTTATGATGACATGGGGCTTGCTGTCGATGTTGGGAACAACAATGTGATCTTTATTATGTCAGAGCATAGATGTTTTAAACCATTTTTGTTTGAGCAGATCGGTAAGGCATTGCCTATCGATTATCAGAAAATAATCGACGCGTCCGCATGTACAGATAGAAAAGTATTTGAAATTTATAAAAAAGAACAGAGTGCATAATGGACCATTTAGCTAGAGCAGGAGAAGACATGAAGATATTAGTAGTTGGCGGAACAAGATTTTTCGGCATTCCGATGGTGAATGCTCTTATAGATGCAGGGCACGACGTGACGGTCGCAACACGCGGCAACAATGAGCTTAGCTTTAAAGGCGGCGTCAAGCATATCATTATGGACAGAACGGATGCCGATAGTGTCAAAAGAGCTGTCGAAGGCAGCAGCTTTGATGTTGTGATTGACAAGATTGCATACAGTTCAAATGATGTGAAAGCTCTTTTACCCAATATAAAGTGCGATAAGTATATTCAGATGTTGACCTGCTCGGTTTATGCGGAAGATAAGCCCTGCATAAATGAAAAAGAGTTTGATGCGGCGGCGCACCCGCTTGTTTGGACAGACAGAACGCAGGATTACGGCGAGTCCAAGAGGCAGACTGAGAGAGCTGCCTATGAATATATGGACGCGGATAAGAGCGTCTTTGTTAGATACCCGGTTGTTATGGGAGAGAACGATTACACCGGAAGACTTCGCTTTTATGTTGAGCATGTAATGAATGGTATTCCTATGTATGTGGATGATCGCGACTTCGCGATTTCTTTTATCAATGAAAAAGAAGCTGGAGAGTTCCTTGCTTTCTTGGCGGACAAAGCAGTGAGTGGGCCGATTAACGGCTGCTCTAGGGGTACGATCAAGATTTCCGAGCTTATAGCTTACATTGAAAAGAAAACGGGCAAGGCAGCAGTTTACAGTAATGACGGCGACGCCGCTCCGTACAATGGCCTTCAAAATGACATGAGTTGTGATACCGGTAAGGCGAAGAGCCTTGGCTACGAGTTCTCGGAGCTTGGCGATTGGATATATGAGCTGATCGATCATGAGATTGCTAAGGTGGGATGAGCTATTAAAAAGTGTTTGAATCCTAGTATTTAGGAGGGCAACGATCATGGAAAAGAAGAACCAAGATAAGAAAAAATTAAAAGAAATCGAGCTTAAGCAGAACAAGTACGCCGAGAAGATATCCGCGGTCCCTTCGGATGAACTTGCCAAGGCGCTGAAATCTCTTTTGGCGAAGGATAAGGATGAGAAATGAAACAATATATTGTAGATGCATTTACAGATGAGCTTTTTCATGGGAATCAGGCGGCGGTATGTGTGCTTGATGAGTGGCTGTCGGAAGAACTAATGATGAATATCACTAAGGAAAATAATTTTTCCGAGACGGCGTTTACCGTTAAGAGCGTAGATGGTTATGATCTTAGGTGGTTTACTCCGGGAGGAGAGATCAATTTATGCGGTCATGCGACTTTGGCGACATCATATGTTCTTTTTAATTTCTATGAGAAAAATGCAGGTGATCTTACTTTTCATACCATGAGCGGAGATTTATTCATCCATAGGCAGCAGGATGAGATTGTTATGGATTTTCCGGCATATAAGCTTAACGAGATACCTGTTAATGAGCAGATGACAAAGGCGATGGGACATAAGCCAAGTATGGCGTTTATAGATCGTGATCTTTTGCTGGTATATGAAGATGAAAAGATAATTCGCGAGATGAAGCCTGATTTTGACGAGGTGCTGCTTCTTGACGGGGACGGAGTAGGTGTGACGGCTCAGGGAAAAGAGTATGATTGTGTATCGCGCTTTTTTACTCCAAAGGATAAGATAAATGAAGATCCGGTAACCGGTTCGGTACATTGTATGATAGCACCATACTGGGCAGAACGCTTGGGTAAAAATGATATTCATGCATACCAAGCTTCAGAACGAGGCGGCAGTTTGGAGTGTAAAGTTCAAGGTGACCGAGTTGTTATTTCCGGAAAAGCTGTGTTGTATTCGGTTGGGGAGTTGTTTGTGAGATGAATGAACTCCGGAGCAGTGGGTGGCGTTCCATTTTGGAACGCGAAGAAAATGAGGTGCGATATGCCATTAGTAAGAATTGAGATGATAAAGGACAAAAGCCCTGATTATAAAAAAGAGATCTTGCATATCGTTCACGACGGTTTGGTAGATGCTTTGGGCATTGAGGACTGGGACAGGTTTCAGAGGATCATCGAGATAGAAAAAGAAAACTTTGAGCTGCCGGAGGGCAAGACCGAGGATTTTCTATTGATTGAGCTGACTCTATTTCCCGGAAGAATAAAAGAGCAGAAGAAAGCCGCTATAGAAACGATTACGAATAACCTAGGCAGCAAGCTTGGGGTAAAAGAGACTGATGTTTTTATCATCATCAACGAGCCACCGCTTGAAAATTGGGGGCTCGCAGGAAAACAGAAGGGGTAAAAGAATAATGACAACCAAAGAGGTTTTGGAAATATAACGTGGGGGATGAGCAAGCTCATCCCCGCAATTATTATGGGGATAATAAGATTATCTGGAAAGGGGTAAAGAATGAAGGACAATTTTAAAACATGGGAAGAAGCCAGAAATGAATTATATACTCCGGAAGAAATATCGGAAAGTGATCTTAGGGTTGCGCTGATGGGTGAGCTTGTCAAAGCAAGAAAAGAACTTGGACTGAGTCAAAGAGAACTTGAAAAAATATCGGGAGTTAAGCAACCTGTTATAGCAAGGATTGAATCAGGCGTTTCATCACCTAAATTGGATACGGTTGTAAAGCTTTTGGCGGCATTAGGGAAAAAACTTACTATTGTTCCAATGAGATAACAACATCCGGGAAAGGACCTATTTTGGAAAAAGACTATAAGATTATTATGGCGACGGAAGAAGATCGCGATGAGATAATGGTGCTTTATAAGGCGCAGATAGGGAGAGAGCTGTGCCCGTGGGATGAGGATTATCCTTCGCATGAAACGATTGATGCGGATTTTGCGCGCGACGGACTTTTTGTTTTGAAAGAAGAGGGAAAGATTAAAGCTGCGATCTCGGTTGAAGAAGATGAGGAAGTGGATAAGCTTCCGTGCTGGGATAAGAGGCTTGAACCCGAGGGAGAGCTTGCGAGGCTGGCTGTTTTGCCGGATGAGCAGAACAAGGGGCTTGCGAGGATAATGCTTAAATATGGCATGGATGAGCTGAAAAGGCGCGGCTGCAACGGTATCCACATACTCGTTGGGAAGCATAATACCAAGGCGATCCGCTCGTATGCGGTGTTTGGCTTTGATGAAGTCGGTGAGTGCCACCTGTACGACCAGGATTTCCTGTGTTATGAAAAGAAACTGTAAATAATTGAATGCCACCCCGTTTCCTAAGACCTAAAAAGGAGCCCAAGCTTTTGAACACAAAGAAAAATCCGTTACAAAACAAATTAATAGTGTGCCTCTTGGCGGTTCTGTGTTGCCTTTTGTGGGGCAGCGCTTTTCCGAGTATAAAAACGGGATATAAGATGTTTGAGATAGGAGCACAGGACAGCGTTTCTCAGATTCTTTTTGCGGGAATAAGATTTTCGCTTGCGGGAGTGCTTGCGATAATCTTCGGAAGTTTGCTGCAGAAGAAAGTTCTTTTTCCTAAAAAGACATCTTGGAAGATGATAGGGGTACTGAGCGTATTCCAGACGATACTGCAGTATATATTCTTTTACATCGGACTTGCGCACTCGTCGGGAGTGAAGTCCTCGATAATCAACGGAATGAGCACGTTCTTTGCAATCTTACTGGCATGCCTTGTAAGAAAACAGGAGCGGTTGTCGCTCGTTAAGATAATCGGATGTGTGCTTGGAACGGCGGGCGTTATAATAGTGAGTCTTTCGGGCGGAAGCATTGGTGCGGGTTTTGCGCTTACCGGAGAAGGATTTATTCTGATCGCATCTGTATCATATGCAATCTCATCGGTCATGATAAAAGAGTTTTCGGCAAAAGAAAACCCTGTAACGCTTAGCGGTTATCAGTTCGTGATAGGCGGTCTTGCTATGGTCATGATAGGACTTATGGCAGGCGGCCGTATACATCTTACAAATCCTATGGGAATTATTCTCATTATCTACATGGCGCTGATATCCTCGGTTGCATATTCTTTATGGGGGATTCTTCTTAAGTACAACCCGGTATCATCGGTCACGATATATGGATTTTCCAATCCGATCTTCGGGGCTCTTTTGTCCGCGTTTTTCCTTGCTGAATGGGATAAACTCAGCATTTGGTATGTCCTTGCACTTGCACTTGTGAGTCTTGGAATATATGTTGTAAACAGAGAGTGATTTTTAATAGTAAAACACCTGATTTGTATAATTATAAAAGTATTATAAACATACGAAAATGCGTTTGCGGAGTGATATAATTCTAGTGTGGACATTTTTTTATGGAGGGCTTCTTTTATGCAGGAAAATCACTTAAAGCGAACTTGTAAACTTCTTTTTATCATTCACGCAATTACGACATTTTTTTCTATAGTCGGACTAATCTCACAGCTTGCGGTTGCAGAACTTCCTCCCATTATGGGAATTTTACCGCTTGTTCTTGTTATTGTGGTTTTCATTGCGGATTCACTTTATCATTTTATTGCCAAAAACGGACTGAAGTACATGAGACTTGTAGCAATCACGTATTCAGTCGTTTACTTTGCGATGCTTAACAGTGGAAACACCGCAACGACATATCCATACATGATCCCGTTCCTTATCATGTTCCTTATGTCGCTTGATAAATTAAGTGTGAGGGTCGGAGTTATAGGATTTGCTCTTTCCAATTTGGTTCGTGTAATCCTGACAATCTCTTCTACCGCAGATATTACCGCAGATATCGAGCTTATCATGATCGAGACGATAATAACTATCCTTACTACGGTAACAATCGTTAAAGGACATACCCTTCTTACAAGATTCTTTACCGATTCGCTTAATGAAGTTACTACCGTTTCGGATAAAAATAAGACTATCACAGGTAAGATCACTGAGGTTGCGGAGAGCGTAGTTGAAGACGCCGCTTCGATAAGCGATGCGCTTAAGACAATCGGAGAGTCCGCATCACTTCTTGATGAGACCATGAGCAATATCATGGACGGAACTCAGCATACAGCTGAAGCGATCACCAATCAGACAGTACAGACACATGATATTCAGGATATCATTGATGATACCAAGAAGAGTGCCGAAAAAGTTGACGGTATAAATGCAGAGGCTGCGGAAGCTCTTAAGGAAGGTATGAGTGTTATGGAATCCTTGTTTGAGGAAGCCGAAAAAGCCAGAAAGGCCGGAGATGATCTTCAGAAGGCTGCTGACGAGCTTCGTTCCAATACCGATGATGTTAGCGGAATTACCAGCATTATCCTTTCAATTTCTTCACAGACCAACCTCCTTGCTCTTAATGCAAGTATCGAGGCTGCAAGAGCCGGCGAAGTAGGTAAGGGCTTTGCGGTAGTTGCCGATGAGATCAGAAATCTTGCCGAGCAGACCAAGAAACAGACAGAGAACATCACAAGTATCATCGAGGTTCTTACAGCCAACGCCGATACCGTTGCGGACTGCGCTACCACAAGTTCACAGTCGGCTAATCGCGAGACGGAATATACTCAGAACGCTTCCAAGAAATTCGAGTTCATTCAGGAAAAGCTTGCTGAGCTTGGCACCGCAATAGGCGATATCAGTAATTACATTTCATCACTCAGCAGCTCCAACAACGAGATCGTCGACAGTGCAAGTACATTGTCTGCGACCAGTGAGGAGATAAGCGCAAGCTCTGCTGAGGCTGCCAAGGCAAGTACACGTAACGTTGAGCTTATCGATCAGTTCAAAGAGTCGATGGACGGCATCATTGCCAAGATTACTGAGCTTCAGAAATATACTCAGGGATAATAAAAGAATATTAGGAAAAAGATATTGTGCCGAAGGCGTAAGCTTTCGGCACTTTTTTATGTTTTGGGAAATCACTGTGACATAAAGACGGCGGTGTTATAATATGAGCGTAGGTTAATAAAATTAAATTAATGTTAAGAGCTGTTCACTACCGCTTTTTTATCGGCACAGATATAATGAGGGTCATAACCGGTTATATAAAAGGAAAGAATGGAGACAGTTATGCAGATAAATGAAGTTATAAGAAAATATAGAAAAGAAAAGAACATGACTCAGGAAGAAATGGCAAACAGGCTCGGAGTGACCGCACCCGCGGTAAATAAGTGGGAAAGCGGCGCATCTATGCCCGATATAGCTCTTTTAGCTCCTATAGCAAGATTACTTGGCGTTTCACTTGATGAGCTTCTTTCATATAATGAGAATCTTACTGAGATTGAGGAAGCAAACATCATCGGCGGGATTTATGCAATACTGAATACGGAGAAACCTGATGTTGTTTACCAAAGAATCGTGGACATAGCAAGAGAGTATCCTAACGCAGAGAACCTCAATCTTACTCTTACGACGCTGTTAAACGCGAGGTCTTTTCTCCTTACCGGAAAGGAAAGGAAGAAGTATGATGAATGGATTCAGAGTTCTTTCGAAAATCTCTTGCAGACCCATGATGAAAAGATTAAAATGCAGGCGGCGGACGGCTTGTACTCATTCTTTATAACCAGAGAAAAGTATGAGGAAGCGGAAGGATGTCTTAAGTATTATTCGGAGCAGAATCCTGATAGAAAGAGAAAGCTTGCGACAATTTATGCCGGAACGGGCAAGTATGAAGAAGCATATAAAACGCTGGAAGAAGTTCTTTATTCAAATTATCCGACCTTAAGCGGATTGCTTTATGAGATTTATGGGGTTGCTGTCAAAACCGGAAACCTTGAGAAAGCAGAGGCGATAATAGAAAAAGAAAGCGCGCTTGCGGATCTTTTTGAGATGGGAGAGTATCATAAGAACGCCGGAAGGCTCAACTTGGCGGTCAAAAAGAAGGATGCTAAAAAGGCACTTGAGCTCATGGACTTGTTATTTGAAAACGTTGATACTATGACAGATTATACGAAATCAAGTTTGTACGAGCACATGACCTTTAATGAAGCTCCGGGCGCGTCTCAGATGGTTATCGCCACCTTGCTCAAGCAGTACAAAGAGAGTGAGGATATGGAGTTCATCAGAAAAACGCCCGAATGGGAAAAGTTTTTAAAGAAATGGGACACAATCCCCTTCCCTACGGTCCAATAATATTTTTACAAATCAGCCCCAACTATGGTAAGATATAGTTTGCCTTGTTGGGGCTATTTTTTATGATAATGTTTTGATTTAAAGGAGATAGATTATTATGAAGCTGGGCATTGTTATTTGAAGCCTATTTTCATGAATCTCCATAAAAGGTCATAAATCTCTATAAAGCCGCATGAATACTGAACTCACAAAAAATTCATCTACTATAAAACTTGTTATAGATTCACATATTTCATAAAAAAATGGTGCCCTCGTGGTGCCCGATATGGTGCCCGATTTTCGGGAGACCATTAGAGCGTAATTTGATTTTTGATGAGTTAAAGCAAGCCCAGATCAGTACATAAACAGCATCAGATGGAAGAAAACTTTTAGTATTTTAAAGTTGTTGTGGACATGAATATCATATAAGGAACTATCTTTTTAAATGGGATAATGCAGCATAGTTTAAAACAGTCGAAGCATATAATAGGGAAATAAAGGTGTTAAATGAATTGTTGAGAGGAGTAATGTGGTTGGACATTAATTATTTACTTTATTTACAGGAACTTAGGGAGAGCGCTCCTGAGTGGTTTAATTATTTAATACAGCTTATCACAGATACCGCAGGAGGAATTCTTCTCGTTTTCATTCCGATGCTTATTTTCTTTTGTGTTGATAAGAAAAAGGGAGAATTTATCTGGCTTTCCCTTTCTATGGGTTCCTTGGTGAACGTTTTTCTGAAGAATGTGTTCTGCGTCTACAGACCCTGGATTCGTTCGGAACTTATTAAACCTACAGCTGAAGCGATTGAAGGCGCAGGAGATTATTCTTTCCCAAGTAGTCACACCCAGGGAAGTGCTTCGGCCTTTGGCTCCGTCGCATATGTGTATCGTAAAAAGAAAGTGATCTCCATTATATGCATCTGTCTGGTTCTTCTGGTTGCCTTTTCCAGAAATTATCTTGGGGTTCACACACCGCAGGATGTACTGGTGGGTATGCTTGTGGCTGTGATTGGAATTGCTTTGGCAGGCTTTGTCCAGAAAAGGGTAGAGGGCTCTGAGAAGAAACGCCTGCTTTTCTACTGTATAACAGTTGCGGTAACAGCTGTTGCTATGATATTTGTGTGCCTGAAAGATTACCCTGTTGATTATAATGCCGCAGGTGACATACTATATGACCCTATGCGATCTATATCTTCCTTTGCAAGCAAAGCAGGATTGACTATAGGATTTCTTACAGCCTGGATTCTGGAAGAAAAGTATGTTGTCTTCACCACAGACAATCTAAGTGTGACACGCAGAATCATAAGGGCAGTGATTGGGATTGCCCTCTATTTTGTGGCAGCAATAATGGCTTCCGTTGTTTCCTCACCATTGCCTGTTTCGTGGCTTTCGGCATTTGTACAGAACTTGATCATGTATTTTTGCCTGTTCTATTTTGCACCGTTGATTTTCACAAAGATTGAATCACGATCTAGGACATAGAGTCTGAAGAAAAGGCATAAAATTTTAGTTCAAATGGTACAGTCAAAATCGCGAAAGAATTTGGAAAGAGCTATACAACTGTTTTGACCAATGTATTGGAGAACGTTTTCAAGGATCCGGAAGGATTAAAAAAATATTTGTAATTGCTACTATTACTATTGCAGAAATCGTATTTGCTTTTTAGCCCCGATTAGTTTACACTGTTTTGGGGCTTTTTTATGCAAAAAGAACGATAACTTTTAAGGAGATTTATATAAAATGAAATTAGGAATCGTCGGACTTCCGAACGTCGGAAAGAGTACACTTTTCAATTCACTTACAAATGCAGGAGCGCTTGCTGCGAACTATCCTTTCGCAACCATTGATCCCAATGTGGGCGTTGTTGCCGTTCCGGATAACAGACTTAAGCAGCTCGGAGACCTTTACCATTCCAAGAAGGTAACTCCCGCTACGATCGAGTTCGTTGATATTGCGGGACTTGTAAAGGGCGCATCCAAGGGCGAAGGACTAGGAAACCAGTTCCTTGCCAACATTCGTGAGACTGATGCTATCGTGCATGTTGTAAGATGTTTTGAGGATCCCAACGTTGTACACGTAGACGGAAGTGTAGATCCCGCTCGTGATATAGAGACAATTAACTTAGAGCTTATTTTTGCGGATCTTGAGGTTCTTGAGAGAAGAATCGCCAAGGTTTCCAAGACAGCTAGAATGGATAAGGCTGCGGCAAAAGAGCTTGAGACTTTAAATAAGATAAAAGCGGTTCTTGAAGCCGACAAGATGGCAAGTGCACTTGAAGTGGATGATGTAGAGGAGAAGGCGTTTATTAACACACTCGATCTTCTTACATGGAAGCCTGTTATTTACGCTGCCAACGTTAAGGATGAGGACCTTGCTGACGACGGAGCCTCCAATCCTTATGTTAAGGCAGTTAGAGAGCTCGCTTCAAAATCAGGAAGCGAAGTATTTGTTATCAGCGCTCAGATCGAAGCCGAGATCTCTGAGCTTGATGAGGATGAGAAGGCTGAGTTCCTTGAGAGCATGGGACTTTCCGAATCAGGACTTGATAAGCTCATCGCTGCAAGCTACAAGACACTCGGACTTATGAGCTTCCTTACATCAGGTGAGGATGAGACAAGAGCTTGGACCATCAAGATCGGAACCAAGGCTCCTCAGGCTGCAGGTAAGATCCATACTGACTTTGAGAGAGGCTTTATCAAGGCGGAAGTTATCAACTATCAGGATCTTCTTCGCGAGGGTTCAATCGCAGCTGCCAAGGAAAAGGGCCTTGTTCGTATGGAAGGTAAGGAGTACGTTGTTCAGGACGGCGACGTTATCCTCTTTAGATTCAACGTTTGATAAAGACTGATGTAAAAGGGAGAGACTGATATGCCGGACATGATGGAAAAAATGGACATTGCGTTTCCCAATCTCAACATTTATCTTCGCAATGTGCCAAAGAGCTTTAGCGTATTCGGATTTGAGATAGCTTTATACGGAGTCATAATCGGATGCGGATTTTTATTCGCGCTTCTTCTTATAGCAAAGCTTGCAAAAAAGACCGATCAGAATCCCGATGAATACTGGGATCTTGCGATCTATCTTATTGTCTTTTCAATAATAGGAGCAAGAATCTATTACGTACTGTTTGCGTGGGATTCTTACAAGAACGATCCGATAAGCGTTCTTTATATAAGAAACGGCGGACTTGCGATCTACGGCGGAGTAATAGCGGGATTCCTTACGGTATTTATTTATTCGAGGATTAAAAAGAAATCCTTCCTTCGCTATACGGATACGATCATGCCGGGACTTGTGCTTGGACAGGCTATCGGAAGATGGGGCAATTTCACCAACAGAGAGGTGTTTGGAGAATATACCAACGGACCTTTTGCAATGAGACTTCCCCTTGAAATGGTAAGAGCAAGTGATGTTTCGGAGCTTATGAGAGAGCATATGAGCACTGCGACCAACTATGTTCAGGTCAGTCCCACATTCCTTTATGAATCACTTTGGAATGTAGCTCTTCTTATAATATTGCTTCTATATATTAAGCGTAAGAAGTTTGACGGTGAGATGACTCTTTTGTATCTTGGAGGCTATGGCCTCGGAAGAGCATGGATTGAATTCGTGAGAACAGACCGCTTGTATATTGCAGGCACACATATTCCCGTATCTATGGCGCTCGCTATTGTATGTGTTGCGTTTGCGGTTGTATGTGAGATCCTTGTGCGAGGAAAGTTCATTAAACCTAAAGCTTCAGCAGAAAAAGTTGATGAAATCGAAGCTTCGGTTGAAGATGATGTAGAAAAGAACGATTAACAGAATAGAGATGATCTAAAAAGAGTCGACCTCTTTAAGAGGCCGGCTCTTTTTTATTTTCGGAAAGACCTACTTGAATTTACGAAATTTTTTCAAATTAAAGGTTGTTAAATAAAAATTTATAGTCTATAATGGGGTTAAGTGGTAAAAAGTGTTAAAAAGTGGTTGAAAGTGGTAGAAAAGAATTGGGAACAGCATTCAGAGGCGAATACAGTCATTCCATTGACGCCAAGGGAAGACTCATAATTCCTGCTAAGTTCCGTGAACTCCTTGGTGAGCAATTTGTGGTTACCAAGGGATTTGACGGTTGCCTTTTTGTGTTCGCTCAGGAAGGTTGGGACAAGTTCGAAGAAAAGCTTCAATCACTGCCCATGGACAAGCCTGAGGCTCGTATGTTGGGACGTTTCTTTATCGCCGGAGCCATTGACGCTGAGACGGATAAACAGGGAAGAATACTTATTCCCGCCAATCTGTTACAGCACGCAGGTATCGAGAAAGAGGCTGTTATCGCCGGAGTCGGAAACAGAGCCGAGATCTGGAGTAAGGCTGAGTGGGAGAAAGCAAGCTCTTTTGAAGATATAAATGGAATAGCGGCTAAGATGAGCGAGTACGGCTTGAGCATCTAAGCTGTGTAAATGGCAGATCGTAAGGATATATAGATGGAATTCAAACACTATTCGGTGCTTCTTGAGGAATCGCTGGAAAATCTGAATATTAAGCCCGACGGGGTATATCTCGACGGAACGCTTGGCGGCGGAGGACATTCCTACCACATAGCTAGCAGATTGTCGGACAATGGACATCTGTACGGTACGGATCAGGACGCCGATGCGATAAAGGCGGCAAGCGAGAGATTGTCCGAGTTTGGAGATAAAGTAACCATCATAAGAGATAATTACGAGAATGCAGTAAACAGACTTAAAGAGCTTGGAGTTACAGGCGTTGACGGCATAATACTTGACCTTGGAGTTTCATCTTATCAGCTTGATAACGCTGACAGAGGATTTACTTATAAAGAAGATGTTCCGCTCGACATGAGGATGGACAGGAGGCAGACACTTACTGCCGGCAATATAGTCAACGAGTATTCGGAGACTGAGATCTTTCATATTATAAGGGATTACGGCGAAGATAAATTCGCCAAGAATATAGCCAAGCATATATGCCTGGCAAGACAGAAGGCTCCCATAGAAACAACTTTTCAGCTTAACGATATCATCAAAGCGGCAATCCCCGCCAAGATGAGAGAAAAGGGAGGCCATCCTTCCAAGAGAACGTATCAGGCGCTCAGGATCGCACTTAACAGAGAACTTGATGTTCTCAGGGATTCGCTCGACGGATTCATAGATTTCCTTAATCCGGGCGGAAGGTTGTGTGTTATCACTTTCCATTCGTTGGAGGATCGCATAACCAAGACCAATTTTAAAAAGAACGAGAATCCATGCACGTGTCCGCCGGAATTTCCGGTCTGTGTATGCGGAAATGTTTCAAAAGGAAAAGTAATCACAAGAAAGCCCATTCTTCCGAGTGAAAAAGAGCTTTCGGAAAATAAAAGATCACAGAGTGCGAAGTTAAGAGTATTCGAGAAAGCACAGTGATCACGGTAACTAAGATAAATACGTATTAAAAGGCATGACATCATATATGGAAAGGAGAGAGAACATGGCACAGTACGTACGCGGTAACGCAGCAAGACAATTTAATAACGCACCTGCATACGAGCGCAGAAGAGTTCATGTCCACGATCCTTTACATCAGCATAAGAGACGCCATCACATGAGCCTTGGATATCTTATATTCTTGTCACTTGCCATGGTTCTTATGGTCGGTACTCTTGCTTGGTATATTTCGCTTCAGTCTCATGTGACCAATAGCATCAAGAATATAGCAGCACTCGAGAGTCAATTAAATAATTTGAAACAGGACAACGATGAAGCGTATAATAGAGCTAATGGCAACGTGGACCTTGAGGAAGTTAAGCGTAAAGCCATACAGGAATATGGCATGACATATGCGACCGACGGTCAGATAGTCACATATTCCGACGGCGGCGGTAACGATTATGTAAGACAGATTGCACCGATACCGCAGGCCGATAGTAAGTAATAAGGAAACGCTTTTTAAAATGAAACAGAATTCCCGTGTTAATAAACAGAAATTTACTATAGGAATGAAGAAAAAGCTGGTAGTGCTATTTGTGATAGTGCTACTGGCTTTCGTTGGATTAGGAGTCAGACTTATTCTGATAACCAAGAATAACGGCGAAGAGTATGAGAAACAGGTGCTTTCACAGCAGCAATACGATTCGACGACTATTCCTTTCAGAAGAGGAGAGATCAAGGATTCTAACGGAACAATTCTTGCTTACAGCGAGAAGGTATATAACGTTATCCTTGATGCCAAGCTCCTTCTCAGAAGCGATAAGTATGTTGATCCGACCGTCAATGCCCTTGTTAAATACTTCAAGCTTGACGGAGGCGAGATCAGAAATTATCTGAGCGAGCATCCGACATCCCAGTACTATACTTTGGCCAAGAAGATCGAGTATGACCAGGTTGCGCCTTTCCAGGATCTTATGACTCCCGGAAGCGATACTTACGATGAGAATATCCAGGGCGTCTGGTTTGAGGATAATTATATAAGAAAGTATCCCAACGGAACGATGGCGTGTGATGTTATCGGATTTACAACGAGCGATAATATAGGAACTTACGGGCTTGAAGAGTATTACAACGATACGCTCAGCGGAACTCTTGGAAGAGAGTTCGGATATCTTGATGAAGACTCCACTTTGGAGAGAACAACCATCCCCGCTACTGACGGAGACAGCATTGTAACTACGATCGACGGTAATCTTCAGACAATCGTTGAGAAATACGTCAAGCAGTACAACGATGAGCATGCCAACAAGGCTCGTCAGGGAAACGGCGCCAATAATATCGGATGTATCATGATGGACATTCATACAGGAGATATCCTTGCCATGGCAAGCTATCCCAACTATGACCTCAACAATCCGAGAGATACATCCAAACTTATCGGAATGCCCATGGTGGATGAAAAAGGAAAGCTTTTGGTTCTGGAGAACGAATCTGTTTTTGACTCCGGCGTTTATATGACAGAGGAGATGATCGCAGATTTTTCTGATGAGGAAACGTACAGACAGCTAAATGCACTTTGGAAAAATTATTGTATAAGTGACACATATGAGCCGGGATCTGTCTCAAAGCCTTTTACAACCGCTACAGGTCTCGAAATCGGAGCGCTTTCCGGTAATGAGCACTATAATTGCAACGGTTCATTGGAGATCGGCGACTGGAAGATTCACTGCCATAATACATACGGTGACGGCGATGTTTCCGTTGAACGTGCGATTGAGATTTCATGTAACGTAGCGCTTATGCATGAAGCGCAGGCTATAGGAAAAGAAAACTTCACCAAGTTCCAGAGACAGTTTGGCTTTGGCCTTAAGACCAATATTGATCTTGCCGGTGAGTTCAGGACAGAGGGGCTTACAATTGCGGCAAGTAATATGACATCAACAGACCTTGCGACCAATGCTTTCGGACAGAACTATAACTGTGACATGATTGAGATGATCACTGCTTTTTCTTCACTTATTAATGGTGGTTATTATTACGAACCTCATGTAGTAAAAAAGATTGTTTCAAGCAGCGGATCGACTATTAAGAATATAGAGCCCAGAGTGCTTAGGCAGACTATTTCTCCGAGTACATCGGAAAAGATCATTCAGTATTGCAACAAAGTTGTGGCGGGTGAAGAAGGTACAGGTAAAACTGCAAGACCTGCCGGATATATGATAGGCGGTAAGACAGGTACGGCGCAGACCCTTCCTCGTGGAAACAGACAGTACGTTGTATCGTTCATGGGTTATGCACCTGCGGATCACCCCGATATTGCTATTTATGTTGTTGTGGACAGACCTAACGTACCTATGCAGGACGATGCCAAGAACGCAACATGGATCGTTAAGAGAGTTCTTACTGAGGCGCTTCCTTATCTTAATTATCCTATGACAGAGGAGATCAGTGATAAGGAGCAGGCTGAGCTTGATGAGATCCGTGCCAATATGGTAACTCCGACACAGCCCAATCAGGAAGACGGAGCTGCAGCCGAAGACGGAAATCCCGATGGTGAAAATTCCGAGGGTGAAAAGGCGGAAGGAACTTCTGAAGAAGGCAAAGCCGACGAAAAGAAAGAAGATGCCGAAAAGCAGAAGAAAGACAAGAAAGAAGAGAAAAAAGATGACACCAATATTTGGGAGTCATTTGACGTAGACGAGACAACAGGGTATTATATTGACCCGAACACAGGTAATCTTGTTAACCCCGAAAACGGAAATGAAATGGGCGGGGATGATTTGCCTGATTTCACGGGAGCGCCTACAGCGGAGGCTTCCGAAGGAAAGAGTAGTGAGTGATTTATATATTTTGTGAGGTTTTATTGTGAGTAGCTATGTTTTGAGAACGTTTATTCCTGTGGTCGTGTCATTTATGATAGCTGTTATTACAGGACCTGCTATCATAAATGAACTTAGAAAGCTCAAGGCAGGACAGACTGAGAGAAAAGAGGGACTTGCATCCCATCAGAAAAAGACAGGAACACCTACAATGGGAGGAATTATCTTTCTCCTTCCGCTTTTGGTAGTAGGGCTTTTTTACGCACCCACTCATAAGGAAGTTATACCCGTTCTCATTCTTACATTCGGATTTGGATTCTTGGGATTTCTTGATGATTTCATCAAAGTAGTTAAAAAAGACAATTTGGGACTGCGAGCTTGGCAGAAGTTCCTCGGCCAGTTCGTTGTTTCTATGGCTTTTGCTTTTTATATTGAGAGTTGTACGGACCTTTCGCTTGCAATGAGAGTTCCTTTTACGGATATCATGCTTGATTTCGGATTCTGGAATATCCCTATCATGTTCTTTATCGCGATCGGAACAGCAAACGGAACCAACTTTACGGACGGTGTTGACGGCTTGTGTGCATCGGTTACGGCTGTAATTGCCGGATTTTTCGGAGTTGCGGCAATAGCATACGGAAGCGACGGAGCACAGGTGTTATCTTGTGTAATGCTGGGAGCTCTTTTGGGCTACCTTGTATATAACGTATATCCCGGAAAAGTTATGATGGGCGATACCGGCTCACTGGCTATCGGTGGCTTCGTTACGGGAATAGCATATGTTCTTCAGATGCCGATCTTCATAGCGATTGTTGGATTCATCTATATGTTTGAGGTTATTTCCGTAATGCTTCAGGTATCATACTTTAAGCTTACTAACGGAAAAAGAATATTCAGAATGGCACCCATTCATCACCATTTTGAAAAGGGCGGCTGGTCAGAGACTAAGGTCGTTAACGTGTTTACAACAGTCACAATTCTTTTGTGCCTGCTTGCATATATTGGACTGTAATTTGAGGTAAAAGAAATGAAAACAAGCGATATTATTGACAAGAAAGTATTGGTCATCGGCTCCGGATTATCAGGTGTCGGATCGGTAAACCTTTTAAACAAAGTGGGTGCTAAACCCGTTGTACTTGAAGAAAACAAGTCTTTATCAGAAGAAGACATCAGATTAAAGCTCCACGAAGAGGACAGAGATAAGACAGAAATAATCGTAGGCGAAATAAGCGATGCGGTTCTTGACAAGCTTGTTTTGGTTGTTCCAAGTCCTGCTGTTCCTCTTGATTCACCAACCGTACTTCGTATTAAAGAAAAGAATATTCCTATCTGGAGCGAGATAGAGCTTGCATATAATTTTGCAAAAGGCAAGGTTGTGGCTATTACCGGTACAAACGGAAAGACTACGACTACAACACTTGTCGGCGATATCATGAAGGCTCATTTCGGAAAGGTATACGTTGTCGGAAATATCGGCGTATCCTATGCGGAGAGCTCACTTCTTATGGATGATTCATCCGTTACGGTCGGAGAGATAAGCTCTTTCCAGCTTGAGGCGGTTGATAATTTCCATGCGAATGTATCTGCCATATTAAACGTTACACCCGATCATCTCAACAGGCATCATACAATGGAATGCTATGCTGCGATGAAGGAGAACATCACCAACAATCAGACTAAGGACGATACCTGCGTTCTTAATTATGACAATGAATATACAAGAGATTTCGGGAAAAGATGTCCCGCCAAGGTGGTTTTCTTTTCAACAAAAGAAAAGTTATCGGACGGTCTTTTCCTTGACGGAGACGAGATTTACATGAGCACAGCGGGAAATGCCGTAAGTGTCATGAATATCCACGATATGAATCTTGTCGGACTTTGCAACGTGGAAAATGTAATGGCTGCGATTGCAATGTCACTTGCTATGGGCGTTCCGATGTCTACTGTTCTTGAAGTTATCAGAAATTTCAAGGCTGTTGAGCATAGAATTGAATTCGTTGCCACAAAGAGGGGTGTTGATTATTACAACGATTCCAAGGGAACCAATCCCGATGCCGCAATTCAGGGAATAAAGGCTATGAGTAAGCCTACAATCCTTATCGGCGGCGGATACGACAAGGGCAGTGAATACGATGAATGGATCGAGAATTTCGGAGATAAAGTTAAGCTCCTTGTACTTATCGGTCAGACCAAAGAGAAAATAGCAGAGTGCGCCAAAAAGCACGGCTTTAATGATTTTGTATTTAAGGATACTTTTGAAGAGGCACTTGAGTTCTGCACTCAGAGTGCAAATGAAGGCGATGCGGTTCTTCTTTCTCCCGCATGCGCAAGTTGGGACATGTTCCCGAATTATGAGACCAGGGGTAAAAAATTCAAAGAATACGTTTGCAAATTATAATATTTTTTGTAGCGAGGGGATGTTTTGAATAGGATCAGAGCACTTAGAAAACCAAGAGAAGAGTCTTATATTGATTACAGTTTGATATTTATCATACTGTTTCTTTTGGCGTTCGGACTTGTAATGGTGTATTCCACAAGTTCCTATGAGGCTAATCTTGATCTGGGTGACTCATCTTACTATTTCAGACACCAGATGGTTTCAACAATCATCGGACTTGCTGCAATGATGATCGTTTCATATATTCCATACAGATTTATAGCAAAATTTGCATTTCCGATTTATATAGCGGCGGCTGTGTTGCTGATTTTGGTCATTCCTTTCGGAAAAAGGATCAACGGTGCTAAGCGTTGGATCTACATCATGGGTATGTCGGTTCAGCCCGCAGAGGTCGCGAAGTTTGCGGTTATAGTCTTCTCCGCAGTTCTGATCATCAAGCTTAGAAAAAATCTTATGAGTCCCAAGGGATATATGACAGCGCTTGCATTTCCGGCACTTTATTCACTTATGGTGTACGGCATTACCAAGAACCTGAGTTCTGCCATTATCATTATGGGAATTACTGTTGTCATGCTCTTTATCTCAACTCCCGGATACAGAAGATATGTTATCGCGGCATTGTCGTTATTTGCGCTTGTTGCGGTCGTTGTTCTTATTATAGCCAATTCGGAACATTCAAGCGGAATGAACTACAGATTTGAAAGAGTACTTGCTTGGCTTGATCCCAAAGCTCATTCAAGCGGAAAGGGATTCCAGACACTGCAGGCTCTTTATGCGATCGGTTCCGGAGGAATATTCGGAAAGGGCTTGGGCGAGAGTATGCAGAAGATGGGATTTATCCCCGAAGCTCAGAATGACATGATCTTCTCGGTTATCTGCGAGGAGCTTGGATTATTCGGAGCAATAGCCGTTATGCTTATGTTTCTCCTTCTTATCTGGAGACTTATGATTATTGCAAACAATGCACCTGATATGCTTGGAGCCCTTCTCGTTATCGGGGTTATGGGACATATTTCCATTCAGGTTATTCTTAATATAGCGGTTGTTACCAATACAATTCCCAACACGGGAATCACTCTTCCCTTTATAAGTTACGGAGGATCGGCGGTTATTATTCAGCTGGCGGAAATTGGTCTGGCGCTTAATGTTGCAAGAAATATAGGAAGATAAAAATGGCAAGAAGACGTAGAAAAAGGTCGTCTTCCGTAAGACGATCCGAGTTTAATAACAGGTGGCATATTAAAGACTCCATCAGAAATAACAGGAGTCTTTATATTATTGCGCTTATCATTCTTGCTGTTCTTTTGATAATACTCGGTGTTATTAAATACATTTCCGACACCTATACAATTACCAATGTTTATGTTTCCGGTAATAAGCATTATACGGATGAAGAGATAATAGACATGGTAATGACTGACAGACTGTGTAAGAACTCGATGTTTCTTTCTTTGAAGTACCGAAATAAGAGCATCGGTGATATCCCGTTTATAGAAAAGATGGATGTAGACATAGTCTCCCCGGATACGGTTAAGATCAATGTCTATGAAAAAGCGATAGCGGGATATATTTCTTATCTCGGTCATTACATGTATTTTGACAGAGACGGAATTGTTGTTGAAAGTTCTTTTGAACCATCCGACGAAGTCCCTCAGGTTATGGGGCTATCGTTTAACAGTGTAATAATTCACGAGAAGCTTCCGGTGGAAAACGATGAGGTCTTTGATGAGATCCTTGATATCACACAGCTTCTTTCCAAATACGAACTTAACGCCGACAAAATATTTTTTGACAGCGAATACAACGTTTATCTGTATTTCGGTGGCATAGAGGTCAGCATAGGAACAAAGGATTTTATTGACGCCAAGATCATAGAACTTAAAAAAATTTTTCGTACCGATCAACTTGACGGAAAAACGGGACTTTTGGAGATGAAAGATTTTAATGAAGATACCAAAAACACCTCATTTATCCCAAAAAAAGAATGATATTTCGTATTTTTTGAATTAATTATCGAACAAAAAAACGGGTTGATAATTTGTTTTAAAAATCGTATCATTGATAACAGGAGTTTAAAGGTCGTGAAGGAGGAGTTGTTTTGCTCGAGATAAAGTCAAATGATGCGGAATCTGCTTGCAAGATCATCGTTGTCGGGGTCGGTGGTGCAGGTAATAACGCTGTTAATAGAATGGTAGATGAGAATATAACCGGTGTTGAATTCATCGGTATCAATACAGATAAGCAGGCTCTCCAGCTCTGTAAGGCACCCAAGCTTTTACAGATCGGCGAGAAGCTGACCAAGGGACTTGGCGCAGGTGCTAAGCCTGAGATCGGTCAGAAGGCTGCTGAGGAGAGTTCCGAGGAGATCTCGGCTGCTCTCAAGGGTGCAGATATGGTATTCGTTACCTGTGGTATGGGTGGCGGAACCGGTACAGGAGCTGCTCCCGTTGTAGCTAAGCTTGCGAAGGATATGGGTATCCTGACTGTAGGTGTTGTAACCAAGCCTTTCAGTTTCGAAGCTCGTGTTCGTATGCAGAATGCTATGCTCGGCATACAGAACATCAAGTCCAACGTAGATACGCTTATTGTTATCCCTAATGATAAGCTTCTTCAGATAGTCGACAGACGAACAACGATGCCCGATGCTCTTAAGAAGGCCGATGAGGTTCTTCAGCAGGCAGTTCAGGGAATCACAGACCTTATCAATGTACCCGCAGTTATCAATCTTGACTTTGCCGATGTTCAGACGGTTATGAAGGACAAGGGCATTGCTCATATCGGTATCGGTACAGGTAAGGGCGATGAGAAGGCATCAGAGGCTGTTAAGATGGCCGTTGAGTCTCCTCTTCTTGAGACTAAGATCAATGGCGCTTCAAGCGTTATTATCAATATTTCCGGTGACATCACTCTTCAGGATGCTTCAGATGCTTCCGAGTATGTTCGCCAGCTTGCGGGAAATGATGTTAACATCATCTTCGGTGCAATGTATGATGAGAATCAGCAGGAATCATGCACGATTACTGTTATTGCTACAGGTATTGACGACAAGCAGATCAACACACCTGTGAAGCCCGTTGTGGCAGCTACAGCTTCACCTGTTTCAGCTACGATAGCTCCTCAGCCTCAGGCTGTTGCAGCACATACACCCGTGGCTCCCGTTACACCTGTAACACCTATTCAGCCTACGATCACACCTATCGGTGTTTCATCAGCTGATGCTTCTGCAGCAGCTGCGGCAGGTCCCAGACCTACACTTGGAATCAGCCGTCCCAGTGAGATCAAGAGCACAGTAGAGCCCAAGTCTCTCAAGATTCCTGATTTCTTACAAAGAAAATAATCAGATTAGTATTCCCTCCACAAATGTGGAGGGAATTTTTATTATGTGGAAAAAATCGCAAAATAATGATACAATAACTGGTAGAAATGCGTGTATTTTCGGCAAGATGTTGTGGATGAAATCTGCCGATAATAAATACTTATCAAATGTCATTTTGTTGAGATGGAGGATTTGGTATGAAATGCCCATTCTGCGGAAAAGATGATACAAGAGTAATCGATTCAAGACCTGCGGATGAGAATACGTCCATTAGAAGAAGACGTGTATGCGATTCCTGCGGCAAGAGATTTACCACTTATGAGAAGGTTGAGACGATTCCGCTCATAGTTATAAAAAAAGGCGATGTGCGTGAGCCGTACGACAGAGCCAAGATTGAAGCCGGTGTTTTCAGAGCTTGCCACAAGAGACCTGTAAGTGCCGAGCAGATCACTAAGCTTGTTGATTCGGTTGAGACCGAAGTTTTCAATATGGAGCAGAAGGAAATTCCCAGCCGTGCTATCGGTGAGATAGTAATGGACAAGATGAAGAACTTAGATCCGGTCGCATATGTAAGATTTGCTTCCGTATACAGAGAATTTAAGGATGTTAATACCTTTATGGACGAACTTAAATCTGTTCTTCGAAAAGAGGCTGACGGAACTATCACAGATACAACAGATAAGAACACTCCGCTACTTAAGAAAGAATGACTTGGAAGCCTTGACAGAGACTTGTCAAGGCTTTATATTTTATCAGTAATGGCATTGCCAATGCCTATAATTCAATAAGGAGGAAGATTTTTAACATGATTAAAAGAAGTATTGGCAGAAAGGTAGGCTGCCGTCTTCTGATGGTTGTGTTGACAACGCTGACTGTTGCATTGAGCGGCTGCTCAAGTGACAAGACAGGAGATTCCAAGAAACCGGAAAGTGAAGCTGCGCAGGCAGATAATCAGGCCGGAAATGCGGATGATCTTTCTAAGCTTATCGTTGGTATACCTCAGGATTTGGATAGTTTTGACCCTCATTATGCGACGGGGGCAGGAACCAAAGAGGTTTTGTTTAACATATTCGAAGGACTTGTTAAACCCGATGAGAACGGTAATCTTAACCCTGCTGTAGCCAGTGAGTACACAATATCGGAAGATAATAAGGTATATACTTTCACACTCAGAGACGGAATCAAGTTCCACGACGGCTCGGCTGTTACAGTAGAGGATATTAAATATTCTATCGACCGTAACGCAGGCGCTGACGGAAGTGAGCCGCTTGTTTCTTCTTTTTCCAATATAGACAGTGTGAATATACTTGATGACAGTCACGTAGAGATAGTACTTAAGGAAGCTAATTCCGAGTTCCTTACTCAGCTTACGGTTGCTATTATTCCGGCATCCAACGAGCATCCCGAGAACAAGATCATCGGAACGGGCCCTTACAAGTATGTATCAAGCGCACCACAGGAGAACTTTACAGTAACGGCATTTGATGATTACTGGGGAGACAAGGCATATATCAAGGACGTGGTTTTCAAGATCGAATCCAATGCAGATGCGGTTGTTATGGATCTTGAGGGCGGATCTATCGATATGTTCGCAAGAATTCCCAGCTCACAGGTAGCTCAGCTCTCCGATAAATTTGAGATCTACGAGGGAACAATGAACCTTGTACAGGCTCTTTACCTCAACAATAAGGTTAAGCCTTTTGATGATGTGAGAGTTCGTCAGGCACTTTGCTATGCGATCGATCCCAAGGAGATAATGGACTTTGTTTCCGACGGAGCGGGCGTTGAGATCGGAAGTGCTATGTATCCTTCATTCGGTAAGTACTTCATGCCTGAGCTTAACGATGTTTATAATCAGGATGTGGAGAAGGCGAAAGCTCTTTTGACAGAAGCAGGATATCCTAACGGATTTGAGTTTACGATAACAGTTCCTTCAAACTACAAGCAGCACGTTGATACTGCTCAGGTTATCTCCGAGGAGCTCAAGGCGATCGGTGTAACAGCCAATATCCAGGAGATTGAGTGGAACTCATGGCTCTCTGATGTTTACAATGACAGAAAGTACGAGTCAACGGTTGTTGGTTTTGACGCATCAACACTTTCCGCTGCGGCTCTTCTTGCTAGATATGAGACAAATGCAAGTAAGAACATGTTCAATTTCAGCAGCGAAGCATTTGATAAGGCTTATGCCAATGCACAAGCCACATCGGATGATGCCGAGAAGACCAAGTACTACAAGGAATGCGAGGAAATCCTTGCAAAAGAAGCTGCAAACGTATATATTCAGGACCTTCCTGAGTTTGTGGCGCTCAACAAGAAGTTTACGGGATATGTTTTCTATCCCCTTTATGTACAGGATATAGCTAAGATCAGACCTTCACAGTAAATACGACATACAACGGATCCGAATAAATGTCCGATCCGTAAGAAGACAAAAGAATGCGGGGAATACGCGTATGAAATATATCATTAAAAAAATTATTTCCATGATAATTACTTTAGTGGTGGTTTCTCTATGCGTATTCCTCGCTTTTAGTATTATTCCGGGAGATCCGGCACTTAGGATGCTCGGAACGGAGGCTTCTCCCGAGCTTATTGCTCAGACAAGGGAGAGAATGGGACTAAACGATCCCTTTTTTATCAGATATTTCAGATGGTTTACGGCTTTTCTTCACGGTGATATGGGCACGAGCTACAACTACAGTGTCCCCGTATCCGGCATGATCCTTGGCAAGATCCCGATCACGCTCACGATGGCCGTAATGTCTTTTTTGCTTACAATCTTGATCTCAATTCCCTTCGGTATTATTACCGCCAAGCATGAGGGTGGTATTCTCGACAGAGTTATCACGGTGTTCAACCAGATAGTTATGGCAATTCCGCCTTTCTTTTCGGGAATCCTTATAAGCTTTGTGTTTGGAATGGTGCTCAGATTCTTTACTCCCGGGGGATTTATCTCATATAAGGATGATTTCGGCGGATTTATCAGGTATCTGATCTTTCCTGCCGTTGCGGTTGCGCTTCCCAAGATAGCAATGACGGTTAAGATGCTAAGGGGCAGCGTTATAGATGAGGCGGCAAAAGATTATACGAGAACCGCCTACAGCAGAGGCAACAATACTAACGGTGTGTTGTACAGGCACGTTTTAAAGAACGCGCTCATTCCGGTCATCACCTTCCTTGGAATGGTGCTTGCGGACATGATCGCGGGAAGCATTGTAATTGAGCAGGTTTTCAGCATACCCGGTATAAGCAGGATACTTCTAACAAGTATCAGCAACAGAGACTACCCGGTTGTGGAAGCGATAATCATGGGCATTGCGATCGTGGTTATCGTGACCAATCTTTTGGTTGATATCATTTACAGAATAATCGATCCGAGAATAGGCATTGAAGAATGAAGAACTTAAACAGGAATTTTAAAAAGATAAAAAAAGACCCATATATGCTGTTTGGGCTTATAATAACCGGAATTATCCTTTTGATGATAATTGTCGGTCTGTTTTGGATGCCTTATGAACCGACCAAGATGAGTGCGTCCGAAAAGCTTCAGGGAATCTCTTTTAAACATATCATGGGTACCGATAATATGGGACGTGACGTGTTCAGCAGGGTTATGTACGGAAGCAGGGTGACGCTCCTTATAGCAATCGGAACAGTTACGATCGGTGCGGTGCTCGGTACTGCGATCGGCGCGCTTACAGGGTATTTCGGCGGCGTGTTTGATGAAGTTATCATGAGAGTTATCGATGCTCTTTTTGCATTTCCCAGCATTCTTCTTGCACTTGTAATCGTCAGTGTTTTCGGAACGGGATGGGTTCAGCTTCTTATGTCACTTGGAATAGCGTTTATCCCAAGCTTTGCCAGGATCGTAAGGGGCGAAGTGCTTAGGTGCAGGAACATGGATTATGTTGCGAGCGCCAAGCTTCAGGGCGTATCCGATGTCAGGATGATATTTGTGCACATACTTCCCAATATCAAGGGAGTTATGGCTTCTTCAATACTTATAGGTTTTAACAATGCAGTGCTTGCGGAAGCGGGACTTAGCTACTTAGGAGTAGGTTCGCAGCCTCCTTACGCAAGCCTTGGAAAGATGCTGTCGGATGCACAGCAGTACATGTTTACAACGCCGAGCTATTGTCTGTGTCCCGGTGTTGTTATTGTGCTTATGGTGCTTGGTTTTTCATTCTTGGGAGAGGGGCTCAGAAGATGGGAATAATACTTGATGTAACTGATCTTCATATTGAATTCCACGATCACGACGAGCCTGAGACGGTCGTTGAGGATTTTGACCTTATGCTTGAAGAGGGCGAGATCGTCGGTATTGTCGGTGAGTCCGGTTCCGGAAAGAGTATGAGTGCTCTTGCCATTGCGGGGCTTTTAAACAGACATGCGCTTAAAAAGACAGGAAGGATCATGTTTAACGGCGATGATCTTCTTACCTGCGACAGAGCGACGCTCCGTTCATATCAGGGCGATGAGATCTCGATGATCTTCCAGGAGCCCATGACGAGCCTTAATCCGGTTAAAAGAATCGGCTGGCAGGTTGAGGAATCTCTTTTTATCCATCATCCCGATATCGATAAAAAGGAGCGTAAGAAAAGAGCGATAGAGATGCTTAAGGCGGTTGGACTTAATGACGCCGAGAACATCTACTACATGCATCCGCATGAGCTTTCCGGCGGTATGAGACAGAGAGTCATGATCGCGGCGGCGATGATAGGTAATCCCAAGATCCTTATTGCGGACGAGCCCACAACGGCGCTTGATGTCACAGTTCAGGCGCAGATTGTCGAGCTTCTTAAAAAGATCAACAAAGAGAGGGGAACCTCGATCATATTCATATCACATGATCTTAGCCTTGTAAGCCAGCTGTGCGAGAGGGTTATAGTCATGCAGAAGGGCAATATCGTAGAGAGCGGCAAGACATCTAGAGTCTTTTCAAATCCGACGAATACCTATACAAAGAAGCTTATTGCGGCGATCCCCAAGATCGATATCGGGGAGTGAGACCGTTTTCAGAGTATTATTTTAGGCAAAAACGCAGGGAAAGTATATGAGTGAAGCAGTACTGAGAGCAAAAGACCTATGCGTCTTTTATAAAAACAGAAAAAGAAAGCTCTTTTCGGGCAATAAAAAGGTGCAGATCCTTCACGATGTCTCTTTTGAGATGGGAGAAGGTACGGTTCTTGCCATCGCGGGAGAATCGGGCTGCGGTAAGTCGACGCTTGCGCGCGCCATTGTCGGCATAAACAAGGACTACACGGGAGAGCTGTGGCAGAAATATGAAGGCCCGCAGATGGTTTTTCAGGATCCGTACAATTCTCTTAATCCGGCGAAGAAGGTGGGCTGGCTTTTGGAGGAGCCTCTTAAAGTCGATAAGACCAGAAAGTGGACAAAGGAAGAGCGCCTTGCCAAGGTAAAAGAGATCATGAAGGAGATCGAGCTTCCGCTTGAGATGCTTGAAAGATATCCTTCGCAGTTATCGGGCGGACAGAGGCAGAGAGTATGCATCGGAATCGCCCTTATGAGAGAGCCAAAGCTCCTTATCGCTGACGAGCCGGTTTCGGCTTTGGACGTTACGATACAGGCGCAGATCATGGAGCTTCTTCGTTCGCTTCACAAGAGACTTGGCATTTCCATCATATTTATCTCGCATGACCTTCGCGTAGTGTACCAGATAAGCGACTGTGTGATGATCATGAAGAATGGAAAAGTGATAGAATACGGCGAAACGAAGGACGTGTATCGTAATCCTCAGGCAGAGTACACAAAAGAGCTGCTTAAGGCCGCGGGAATCAGGAAGTAAGCAACAGGCTTTCCCCGGATTCACAGTATTTTTACTTAGATGCTTGTTTTCGCCGCATAGCGATTTGCTTATAATTCAAAAACAGGAAAATGTCTCATTTCGTGTTACTCATGGAAATCGACATTTTCCTGTTTTTATCATTTTTTTTAAGGGCAACATCCATGGGAATGTATACTTTCTTTGAACTGGCAGGAGGTGTGCAGAGTTATCTTGAGACCGGAAGCTTTTCTGATGCT
>NZ_FPCC01000045.1 GCF_900116875.1 Butyrivibrio sp. INlla21
TTTAGACAATATGTAATGACCTCCACTATGTAGCAACGTGGATTTTCCTGTATACTAAAGATGTTGAGTCAATGGTAACAGGGATTACCGCATACAAAGGGAGGTCACTAAATGAATAATACCACAGTTTACGTAGGAATGGATGTACACAAGGAAAGTTTTACTCTTTGTGATTATTTAATCGAAACAGAGAAGTCATCTCACACAAGGCGCACACCCGCTGATTACAAGGAAGTCCTTAAATATCTTGAATTCCTTAGAACTATCTACGGAAATGATACAAACTTTATATGCGGTTATGAAGCCGGTTGTCTCGGCTACACTTTATATCATCAGTTAACTGATCGTAACGTTAACTGTGTGATACTTGCACCTACCACCATGTTAGAACCACGTAGTGGTAAAAGAATAAAAACCGATAAACGTGATGCTGAACTGATTGGAAAGTGTCTTGCTCAGCACAACTACAGTCCTGTTTATGTTCCATCTGCTTCTGATGAAGAAACAAAAGAATTTCTTCGAATGCGGGATGATCATAAGCTAGCGCTTAAGAAAGTGAAGCAACAGATTCTTTCTTTTTGTCTTCGCCACGATTATCGATATGAAGGAAAAAACCACTGGACAGCAGCACATGTGAACTGGCTAAAATCATTGAAGCTTGAGTCTCTGTATAAAGAGATTCTCGATGAATATCTGCTGACCTATACAACTCTAAGTGATAAGCTTGAGCGTTTAGATAAACGAATAGAGGAACTTGCTTCCAAAGATGAATACAGAGAATCAGTTAAAAAGCTCTGTTGTTTCATCGGAGTTCAAACTCATACAGCGTTATCTGTACTAGTTGAAGTCGGTGATTTTAAACGTTTTGCTTCCGCCAATCAGTTTTCTGCATATCTTGGGCTTGTGCCTGGAGAAGATTCCAGCGGAGATGACAAGGCAAGGCTTGGTATCACAAAAGCTGGTAATCGTCATGTAAGGCAACTACTTATTGAATCATCACAGTCATACAGCAGAGGCCAAATAGGTTATAAATCAAAAGTACTTAAAGCGCGCCAGACTGGTAACACACCTAAAGTCATCGCATATGCTGATAAAGCTAATGAAAGGCTCAGAAGAAAGTTCTACAAAATGGTTCTTGGTAAGAGCAAGAAACACAATGTAGCTAAAACAGCAGTAGCAAGAGAACTTGCATGCTTTATGTGGGGTATGATGACCGATAATATAGCATAATCAGTTATAACATCGCGTTTCCGATATCAAGGCCGAGCCGCCAAGGGCGGTGCTTCGCAGCCTTGACATCTTCACCCCGCTGTTATAGTTCGTAATCAAGCAGATGTAAGATGGCTTATGCCATTTACATCTGGCCATAACAAGTAACAACTGAAGACATCTTGAAAGGGCTTCGGCCATTTCAAGGTTCGAGCTATCTACGAGACCACTATGTCGGCACAGAGAAATCTGTGATCCACGCTGTTAGAAGGTAGAGCTCACGGCGGACCATTGACCTGTCGGTAACCAATCCACGTATATCAGAGTGGCCAATGCCGGGAACTGATACTCCGAGGCTCTTTCAAGGTGCCTTCAGCAACAATTAAATAAGTTTGTGGTGATCCCTATCATTTTTTGCTTGACAGGAGGTCATTACATATCAGCGGTCCGCCAATCCCGTCCCCAACGGGCCATTGGCCAAAACAGCAAGACGCTGCGTAGCTCTGGATATGGCTGTGTACAGGCAATGCTTTCCGAGTTCGTCCGAAGGATAGGCTTTTGCATCGGCGTCAGCAAGGATTACATTGTCAAACTCAAGCCCCTTCGCTAGCGATAACTCAATAAGAAATGCACCGCTCTTTGGCAAACTGTCATTTTCGGAAATAAGCTGCGGTGCGTTATCCCCAAGCGCTTCCGCAATCTTTTCAAGACTGTAACTGTTTCTGCATATAACCGCAGTCAGACCGTCTTTTTTGCCGAACTCTTTTATCAGTGCCTTAAGTTCCTCATAGTATTTTTTATCCGAATCACAGCTCTTTACAATAATCTCTTCTCCCGATCGTCTTACCGATGAAACCAGCATTTTCTTTTCATTCGGAAGGAGAGAAGCAAACATTTTAGTTATCTCGAGTGAGCTTCTGTAACTTGTCATTAACGGAAGAAGCGCAAATTCTTTTCCTGCTGCCTCTGCCATCTCTTTTATCTGTGCAAAAGAAACTGTGCCACCCCGAATTGCCTGGAACTCATCGCCAAGCAGCATAAAACGAGCATTAGGAAAATATTTACCAAACACCATTAGCTGCGCTGCTGTGTAATCCTGCACTTCGTCTATCATAACATACCGAACGTTTCTGTCACATATACCTGTAAGCTCCATCTTGGTAAAAAGCCACTCAGCAGCGGTGATATACTCGCTTCCGAGGATTCTCTGCGCAACACGCTTGACGTTAATGAAACCATAACGCCTTATAAAGCTGAGCGCACCGCCAAAATCATTCTCAATGCGATTATCCTCCGCGGCATCGGAGCCTGCCGTGCTTTCGGACTCATCATTAAAGATATCCTTGTTTCTAAGTATGTTTTTCGCTCTTTCTTCAATTTCCTCCGAGGCCGTTTGAATCAGGCGAACTCCCATCGGGAATTTAGAAAACTTTTTTATCACGGCAAAAACATCGCTCTTTGACATCACAAGCTTGCCGTTATGAGTAATATCGTAAAAATCATCCTCTTCGGGACATAGCTTTAGCAGCTCGTCATGAATCTTCTGCAAACTTGCATCGTCCGTACCGTCATATTCATTGTCAGCAAAAGGAACGCCCACTTTTTTCAAAAACTCATGCCATGTCAAAGTCGGCGGATTGGTCTCTCCCAGATCAGGAAGGACGTTATCGATATAATCGCGAAATACGGGATTAAGAGTCAAAAGACATACCTGCTCGGGGCGAAGTGTCTTTCTCTTTTGATAAAAAAGATATGCTATTCTCTGCAAAAGGACCGAAGTCTTACCGCTACCTGCAATACCACTGACCAAAAGAACCTGTACATCGGGATAACGGATTACCTTGTTTTGTTCTTTCTGAATTGTGGCTGTGATTGCCTGCATCTTGTCAGAGCGGGTCTGCGAAAGAGATTTAAGAAGCATGGGATCCTCGATCGCAATCTGAGTGTCAAAAAATGAAACCAGCTTGTCTCTGTTTATATCAAACTGGCGACGAATCCTCAGATCAACGGGGATTGTCCTGTCATCAACAGTATAGCTTGTTTTACCGTTTTCCTGATTGTAATAAACTTCCGCGATTGGAGATCTCCAGTCTACAACCATCTGATCGTAGCCGTTTTCCGAGATCGCCGCTCGTCCTATATAATAACTTTCAGGCTGACTTTCTCCTTCAAACACAAGCTCTATCTTGGCAAAATAAGGTGACTCGAGCAGTTTATTAACTGTATCAAGTCTTTTTCCAAGGGAATTACTCTCAACGTTGTAGGTATCAATGTAGCGATTCCATACCTCTATCTCTGCGAGAGTTTCCATTGTAGTCTCTATATCCGCATAATCAAAACGGATGTTGTCCCTGATATCATTTTTGTCTTCAACCGCCTTCTCATTCAGAGCAGAGATCTGCTCCTCGAGGTCTTTTTTAATCTTTAAAAGTTTATTATAGGTCGTCGTCAAATGGGTCTGTTCTTTTTCAAATATTTCTTTTCCCATGTTATTTCTCCGTTATTAAAAAAAATCATTTGATCACGCCTATATTGTCTCTCATTATTGATTAGTATGCAATGCAAGAGTTTTTAATAATCTTTCACCTCATCCTCGTACCATACGCATCTTACCGAATTATTCTTCAAAACAATCTTTTTCCTTCCTCCAAAATCCCCCGCAACCTTTTATTTCCTATACATCGCAATCTCTATGCTGTCCATGTACTGGCAGAGCGAGTGATTGAACTTCTCGTAATTGATATTTTTAAACTCGTCAGAAACCTGCGCGACGCTCACATCGACCGCTTGCATCTGATTGTAGAAAGTGATCATGATGGGAGCCTTGATAATATCAGACATTCCGCGAATAGTCAGGTTCATGGTCTCGGGGATATTCATGATATCTTCTTTACTGTTGATTTTAATCGGCGAACTCGCCACAAGAATTTCAGGATCACTGTAAAAATCATAGACGGCTGAAACGCCTTTTTGAATATGCTCCCAACCAACCTTGTAAGTCAGATCCCATCTTGAGAGTACCCATCCGTTTTCTTCCTTAGCAGCTATTAATTCCATACTTTCCCTCCTTGATCGTTCATTTGTCTCTTTATCTATCAAACAATCAAGGAGTCAAAGATGTTGCAAAGGTTATTTACTTGCACTGCTGTCGCCGAAATACTGCATCAACATCAGTACAAGCGCGCCGCCCGCCCCTGACAGCATAGCCGGTATCATCATTAGTGAGCACAAGATCTCCATGAATCCGCCGTGGATTATCATTAGTATCGCCGCAATCTTATACTTTTTCATACTTCCCCCTTATACTCCCATTTTATTCCACACTGAAATTGTCGCTCTTTAAATCGCTGTAGAATCTGCCCTTCTGCGCAGTAAATTTAAGGACGCAGTAATCACGATCGGTGACACCGCCCTTGTAATACATGATATCGCCCTTTCTCCAGATCTCGTTCTTGATCTCTTGATCGGTCAAAACCTCCATCGTTCCGATAAGCATAACCCCTGTGTACCTGATCAGTCCTTGGTGAAAAAAGTACAGACTCGCCTTGGGATTATTAAGAAACTGCTGAACCCTCATTGACGAAGTGTTGGTGGAAAAATAAAACTCTTTTAACCCAACCTGTTTTCTGGGCTTAAGCATCGCTTTGATGTTCGGAAACCCATTCCCATCAACCGAACCGACAAGCGCAGCCCTCTGTTTGCTGACAAACTGTTCAATCTTAGCCTTATCCATTTTTTACCCCCTTAGCCCCTATAAAAATGAATTATATTTCTTTCACGCAATCTCTGATTGCTTTAACCACCTCACTTGTTAATTCCACGCTCTCGTCTTCCACTTTTTCTTTTACATGATTCCACTCATCATCAGGAAGCGAGAAATCAAACGACTTTTTAAAGTTCTCGGAAGGTATTGCTCCTGTGATAACTTTGGTCAATACCATTGCGACCAGATAATCACCGACAGCCGACGCATGCGCTCCGTCGCGATAATACAGATCCGCATCCGGAATATCTTTAAGCTCGAACTTAGCATGCTCCCACACTTCTCCGACAGGCGCCAGCAGCGCTTCCTGCCTAAATGCGATCTCTCTGTATCTTCTGTTCATCTCCGCCTGGTTCTCCGGCTTCTCTTTTTCCGCCCAAGTCTCAAATATGATCGGCGTCGTATCAACCTGCCTGCAAAGCTTTATTATCTTATCAACGTTTGCTACCGTGTCCTCTTTTGGCGGCATCGGATGCGCCTGCTCCTGGATAACACAGAAGTCATAGCCTCCGTGCAGAATATTAAACCTTTCAGAGAAATACTCCTCTTCCATGTGCCACTTAAGTGACCTTCCGGAATAAGCCAGCATAAATACCTCGACCGCCTCACCCGTCACGTCTTCAATCATCTGCTTTGCCAGCTGTGGCATGTCATTCATATATGTATGGCTGTTGCCGATAAATAAAATCTTCATTGCAAAAATCCCTTTTCTCCGATGAAATTGACTCAATCCAGTGTCCACGCAAACGCCTTCGCGGTCCGTATCTCCGCATCCTTGAAGTGATTTCCTTCATTCCACTTGAGCGTGCAATCAACGCCTTGCTGCTTAAGCAGGTCAAAAGACATTTCTATACAATCCGCGACAGTTGCCATAACCGGATTTCTTGTCTTCGCCTCGCGATTGCCAAGGCTTAGATAAACCTTATCCGCATGGATGGAGCGCGATTTCATATGATCAATAAAACCCGGAAACCATATTGAAGGCGAAGCTGCTGCCACTGCGGTAAAAAGATCTGTCTCATGCGCTGCCCACAGAGCAAACAAGCCAGCCAGCGAGTATCCGCCGATACAGTATTTCTTTTGCCTACCAATTTCATTAAGCTGCTCCAAGACTTTGACCAGCGTTTCGCCCGCGAAGCCGCCAAAGGCCTCATCTCCAAACACTGCAGGCGCCTTCCATGGCGAAAGCTCTTTATTCCAGTCATCAACCTTGAAGGCGATCAAAAAGAAATCTTCTCCCGCGTTCTTTCTGATATGAGCAAGCTCTTTTTCCAAGCCCGAAAGTTCATGGTCACCGATCATCTGAATCAAAACATTCGTCGAATTTGGATTTCCGAATTCATAACGTTCCATATATTCATCCCCGCTTTTTTAATTATACAATATTTGTGCCTTTTTAATGAGCTTTTAGGGTGATATGATATATGATAAAGGTGTCAAAAGTCTAAAAGCGTACATGCTTGCATGTTAAGCTTTTTGACTTTATGACCCGAACAAATATGAGAAAATAGCAATTTGCATAGCAAATTAGCGGTTTTCGAATATTTGTAGAATTGCGAAAATGACATAAGTCATGGAGCAATTCGTTTATCATATATGTCAAAAGTCTAAAAGATATAAAATAAACCATGTCGGAGGATCATCATGTACTATCTTATCAAGAACACACTTGAAGAATGCAGCGCAGAGCAGTGCCACGATGCGGGATTTCCTTATGTTGCCGTTCTTACGCCGGAGCAATGGCTTGCTCAGAGCGAGAATTTTGACATGGGCATAGATCTTGATATGGAAAACGATGAGATCCTTACAACCAAGGCCGAAGTAAACTACGACTCGTTAACCGGAACCTTCTGCATTCCCGTGCAGTCGGCGTGTACCGATGAGCCTGAAAGTTTTTCTTTTGCCCTGGATGAAACCGGAATTATATTCATAGATAAAACAGACAGCGCACTCAAGCTAGTTAAGCAGATCCAGCGAAACAAGAAGTGGCGCAAGCCTTCACTTGAGAGATTCCTCTACGATTTTCTTGAGCAGATAATTCACAACGACCTTCTGATAATGCAGCGCTATGAGCGCGAACTTGACGGAATAGAAAAAGAGATCATGACTGACGCCGAGGAGGCTCACATCCAGCGAAACAACGAGATTCGCGGCGATATAAGAGACCTTCGCACGCACTATGAGCAGCTCCAGGATCTTGGTCAGGAGCTTGAAGAAAACGAGAACGGATTCTTTGAGGAAGACAATCTCAGATATTTCCACATGTTCTCAAGCAGGGTTGACAGGCTCTACGACGCCGCAACTCACCTTAGAGATTACACCATCCAGCTTAACGACCTGTATCAGTCTCAGCTTGATGTTAAGCAGAACCGCATCATGACGGTCCTTACCGTGGTAACGACAATCTTCATGCCGCTAACACTCATCGTTGGCTGGTACGGAATGAACTTCAAGTACATGCCAGAGCTAACCTGGAAGTTCGGATACCCCGTGATCATCGGCTTAAGCCTGCTCATCGTTGTCGGCAGTCTGACTTTCTTTAAGATAAAAAAGATACTGTGACAGAGCTTTTACTCCTCGTTTGCTATTGCTTCAAAAAAAGCTCTTGAGATATTGGCAAAACGCTTATGGTATCTTCCCTTGCCATATCCCGCTAGGTAGCCTCCGGTTCTATGAGTTCCTGAGGCTGTCTCTATCTGAATCTCCATCGCTGACCCATCATAAGCCTTAACTTCGGGAAGTTCTTCAGGCATAGACATGAAATCATTTTGCCCAAGATCTTCCATTAGCTTATCCCAAGCATCTTGTGATATCGAATACTCTTCTTCCAAATACTCATCCGGAGGAATCTCTCCAGAAAAGACATCAATTTTGTTGTCAGAATATGCCTGAATTTCATATCCCTTAACCTGAAGATCATCGGTAAGTATATAAAACGATACTCTATCCACGTCTCCTCCGGTATACATATAAACAACCCTGGTAACTCCGCTAAGCGGTTCCTTAGAAACTGCGCCGCAGCCTGTAAGCTGCGCTATAAGTAAAAAAGATATTGAAAGTACTGCGATAAGCTTCTTTGAAATCTTGTTTATCATCTTATTTGTTCCCCTTTTCTACTTCCGCGAATCGCGAAAACAATGCACGCGCCGATTGCAACACCTAATGTATTTAAAAACAAGTCATCAACATCCGTATGTCTTCCGATGCAAAACAGCTGTGTGAGTTCTATAAACAAGGTGAACCCGGCGCCGGCTTTAATAGTCTTCTTGATAGTATCAAGTCTTTTAAAACAGATCGGCCACACGATTCCAACAGGGATGAACATCGCGATATTTGCGATAATGTTCATAAGCCAACCATCATAGCGGTCTACTAAGAAATAAAACGGAATGATACTGATCATATCATTGATATCTTCTTCAAGACCTAGCTTTGTTGTTTGAATCCTTCCATTTTCAAGATGAAATTCAAAATATACATACCTGGCTATTACCACGATGCATACGTAAACCAGAAGCATCTGTAATTCTCGTTTAAAAGAAAAAGTGTTGTTTTTCACCGCAACTATAAAACGCGAAATAATCCATATTATTGTTATAAATAGAAACATCTGAAAATATGTAATCTCAATCATTGTGTCAATCCCTTTCCTGTTCAACTACTACTGATTCTCCCATGGAGCAATCTCCGTTAAGCCACTGCCATTTTTCGTGCAGTTCTATTTTTCCGTTATCTTTTACAGTCGGTACACTATGGCACTTACCCGCGCGAATTTCGTCATAGATATTCAAATGCTCATAATAAAAATCTATCTCGCCGGCTTTATTAACCTTTCCGACCATGAATCCCGTCTTTATTTCCCCTCCGGAATATTCAGCGGAAAAATCAAAGCCGTTTTGATGATAATGAAAAACAGTATTTCCGTCTACCTCACCATTTTCAGAATTGATTAACGGAACAAAGCTTCTTCCGTTATAGTCAATGTCTGTCATATTCCGAGCTAATTCTTTTTCCATCACCTCGTACACAAGGACCGCACCATTTTCAACAGGATATTTACAATGATCAACTGTTTTATATCCTCTCTTTATATACAATCGGCAAGCCGGTAATGATGCATCCAAAACAGCATTTGAATTATTTTTTGATATCTCTTTTTCCAAACAATCCATGATATATGTTCCGTATCCGTTTCCTTGATATTCAGGCGCGACATATACTCTGGTGATGTGGTTATCCTTGTAGCAGCCGGTTCCTACGCAAATTCCGTCAACAAAAAGAATCCCTACCAAGCCGGCCTCGATATCTTTTTTTATATTCTCTTTGCAATGCAGGTCACTGAAAAAATCAACAACCTCTTTTGGATAATACTTGGGGTAAGTGATTTTTATCGAAGTCTGAACTATGTCTAATACTTTTTCCAGATCTTTGGTTGTAGCGGATACATATTCTTTCATATATTCTTTTGTCCTTTATTTATAATAAACAGCTACCTCTTTCGAGATAGCTGTCCTAATTTATTTCTTTTTGATCGGAATCCACAGTTCACAGAATATTTCCGGTCTGGTTCCGTCATAGTAAAGTTCGTAGTCTGTCTCTGCAGAAGCCTCGTAGCCCATCTGCGGCAGAAACTCCTTATAGAACTTCACCCAGGTTTTTGCGATACAATCGCCGTCTTCTCCAACGCAGTCAAATACCACATACGTGCCGGGATTGACATCCCAGATGCGGAAGCCTTTTTTCTCAAGCTCCGCCTGATCAAACTCAGCGGTATCCTCGTCGATAATGATTCCGATACCATAATCGAATGTATCTTTTCCTTCTGTAGTCGGACTGCAGAGACCGTAGAGGTCGCGCTTTTCGTCCTCCCTAAGCATAAAGATCGGAGAAAGCAACTCTTTGCTGTTACACTCTCCCCAGAAGTCCGCCACATCGTGGTTGGCTTCATCGTTAATGATTCCATTACTAAATTCTCTTACCAGCGCAATAAATTTCTTTTCTTTTGTTTGAACTATTCGATAATCCATACTCTTACCACCTTTCACGGATATAGTAATCGTAAGCGGATTAAAAAGCACAAGCTTGCCGGCATCATCTCTGGCTGTTTTCGGCGCGACACCATGAAATCTTGTAAATGCTTTTGTAAAGCTTTCCGGTGTCTCGTAGCCATATTTCATTGCCAGATCAGTGATCTTCGCATCGGTCTCCACAAGCTCTTTTCCCGCCAAAGACAATCGGCGGTTCCTGATATACGCGTTGGCCGTTAAGCCGGTCACGAAACTGAAAGCTCTGTGAAACTCATAGCTCGACGTGTGCACCTGCCTTGCTACGTCTTCATAGTTGATCTCCTCGAGAAGATGCTCTTCCATATACGTGATGGCTTTTTGTAATGCTTCGATCCATTCCATGCTTTTGTTCTCCTCCTTACACGTCCATTATGGACGAGTTCCGGAAAGGGTACATTTCCTAGTTTGCGAAAAATTGTCCGTATCAAAATCGGAATTCAAAGCTTTATTATTGTTGAAAGTTTTTTCCCGCAAAAGATTCCGAAAATGCAGCAGCAACAGCTTAACATCACATATAATCCCCCGGCGGTATATTGCTTATCTTCAAACAGTTTGAATGCTTCAAGTGAAAAAGTTGAAAAGGTGGTAAAACCACCGCATACACCCGTCTTCCAAAACAGAATCGTGTTCTCGGATATCCCGTCTCTGTCACTTGTGACACCGACAATAAATCCGATAAGAACAGCTCCGATTATATTAGTTAAAAGAGTCAGTATCGGAAATCCCGTTTTTACAGGCAAAAGACTTATCGCATATCTCGCCACTGCACCCAAAGCACCTCCGAGCGCCACAAAAATAAAACTCATATTCCCTCACATTTCTTGAATTATCTTCAAAAATCATGATCCAACTATATTTATTTGATGATACATTATTCAAACCTAGAAGGAAAGAGACTTTTTTGATGTAGATCTTCTTTGTACCAAATTATCAGAGCCGCTACAAAAATAATTCCAAAGTATATGTACGCTGCATTTGATTTCGGGTATGTGTCAAATAACGAATTCCAATCATAAATTGCACCTATAGAGTTTATAAAAGAATGGTAAATGGCACATGCCAGGACGCTCTTTGTGGATTTATAGATCGCAGCGGCTACAAATGACCATACAAATATGTTTATAGCAAAACCTACCATGCTATCACCATAATGATTGGATGATGGTTGTAACCATATCGGGAAATGCCATACACACCAAATCACCGCCACAATAGTGGTTGCAACCGGAAAGGGAAATCTTTTCTCCAACATAGGTTGCAGAAAACCACGCCAGCCGGTTTCCTCCGCAAAGCCAACGAACGGCAGCATAATAAGAAACCCAAGTGGCATCATGTATAAGGACGAACCGTTTGGTTCACCGCAGAGAATGGCAAATATCAAAGCTGCTATGCAGAACAGGCCGGTTATCAGAATCGTTTTCAACTTATGAGGTGTATATAAAAAGCGCTTCAAATATTCTTTTACAGTGATATGCTCTTCCTTCCTGAGCACGATAAAAAGGGAAATAGCAGGAGCCGGCGTTGTAAACAGTATCCCAATGATCGCATAAAAGATATATGCAATTGTCAGCTTTCCCGTCTTTGCATAACTAACCGATACAGGCTCGATAATAAGCATAATAATTTGAACAAACACAGTTATAAACAAAAGCCAACCAAGATAATCTGCTATCGGTGCTTTCTTTTTTTCATCAACCCACATTATTTTATCCTTTCATAATTCCTGAAATCAATGCATCTACGCCATATGCAAAACTCTCATCCAGAGAGATTTTATCTCCGAAACTACCATGTAACTCCAGCATGGAAAAACCTTCCACAAAGCCTCGCATACTTCGCAATACATGCATTTTCTTAACTTCGCTAAACTCAAGAGAATCCAAAATAGAATACAAAGATGATATAACCCCTTTTGTTATTTCGTGGTTCTGCTCGGAAGTATATGAGTTGTGCCAGCATATTGCCTCAAAAACTCCGGGATGAGCATGCGCGAATTCACGCAGCGCATAACACATTGCTTTTAATCCATCTTCCCGAGATTTTCCTACCGCTGATTTAGCAATCTTTATATCAATATTTTTCCAACCATATACAATGATCGCCTCTTTTATTTCATCCAGGCCGCCCTGAAAATGCTTATACAAAGATGGCGGCTTTATGCCCAATCTATCAGCTATAGTTTTTATAGAAAGATTCAGAAAGCCATCTTTATCTACCATTTCAACACATACATCAATGATTTCTTGTTTTCTGGACATGTTTCCTCCTCGCTAATCTTTTTAGCTTATTGGCTAACGGTATTAGCCAATAGATTAACATTACCCTCTGATATTGTCAAATCCATTTGATGTACAGATCCAAACATATAAAAAAGAGACTTTTCAAAGATTATCTCTTCAAACTGTCTCTTTTTTATACACTCAATCTTTCTTTTTATTTGCTAATGAAAACTCTTTATATAGCTTTTTTCTGTATTCACTGTCTTCGTTGGCTTTTTGAACATCAGAGATTCTATCATGCTTGAATAACCAATCATAAAGCTCTGTGATGTCTTTCTCACACTTATCATAGCCGGCCTTAACGCCATCCTCGTAGCTCTCTTCCTGTATAACTTGAAGATGCCTCTCTGCACTATATCCTAAAACACCCATCTCAATGACCTCCTCTTTGTTCTCAAGCAAGAAATCTTTAATAATGTCCTCAGAAATACACTCGTCGATTGCTCTTGATATTGCCAAGCTGATGACTTCTTTCTGAGTAATATCATTCATGTCGATAATATCGTTCATTTCTTTGTTTCGTTCTTTAGCTTCTTTTATACATTTTCGCACTTTTGATACAAAAATGGAATACTCTTTGAGGGTTTTGCAATCCTCCATAAGCTCTTTATTATGCCCTTCGTTTATGTTTATGACTTTAACAATAAGATCTAACTCGGGGTTGTCCGTTCTTTTTGCAAACAGATCCGACAACTTATAGATTTTTTCATCTTCTAGCTTAATTGTTCCATTGTAAAATGTGATGAATCTCGGAGTAGGAATACTTATGGCATGAGACTTATAAGTATCTTCAGTAGGAACGATCCTTTTGTAGATACTTGCAACATATTCAAGATCTCTTAACGGAATGTTAGGGCAAGGACTGGACTGATGTTCATAGAGGCTAAGCTCATAATCAAAGATAAATGACAGATCATTTTTCATATTAAGAAAAGTATTGCCTTCAAGTGTAGTGATCTCCAGATCATCCGGATTGTCATAATTACTGTGATTGACACCGTTATAAAGTTCAAGAAGCCGCCGCTTATCGTGAAAAAGCTTTCTGAACACAGTGTCCTTGTACTTCTGGTTGTCAATTGTCATAAACTTACCTTCTTTCGTTGCTTTTAGTTACTTCTTTGGAATCTGATGGCGAAAGCCTTGAAAAAATAGAATGTAACTTAGAATTATTTGCTCAGATGCGAGCACAAACATGATTCTAGCACAGAAGGTAACAGGAATAAAGAAAAAAATCCTTAAGATTTTGCCCCGTTTTCTTAAGGATTTAACGTTATTACGAACAACCCGGATTTATAAAATCTTCCTCATAATTGCTTGTCCGTTCCGTTCCATAACCTGAGAAAAGCCGGCTTTTTCATATAGATGAACAGGCCCCGTAAAATCAAATTCATTCCGCGTTTCATAGATTTTTGCATAACCTTCTACGGCGACATATCCACTTGCCTTTGCATCTATGCACACTTGTTCAATAAATGCTGAGGCTATTCCTTTGCCTCTATATCCTGGAGCTATCTCAAAGCATACAATTGCAATCGTTTTCACACACTTGTTTTCTCTGGCAAAATCGGGAACAAAGCCTTCGTAACTATCTATATCTGCGGCATTGCACCATCCTATAGACAGATCATTATCAAATGCCAGATACCCTTTGATAATTCCCCTATCAAGCATGTCTACCGCATATTTTCTAACAGTCTTTTTTACACCGTTCTCCTGAAACTCACTGACCATTTGCTTTATAGTTTCTTCATCCTGATTAGGAGAAGTGCAATAGCAAGGGCCATTGGGATTTCCATCCGAAAACGCACGATTATCAAAGAAATCCAGATAATCGTCTTTTAATTCAGCTGTCAATTTCTTTATAATGATATCTTTCATAATATTTCCAATCCCTGAATATACCAAAAGTACGAGGTTACCGGTCCATTTTAAAATCTCCGATCTTGCCAAGCATCTTTCCCAGGCTATGGTATCTTCCTGAATAAATGACCGGATCCAATACCGTGAGGTCCACATCAAACGTATCTTCACACACAAGGTTTTCATCCATCTGAATATTTCGGATACGGCAAAAGAAAGTGGTCGAATCGCCGGTTTCAACTGTCTTCACCACTTCACATTCATAGACCCATCGGCTCTCATTTAAAACAGGAACATCCAGGACATCTCCTCGGACGACCTCATAGGAAATATCATCTTTGGCGCCGTCTTTCGCATGCTTTGAGCCGAAATAATCCATAAGCGGCAACATATCGGTGCTGACAAGATTAGCACTAAAAATACCGGTCCTGATAACATTTCTCTTGGTCATCTTAGTTCCTGCCATACTGATGACGAAAAGATATTCGTCACCTTCTTCATGTGTTGCGCTGGCCCAGGTGATAGGCGCAAAATTGGCCGAGCCGTCCTCATTATTCGTTCCAATGATAAACGATGGTTGAACGCACATAGAATATATAGGATCAACAGATCTTCTTTTTGCCATATTTCCTCCCTTTATCTCTGCCGAGTCATATAAGTCATCCTCACAAAAATCTTTTATTTTCTGAAATTCAGGGCGTTCCATACCCACTATCTCCTACTATTAGTATTAGTCATAGTCTTTCTTTACCTTTTCAATAGGTTCGACTATGCTGTTTAAGATGCTGTGGATTGGTTGTTTTCTCCTACCGCATAGACGGTTTAAGTAAGGCTCCAACCACAGTCTCTTTGTTTATTTGTTAATCAGTTAGTTACCGCATGACGGTTTATCAAGAAGTAGGTTACGATTGCAAGGAGCCCTGTGGATTTGAAACAGTATCAATACTATTTTTCGGGAGGTTCTATATGATCTATGTAGGAATTGATGTCGCTAAAGACAAACACGATTGCATTATCAAAAACTCTG
>NZ_FPCC01000061.1 GCF_900116875.1 Butyrivibrio sp. INlla21
TTTCTTGGCATAATGAGCTCCTCCATATTGGTTATTATATATTACCTGAAGGGGAATATCTCATTTTGCTTTGTACTATTTAGATGCTACCACCAGAGTAACTAGATAATGGGAAAGAGATACGATTCAGAGAAGGTAAATGATTTCATCACTGATCTTGATGACAGTGTTAGAATATATAGTAATAAATCAGATATAGCTGGCTCTGCCTATGGAAGGTATATAGATAATACTACTTACATAGGTCTAGCGGCTGATGCTTCCAAGAAATTCATAAAGGATGTGCAGGTCGAGTTTAGTACTCGAGAGCATGATATACAAAAAAGACTCATAGAACTGTATGTTGCAATAGATGAGCATTTCAAAAAGACAGTCGATGCGTCTCCCGTTGCGCGCATTGATACTGATCAGATAAAAATAATCAGAAATTTTTTCCATGAACTAAAAGAAATACTTAATCCTAATTCCGTAGAGATAGAAGGAAAGGCAGAATATATAAAAGAAGCTTTTAAAGAGTTCGGTAGTGTTACCATACCAAGCTATCATAAAGCAAGAAACGTATATAAAGAATTTTCAGGTAGTGGTATGTTTCTTGATAAGCTCGTTAAGAAGGTAGAGGATTTTGATCTGGAAGCCTGCGAGATGGTAGATAGGTCAGGACTTGAACAATATATTGAAGAATATATACAGACAGTTGTAGAAGAAGCAGCGATACTTGATCAGATGGAGACTTTTGAACCTGAGATGAAGGAGACTGTTATTAGTCTCATAGCCGCTAAGGTGGGAGGTGCTCTTAAGGAGTTAAAAGATTTGACCGCTAAGAATGCTACTGTTGGTGTCATGAATGCGCCTATAGCAGCAGGTCTTAAGAAGTATCTATTGGGGTGTGCATCCGGCTGTCAGTCATTCTTTTCGGATCCCGTCAATGTTAACAACGGTAACTATATAAATGACAGAGAAGATCTTGTCGTATCAGGACTATACCCCATATCGGTAAGAAGATTCTATAATGCGCAGAGCGAAAGAAGTGGCTTTTTCGGCAAGGGCTGGATGAGCCTTTTTGACATGCATCTTTCTAAAGAAAACGATAGTGCATATGCGAATATAAGGATTATATTTACTGACGGACATGAGGGAATCTATCAAAAGATAAATGAAACATCTCACATAGAAAAGAATCTTTCTGAAACTAAAGAAACAGAGTATATAGAAATTCATGGTCAGAGCGGAAGACTTATTGAATCAGATAATCAATACAGACTTATACAGGATGACGGATCATATACGAAGTTTGATAAAGACGGAAAGTTATCGGCGTTTGGTAATTCTGTATCAGAGCTTGCAAGGATAGAGTATGAAGACGGGCTCCCGGTAGGTATCCGGACGGGATTTAAATATATTGCGCTAGATCTTGATGAAAATGGGATTATCACGAGCGCATCCGATAATACGGGAAGAAGCGTTAAGTATGAATATATAAAAAAGAACGGAGAGTTTCTGCTTACAAACGTCACCTACCCTGATGGAACTAAGAGAAGATACGGATATAGCGATAACGGAATCATAAATGAAGTCGATAATCCTCGTGGAATAACCTTCCTTAAAAATGAGTATGACGATAAAGACCGAGTTATCAAGCAGAGCTTCCCTGACGGAGGAGTTATCACTTATGCTTATGATGAAGTAAACAGGGTAACAACTGCTACAGAGCAGAACGGCCTTAAGGTAGAGTACATCTCCGATAAGTACGGAAGACATATCGGAACAAGATATCCCGAGCAGGGAATAAAAGAGTCATTTACCTATAATGATAAGAACCAGAAGACGACCGTTACCGATAAGAGAGGCTATACAACAAGATTCAGCTATGATAACAGAGGCCATCTTACAAAGATAATAGACGCCAAGGGAAATATCACAAACATCACTTATAATGCGATGGGAAAGCCCATAGTTGTAAAGGGACCAAACGGAGCATCATATAAGTATTCTTATGACAGCCTTGGCCAGCTCGTAAGCGTAGAAAACCCTTTAAAAGAAGAGCAGAGACTTTATTATAACGATAACGGACAGATAGAAAAGATAAGGGATGCAGAAGGTGCATATACCTTCCTTTCCTATGATGATAATAATGATATCTGTTATATAAAAGACAGTAAGGGAATAGAGACCTTTTATGAGAGAGATGATCTTGGAAGAGTCATCTCTACAAAGAATGCCCTTGGTGCAGTAACAAGATATGAGTACGACCTCATGGATAGGATCATCAGGGTCACAGATCCTATGGGAAATGAGAGCGGATATGAGTATGACAAAGCAGGAAAGCTCATAAGCGTAACAAATCCGGACGGAACAAAGAAAGCCTGGGAACATAACAGCATAGGAAAAGTATCTGAGTTTACGGATGAAGCAGGAAGAACCACATCCATAAAGTATAACAATG
>NZ_FPCC01000040.1 GCF_900116875.1 Butyrivibrio sp. INlla21
CTTGTATCTGACTATACATCTGATAAAGCTTGTTCTGGATATTTTGTTGTTCATAGTGAAATTGTAATTGTTTATCTCTGATGAATCTCTTAGATGCTTCCGCTGCCTTACCTACAAATGTCTCATTATTGACATATCTATGATAATCCGATTCGAGCGGAGCTGCTTTTGTCAGATAGCTTTCTATCTGATCATAAAGATTTTCTATGAATCTGATTGATTCTTCCGAATCGTAGCTCTTTCCCATTAAATTCTCCCCATTTATACTGCTTTCTTTTATCTTATAAGCGTATTTGTAAATAACTAATTAACATAATATCACATACATCTTTTTTTGCAAATAAAAAACAGGAAAATGTCGATTTCTATGAGTAACACGAAATGAGACATTTTCCTGTTTTTGAGTTTATGTAAATCACTGCGCAGACGAAAACAAACATTTTCGTGAAACGCATATAAGACACTCTGCAGAAATCTGCGGAGTCTTATGCTAAAGCATTAGCAATATCTGCGATAAGGTCTTCTTTGTCTTCAAGTCCGCATGACATACGGATAAGTCCTGCGGGAATTCCTGCTGCCTCGAGCTGCTCATCAGTAAGCTGACGATGTGTTGATGTTGCGGGGTTAAGGCAACATGTACGAGCATCCGCTACATGAGTTTCGATCGCTGCAAGACGAAGCTTCTTCATGAAGCTCTCAGCTGCCGCTCTTCCGCCTGCAAGCTCAAATGATACTACGCCGCATCCGCCGTTAGGAAGATATTTCTTGGCAAGCTCATAATACTTATCTGACTCAAGGCCGGGATAGCTAACCTTAAGCACCTTGTCCTGTGACTCAAGGAACTTGGCAACGGCAAGTCCGTTCTCAACATGCTTGGGCATACGAACATGAAGTGATTCAAGTCCAAGGTTAAGAAGGAATGCGTTCTGAGGAGACTGAATACATCCAAAGTCACGCATAAGCTGCGCTGTACACTTTGTGATAAATGCTCCTTCTTGTCCGAACTTCTCTGCATATACGATTCCGTGATATGACTCATCGGGTGTTGTAAGTCCGGGGAACTTATCTGCGTGAGCCATCCAGTCAAACTTACCTGAATCAACGATTACTCCGCCTACGGCAGCTCCGTGTCCGTCCATATACTTGGTTGTTGAATGTGTTACTATATCAGCTCCCCACTCGATAGGTCTGCAGTTAACGGGTGTTGGGAATGTATTGTCCACGATAAGAGGAACGCCATGCTCATGAGCAGCCTTGGCGAATTTTTCGATATCAAGAACCGTAAGTGCGGGGTTAGCGATTGTCTCTCCAAATACCGCTCTTGTATTGTCCTTAAATGCAGCGTTAAGCTCTTCCTCTGTGCTGTCGGGAGATACGAATGTAACATCGATTCCCATCTTAGCCATTGTAACGGCGATAAGATTGAATGTTCCGCCGTAAATTGATGAAGAAGCTACAATATGGCTTCCGTTCTCACAAATATTAAAGAGTGCAAAAAAGTTTGCTGCCTGTCCCGAAGATGTGAGCATTGCTGCCGTTCCGCCTTCAAGTGCCGCAATCTTGGCTGCAACATAGTCATTGGTAGGGTTCTGAAGTCTTGTATAGAAATATCCAGAAGCCTCCAGATCAAAAAGCTTTCCCATGTCCTCACTTGTGTCATATTTGAATGTTGTAGACTGTATGATGGGAATCTGACGGGGTTCGCCGTTTCCGGGTGTATATCCGGCCTGTACGCACTTTGTTCCGATCTTTTGCTGATTCATAATAATCCTCCATATAATTCAAAATTTATAATAATCTATTATCGTTTTATATCACTCTTTACCGCTCCAGCAGTATGTGCAAAGCTTACAAGGATCAAGCGGAATTGCTTCAACCATATCATCGAGACGATGATAATGAAGAGATGTGAAATTCAGTTCTTTTCTAATCTCTTCAAGCATTGCAGCGTACTGAGGTGAATCAGGATCAGTATACTTTCTTACGGTTTCTTCGTTTGGTGAAGGATAACCCTCAAGCTTTTCGATAACTCGTCTTGTAATAAGCTCCATCTCTGAATTGGAACGTGAGAAATTCAGGTATTTACATCCATATACAAGAGGCGGACATGCGGGTCTTATATGCACCTCTTTTGCTCCGCTCTTATAAAGGAACTCTGTTGTCTCACGAAGCTGTGTTCCTCTTACGATAGAATCATCAATAAGAAGAAGTCTCTTATCATTGATGAGCTGATTTATGGGAAGAAGCTTCATCTTGGCGATAAGGTCACGCCTTGACTGTATTGTAGGCATGAACGATCTGGGCCAGGTGGGTGTATATTTTACGAAAGGTCTTGAATACGGAATTCCTGATTCATTGGAATATCCGATAGCATGAGCCACTCCCGAATCCGGAACTCCCGCAACGATATCGGGATGTATTCCCCTTTGCATATCACGCTGAGCAAGCTTCTCACCGCAGCCGTATCTGACATTTTCAACATTAAGTCCCTCATATGTGGAAGCAGGGAATCCGTAGTATATCCAAAGGAAAGTGCACACGCGCATCTTATCGAATGCTGGCGCCACTATCTCAACGCTCTCGGGGGTAATATAGGCTATCTCTCCGGGGCCCAATTCTTTATATGTATCATATCCGAGGTTTAAATAAGAAAAGCTTTCAAAGCAAACGCAGTAGCCCTCGTCCTTGTGACCTATCTGAACAGGGGTGCGTCCCAGTCTGTCTCTGGCCGCATATATACCATTCGGTGTCATTAAAAGAAGTGACATCGAGCCCTTGATCTCCTCTTGGGCGTATCGTATACCTTCTACAATTGTGTCTTTCTGATTTATTATAGATGCGACGAGCTCTGTAGGATTGATATCCCCTCCGCTCATCTCTAGGAAATGTGAGCGATTGTCAGCAAAAAGTTTTTTGGTAATATCTGAGATATTGTTGATCTTACCGACAGTAGTAATTGCATATGTGCCGTGATGTGATCTTACTATTAGAGGCTGGGGCTCAAAATCGGAGATACAACCGATACCGAGATTACCCTCCATCTTCTGCATATCTTCTTCAAATTTAGGTCTGAAATATGACCTCTCAATGTTGTGTATTGAACGGTCAAAGCCTTTCTTCTTATCATAGACTGCAAGTCCGGCACGACGTGTACCAAGATGTGAATGGTAGTCAGTACCGTAGAAAAGATCGAACACCGCGCTCTCTTTAGATGCAACACCAAAAAATCCGCCCATTTAGAAACCTCCGGAAGCTATTATTATTTAAATCCATACCGTGAATAATAATAACACATATTTGCATAAAAATCGCATGTACTTTGTTCTGCACATGCGATTATTTTTTATCTTATAAGGTCTTTGACTATCTCCGAAGCTATACATAGTCCCGCAACGGACGGAACAAACGCTACGCTTCCCGGTGTGCTTCTTCGAGACGAATCTTCACTTGGAGATTTATGTCCGCCTATAGGCTGCAAAGGCTCTTCCTTCGAATATACCACCTTAAGTTCTTTTACTCCGCGCTTTTTAAGCTCTCGTCTCATTACCCTTGCAAGCGGATCGACCGAAGTCTTATATATATCCGCAACGGTAAAAGCTGTGGGATCCAGCTTATTGCCCGCTCCCATTGAGCTGATAACGGGTATGTTTTTTTCTTTTGCCCGCATGATTATCTCTATCTTGGCTGTCACGGTATCTACCGCATCAACCACGTAATCGTACTCTTCAAACGGGAAACTGTCGGCATTTTCAGGTAAAAAGAAGCATTTATGAACCCTTACATCCACTTCGGGATTTATATCGAGCATTCGCTCTTTCATGACATCTACCTTGTACTTGCCGACGCTGCTCGTAGTTGCGATTATCTGCCTGTTTATATTGGAAGCGGCCACGGTGTCATTATCGCAGATATCAAACGCTCCGATTCCGCTTCTTACAAGAGCTTCACAGACATAGCCACCAACTCCACCTACGCCGAATACGGCAACTCTCTTTTTTGAAAGCTCTTTTACCGCGTCTTCTCCCAATAATAATTCGGTTCTGGAAAAAATCTCACTCATATTTATCCTTTAATTAAAGAAGGTGTGCTCTGAGCTCTTCTCCGCTCTTCTCTGAAAGGTATGCGGGTGCGATATCAAGCATAGTCTTGCAGCCCTTCATGCCTTCTTTCTGCATACGGAAAGCGGCTCTTGCCACTGCAACGAGTACGCTTGTTGTAAACTCGGGGTTTGAATCAAGCTTGAGGCTGTACTCGATAATATGATTGTGCTCTTTATCGGCGCCTGTCTTGCCGCTTCTGAATACAAAGCCGCCGTGAGCCATTCCGCTGTGATTCTTAAGAAGTTCTTCCTCGCTGATGAAGTGAACTGTTGTATCGTAATCTGCGAAGTAGTTGGGCATCTCCTTGATCTCTTTTTCTACAGCAGCTGCATCTGCGCCCTCTTCAAGAACTACGAAGCACTCTCTTGTATGCTTATCTCTTGTTGTAAGCTCGGGATTCTTGCCGCTTCTGACTGCTTCAAGTGCGCTCTCAACAGGAATTGTGTACTGCTTGGCATTCTTAACGCCTTTAACTCTTCTGATAGCGTCGGAATGTCCCTGTGATACGCCCTTGCCCCAGAATGTGTAATCATTGCCTTCGGGAAGGATCGCATTGGAATAAACTCTTGCAAGTGAGAACATTCCGGGATCCCAACCGCATGAGATAACCGCGATCTTGCCTGCTGCCTGTGCTGCAGCGTCAACATTTGCAAAGTGCTCGGGGATTCTTGCGTGTGTATCAAAGCTGTCTACCACGTTGAAAAGCTTAGCGTACTGAGGTGTCTGCACGGGAAGATCTGTTGCGCTTCCTCCGCAAAGAATCATAACATCGATCTTGTCCTTCCAGTTCTCAACGTCGTTAACGGAAACAACGGGAACTCCCTGTGTCTTTATCTGAAGTGAAGAAGGGTCTCTTCTTGTAAATACAGCTACAAGCTCCATATCAGGTGCTGCCGCTACCGCAAGCTCAACGCCCTTTCCAAGATTACCGTATCCTAAAATACCTATTCTAGTGCTCATTGTGTACCTCCTAAAGCATAAATATTCATTATTGAAAAATCCCTATCATTATAACAAATAATAGGGATTTAAGTCGATGAAATTCAGGTATTTATATTTATTCTCAGTCCAGTGCCGCTAAAATTTTCTCCGCGGTTTCGCTTCCGTGCTTGGCAGCATATGAAGCCCACTTCTTGGCTTTTTCCATGTTGGGCTTGTCACCGAAGTGTCCCTTGAAATAGCCTTCCGCAATCTGTTCGGCTGCTTCTATGCTTCCTTTTCCCGCTCTGTCTATAAGATCTAAGAGCTTTTGTTTCTTATCCATCGTACTTCCTTTCAATTCAAAAGAGCTTACAGCTCACATATCATCAATCTTTCTTTTTACAATCGTCACACTTGCCGACTATTACCGTCTTACCGAGATTCACGTCAAGGCCGTATTCCTTGCGTACCTTTTCTTCAAACTCCTCAACAAAGTCCTCTTCAAGGTGAAATACCTTGCCGCACTCCGAGCACTGCGCATGCATATGTGAATTGCAATGCTTGTGATCCTCGGAATACTGGAAGAACCATGAGTCGGAATTAGGCTCTTTTATCTTGATGATCTCGCCCTGGTCGCTGAGTCTTTCAAGATTCCTGTACACGGTGGTCTTGTCTATTCCGCCGGCCTCGGTGCTTATCTGATCGTAGATCTCACGCACCGTGAATCTTCTGTCCGCATGCTCTTTTAAAAAATCAACTATGCACTTTCTTGCTTTTGTCTTATACTCGCCCTTCATTTTTCCTCTCATCCGAAGCGTAAATAGCCTTTAATAAAATAGGTGTCATTATTGAACTTATCACTATCAGCAAGATGACTGCCGTAAAGTATCTTCCGTCTATAATTCCGGTCTTAAGCCCTCTCTGAGCAACAATAAGCGCAACCTCTCCCCTCGTCATCATTCCGATACCGATCTTGAGAGAATCGGAAGAATTATATCCAAGAAGCTTGGCAACAGCGCCGCAGCCAAGTACCTTTCCGAGAAGTCCGACCGCTACAAATGCAAGCGAAAATACGAGGATTGTCATATCTACTTCTCTTAGATTAGTCTGAAGTCCTACACTTGCAAAAAATACCGGACCGAAGATCATGTATGAGTTTATATCCATCTTTCTGTCGATGTATGCCTTATCATCAAGTGAACTTAAGATAATACCCGCAACAAATGCACCTGTAATATCGGCAACACCAAAGTATTTGTCAGCAACATAAGATAAAACAAATGCCAGTGCCATCGCAATGATGGGAATCCTTCTGGTATGTGTCCACCTTGCATCGAGTCTTTGCATTATCTTAAAGATCAAAATTCCGGCAACAAGCGAAACTATAAAGAAAAGAACTGTCTTTATACATACCATTCCGAGGTTGGCGTTTGCATCCTTAAGCCCGATAACGGCTGTGAGCACCACGATACCGATAACATCATCTATTATCGCCGCACTCATTATCGTCGTTCCGACTTCAGTAGAGATCTTTCCAAGTTCTCTGAGCGCCTGCACGGTTATGCTGACGGAAGTAGCGGTAAGAATCGTTCCTATAAAAAGAGCCTGGATAAATCCGGTAGTTCCCGGCTGTGAAAAGCCGTAGAAGCACATATACATCACGGTTCCAAGAACAAGCGGAATCGCGACACCTGCGCATGCCAGAATTGTAGCCTTGATGCCGGACTTTTTGAGCTTATCTATATCAGTCTCAAGTCCTGCGCTGAACATAAGGAGAATAACTCCGATCTCAGCCATACCCGAAAGGAAATCATCTGCCTTTACTATGTTAAAAAGTGTAGGTCCGATCAATAGACCGGCCACAATCTCACCCGCCACCTGCGGTGCCTTCAGCTTTCTTGCCAAAAGGCCGAACGCCTTGGCCGAAACAATGATAATTGCCAGATTCCTTAAGACTAACAATGTATCCATATTACTCATCACCTCTATTTATTTGCTTTTACTTCGGATACATTATTGCACATTTATTGCAACTTTTCCATAGAACGGGAAAGCCCCGATAATGCGCCGTTATACGATGCACGATCGGGGTAATACCAATCAAACTATATTCTTTATTCCCTCGCATATCCTGCGGGCAACAAGTGGATTGTTCATTGTGTAGAGATGTATGCCTTGGATATCACTTACAAGAAGATCGATTATCTGACTTAGGGCGTAGGACATTCCCGCATCAAATAATGCTTCTTTGTTATCCTCATACCTGTTAATGATCTTCTGAAACCGTTCGGGAAAAGAAGCGTTGCACATAGTGATCATACGCTTTATCTGAGCAGCGTTTATAACAGGCATAACTCCCGGGATGATAGGGATATTGATGTCCGCAATCCTGCATTCATCATAGAAGTTAAAAAACTTATCGTTGTCAAAAAAGAGCTGTGACAGCAGTGCACTTGCTCCGCTGTCCGCTTTCTTTTTTAGATTTTTAAGCTCCGAAACCCTGCTTTCCGATTCGGGATGGCATTCGGGATAACAAGCGCCGAGAAGGCAAAAGTCATACTTCTCTTTCAGGTACTTAATGACATCGCTCGCATGCTTGAAATCATCCTTTTCAACAAGCTGAGGATTGCGGTCTCCGCGAAGCGCCAGGACATTCTCAATTCCTTCGTCTTTCATAACTCGCGCAAACTCATCAATCTCATTCTTGTCATACTGAAGTCCCGTAAGATGCACAACAGGCTCAACATGATATTCATGCTTGATCTTCTTGGCAATATCAATTGTCTTGTTTCGATTCGAAGATCCGCCGGCTCCGAACGTCACGCTGATAAAATCAGGCTTAAGCTCCGTCAGAACCTCAAGCGTTGCATCTATATTCTTAAGTGCTTCATCTTTTTTGGGCGGAAAGATTTCAAATGACAATGTCTTCTTTCCGCTCTTATATATTTCCGATACTTTCATAGTTGTTTCTCTTTATTCCATATAAACATTAGTTCAACAAGCGCCGCGTCATTAAGCTCTTACGATCTGTGCTGCCTTTACAAGATTGATAAGGCTTGCCTTGGTCTCGGTCTCACCTCTTGTCTTAAGTCCGCAATCGGGATTGATCCAGAGCTTTTTGTCCTCAATCTTACTTCTCATTTTACCAAGTGCGCTCACGATCTCTTCAACTGAAGGCACTCTCGGGCTGTGGATGTCGTATACGCCGGGACCTACTTCAGTCTTAAAGTTATTCTCTCTGAGCGAATCAAGGATCTGAAGATCCGAACGAGACGCCTCAAATGTGATAACATCAGCATCCATAGCATCAATCGCGGGAATGATATCCGTAAACTCGCTGTAGCACATATGCGTGTGAATCTGAGTCTGTGGCTTAACACCGCTGTGAACAAGTCTGAACGCGGGTATTGCCCAATCAAGATACTCACTGTACCAGTCGGATTTTCTTAAGGGAAGCTTTTCTCTTAACGCCGCCTCATCAATCTGAATGATATTGATTCCCGCTGCCTCGAGGTCAAGAACCTCATCACGGATTGCAAGCGCAATCTGAAGCGTGCTGTCTTTTATAGAGATATCCTCTCTCGGGAATGACCAGTTAAGTATGGTAACGGGACCTGTGAGCATTCCCTTCATAGGCTTGTTAGTGCAGCTCTTGGCATACTTGGACCACTCGACCGTGATAGGACTCTTTCTTGATACGTCGCCCCAGATGATCGGAGGCTTAACACATCTTGTTCCGTAGGACTGAACCCATGCCTTCTTGGTAAATACATAACCGTCGAGGTGCTCACCGAAGTACTCAACCATGTCGTTTCTCTCAAACTCACCATGTACAAGCACATCGAGTCCTATCTCCTCCTGGAGCTCAACACACTCTTTTATCTTCTTCTTGTTGTATTCAACGTACTCTTCTTTGCTGATCTCGCCTTTTCTAAAGAGCTGTCTGTTCTTTCTGACATCCGCTGTCTGAGGGAAAGAACCGATTGTTGTCGTAGGGAAAGCAGGAAGACCCAACTCTTTTTTCTGGATCTCTTCTCTTTCTTCAAATGCGGGAAGCCTTGTATAATCTGCGTCTTTGATATCCGCAACTCTTTTTCTTACTGCCTGATCTACGCTGCCTTCTCTGTTTTCCAATAATTTCTTATTTGCCAAAAGAGCTTCCTCCGTAATATTCGCAAGCTCGTTAAGCTCAGAAAGCTTTTCTTTTGCAAAAGAAAAATGCTTTTTAATATTCTCCGAAAGATCTGTCTCGCTATCAAGTGTATAAGGCACATGCAAAAGAGAACATGAAGTATTAAGGACTATATTCTCATCGCCGCCAAGCACCTTCTTAAGTTCATCAAGAACTTCAATTGTCTTGGCGTAGTTATTTCTCCAGATATTCTTACCGTTTACAAGTCCTGCAAAAAGAAGCTTATCCTTTGGGAAACCTTTCTCTTTTACAAGAGAAAGTGTCTTTCTTCCTTCAAGAAAATCAAGTCCGATGGCATCAAAATCAAGCGCTGTGATGTTACCGTATGCGTCTCTCACGTCACCGAAATATGTCTGAAGAAGCGCCTTAACTCCCTTCTTTCCTGCAAGGATCTTCTTATAAAGTTCCTCGAAAATTTCGATATCCGCTGCGTCAAGATCTCTTACAAGATAAGGCTCATCAAATTCGATCCAGGAAACATTGTCGGCATTTAACTTATCTAAAAGCTTGACATACTCGTCCGCAAAAGCATCCGCAAAATCGCTGAGTGTCTTGCTTCCGACATACTTTGCAAGCTTAAGGAAAGTGAAAGGTCCTATCACAGCAACCTTGGTGTCAACACCCTGCGCATAAGCATTTCTGTACTCTTCAAAAAGCTTGTTGCCTACAAGCTCCACCCTCGTATCATCTTCAATCTCAGGCACAATATAGTGATAATTTGTATTGAACCACTTTTTCATGGCGAGTGCTTTGACGTTACCTTTTTCCCCCTGATAACCTCTCGCCATAGCAAAATACGTATCGAGCTCCGATGCATTCAGATCCCTGTATCTCTTAGGAATGATATTGAAAAGCACCGCTGTATCAAGCATGTTGTCGTAAAAAGAAAAATCGTTTGAAGAAATGAAATCTATATTGTTTTCTTTCTGTATTGCCAGATGCTCTTTTCTAAGCTCCTGCGCAATCTCTTTTAACTCTTTTTCCGAAATCTCGTTCTTAAAATATTTCTCTGAAGCAAATTTAAGTTCTCTGTCTTTTCCCACTCTGGGATAACCTATTACCGCTGTTCTCACTGTTCTACCCCTTTCTGATCTTTGTATGAGAAGTATACGCCTAGTGAGCCGATAGGTATAATATCTATTTATGTCGGTTATCCATAGTTTTAATCTATGATAAGTGGTATAATATCAGATGATAATTATGGATAACATATAGACAATAAATCGTAAGGGTAGAAAAAACATGACTTTAAAGCAGCTAAATTACATAGTGACAGTTGCCGATACCGGCAGCATAACAGAAGCGGCGGGAAAACTTTTTATAGCTCAGCCGTCTCTCACAGCGGCTATACAAGAGCTTGAAAGTGAATATGGGATCACTATATTTAACAGATCCAAAAAGGGAATAACTCTGACTCCGGAAGGTGATGAGTTTCTTGGCTACGCCCGCCAGATCCTGGAGCAGGCAAGCCTTATAGATGAAAGATATACGGGCAAAACTTCCAACAAGTTAAGATTCTGCATTTCTTCGCAGCACTACTCTTTTGTTGTCGAAGCTTTCGTTGCACTGTTAAAAGAGTACGGCGGTGACAAATACGAGTTCCACATGAGAGAGACTCAGACCTTCGATATCATCGACGACGTTGCGCATCTTCGAAGTGAGATCGGCGTTCTTTATTTGAATAGCTTCAATGAAACCGTGATCAAAAAGACTCTTCGGGACAACAATCTGTCCTTCGAGCCTTTATTTAAAGCCAAACCTCACGTATTTGTAGGAAAGGATTCTCCGCTTGCGAAAAAGAAATCCATAAAGCTTGAAGATCTCGCGCCTTTCCCGAGACTGTCCTACGAGCAGGGCAACCACAACTCCTTCTACTTTTCGGAAGAGATCCTCAGCACCATGGACTGCGATAAAGAACTTGTTGTCTGCGACAGAGCCACTCTTTTTAACCTGCTCATCGGTATGAACGGTTATACGATCTGCAGCGGAATCATAAATGATAAGCTCAACGGTCCCAACATCGTCGCCAGACCGCTTAAGATTGACGATTACATGGAAGTCGGATATATTCTTCCTAACGGTATCAAACCGACAACACTTACGAATGAATATATTAAATTACTCAAAAAAATTACAGCAAAGGAAAAAGCTATGAAAAAATAGCACTTACGACTTTCGGTTTTCAGGCACCCGGTTTTTATAAGAAACTTGGATATGAACTTGAATTTATTCAAGAAGATAAAGATCCCAAGCTCAGCAAGTATTTTTATATAAAGAAAATTTAAAATAAAAGTTCCGGTCACAATTATGATATTCATAAAAGTGATCGGAACTTTTTAAAACTCAAGTTAAACGCATTCTTTATCCCATTCTTTTTTCTTTTTCAAAATTCCAATATCCACATGCGCAGGATAGGCATTTTTGTATTTATATATACTCAGTATTATTCCAAGAAAGGCATAAGATGCGCTCAATCTGTTGTATGAAAGGAACGGGAAGAAAGATCCGAAATACGGTGACAGGATTCCAAATCCTACACATATATTGACAACAGCATATAACGCAAGCCACATCATGCATCCGCTTCCCATTACCTGGCCCAACTGATTCTTGGACTTACATGAAGATATAATTCCCAAAACTATCAGGCCCGCTACAGCTATAACCACAGCCAATACCACGGCTATCCCCAAAGTGGCTCCTATCCCCGTCAGTATATACTCGTGAGTGATCCATGGTATTTTCCCCAATAAGTTCTTGGTTGAAACATTCACTTTTCCGCCAAAGCTACTGACAGAACCACTTCCAATCAGAACAAGACCACTGTTTATTTCTTTAATCCTATTCATTTCCGTATTCGGAATAAAAAAGCTGCGTATTCGTTCCATATGTCCATATTCAAGCATTCTGTTTTTATACAAAAGACCTGTAATAGCCACCGGAATTACTGTAAACAAAGCCCATGCGGATAAAGTAGCAGGAATCTTTGGAACTTTTATCCATTCTTTTTTTATTGCGACAGTAAGCTCTATGAGCATGCAAAATGCCATAACCACTGTGCTGGAATGTTCCCACCCGATTCCTATTTTATAAGACATACATACGGCTGTTGCAAATATCCAAAGAAGCGACTTAACTAAAGCTCCTGTCTTTTGCCCCTTATACTTATATAGTATCCCCGCAAAAAGTGGGATCATTAAAACAATAAGCGATGACGCATATCCATACATCCGAGCACACAGTAAATGAAAAAAGCCTGCTTCTCCCATGCCCGGAACCCCGTTAATAGCTCGCATAGTGAAATATGCATAGCTTGATACAAAATTAGCTCCCAATAATACTGTCGCCACGAGCTTAGAGTACTTCGCGATCGTTGTATAATCTACAAGATAAAGAAGTAACATCACAACAATTCCCTCTATTGTATGAACGGCAAACAATGTACCTTCTGATACCAATCGGCCTCCGGAAGTAGATATTTTGTAGCCTGTTATTACTTCATTGCTTATATAGATATGTACTATTATTGCTATTATAGCTATAACAACAGCCGCTATTATCACTCCCCATGCAATCTGCGGTCTATGAACCCTGTCAAGAGAGACACCTGCTTCAACGGGATCTCCCATGTCTTCAACAGCTCTTTTCTCCGCAGCCTCAGGCTCCATTCCTTCGGAAATATTAGCTTTGATCTGATCTTCCATATGTGACCTGATCTCATCGGCTATCATCTTGTGAGCTTTTGTAAATCTCACCTGCTCCAGTAACTTATTGATGTAATTTTCCATAGTCAAACTCCTACTGCCAGCACATTCGCGATCGCTCCCGAATATACATTCCACTCTTCCTTTTTGCGTTTTAAAAGTTTCTTTCCCTCCTTGGTAATACTGTAATACTTCCTTGTCTTACCAAGATATTCCTGCTCATAAACTTTGAGCATCCCCTTATCCTCAAGGCCGTGAAGCAAAGGATAAAGAGTTCCCGCCTTGAGTTCAAACACGTTCTCCGATCTCTTTCTCAGAGTATCTATCATTTCATATCCATACATATCTTTTTCAGAAAGTAATTTTAAAATAAGCATTGTCATACTTCCCGTTAAAAGAGATTTATCAACCGCCATATCTACCTCCTTATATCGAACATCTATATATCGGTTGTCTATATAATATATCGATATCCGATATATGTCAAGTCAACAAAGAGCCGGGTACTTTTACGACGATCATATAAGCATCCGGCTCTTTGTTTGTGTCTTATTACTGCTGTCCTTGCTTTTCAAAATAATTGTAAATTGCACTGATTCCGAAGCACAAGATTCCGCTTATAAGGAAGCTTATGGCACGTCCGATAGTGTTTTCATAAGTAATATCAATCATAATAAACTTAACAACACAGATCATAGACAGCACCAATCCGTATATTCTAAGCTCTTTTGCCCCGAAGCGCTTATTAAATCCTATAATGATGCATAGGATACCGAATGCCAAGGTCGCAACACTGACAATGTAGCCTGCTGCATTATAGCTGAAAAGAGAGGCCAAAAGGATAATGCCAAACTTAATTCCTGCATACAACTTTTCGCCATTGTTTGACGCAAAATGTCTGCGCAGGTTAATGCATGCAAGCGCAACCGTAAATGCAACACTTATCCCATGAAGGATCGGATTGTCAACGTCAAGCATATTATATAATCCCAAAAGCATTCCAAAAGAATTTATTATATTTAGTGCTATCAAAAGCGAAGAGTTGCTCACACCCTCATCATTTCTGTCGAGCTTAAGCAGCATCATTGCAGCGTTGAATAATCCAATCGGAGCGACTACAGCCATACGTCTTATATCATCATTAAAGATTGCTCTTGAATCAAGAAACGTAGGCATAAGTATTGCAATTGCGCCCAGAACATAAAAATAGTAAATACTCTTATACTCAACTCTCTTATTGACAATAATCCCTTCAAAAATAAATACTGTGAGCGCATATGCAAATGAAGCCAAACAAAATACAACGCTTCTTGCTGCAAACAATTCAAGTCCCGTCATGAGAATTGCCATTACAAAAGCCTGAATCCTAAACAGCGTATAGTTCTTCTTCGCACCATAAATTGCGATAGGAAGAAGTGCCGCAAAAAGGGCTCCTGTATTGAAGAACTCTCTGTATTCCACATAAGTGATAAATTCCGCAACACAGAACCAGGCAATTATCCAAAAGCTCGTGAAGAAGCTTGCCACTTCGTCTTCCTGCTCATTTCTTCTAAGCAGAACTGCCGCCTCTGCTGTTATCGCAACAACAAAGAATACTATAAGATCGATCCATTTGGCCGTACCCAAGCACTTTCCAAGCAATAAGTATGAAGCAAAAAAGACAATTGCGCTCGAAAAAGCAAAGTATGTATTATAGGCACCCTTAATCAGCTTGTCTCCAAATAAGAAATATGCAAGATAAGCAGCGCTGATGCATACAATAACAGATGCAGCTATAGTCAGTGAAATACTAACATCGATATGCCTTCCGATTATCGTCGCAAAATAAAAAATAATTCCCAGGTTGATTGCGCTTTGTACCATTTGCTGAATTCTGTTTTTGCGGAAATTGTATTGAAAAGCTGCGCCCATTACCAAAAGGTATACAAGCAAAGGAAGCACCAGCGCTTCAACTTTCAGATCATATGCTAAAAGCGCAGAGATAATGTATCCGATGTTTCCGATAACCTGAAAAAGCTTGCTTTCCTTTTTTCCCATATATAGTACAACTCCACCCCAAACAAGAAGGAGTATATACATAACCAGATCGCTAATCGCCTTGAAATATATTCTGGTCACAAGCACCGACAGATATCCACAGCCAAGTCCGCATGCCAAAAGGGCTGTAAAGAACGTATTATCAGGTCTCTTCTTATGCTCATAGAAAGCAAAGCCCGTAAGCGCTATACTTACAGCAAACATCAATCCTATCTTAAACGCATCATTAAGGTACGGAATAATAAGACTTGCAAAAAGAATAAGTGCTATAAAAATAAGGACACTTGCAAGCACACCCATGAGATGTTTACCGATCCATGACTCTGTGGAACCCTTTTTCTTCGGAACAAAGTTTGGATTAGCAGTCGCAGCTTGTTCAAGATCAGGACGCCATGCTTTCTGCGGTGCACCGGAACGTTGCCCTTGCACGGGCTGTTGTCCTTGCGCGGGCTGAAATGTAGGTTGTCCTTGCTGCTGCCCCGGAAGTGGCTGCGCAGTCCTGTAAGTCTGCGCATTGTACATCGTCTGAGGCTGCGACTGACGTGTGTACTGCGGAATATTTTGCTGTTGAACGTTCTGAAGCGGCGGCTGATTTTGCGTCTGCTGCGCCTGTTGAGTCTGTTGCGCCTGATATGGTTGCTGCATCTGCATTGGCTGTATCCCGGGCCGCGCCTGTATTTGCCGCTGCAACATAATCTGCTCCCGCTTTGCGTTCTGAACATAATTTTCAGCTCGCGACAATCCTTGCTGTATTTGGTTTACCTGATACCTGATCGTCGCAAGCTCTTTTTCCAACTCTTCAATTTGTCCCATACACTTTTCTCCCAATGTTATTTTTCACTAAAGGCATTAGTTATTAACACTATATTATTATCCGGAAATCATGCAAACACTTTATTCAGCAAATAATGCAGCTCTAATTTGCCAAATAAGTTACTTAAGTTTACTGCGCTATCGGAATAAGCCGGCTTAGGAACAACTCGCCTTCACTTATATCCCCTGCCATCTTAGAATCACGTATATGTGAAGTGGTCCCTCTTAGATTAAAAGGCTGATATCCAGGTATATTTAGAACCGTAGCTTCTGTAGCCTGAAGATTCTCCATTTCCACAGTTCTTCTATTAAAGTAATGGTGTCGCATGTTAAAAAGAAATTCCTCTTCACCCTTTATCAATTCAACAACGGAATAATCCGCTTCTATTTCCGTCGGATCAAAATCATCCCATGTGGTATCCACTTCATACCATCTGTCATCGATTTTCACTACATTCCAAGCATGTCCGCCGCCTTCAGTGTTTCCCATTGTTTCGCCATAAGCTTTCCCGGTAATAATCCCACACGGAATTCCGGCTTTATGCATAAGAAGTTCAAACGCTAGCGCATATCCGTTGCAAACAGCATAATTATCAACTCCGGCCGAATCGCTCACAAGTGCACTATATGCTGTGTATCCCAGATCAAATCTACGATCATCTGACATGCTGTTTATGTAAAGCTCGCGGTTATAGCTGACCAAATCTATCAATTTGTCATGAATCTGAAGTTCGATTTCTTCATCTGAAACTTCCAGATCAATATCAGACATAAATTCTTCGGTTGCCGCATTAAAAGCACTTATCTGCTCACTTTCCCAAGACTTAGGTTCTTTCATCGAATATTTATATATATTGTATCCTTGTGATCTGGTAACAGTGCAGTTAATTCTGGGGCTATCGGATATAAGAAAAAAATACTCAGGATGATCGCTTCGCATCGCATGAAAAACATCCCAAAAATGCGAGTCACCTATTTCCTTCAATTTAGAATCCGAAACAATAATGCAGCTGAAATAATCACTGTCTTCCCGATTTTCAACAAGATCAAGAAATAGATCATATACATTTTGATCCGCTGCATTTAGATTTTGATACATTACCCAGATATCGTCTTTTTTCACAGGTGAGCATTCATTATCATAATAAAGTAATTTACCCGTCACATAGAAGCTGCCTCCATCCTGCTCATAGGGTGTATACTTCTGTTTGTCAGGAGTTTTTCTAAACTCTCTATATGCAAAAATGAATCCCACTATCAATGCGCATGCAAACAAAATCAAGAAAAGCGCTGAATTGCCTTTCCTCTTTTTGTTTATTCTTAGAAACTTCTCCATTTTCCTTAGATTTCTTTTCTTCTTATTCATCTTCGGATACTCCGCAAACTCAAGATTTAAGTCTAAGGGCAGCTTTCACATTTATTTTATTCAAAAAGATCTTTTTCTTCTACGTCAGATACATATAAATAGCCAAGGGACTCACCGTTTTCGTCCGCAAATCCCATAACATTGTTGTTATATGCAATGCAAGTAGGATACACCTTATCCCCTGCCTTAGCGGATCTGGGTCCCTCGCCGCTTTCATCGTCATCAAAGGTAACGTCTTGTTTTAGTGTAAGTGCTTTCGGATTGGTTATAGTAAGAAACTTATCTGCAGTAGTCAACCCATCGGAAACAAAGAATAAATCTGTGGCGACTTCCCATTTCTCTATAACTTCCATCTCGCTTGTGTACTGTACACTACCGGCACTTTCGTCTATCCCGTAATACTTTGATCCGGATACGCGCTCACCTTCATCAAGTGAGGCTCCGTTCCACATATAATCTGTCACTTCCCTTTTGGAAGCATCACCTTCCAATGAAGCAAAAATACAATCGTACTCTTCTTTATGTACGTAATAACACTTTGCCGTCTGAAAATCCGGAGCGTTGTCTTCCGAAAGAATGTCTATGGTCTGGTCATTTACTTTCAAGGTATAAAAATCAATACCGAATTTATCTGAATGCTCTTTGCTAAGAGTGATAGTATCCGGCGCCCCGTCACTGCCGAGATCTACTTGCACGGTCTTTCCGGCTTTCAACTCATAACTAAAGAAATCGCTGTCAGGAACTTGCTCGTCATCTGTTTCAGTTTTTGCGGTATCATCTGTTCCGCTCGTCTCGGAAGTCGATTCTTCCGCATTACTTTGCGTCGTAGCTAAAGTACTCTCTTCAGATATCTCATTCTCCTGCTCATTACCAAAGCTGCATGCAGCAAGCGTAGTTACCGCCATTATAAGCGCAGGTATCAATATGGTTTTTCTTTTCATAATATATATCTCCCTCTATGTATAAGCGTTTTGTAATTCTATTGTAACATATTTTAACATTTTGCATCACCTTTTCCAATATGTTAGAATCACAATGTTGTGTTTTTTATTATATGCATATAGGAGGAAAGAAAAAAATGGCAAAAGTTGGACCTGAATTGATGAATGAGATGCTTAACCCGCTTCTTCAGAACGGAGAAACTTATGAAGCAGCGGCTTATGCGGAGTTGACACCAAAGTTCCCTATTATGATGTATTTTGGTGCTCTCGGAGCTCTTCTTGGCGGTGCACCCCGTCCTTGCTTCATCGGTCTTACACAGAGCAAGATCAATTACGTAATATTCGGTGGTCTTAAGAACGACAAGATCATGGGAACCGGTTCTATCAATCTTAACGAGATTACTAAGGTAAAGATCAGCGATAAGCTTTTTGTAAAGAGAGCAGCTATAAAGGTCGAGAAGAAAAAGACTGTGTTCTCTATCAGAAAGAAATTAAAGAATATCCCCGACCAGGAGAGAAGTTTGCAGATTATTATCGACAGACTTTCAGCTCTTTCAGAGTCACTTAAGCAGAGCGCTTGATCAACAATAATAGATTTTTCAAATAAGCCGGCTACGCTTATGAAAGCTGATATGTACCCCCTTTACTGGACAAACCAGTAAGGGGGTATTTTCATGCGTTTTAGTTATGAATTTAAAAAAGATTGTGTCGAAACCTATCGGCAAGGAAGGTATCCTGACACACCTGAATGCATCTCAACAGAATGCTTTAAGAGTCATGTAAGGAAATGGCGTGGGCTTTAAGATCTTCATGGACCTGAAGCACTCAAGCCTAAAAGCTGCCATTCTCAATGGACTCCAGACCAGAAACTGGAGCTAGTATCAAGAGTAATTGCTGGTGAATCTGTAAATAATGTAGCAGAGTCAGTTTGCCTAAATACATGCGTGTTACGTAGTTGGGTGCGCCAATATAAAGTTCAAGGGTATAATGGATTAGTAAACAACAGATTAGGGAGACCATCAAAGGAAAGCAAGATGAAGAAAAAAACTAATCCAGCACCACTATCTGAGTCTGAACGAGAGAAGCTTATACAGCTCAGAGCTGAAGTTGAATATATTCGAGCGGAGAATGAAGTAATAAAAAAAGGGCTCGCCTTGAGAGAAGAAAAGCAGGCTGCGCTACTCAAGGCGAAAAAGCAGCGATCATCACAGAACTCCGCAGAGAAGGATTCCGATTAATACATCTTCTAAAAGCTATGGGAATGGCTAAGTCTACATACTATTTTGAAATAAACAAAGCAGATGTGGTTGTAGAAAGGAACCTTGAAATAGCAATGGAGATAACAAATATTTTTACGGAAAACAAAGGAAGATATTGTGTTCGCCGAGTATATCAGGAACTTGTTAATCGAGGGATAAAAATAAACCATAAACGTGTTCAGCGAATAATGAACGTCGCAGGATTAAAAGGGAACCGCCCCAAAGAGAAATATCATTCATTTAAAGGTGAAGTTGGTAAGGTCGCAGATAACATAATCGATAGGGATTTCAGCACAACTGCTCCTCTGCAGAAGTGGACCACAGATATATCTCAGTTTAATTTTTCTTGTGGGAAATGTTACATTTCACCAATTTTAGATATGAACTCCAATGAGATAGCTTCATATGATTTATCACTTAGTCCTAGCATGGCGCAAATAAACGTATGCTAGATAAAGCTTTTGTAAAATTCCTAATGTAGAAGGCTTGATTTTCCATAGCGACCAAGGCTGGCAATACCAGCATGCTTACTACCGAAATGGTAAGCGTCAAATAATCCGCCTATGATTTAATCCGCAACTATGGTTTACTTTAAAAAACTGAAAAAACTAACTAGTTTTTTAAAGGAGGCCAGGTATGGATCAGATCACACATGATGTTCGCACAGCCCAATGGGCTGAAATTGTTCGCAGTTGTCACGAACGCCCCGCAGGTCAATCAGCCAAGAAATGGCTGGATGAAAACGGGATCAATGAAAAACAATACTACTATTGGCAACGAAGGATAAGAAATCTCGTTGCCGGAACCACCAGCAAGTCATTACCAGCGACTCGTCCAACCGGAGAAGT
>NZ_FPCC01000039.1 GCF_900116875.1 Butyrivibrio sp. INlla21
ATCGTGTTTGTCTTTAGCGACATCAATTCCTACATAGATCATATAGAACCTCCCGAAAAATAGTATTGATACTGTTTCAAATCCACAGGGCTCCTTGCAATCGTAACCTACTTCTTGATAAACCGTCATGCGGTAACTAACTGATTAACAAATAAACAAAGAGACTGTGGTTGGAGCCTTACTTAAACCGTCTATGCGGTAGGAGAAAACAACCAATCCACAGCATCTTAAACAGCATAGTCGAACCTATTGAAAAGGTAAAGAAAGACTATGACTAATACTAATAGTAGGAGAATTAACAGTGAATTCGAATAATTTTTCTTTCAGAAAAGTAAAAAAAGATCCTGCAGATATCAGCGCCGTAGTCGGAATATATAATTCAAACAAGGATTTTTTGATTCATCATTTGGGAAAAGAGAAGGTGACATCAAGCTTTATTTCTCACGAGCTTCAAGAAATGGAAGAGCATGGATTCAGCTCGAATCTGATAATTGAAGCAGGAAGTCCGATCGGCGTGATCGACTATATGCTTCAAGATGACGGATATGTATATCTTTCAATGTTGATGCTTGCTTCATCGGTTCAGAAAAGCGGAAAAGGAAAGGCAATTTATAAGTGCTTCGAAGAAAAGATGATTGCTTCCGGAGCTAAGACGATCCGAATAGATGTGGTTGATGATCACGAGCCAAATGTAATCCCTTTTTGGGAAAAACAGGGATTTTCTTCAAAGCGCAGAGATGTGTTGACGTGGGGCGACAAGACCTCAAACGTCACTGTGATGGAAAAGAAAATGAGTCACATTTCTGAGGCAAAGATTTCCAATCATGAGAGAGGTGCTACTTTTGAAAATGATGGTTTATTTATAAAAGAGCAATCATTACAGACAGAAAAGGGTAGTGTCATATACTGGAAATCAGATAATTGGAAAAAAGACGCAGATACAATCTTTTTTCTGCACGGGCTTACAGCCGACCATACCATGTTTGACCGGCAAACGTCTTATTTTGAAAAAGAATACAATGTTATAGTTTGGGATGCTCCGGGGCACGCGCAATCAAGACCGTTTAAGGATTTTGACTACGCGGATGTGGCCGAGTACATTAATTCCATTTTGGATGAATGCGATGTTAAAAGAGTCTTCTTAGCAGGTCAGTCGCTTGGAGGTATGCATGCGCAAGCTTTTATAAAAAGATATCCCGATCGTGCAAAGGGGCTTATATCGATTGACAGCACGCCTTACGGATTTGATTATTATTCCAAATTTGATATTTGGATACTTAAACAAGTTGAGTGGATGTTTAACCTTTATCCGCTAAGAGCAATGAAAAAGGCTATGTCAAAGCAGGTATCGGTTACTCAGGAAGCATATGACAATATGATGAATGCTCTTTTACCTTATGAAAAAAAAGAGATTTGTCATCTTGTTGGAATGTCGTATGCAGGTTTCCTTGAAGATAACTGTAACCTGGAAATTTCATGTTCTGTTCTTTTGATCTTGGGTGAAAAAGATAAAACAGGTAAAGTTATGCAGTACAACAAAGCATGGGCGAAAAAGACCGGATATCCCCTTAAGATTGTCAAGGATGCCGCGCACAATGTGAACGTGGACAGACCTGATGAAGTTAATGCATATATTCGTGAGTTTATGGAGGAAATATGGACCTAGGGGGACGGGGGTAGCGGTCCATTTTTGAAGGTACTATGTGAACGGAAAAAGCGGAGTTTGAGGAAAAAACGGTATGGAATTCAGAAGATTGAATATTTTGGATTTGAAGTCTTTGCTGGAATTATATCGGCAACTTGATAAAAATGATGAACAGAGTTTGTTTGAGCAAAGCGAAAGAGTCTGGCGGGAAATAGAAGATGATCCCAACATTCAATACTTTGGTGCTATTGAAAATGGCAAGGTTGTATCGACTTGTTATGCCGTCTATATACCGAATCTGACTCGTGGCAACAGAGGTATCTGCTTCATCGAGAACGTGGTCACGGATAAGCAGTATCGGAATTGTGGCTTGGCGTCAAAGGTTATAGATATGGCGGTTTCATTTGCTAAAGATCGTCATTGCTATAAAGTAATACTGCAAAGTGGAGCGGCCCGGACTGAAGCACATCGGTTTTATGAGCATGTAGGCTTTGACGGAGCATCGAAAAAAGCGTTTGATATGCGGCTGGAGTGATGGATTCCGGTTTACGAGGAAAAGAAAAATGAAAATAAGAGCATTTAATCTCGACAAAGATTTTGACGTGATCAAGACATGGATCACAGATGAAAGAACACATATGATGTGGTGCGCCAATCTGATTCCGTATCCCATCGAAAAAGAAACACTTAGGAGTTTTTTGTCAGAAATAGCAGAAAGATTTGGAGACAGTCCTTTCGCTGCGGTAGATGATGAAGGGCGTGCTGTTGGATTTTATTGCTACTCACTTAATCACGAGACTCATGAAGGGATGCTAAAGTTTGTTATAGTGGATGCATCTGTTCGTGGTCAAGGAATCGGAAAAGAAATGATCAAGCTAGCCGTTTGCAAGGCCTTTACTGATCCGGAGGCTGTGGCTGTACAACTTAATGTCTTTCCGGAGAATGCAAGAGCTAAGAGATGCTATGAGGGTGCCGGCTTTACAGAAAGGCAGATTACTCCTAACGCATTCAAGTATAAAGATGAGTCTTGGGGTAGATGTAATATGATTATAAAACGTTAAATCTGAAGTTAATCGCATAAATTCAAGTTTGTAGGTGGAACGATGAAAGCACTTATTATTAATTGTAGCCCTGTTCGTACAGGAGCAACTGCGGAAATAGTTAAGCTGGTATCAGAACAGTTATCATCGAAGTATCGAGTGAAAAGAATTTGCATTGATGATTATGCTTTTGCTTTTTGCAGAGGATGTCGTTCTTGTCACAACACGGCGAAGTGTGTAATGGATGATGCGGTTGCTCTAAGAACCGGACCGAATATGCCGGAATGTGAGAAGATAATCGGTAGTATAGAGCATTTTTACGGTCATCTGGAAATAGAATGTAAAGGTCATTTAGGGGTGACATCAATTGAATACAAAACAGATGTAGAACCCAGAAAACAAGAGATTATAGATTTCTGCAAGAATATTTAAATATTACAGTTAAATCAAATACAAAGGAGAATATGTTGAAATGAGCTTAGCAATATCGAAACTGGTCAGTAGTATTATACAGATTATTCTGTTTTCGTTAATCCCATTTATCTGGTGGTTAATTACAGCTAGAAAGGAATGCGGTTTCCTTAAATGGATTGGACTAAAGAAGCCGGAGGGTGAAAAGCATAAGACTCTGTTCTGGATTGCCGGTGTGTCTGTCGCATTTCTTATTTTATCAGTCGTCATATTATACTTATTAAAAGGAGTAGAAACAGCAACATCTGATTTTTCGGGACATGGAGCAGCCGCGATTCCGGCTATCCTTATCTATGCTATTTTAAATACGGCGCTGTCAGAAGAGATTTTATTCAGAGGTTTTCTTTTGAAGAGAATCTCAAATAAGATTGGGGTTACAGTCGGAAACATCATTCAGGCGACTCTATTTGGTTTGCTACATGGCGTTATGTTTTATTCAGCTGTAGGCATTGTTAAGGCGTTGATCGTTATAGTTTTTACCGGTGGGATTGGCTGGTGTATGGGATATACAAACGAAAAGATTGCAGGAGGTTCTATATTGCCAAGCTGGTGTATTCATGCATTAGCAAATATTTTTTCGGGAATATGCTCGGCGTTTTTATTGTTCTGAAACATGATGATTGCCGATTATATCGGAAGATGATTTTATAACTCGCATCAGCAGAATCATTATAATGACCTCAAAAACGGAGGTGCATTAGAATGAATAAAAAGTATATTGGATAAAATTTCAGTATATCTTACTAAGGAGAGTTCATGATAACAGTAAATCTGTATTATAAGGGAATAAACGGAAATGCACGTGCGTTTGCGGACGAAATGGAATCATCAGGTATCGCGGAGGCTATTCGAGCAGAAGAAGGGAATCTGCGGTATGAATATTTTCAACCTCTCAATGATCCCGAGACCGTGTTGCTCATTGATTCGTGGTCAGATCAGGAGGCTATAGATGCACATCATGCTTCTCCAATGATGAAGCAACTAACCGAGCTTCGCAATAAATATGATCTTCACATGAACGTGGAACGATTTGTTAGCGACGAATATGAATCGGATGAGAAATACTTAAGAAGATAATAACTTACAGGATAATTGGCTAAGGATGGCAACGTACCATCTTGGAAGACAGCCGAAAAATGTGGATTTAAACTGATGGAAACCAAGATGTATAAGGACATTGATGGCGAGAAAGAAGAACTATACAGATTCTACGTGGTAAAAAGATAGTAGATAAGGAAAATATATTCCAGCATAATTGACGATGAGGTATTTGAATGATTATTCGAAAATATGAAGAAAAAGACATTCATATGATGACAGAAATCTGGAATGAGGTTGTCGAGGATGGAATAGCGTTTCCTCAGGAAGATCTGCTTGACGATGTGTTAGGTCGGGAGTTTTTTGAATCGCAGAGTTATACCGGAGTCGCTGAAGACGATGGACAGATTGTTGGTTTATATATTTTGCATCCGAATAATGTTGGCAGATGTGGACATATTTGTAATGCAAGTTATGCAGTAAGTTCAAAGTGCCGAGGGCAGCATATTGGAGAGAAGCTGGTATTATACTGTCTATCCAAAGGTAAAGAACTTGGCTTCCGGGTATTGCAGTTTAATGCTGTAGTTGAGAGCAATGTGCATGCGAGACATTTATATGAGCGATTAGGCTTTGTGCAGTTGGGAACGATACCGGGTGGATTCAGAATGAAAGACGGGCATTACGAGAATATCTGTCCGTACTATCATACACTTTAACTTTCAGTATAATTGATTATCAAAACAGAGGAGGAGCTGATATGAACGCAAGGGAGTATTTAGAGATATTACATGTTGCTGAAAGACTGAAAGATACGCCTCGCCATTGCACTACATCGAAAAGAAGAACTGAGAGTGTGGCAGAGCACAGCTGGCGGATTTCGCTAATGGCATTTCTTCTTAAACATGAGTTTGCAGATTTAGATATCGATAAAGTTGTGGATATGTGTCTTATTCATGATCTTGGGGAGTGTTTTACCGGTGATATTCCGACATTTATAAAAACTGATTCCGATAGAGAGGTTGAAGATTCTCTTTTGAACCAGTGGGTAAAATCTCTCCCGGAGGAACTATCAGGGGAAATAGCTGCTCTTTATGAAGAAATGGATGCCCAAGAAACGAAGGAGGCTAAGCTGTACAAGTCATTGGATAAGCTTGAGGCATTGATTCAACACAACGAGTCCCCAATTGATACATGGGCTGAAAATGAGTATGAACTCAATAAAACATATGCCTTTGATACAGTATCCTTTTCTGAATGGCTTACAGACCTTAGAAAAGTGATTCTTGAAGATACCTTAGAAAAGATAGAAGAAAAGGTCTTACCATAAGTCGGAGGTAAAAATTCTTTTCGAGACATTTTGGGGAACTTTTTGACGCTGATCATCACAAAAAAGTTCCCTATTTTTAATTTGAATTTTAGGGAACTTTTTGATATATTTCTATTAGGAAAGTTCCCTAAAAGGAGAAATCGATGGATAATAAGTTGGAAACAATTAAGAGTTTATTGCAGGATAAAGCTGATCTTCAGGCACGTCTAAACCTCATACCTTATGACGGATCACCGGAAGTGAAGGAAAACTCCAGTGGCAAATACTTGTATATAAGAAAAAGAGTAAATGGAAAACTCACATCAAAATATGTTGATGTTTACTCAGATAATCTGTATCAGTTGCTTCTTAGGAACGCTAGAGAAGTCAGAGAGTTAAAAAAGAATATTCGGAAAATAGATAAGCAACTTGCAGAAGTTGGATATAGTCCTACTGAACTATCTACAGATGTTGTTATGAATTTGGACTTTGCCAGAGCCAATATGAAATCAAACATCTATGATCAGGCTGTTTTGGAGGGAGTAGCAACGACTTTCCCACAGACAGAGGAAATATTGGAAAAAGGTATCGTCAACGGCATGACAGCGGATGATGTGCAAAAAATCTTGAATCTTAAGCATTCTTGGGAGTTCATTCTTGACCAGGATGTTATACAGGCTGAAACTGACTACTATTTACTATGTCATGTAGCAAAGCTTGTTAATGAAGGATTTTTCACTTATGGTGGAAAGATACGTAGTGTACCTGTAACTATAGGAGGCACAAGTTACGTACCACCTATTCCTATAGAGTCAGTGGTTATAGAGAACATAAACGAAATAAGAGTTTCTGCGAAAGCGGATATAGACAAAGCAATAGAATTATGCATGTATTGTATGAAAACACAGGTCTTTGTTGATGGTAACAAAAGAGCCTCGGTTATATTTGCAAACCATTACCTTATATCTCATGGGCAAGGACTTCTTGTCATACCAGAGAAAGAAGTGCCCGAGTTCAAGAAATTGTTGGTTGCATACTATGAAGGTGAAAATATCAATGTGATATCTGATTTTCTTAAAGAAAAATGCTGGAAACGGATGGAGTAACTAAATTTTACTAATTGTAAATTCAAATTTGTAGAGTGATTAAATTTCAGCATAATTGACGAGGTGTATCTAAAATGATAATACGAAAATATGAGGAAAAAGACCTCCAGCAGATGATAGACATCTGGAATGAGGTTGTTGAAGCTGGAATAGCTTTTCCGCAGGAAGACTTTCTTGATCCTGTGTCAGGGAAAGAATTCTTTGAATCACAGAGTTATACCGGCGTAGCAGATGATGATGGTCAGATAGTAGGCTTATATATATTGCATCCGAATAATGTTGGTAGATGTGGGCATATATGTAATGCGAGCTATGCGGTAAATTCTAAGTGTAGAGGGAGGCATATCGGAGAAAAACTTGTAAGTGATTGTTTGCTTAAAGCGAAAGATATCGGGTTTAGAGTATTACAATTCAATGCTGTAGTAGAAAGCAACATCCATGCAAGACATCTATATGAGAGACTTGGCTTTGTACAACTTGGAACTATCCCTGGCGGATTTAGGATGAAGGATGGACATTATGAGAATATTTGCCTATACTATCGCACACTTTAACTTACAGTTATTGAAACTATTATCGGGGAATAAACATGGATGTATCATCAGTTTATTAGGCAGAGAAAGGAATGGGAGTATAAATGTTTTGCAAAATCGATTCGCTTTATATATGCGTTAATGATATGGAACGTGCAATTAAATTCTATGAAGAATTCTTTGAGCAAGAAGTATCGGAAAAAGGAGATGCTGGCAGCTGTTTCGAAGTAGATGGTTTTCGATTCAACCTGTTTGCTTATAAGGTTGTAAATGAAAAGCACATATTTGGTAGCAACTGTCTTCCGAGTTTGCATTTTGATACGCTCGAGAAGATGAAGGAAAAACTTGAAGGTAAAGAGATATGTTTTCCGTTGATGCAGATCGGTAAGAATTGGGTTGCGGAATTTGTCGATTCCGAGGGCAATCATATAGAGGTATACACTGCAGTTTCACAGTGAGTTTTGATCTGGTGGCAGATATATTTATCCCGAAGTTAATCGCACAAATTCAAATTTGTCGATGCATTATCTTTCAGGATACATCCCTTGGGGATTGTAGCGGAAACTTACAGTTAAAATGACATCTTCACTTGTTTTAGGAATTTCTCTGCTATAGGCGTAAAGGTCTGGTATTTGTTCCAGATAAGATACAGTTTTGTTTCCTGCTTTGGAAACAGCGGTTTGAATATCAGGTCGCTTTCCTCGGAACAGTTGATGAGATGCTCGAAAGTAAGGAGGATGCCGAGACCTTCTTTTGCAAACATGGAGGCATTATAAGAAAGCCGGAAAGAGCCTTCCAGATGGAGTCTGGGATAGTGTTCTCCCGCCCATTCAGGTATTTCAATATTCCAGCTTTGTTCAGAGCAGTAAAGAGGCTGTCCGATAAGGTCAGTTGCTTTTATGCTCTTTTTCTTTGCAAGTGGATGTTTTTTTAACATGACCGCACCCCAGAGATCGGAATCAGGGAAGACAAGATATTCGTATTTGTCCGTGTTTGGTGTTTCACATATTACTCCAAAATCCAGAAGTCCTTTGTCGAGTTTTTCCGTAACCTGTTCAGTGTCTCCGCTGGTGATATGGTATGTAAAGTTTGGATACCTGTCCTTCAGTTTTTTTATCTCACGTGCAAGCAGACTGATCTGATAGGATTCTGCCAGACCGAAATAGATGTCTCCGCCTGTGATGTCATCGAGGGAGATGAATTCCTGTTCAATTTTATCTGCCATTGCTACAAGATCTTCTGCACGGTCACGCAGAAGCATACCCTCATCGGTAAGTTTGATGGAGAAACTGTGACGGGTAAACAGTTTTTTACCCAGTTCATCTTCAAGTGATTTTAAGACCTTTGATAAGGTCGGTTGTGTAACATGTAGGATTTCCGCAGCGTGTGTCATGTTTTCTTCTCTTGCAACTGCAAGAAAATAGCGAAGGTTCTTTATTTCCATCTTAGTAGTTCCTTTCTATGATATTCCATTATGGAATATCACGATATTCATTTTATTTATTAGCGAAGATCATGTCAATGCATTATTCTTAAATTAGAAAGACAAAAGAAGTGTTTTAAGAGGAAAATGCACTTATGGAAATGGAACTGAAGGCAATGCTTGATAATTTAGCGGATGCAGGATGCACAAAACATGATGCTGAGATTGCAGGAGAACTGTACAAAAACGGACAGGCAGATGAGCTGATCCGATTCTTAAAGAAATGCAGATGCAGCCTTATGGATGAGATGCATGAAAGCCAGAGAAAAGTAGACTGTATGGATTTCCTGATCCGGCGGGCGGAGAGGAATGCGGCAAAGTAAAAAAATATGGAGGACAAAGCAATGATCAAAGAAGAACTGAAACTGGTACAGGAATGGGACAAGACTTTTGCAAAAAGTGATAAGGTAGATCACAGTAAGGTGACATTTGTAAACAGATATGGAATCACCCTTGCAGCTGATATGTATGTGCCAAAGAATGTGGAAGGAAAGCTTCCGGCTATCGCAGTAAGTGGACCGTTTGGAGCTGTGAAAGAACAGTGCAGCGGATTATATGCGCAGACTATGGCAGAGAGGGGGGTTCTGACGATTGCATTTGATCCCTCGTTCACAGGCGAGAGTGGCGGAAACGTCAGATATATGGCGTCACCCGATATCAATACGGAAGATTTTATGGCGGCTGTGGATTTTCTTTCTCTGAATGAAAAGGTAGATCCTGACCGGATAGGAATCCTTGGCATTTGCGGATGGGGCGGCATGGCAATCAATGCGGCTGCACTTGATACAAGGGTAAAAGCAACGGTGGCTTCCACTATGTACGATATGACAAGGGTGAATGCAAACGGATATTTTGACTCTGCGGATTCTGAGGAAGCTCGTTATGAGGCGAAGAAGACACAGTGTGCACAGCGCCTGGAAGACCTTAAGAATGGCGAGTACAAGCTTGGCGGTGGTGTGGTGGATCCGCTTCCGGAGGATGCTCCGTTCTTTGTTGTTGATTATCACAAATATTACAAGACAGACCGTGGGTATCACGCAAGATCACTTAACTCCAATGGTGGTTGGAATGTGATTGGATGTGAATCGTTTGTTAATCAGCCAATTCTTAAGTACAGCAATGAAATCAGAAGCGCAGTTCTTCTCATTCATGGTGAGAAAGCACATTCCTGTTATTTCTCAAAGGACGCTTATGCTGCGATGATAAAGGACAGCAAGTATACGGAAAATAAGGAGCTACTGATAATTCCTGATGCAGTGCATACCGATCTGTATGACGGAGGCGGAAAGGATGCAATCCCGTTTGATAAACTGACTGAGTTTTACATGGAGTATTTGAAATGATAAGAACGATTCATTTGATAATCTTAGTAGTACTGTCCTGCACAGTACTATCAGGCTGTGGAACGACCGTGAAGGAAGTGGAAACAATTACAGAATACGAAAACGTCACAGAGCAGGAGGACGAGATTATCATGGTTATGACGATCAACGATACTAAAGTGGATGTTACATGGGAAAATAATGCCTCTGTGGCTGAACTGAAGGAGCTTGCAGAAGATGAGCTTACGATATCAATGTCTATGTACGGAGGCTTTGAACAGGTAGGACCTATCGGAAAGAGTATCACACGAGATGATAAACAGACGACTACATCGTCAGGAGATATTGTCCTTTATTCTGGAAATCAGCTTGTAGTGTTTTACGGATCTAATTCATGGGCATATACGAGACTGGGGAAAATAAACCTGAATGAGAAAGAACTAAAGAATCTACTTAGTAATGGTGATGTTACAATCACATTAAGTATGGAATAAGAAGGATACATGGCGAAGAAGATACTCATACAGGTTGTTTCGGATTATGTTATTGCGAGAATCTGATACTAAACTTTTTAAAGAATATTGCCGATATAAAAGATAGCAATGGAAATGCGTGTCTTTTCAATGGATTGACCATCCTTGAAAGGGCACTTTTTTTATGGAGGCGAGTATGGGAATAGCAGCGATAGCAAATGATCATTGGGAACAATCTTATAATTCTGCAGTAGGAAAAGAGAGTGTCCCCGGCGTAGACAAGACAGAGAGCTTTGGGCAGACACTGCAGGCTGAAACCGAAAAGAAATGTCCGTATAGCTTTTTGGCGAAGGATGGCGTCATACAGTATAACGGGGTTACTTTTGTCTGCGATTATGAGCAGAACGCCATAACTTTGGGAAATATGTATGAAAAGGATAAAGTCCTTAGGATATCTCTTCCCAGCGGCGGAAGCCTTCATGTCAACATAGACAAAATTGATGATTTGGCAAGAGCGGCGGACATGTTTACACCGGAGGATCTAAATGCCATAATGCGAGCTATCCATGAATATAATCATTGCACGAGGAAACGCCTGGAGATAGAAGAGGAAAAAGTCGAAGAGCCGGCGGAAGCGGCCGCGGAATCGGAAACTCCCGATGCTGAAAATGATATTGAGGAAGACGAAAATTCGCTTGTTTCACAGATAAATGCATTCAGAACGGAGCTGTACTACAAGCTTATTAATAATGAGACTGAGATCAAGATTAGGATAGGCAGCCAAGAAATGAGCCTTAAGGAATGGGATAAGCTCATGGACAGAGTGGACAAAGAGCTTGAAAACATCCACGAAGCCCTTCTTGAAAAAGAGGAAAAACAGGCGGAAAAAGAAAAGGAAGAAAAGATCAGAAAACTGTTTGAAGAAAGAAATAATGATAATGATTTATCGGAGATTTATCAAAGACTGGGTTGATTTATTTATCACATGGATATACAATGTATATACATAAAGGAGGTATTGCTTATGCAGGTTCAAGTTAAAGCATGGGGCAATAGTCAAGGGATTAGAATTCCCAAAGAAGTGCTTCAGGAAGCGGCTTTTTCGGTAGATGATGTTCTAGATGTAAAGGTTTCAAATGGTATGATTATGCTTGTTAAATCATTTCGTCATAGATCATTGGAAGAGCGTGCCGCCGAGTATGGTGGAAAGCTTAATCTTGATGGTGAATTTGACTGGGATGAACCGGTAGGAAGAGAGATTTGGTAATGAAAGAAGAATTGCATCAGGGGGATATTCTTAAGATAGAGCGTGTCAAGAAACCGGTTCTTCTTGTAAGTAAGGATTTCTTTAATAAAACTTATGAGATAATTGGTTGTCCTATCTACGAAAAGGGAGAAGCGGGACCATTACATATATTCATCAAAACTGAGAATGTTGAAGGGTATGTGCAGTGTGAAAAACTGGCGCTCCTTGATCTGAATATTAGAGGATATTCAAAAATAGATAGCATTCATTATCCTGACATTATAAATATTACAGATGCTATTCAGGGGATTTTTGATTACATCTAAACGAAACAAAGCATTTTTTTCAGTAATATGAATATATAGCCATTTTCGCAAGGTGAATTGTGCGAAAGTGGCTATCTTTGTTATATAATATAGCCACAGACATAAGAGAGGACCCGGTATGAATATTCAAGATTATTGGCAAGCTATAATTACACAAAATGAGAAAAAACTCAAAACTTTTTTTACCGAGGACGCAGTCATTCGTTGGCTTTGTACGAATGAGCAGTTTACGGCCTCTGAGTACATTACTGCAAATTGTAAATATCCGGGCAACTGGATCGGTGAGATTGAGAGAGTAGAGGAAAACGGCTCAAAAACGGTTATCGCAGGTGCGGTTCAATCAACGGACGGATCTATAAAATGTCATGTTGTGAGCTTTATCAAATTAAAAGATGATAAAGTCTTCGAGATGGATGAATATTGGGCGGACGACGGAGAAGCGCCACAGTGGCGAAAAGAGCTTGGAATTGGAAGACCGATTGGAGGAGAGTAATCATGACAGTTGAAAAAGCAGGAACTCAAGATATTGACGACCTTGTCCAAATGCGCCTTTCATATCTGGAAGAGGATAACGGCAGCCTTGATGATAATGATACTGTTTTGATTCGCAGGAATCTTCCCGATTATTTCAGGGAACATATAGACAGAGATCTTTTTGCTTATGTGATAAAAGAGCATGAAACCATTGTATCATGCGCTTTTTTGCTTATTACGGTTAAGCCCATGAGCCCTTCTTTCATAAACGGAAGAACAGGAACAGTACTCAATGTCTATACCTGCCCGAATTACAGGCGCAGAGGCTTCGCGAAAATGATAATGGAAGCGCTGCTTTCGGATGCAAAGAAACAGGAATTATCGGTTGTCGAGTTAAAGTCAACGGAAGACGGCTATCCTTTGTACAAGGCACTTGGCTTTACCGACGATCATTCCAAATATCATTTAATGAAGTGGAAAAATAGCTAGCGCAGGGTGAAAAAGACATTTGGTGACGGGGAAAGCCGAAGGGATGCATGGAACCGTCTCAGACCTTTTTACGAAGAAGTGATGGCTTGCAATGAAGAGAACGTTATAATCGTTTCTCATGGTGATCTTCTTAGCATTTGGAATGCCATGTATCTGGGGCTTGCCGTTGAATCTTTTTATGAAGTGGATATTCAAGGCGCCGCCGGTGGCGTATCCCACATGATCATTGACGATGCCGGAAAGCATCTGGTTAAAAGTATCAATGACATGTCGTATATGTTGTAAGATAGAAAAAGGATATTGTATTGATGTGGAGGTTTTAGAGATGACGAATGAAGAATTAAGAAGCAGCATAGTTAAAGTGTTGGAAGAGATGAAGAATAAGGCTCATGACATGGGCATAAAGGGTGTAGCTGTTGCATCTGTGCTTAACAAGGGAGAATCTGTAGATTGGATCGGTGAAATGAAAGTAGTGGATACTCCGTTCAACTTCAATGAGGGTTGGAATCTTGTTGGCATCGCGTGGGCAAAATGTGCGGAAGCAATGGCTACAGAAGCAGACAGCGGTAATCCCGACCATAAAGCGATACTTGGTGAATGCGGTTTCGTAGGCGGGGCTTATGAAGAATACAAAGGTTATAAGATGTCTTTTGCATTCAGCGGAGCTCTTTCTGAGGAGGACCTCGAAGTAGCAAAGTATGGAATTGAAAAGATGAAACAGGAACTGTGAAACACAATTTGAAAGGGTAAAAATGGAACTGAAGAAGATTGAGCATAAGCTGTCCGTTTGTAAAGTGGCAGATATTTCGGATATAGACCTGACTGCAGAATTTTATTTTGTCGGAAAGACAGATGAAGAGCTTTCACTTGTTTGCAGAACGGAAGACGCACCAATAAAGACGATAGAACGTGATGATGGATGGAGAGGATTTCGTATCCAAGGAATCCTTGATTTTTCATTGATCGGAATCTTATCTAAATTGTCCGGTATACTCGCAGAACACAAAATTGGAATCTTCGCTGTTTCAACCTATAACACAGATTATATTCTTGTAAAAGAAGAAAACTATGAACGTGCGCTGGAAGTATTGGCTTCTGAAGGATATAAAGTGATATAAGATCCCGGGTGTGCGTAATAACGTTAAATCCTTAAGAAAACAGGTCAAAATCTTAAGGATTTTTTTCTTTATTCCTGTTACCTTCTGTGCTAGAATCATGTTTGTGCTCGCATCTGAGCAAAAAATTCTAAGTTACATTCTATTATTCACGGCTTTCGCCATCAGATTCCTAAGAAGTAACTAAAAGTAATGAAAGAAGGTTATAACATGAATATTGACAATCAGAAGTACAAGGACACTGTGTTCAGAAAGCTGTTTCACGATAAGCGGCGGCTTCTTGAACTATATAACGGTGTTAATCACAGTAATTATGACAATCCGGATGATCTGGAAATCACTACACTTGAAGGCAATACTTTTCTTAACATGAAAAATGATCTGTCATTTATCTTTGATTATGAGCTAAGCCTCTATGAACATCAGTCTAGTCCTTGCCCCAACATTCCGTTAAGAGATCTTGAATATGTGGCAAGCATCTACAAAAGGATCGTTCCTACTGAAGATACTTATAAGTCTCATGCCATAAGTATTCCTACTCCGAGATTCATCACATTTTACAATGGAACAATTAAGCTAGAAGATGAAAAAATCTATAAATTATCGGATCTGTTTGCGAAAAGAACGGACAATCCCGAGTTAGATCTTATTGTTAAAGTCATAAATATCAACGAGGGCCATAATAAAGAACTTATGGAGGACTGCAAAACCCTTAAAGAGTATTCCATTTTTGTATCAAAAGTGCGAAAATGTATAAAAGAAGCTAAAGAGCGAAACAAAGAAATGAACGATATTATCGACATGAATGACATTACTCAGAAAGAAGTTGTTAGCTTGGCAATATCAAGAGCAATCGATGAATGTATTTCTGAGGACATTCTTAAAGATTTCTTGCTTGAGAACAAAGAGGAGGTCATTGAGATGGGTGTTTTAGGATATAGTGCAGAGAGGCATCTTCAGGTCATACAGGAAGAGAGCTACGAGGATGGCGTTAAAGCCGGCTATGATAAGGGTTATGGTAGCGGCTATGACAATGGCTATGATAAAGGTGAGAAAGACATCACAGAGTTATATGAATGGCTTTTTGAGAATAATCGTGTATCAGATGTTCAAAAGGCAAATAAAGATTCAAAGTATAGAAAAGATTTATTTGATGAATATGTAGCATCAAAAAAGAAAAACTAAAAAGAAGAAAGAGACTTTTTAAAGTAAATTCTTTGAAAAGCCTCTTTTTCTGTATTTGTATGAGGAAGATATGAACATTGAATACCGACCCGGAACCAAACAGGATTTAGATGATATTTATATTTTGATACAGCAGGCCATCGCTGAGATGGAGAAACATGGTATTTTCCAGTGGGATGACATCTATCCCGGACGGGAAGATTTTGAAAAAGATATTGATGATCACGCGCTTTATTTGGCGTATAAGGAAAACACTATGGCCGCTTTATATGTAATTAGCGGTGAGTGTGATGATCAATACAGTAACGGACAATGGAAATACGATAAAAAAGCGCATATATAATCCATAGATTCTGCGTTTCTCCGGCGTTTCAGAATCAAGGGATCGGTAAAGCTGTGTTGCAGCATATTGAGAAACAGATTAAAGGAATGGGATATGAATCAGTCAGACTGGATGCCTTTACGGAGAATCCTTTTGCCAATAAACTGTACTTACATAACGGATATGAACCCAGAGGATACGCAAATTGGCGCAAAGGTAAATTTGTTCTGATGGAGAAAAAATTGTAAATGAAAAAATTTGCTAAAATGATATCAGAAAAGAGATCTGTAGCCTATGGAGGTCATGCTGATGGAGATGAAGTCTATTCTGATCAAGGATACAACAAAAGAAGAGCGGGAGCAGATAGTAAAGAGCTCGCTTGAGTGTGGCGGAGGATGTGAGAATTGTTCGTCGTGCTGGCTTGGCGGCGGTAATCCCTGGGATATTTATCAGGATTATATTGACGGCAAGAAAGAGATCCGCGAGATAAATATGGAGTACATGGAAAAATACCGTCAGGACAGGCAGATTCATTGAGGGGATTTTGAGATTATGGTAAATGCACCTGAAATAAAAGATTCTACAACTGAAGAACGCAGAGCTTATATAAAAGAGAGATTCCCCTGTATTGCGGATTGTGATATGTGCGGGCTTTGCAAAGTTTTTCACGGAAAAGATGCTGAGACGGCCTATGCTGATTATATTAGCGGAAGTAGGTCGTTTATAGAAGTGTCGGCTGACTATAGGTGAGAGAATGATCATAAAACCATTAGACTATAAAAAATATAAAGGACAAAAGTACAAAGCGGAAGTTTCTTCAGATAAAAACTTATCCATAGAACCGAAAGGGGATGGATTCTAGCTTGCGGTGGAGAGACAAGATGATAAAAACTGAGCGACTGTTGATCAGACGAGTTGAAGCAGGGGATTGGCGTGCAATACAAAAGATATGGCTGGATGAAGCAGGTTCACAATATGCGCAATACGATAACATAAAGGAACTTGACGATAGGTCAGTATCTGACAGAATAGCCGTATGGGCGAAGGAAGCTAAGGCAAACGATCATATCTTTTTTGCTATCTGCTTAGATAAAGATATAATTGGCTATATTTCATTGAATCGAAGCGAGGATTCTTATGAAATTGGCTATTGTTTTCATTCAAAGTATCATGGAAAAGGTTATGCAAAAGAGAGTATCTCGGCAGTGCTTCCCTTTCTAAAAAGCATCGGCGTATCTAGGGTTACTGCCGGAACGGCAATAAATAATATACCGTCGATAAGATTGCTTAATTCACTTGGCTTTAAACAGATAGGAACGGAAAAAGTTTCTTTTTATAAAGATTCTAATGGAAATGATATATTTTTTGATGGTGGAGTATTTGAATTGAAGTTATTATGAAATAAGCTTATAAAAGGAATAAAGGAGTAAGATTATATGGGATTATTTAGAAAAAAGGAAAAAGTTTTGAAGCAGGATCTGAATCAGAAAGGAGATCATCCGGGGATGGTTTTCATGATCCATCTGCTTATGGAAGATAAGTGTGATATTCCGGAAAAAGAGTTTATGACTGGGATCATGCAGAAGCATCTTGGGGAAGTAAATTGCTTTTTACACAGCGATGAAATGGCGGGATTTTTACCCATGAAGTACTCAGTGCATTTTGAAAAAGACAATGCTGATGTTCCGCCTCAATTAATGATCATGAAATGCATAGATATAGAGCAGCCACTGCTGGATGATATAGCTAAAAGTCAGCTGTGGGATTGCCAAGATTCCGAACAGATTTTGAACACATGCAAATATCAAGTCATAGCCACAGATATGCTTGCAGCGGGATTGGATTATAAAGAACGCGCTGAAATGCTTGTAGACTATGTAGAAGCATTGGTAGAAATGTTTCCTACATGCAAAGCAGTTCTTTTCGAAAACTCAAAGAAGATGTATACGAGAGAAGCGATTCTGAATTGTTCAATTCCGAAAGAATCAAAATTCATATATTATGCCGTAAATGTGAGATTCTTTAACATTGAAGGCAGTGAGGATATGCTGGTAGACACTTTGGGAATGAGCACACTCTTTTTGCCGGATCTCCAATATCATTTCCACGGGATGGATCCAAACTCAGTCGTGAACCATGCTTACAATATGCTCTCTTATATTTTTGACAATGATAATCCGATAAAATCGGGCGATAACATTGATGGAATCAAGGATGGCAAAATGAGCCAAGAGATTCAATGGAAAGTTCAGTACGAGGATGCATTGATCCAGCCTGTAAGACCGGTTATTGATATAAATATGGGAGAATTTGCTTCAGGGAGTCGATAATGGCTTCCCCTAGGTACGGCAGCGGTCCGTTTTATCTATAAAAGGCTTTTAACTTAATCAAATTGGCAAATAATAAAACGGGAGACTAGATATGAAAGACACAAAGAGAAAAGAACTGAAGTTTTATATTGGTGCCGTAGGAATGGCTTTTTTTATGATCGGAGATTGGCTTCTCGATGCAGCGGGAAAAGGCGACACTGAGGTGGGAATTATCGCTCACTCAAATTGGCCGCAGATGGCCATGTGGAGATTTGTACTATCTGCAACGCTTGCACTTCTTGCGATGCTGCCGGTTTTCTTTGCTTCAGTAGAAGCAATCCGTATGACACGCGAGAATGAAGCAATGTCAGAGAGCGGAGCGAGTCGTTTTTGGAGTGGGGCGTATTGTCTTGGGAATATTTTGCTTATTTCATTTGGAAGCGGATTTCATATTATGTTGTGCGTATTTCCGATGTTTTACAAAACAATGCTGTCGCTGGGAATTTCATCAGACCTTGCTGCAAGCGCGGTTAACGATTCGGGAGCGCTTATTACAATACAGCTTATGATTGTATATCTGATCTGTGATTTGGGTGTGTCAATCGCATGGTACTATATGATCATCAGAAAAAAGCTTAATCTAAGCAAATGGGCACTTATTTGCTGCCCGCTGTCAACGCTGATAATAGATGTTTTTCTTAAGATGATTCCCCTGCAGTTCTTTAAAGATTTCACTGTTGCATTTGAATCATTAGGATGGCTTCTCATGTATATTGCACTTGCAAAGCATCTGAAGAAACAAGATTGTCCGTAATAACGTTAAATTCTTAAGAAGACAGGCTAAAATCTTAAGGTTTTTTTTCTTTATTTCTGTTACCTTCTGTGCTAGGATCATGGTTGTGCTCGCATCTGAGCAAATAATTCTAAGTTACATTCTATTTATCACGGCTTTCGCCATCAGATTCCTAAGAAGTAACAAAAAGTAATGAAAGAAGGTATATGAATGAGAATTGACAACCAGAAGTACAAGGACACTGTGTTCAGAAAGCTGTTTCATGATAAAAGTCGGCTTCTTGAACTTTATAACGGTGTTAATCACAGTAATTATGACAATCCGGATGATCTGGAGATCACTACACTTGAAGGCAATACTTTTCTTAATATGAAAAATGATCTGTCTTTTATCTTTGACTATGAACTTAGTCTTTATGAACATCAGTCAAGTCCATGTCCTAACATTCCGCTTAGGGATCTTGAGTATGTTGCAAGCATATATAAGAAAATAATACCTATTGAAGAAACATACAGGTCGAATCCGGTAAAGGTACCTACTCCAAGATTTATCACATTTTATAATGGATCAATAAAACTTGATGATGAAAAGATATATAGATTATCTGATCTTTTTGCTAAAGATACAGATAATCCGGAGCTTGAACTTATAGTAAAAGTAATAAATATCAATGAAGGCCATAATAATGAGCTTATGGAGGATTGCAAAACCCTCAAAGAGTATTCCATTTTTGTATCAAAAGTGCGAAAATGTATAAAGGAAGCTAAAGAAAGAAACAAAGAAATGAACGATATTATCGACATGAATGACATTACGCAGAAAGAAGTCGTTAGCTCGGCGATATCAAGAGCAATCGACGAATGCATTTCTGAGGACATTCTTAAAGATTTCTTGCTTAAGAACAAAGAGGAGGTCATTGAGATGGGTGTTTTAGGATATAGTGCTGAAAAGCATCTTCAGATTATTCAAGATGAGAGCTTTGATGCCGGAGTTACAGAAGGTGAAAAGCATTTAGGAGAACTCTGCGATTGGTTATTTGAGAATGATAGGATTACCGATGCTCGAAAAGCTTGTATAGACAGCGAATACAGAAAAAAGCTATATAAAGAGTTTTCATTAGCAAATAAGAAGAAAGATTGATATTATGAAAAGAGACATTTTGAAGATATAATCTTTAGAAAAGTCTCTTTTTTATATTAGATCAAATGGAGGACAAAACAGTTAAATGGTAATTGAAACAGAGCGCCTTAAGATCCGCATCGCATCAGATGACGAGATGAGAGGTATTATTGATAAGCAGACTGATGAGGAGATGATAAAAGCATTTAGTGAGATGCTGCAGGAATGCCTTGATCATCCGGAAGATAGACAATGGTATGCAACCTGGATGATAGAGAAAAAAGACGGAACGCATATCGGTGATCTTTGCTTTAAAGGGCTGAATTCCGATGGCTCGGTAGAGATTGGCTATGGGATTAATGAAGAAAAGCAAGGCCGTGGATACGCTACTGAAGCGACAGCCGCAGCCACAGCATGGGCTTTGAGGCAGCCGGGAGTCTCCCGCGTAGACGCAGAGACAGATCCTGATAACAAAAAGTCTCAAAGAGTTCTTGAAAAATGTGGTTTTGTTCCGTCAGGGATAATGGGCGAAGAAGGACCAAGGTTTTATAAAGAATGAGTATATAGGAGCTTCCTGTATGATTTAAATATAGGGAATTCCAATGAAGAAGGTGATTGATAAAAAGGAATACCTCTGAGTAGAATAAGATTTGCTGACGT
>NZ_FPCC01000046.1 GCF_900116875.1 Butyrivibrio sp. INlla21
CGGAACAAAGAAAGCCTGGGAACATAACAGCATAGGAAAAGTATCTGAGTTTACGGATGAAGCAGGAAGAACCACATCCATAAAGTATAACAATGTCTGGGATGAAGAAGAGATAACCCTTCCCAACGGAGGAAAGGTAAGCTATGAGTATGACCTCTTAAAGAGGCTCATAAAGGTCACAGACCCCGAGGATAGGGAAGTGTCCTATGACTATGATGAGAACGGTAACATCATCGCCATGTATAATGGCGATATAAAGATAAAGAGCCTTTCTTATGATCCAACAGGAAAAGTGATATCTGAGAGTGATGCACTGGGACATACAAAGACATATGACTATGATGAAAACGGAAACCTCATAGCAGTGAAAGATGCCCTTGGTAACAGATACACAAGGGAAGTGGACCTTCTTGGAAGAGTCACAAAAGAGACAGACCCTCTTGGAAACAGCACTACATATACTTATACAAAACTTGGCGATGTCGAGAGCATAACAGATGCATCGGGCAGAGTGAGAAGCTTTGAGTACGAAGGAGGAAGACTTAAGGCTACATACTTCTGTGAAAGATCAGAGCAGGAGCTTATATATGATGATCTTGGAAGAGTCACAAAGAGAACATTTGCAGACGGATATGAGATAAGCTATTCATACGATATCCTTGACCGTATAGAAAAGGTAGAAGGAACTGACGGAAGAAAGGTATCATACGAGTATGATGCAATGGGAAGAGCAACAAAAGTAACAGATGGAAAAAGTACAACCCTTTACACATACACACCAACAGGACGTCTTAAAAGCGTTGTTGATGCGCTTGGAAATGAGACAGCTTATACATACGATTCTCTTGATAACCTAAAGAGCATACACAGGGCGGAGGGACTTGTAAGTCTTGAAGAAAGTACGGGCGAGATTTTCCCTACAGTCGGAAAAGACGGTCATGTAACTGTATATGGATACAATCTTTCGGGTCAGCTTACGGAGGTTACAGATGCTCTTGGGCAGAAAGAACACTATGAGTATGATCAGTACGGAAGATTGATTTCCAAGATTGATAAAGATGATTATAAAACGACTTATTTGTACAATCTAAATAATCAGGTTAATGCTATAAATTATGCAGATGGCAGAAGTGTAGCACTTTCTTATGACGCTATTGGAAGACTTCATAATTTTAATGACTGGCTTGGTGTAACAGAAATTGAACGAGATATTCTGGGAAGAGCTATTTCGGTAACTGATTATAATGGTAAGAAAGTATCTTATAGGGTTTGTCAAGTAAAGTGTGTAAGTTCTATTTTTCCGGCTTAAAACCGAGTGTTGCTCGGTAGATGGTGCTGACGGAAATTCCGGTCATAGATTCTACCTGTTTGTAGGAGTGATCCTGCAGCAGGCTGAGCGCCAACTGAATCTGCTCCTTGCTGTATTTCTGAGGCCTGCCGCCGTAGTGACCTGAAAGGCGTCTGCCTTCCTGCGTCCGTTCGACGATCATGTCTCGTTCGAACTCTGCAAAGGCGAGAAGTATACTCCTTATCAGCTTTCCGGTGGGTGATGTGTCCATAAGCCCCATATTTAGTACATGAACGCTGATCCCGTGGCTTAGCAGATCGTCGATAAAAGCAATGCCTTGTGAAGCAGATCTGGCCAGACGATCAAGCTTTGTCACCATTAAGGTATCCCCTGGTTCGAGGGCATGGCGTAGTTCTGTTAGCTGGGGGCGTTCCAGCGTTGCGCCGGTATAGGATTCTGTGAAGACGATCTTGGCTCCGGCAGCTTTTAATTGTGTTTCCTGAGCATCAAGAGAGTTGCCTTCACGTTCCTGAAATTTAGTGCTCACACGAGCGTATCCACATATCATTTTTGCTCCTTCTTTTGTGAACATAAGTTATGACCAAGGTCAGAACCCCGTTATTCTGTTGTCAAGGATCGGTAGCCATAACTTATAAGTTATGATTAGTCGTATTTATCGTGTTTTTCAATGCGCTCCGCTAGGTCGTCGACAAGAAGAAGCTGATTACGGATGATTGCCCAGTTTTTATAGGACTTGTCCTGCCATTTGTCATAAAGCTCAAGAACACGAAGATAAAGAACTTTAAGAACGGACTGTTCGTCAGGAAATGTTCCTTTTTTGGTCACCTTTCGAAAGCTTGAATTGACGCTTTCAATAGTGTTCGTCGTGTACATAAGTTTGCGAATCGCTTCTGTATAACCTGCGCTCCCGTGAAATTATACCAAGGCTCAGGTATAAATCATTAACAGTTACCACCGCAAATCCTTGATATTACTGGCTTTGCAAGCACAAAATATTGTATCAAAAACACAGATTTTACTTGATATTCCGTTAATTCCTTGGTATAATTATACCAAGGAGGTGAGTTATGGAAATCAATTTAAATGAGCCCTGGATTACTGATAAAGTCCGCATTCAGAATGGATACGCATATATTGATCACCCATTCTGGAACGTTGAAAAACAACAGGCTGATCACAAGCGCGAGTACATTGGCAAGTACGATGGAAAGAACTTCACACCAAACAAAACCTTCCACCGCCTCAAGGCTGAGTATGAACAAAGCCTTGTTGCTCCCAAGACCGGGCCTGTACCAACAGACATCTGTCTTCGTCAGTTTTATGGAGCAACATACCTGCTTGACAGGATTGCTGAAAAGACAGGCATCGCCGGTGATCTTGGAAAGTGCTACGGCTCATTGGCACCACAGATACTCTCCATAGCTTACTACCTCGTTATCGAAGAAGGACTGCCATTATACCGTTTCACCAAATGGGGCAGTACCCACAGGCATCCTTATGGCAAGGATATTCCTTCTCAGAGGAGCAGTGAACTTTTCGGGCTGATCACTGAAGAATCCAAGATGGATTACTTCAAATATCAGGCAAAACGCCACTCCTGCGATGAATACCTCGCTTTTGATACAACATCTATCTCTTCATACTCGACTCTGATAAAGCAGGCCAAGTACGGAAAGAACAAAGAAGGAGATTCTCTTCCACAGATAAACCTTGCTCTGCTCTATGGAGAGGAATCAATGCTCCCTGTTTACTACAGGAAACTTGCAGGTAACATCACTGATGTTAAGACTATAGAGAACCTCGTTAAGGATGTAGATTTTCTTAAACTTGAGAAGCTCAAACTTGTCATGGACAGAGGCTTCTACAGCGAGAAGAACATAAATGATCTGATGAAGCATCATCATAAGTTTCTCATAGGAGCCAGGCTCTCACTTAATCTTGTAAGCAGCCGTCTTAACAAGATTCGTGATGATTTTGTTACCCGCTTTAACTATAATTCCGAGCTAAAGCTCTATGTCATGTCATTCACAGAGGAATGGGAATACACCGAGGAAAAGCCCCGCTCCGGTGAAGTCATTACTGACAAGCGCCGTATATATCTCCATTTCTACTACAATGACCAGAAAGCTACTGATGACAAGGTACGGTTCAATGCAATGCTTGACCGCCTTGAAAACAACCTGGTAAATGGCACTCCTGATCCGGAAGACGCAAAGCTGTATCAGAAGTACTTTACAATACATGAGACACCAGTAAGAGGAAAAACCTACTCATTCAATGAGGATGCAATCCGCAAGGCTGAGCGCAACTATGGCTATTTTGCTCTCATGACCAATGGCATCAAGGATCCTGTTGAAGCACTGCGCATCTACAGGCTCAAGGATCTTATCGAGAAATCCTTTGGCAACCTCAAAGAGCGCCTTTCAATGCGCAGAATGTCTGTCGCATCAGAGGAAAACTTTGAAGGCAAACTCTTCGTGCAGTTCATAGCACTGCAGCTGATGTCTTATATCAAAAAGCAGATGGATGAAAATGGCCTGTTCAGTGATTACACAATGCAGTCGCTGCTTGACGAGCTGGATGTTATCGAATACTACCAGCAGCCCGGCAAAGCGCATCATCTGTCTGAGATAACTAATAAGCAGCGTAAGCTCTATGAGCTTATGGAAGTACCTGTCCCAACATAATCCTTGGTATAAAATGACGGGACTTTAGGGTATAATTGAAAAGCTGTTCTACGTGATTCCAGTTGTTTTCCCAGACTTTGACGGCACCGGGATACTCATGCCATCTTTCCTTGAATTTCTCAAATTCCAGAAGTGCCACCTTTTTGTTGGGTGCGCGATATATAAGTTTTAAATTTGCCGTGAATTCTTTGTACAGCTTGGCTGGTATATATTTGATAGAATTTCGAATGAGATGAACGATGCAGCGCTGAACAATTGCTTTTGGAAAAATGTTTTTTGCACCCTCTTCAAGTCCGGGCAGCCCATCCATAGATATAAAACCTATATCCTCAACGCCTCGGCGCTTTAATTCATCGAATATTTTGGCCCATTCACTCTTGCTTTCATTCTCAGCAATCCAAAGGCCCAGGATGTCTTTCTTGCCACTGAGGTCGTAGGCAACAATGCAGTAAACGGCATGTTTCTTTGTCTCGAACTCTGTGCGGATACTGACGTATAGGCAGTCGACAAACATGAAGGAATACATCTTGTTGAGCGGTCGTTCCTGCCATTTAAGCATTTCATCGATAACGTTATCCGTGATGATGGAAATCTGCGAGGCCGAGAGCTTAAATCCATAGATATCCTTAATGACATCTGAGATATCTCGTTGGCTCATTCCTTTGGCGTACATGGAGATAACTTTGTCCTCGATTCCGCTGATATCGGTTTTACGTTTAGGAACACAGATGGGAGTGAAAGTTCCGTCACGGTCTCGTGGAGATTTGATTGGAATTTCACCAGCAGAAGATTTCAGGGTCTTTTGGATAAAGCCATTTCGGCGATTAGATGTTTCCTTGGGCTGATGATCATTTGATTCATATCCCAGATGGGCTTCAAGTTCCCCTTTGAGCATACTTTCAAAGATGGGACCGAGGATAGACTTTAGATATGTTTCGACGTCTTCAACAGACTTGGGTTGTAGTTCTTTTACAAAGCGCTCTGCAAAGAGCTCCTGCGGCGTTTTTTCGTGCTTTGCCATTGATGTAAGTTCCTCCATAAATAATCCTTTCATAAATCATAATCGTAAGATAGTCATAAGTAAAAGGTTTTGGAAAACTTACACACATAATTTTACACCCTCGAGGAAATCAGACAAAAGAATTCGTAAATGGTCTCTTGCAGAAGACCTTTACTTTTGATGCTACGAACATGCTCTCAAAGGTTGTTGATACAACTAAGGGAGAAATTACAAATCAATATAACGGTCTTGGCTTTAGAGTAGCGTCAACAAGACCTGAGGAGAGAATAGAGTATCTCTGCGATCTTTCAAGAGAGTATTATAACCTTCTTGAAAGGACCGTGAATGGTGAAAAAGAGAGCTTTGTCTATGACAACAACGTTATCTCTATGTCCAAGAGTGGTATTAACTATTATTACCTACAGGACGAGCTTGGCTCCCCTATGTATATGACGGGAACGGATGGCGTTGTATCTTCATATGCTTTCGATGACTTTGGAAGGAATATAGATCCATTTACAGGAAAGCAAAAGAAAAAAGCATACACCTCTCACGGGAATATTATCCAGCCCTTTGTGTTCACCGGGTATCAGGAAGATGATATCTCTGGACTTAATTTCGCTCAGGCGAGATATTATAGCCCTGAAGCAGGAAGGTTCCAATCAGAGGATAACATAAAGGGATTTGTAGAAAATCCGTTCACATTAAATCATTATGGCTATTGCTGGGGAAATCCAATTGTACTTATCGATTTAGATGGTAATATGCCCAAATGGCTTGAAGGCATATATGCACATTTAGCTATCGAAGCAGATATGAAAGCAAGATACAGTAGTGCTACTAATGATGTTCAAACGAATGTGTTTATTAAAGGTGGAGGAATAGACAGAACAATCACAGGAAATGGATATGCAGATGTTGTAATGAAATCCGGAGGAATATATAGTGTATATGAGATAAAGCCGCAGACACAAGATCCTGGTGACATATCAATAAATACTCCTGGAAAAGAGCAATTAAATGGATATGTAGAAGGTATAAATGCCAATATTATTGCTGGAAATACAATTGGGAAATATAATTCAACCAATCGAGGTGAAAGAGCATTTGAAGGAACTACGATTATTCCAGGGAATACAGCTATTATAAGTAGGCTTGGTGATGCGCCTGTCACATACTACACTAACGGCGATGGTATGATTTATTATGAAGTGGGAAAAACAAAACTTGAGCAAAAAGCAGAGGCATTTGTTAAAGAAGTTAATGAGGTAAAAGAAAACACGCTTCGTTCTCTTGCTAGAGGAATTCAGTCAATGACTCATGGTTCAGGAAAAATAGAACGGAGAATAGCACGCGGAGTAGTAGGAGTGGGTGAAATAATAACAGGAGGGTTATGCATAACTGGTAGTGGAGTGATGTTTATTGATGATGGAACCGTTGTAGGAATAGCCAATGATCCTGTTGCCGTAACTATTGGAATTAGTGGTTTTGGATTAATCTTTGATGGTTGCCGCAATATAGTAGGAGCGATATTTGGTTGTGATGGTTGACAGGGCGAGGAGTATATGAATAAAACAAGAAAAATTAAAGAAATAATAGGTAAAGTGCTTTCAGAAAAAGGGTTTGAATATATACGTTGCGAAAGTGGAATAGTTTGGACTTTTGGGAGAAAAGTCGGAGAAGTTGAACAGGAAGTATATATTCAACAGCACACTCGTTTTGACAAAGAATACAAATTAATGTTTTGGACATCGGCTAAAGGTAACGGTATGAAAGAAATAAGAAGTGTTCTTCCGGAATATGAGAAGAAAGAATACTGGGAAGCTGAGTCTGACGAAGAATTTCTTCAGATATTAGAATTCTTTGTATCTTTTATAAAAGATCATGGATTTGATTTACTTGAAGATATGCTTGAAGAGAAACCGGATTCTTTTGAGACACCTGAAAGAAAACAATATTTTAAAGAGCATAGGAAAGAATTGGTTGAGAAGTATGATGGGATATATCATATTCTTGGAAATGGTACATGTGAAGAGCAGCTTAAGCATATAGATGAAGTCTTATGGGAGAACCGCGAGGCTGAAGAAACGCCAGAAAGAGAGGCGGAAATACAGGAATTATGGCTTGGGATGGCCGCTGTTTTAACAGAGATAATTTTCTCTGTAGAGGGAGCAAAGATTGATTATGACTCATGGAGAATAAAAATGAATATACCAAGCACAGTATTGAGTGTCTGGCCTGTTTATGATGTTATACAAGCATGGATGCGGTATCATTTTGATAATGATAAATCTCTTTTGATAGTATGGGCATCGGCAAGATCCTTAGTACGGTAAAGGGATGATACTTACTACTCTTAATAATATATGAATAAGACAAGGAATATGCTACAGAAGAAGTGTGCTTTTCAAAAGATTTTTATATTTTTTATGATTTTGGTATTTACAATTGCCATAGTGATTGCATTTGCCAACAATTCGAAGTATGAGCCTATAATACTTGATAATTCGAGTTTTCTTTTGCCTAAAAGAATCACTGAAGGAATGAAAAGAAGCGATGGTGAAGGGTATGTATTCTTTCAATCTGATGATTATCAGGTTTTAGGAGTTGAATCGGAGTGCCATACTATTGATGATACTATATTAGATTCAATAAATATTTCAAACGAGGATTTGAATAAAATTAAAAGTATTAATTCTGAATATGAGCTGATGGAATTTGTAGATGACACTAGTGGAACATTAGTTGATAGTGGTAGAACAGATAAACCAAGCTTTGATAATTATTTTATTAGGTATAGAGGCGATGACTTTGAAAGAGTTGTTTTAGCTTATAAGGAAGGTGATAAAACTCTTTTAGAGATTATCGATACTCCTCTAGATGATTTATCTGAAAAAGAGATAATTAAAATGCTTGGTAATATGGGATTTCGTAATTAAATGGATATACGTTGAATTAGGGGAATATGCTGTTGATAAAGAGTAATAAAGAAAATTATGACAAAATTCTGCAGATAATTGATGTGGATGAATATTCGGATGGAAGAAACAACGCTGATTTCTATATCAAAAAGTTTAATAGGATGAGAAATGCGTTATACATAGTGCTATACATAGGACTCTTCTATTTTTTTCTTGAAGGAAGGCTTATATCGGAAAATTTACTGGTAAAAGCAGTAGTTATAATAATAGTGGGAATTGTTGCAAAAAAGTATAGCGCTCAAAAACAAGCTATCAATGAAGAGTATTACGGATTTTTCCACAGAGATTGTCGACCGGATATAGCCATTAGTCGATATTTGGCTTTTGTTTCAGCTATGCTAAATAAGCAGTGCCAATGGAATATTATATATTATAATTTTGGACTTGCTCTCTATAGGCAAGGAGAGATAAATAAAGCTAATGCTTTTTTGGGGCTTATGCAAGATTCAACCGAAACTGCTATGGGATTATTTCGGGCTGAACATTTAAAGCAGCTTATAGCTTTCTACTATAAGGATTATGATACCGTAATAACCTGCAGTAATGAAGCGGGAGTCACTTTTTCAAAGTTAAGGCAAAATAAAAGGAATAAGAAAATCTATGATGATATGCTTCTAGCGGGAGCGTACGCAGTGTGCTGTAAAAACAATGATTATCAGCAGATATTGTCGCTTCTCCAAGATGCTAAAGAATATTCGCTTGATGAGGTTGTCAGACATTATTATTTGTACCTTGCAGCCAAAGAGATAAATGATTCTGAAAAAGCAGATTACTATCGCAGTTTTGTCAGAAATAATGCCGGTACCACATGGTATGGTAATGCTGTTGAAGATGGTTTTATTCCTGAAGAGAAGCCGGAAAACTATCCCGGATTTTGCGTGTCATCAGATAAACTTAATAATCCCCTAAAAATCGATAGAAGCAGAATAAAATATCTTTTATTAGGCACATTGATAGTTGTGCTATTATTTGTTATATCAAGGTTGTTATAGGGAGAATTGACATGAGAGCAGTTTTGACAAGGGTCTTATCGGCGTCGGTAGACATTAACGGTAAGAGAGTGGCAGAGATAGATAAGGGATTTTTGGTGCTTCTGGGAGTACATGTATCGGACACCGAGGAGACGGCCAAAAAGATGGCGGATAAGATCTGCGGACTAAGGATTTTTGAAGATGAGAATGGTAAGATGAACATCAATCCCAAGGACGCGGGAGCAAAGATCCTTATCGTAAGCCAGTTTACTTTATATGCCGATTGCTCATCAAGAAGACCCGGCTTTACCGAGGCTGCGCGTCCCGATCTTGCAATCCCCTTATATGAGCTGGTGGTAAAAGAGTGCAGAGACAGAGGTTTTGAAGTTGGAACCGGAGAATTCGGAGCGGATATGAAAGTGACATCCGAAAACGACGGCCCGGTGACAATAGTATTAGATATTTAGATATATAAAATCCGGCGGGACAATAGTCTCGCCGGATTGTTTATTATTATAGATTCTTCGCGGTCTGTCGCTTAGAGTGAATACTTCTTTGCGATAAGAGGAGCGACCTTGGATGAACCGATACGGCTGCAGCCTGCCTCAGCGTATGCGAGGGCATCCTCGATAGTGCGGATACCGCCGGCTGCCTTGATCTTAACGTCGGGACCGATGTGAGCCTTGAAGAGGGCGATGTCCTCGAGAGTAGCGCCTGCGCTTCCGAAGCCTGTTGAAGTCTTGATGTAGTCAGCCTTTACCTCGGTAACGATCTCGCACATCTTGATCTTTTCTTCCTCTGTAAGGTAGCAAGTCTCGATGATAACCTTAAGGAGCTTGTCGCCGCAAGCTTCGCGGATCATTTCAAGCTCTTTTTTAACTTCGTCATATCTGTGATTCTTGACATCACTTACGTTGATAACTGTGTCAATCTCTGAAGCTCCGTCCTCGATGGCTTTTTTGGCCTCTACGACCTTGGACTCGGGGCAGCTGTAACCCAGAGGGAAGCCGATTACTGTACAAAGGTTGAGCTTGTCGCCGTATTTGTCGTGCACTCTCTTAAGATATGTGGGAGGTATGCACACTGATGCTGTGCCGTATTTAACGGCCTCATCGCAAAGTTCTATGATTCCTTCCGTTGTGGCATCTGCCTGAAGAAGTGTGTGATCGATAAGTTTTAAGATATCTTTTTCTTCCACGATATAATCTCCTTTTTCATAATAATTAAAAGATTCTGTTCTTGTATTTTACCATATTTTTTGTGGCGGGTTAAAAAGAATTAATCTTGATTTAATATACTCTGTTTTTCTGGAAAATGCATGTGGATATGGTAAAATTTTACTGTATTATTTTCTTTCGGGAGGACGTTTTTATGTTTCTTAAGGATTTCTCATATGGTGGGAAAAATCTATATGAAACTTCGGAAGGTTATGAGAAGTTACTTATACTTTATTTCACTATGCATCTGCTCTTAGAGGTTGTATATGTTTACGCAGGCTGTATGCCTATGATATACGCCAATATAGGAAGTGTTATTTTTTATTTTGCTTTGTTTTTTGTGAATAAAACAGATCATAAAAAACTGGTTGCATGGTGTATTATGTGGGAAATCTTTTTGCATGCGATCGTTGCAACTGTTTTTATGGGATACGGATGCGGATTCTTTTTCTGGATCATAGCTTTGTTTTCTATGATCTTTGTTCCGTTTTATATTCCTACCGATACCCCTTTCCTTAAAGGTTGTGCGTTGGTATATGAAATAACCAATGTATTGGCATTTGTTTTGCTAAAGCTTTTTTCGGACTATTATTTATTACCGTCTAAGTATGTGGCATCCACAGGATGTGCTACGCTTTTGTATATTTTGAATGCGTTCATTGCCATAAGCATTGTCGTTGGTCATATAATCATAAGCTCTCACAGTATGGACAGTTACAATGCACAGCTCAAGAAGATGAACGAGACCGACTACCTGACGGGGCTCTATAACAGGAAATACATGATTGGTCTTTTTAATAAAGAGCTTGATCGTATGGATGCGGGCGAGAGCGGAGATATCTCGATTGCCATCCTTGATATCGATTTCTTCAAAAAGATCAATGATACCTACGGACATAACGCAGGAGACGAGATCCTTATAGACCTTGCCAATATATTCAGGTTTGAGGGCGAAGGAAAGTATACGGTCGCTCGCTGGGGCGGAGAGGAGTTTGCAATTCTCGGTTCCTACGAGCTTAGCTATGACGCTTTTTGTGAGGAACTGAAGAACCTAAATAAGAAAATAGCAAGTACCGGCTTTATCGCCGACAACAACGAGCTTACCGTGACGGTTTCAATCGGAGCGGCGCACTATGAACCCGGTATGACTATCGTCGATATTGTAAAAAGAGCTGACGACAGGCTTTACGAAGCCAAAGAGACCGGAAGAAACAAAGTCATCACCAGCTCAGAGAATCTTCTGGATTAACCAAAGCATATTATTATTTCAAGGAGTTTTTTTTATAAATGTCAGAAAATGAAGTTATTAAGGGAAGGCTCGCAGGCCTTCGCGCAGCAATGAAGGAGAACGGCATCGACTACTACATGATGCCCACATCCGATTTTCACAACTCGGAGTATTCCGCAGACTTCTTCAAGGTAAGAGAGTATTTTTGCGGATTTGACGGATCCAACGGAACGCTTGTCGTAAGCGCAGATGAGGCGGGACTTTGGACCGACGGAAGATATTTCATTCAGGCAGGCAATCAGCTTGCGGGCACCGGTGTTGAGCTCTACAAAATGGGCAACCCCGGCGTTCCCACCATTGAGGAGTATCTTGCAGCCAATATGAAAGAAGGCGAGGTTCTCGGCTTTGACGGAAGAGTTGTTTCCGCAGCAATCGGTGAGAGACTGGAAAAGAAGTTAAAAGATAAAAAGATAAGCCTTAAGATCGACAAGGATCTTGCGGAGGATGTCTGGACTGACAGACCGGCGCTTCCCTGTCATGATATCTACGTTTTATCAGATGAGCTCTGCGGAAAGTCTTTTGCGGATAAGCTTGCGGATGTCAGAGCCAAGATGAAAGAGTATGGCGCTACGTCGCATCTTTTGTCCAAGCTTGATGACATCATGTGGCTTACAAATTTACGTGGAAACGACGTGGAGTGCAATCCCGTTGCACTCTCATACGCATACATAACGGGCGATATGTTTACTTTGTTTGTTCAGCCCAAAGAGGTGACCGGCGAGGTTAAGACATATTGCGACAAGGTCGGAATTGAGCTTAAGGACTATGATGAAGTAATGAAATATGTATCCGAAAGCTCTTTTGACGGAGACCTTTTATACGATAAGAGAAACACGAACTATTTCACATACAGGACTCTTTCCGAGAAGGCCGCAGCTGCCAAGGTTTCTTTGATAAACAAAAAAGATCCCACGGAGCTTATGAAGGCTGTCAAGAACGAGACCGAGCTTAAGAATATCAGGGAAGTCTATATCAAGGACAGCGCCAAGCTTACAGAGTTTATTTACTGGGTAAAAAAGAATGTGGGTAAGATCCCGATGACCGAGTATTCGGCAGCGATGAAGCTTGATAGCATGAGAGCCGAGATTCCGGGCTTTATTGAACTTTCTTTTCCCACGATAAGTGCGTATAACGCCAACGCGGCAATGGCGCACTACGATGCTACAGAGGACAACTGCGCCGAGGTTAAGCCGCAGGGTATGCTGCTTGTTGACTCAGGCGGAACATACATGGGCGGAACGACCGACGTTACAAGAACCATCGTTGTCGGCGAGATTTCCGATGAGATCAGGAAGCACTACACTGCGACGGTTGTCGGAATGCTTGAGCTTGCCAATGCGCGTTTTATGGACGGATGTACCGGAAGAAACGTTGATATCTACGCAAGAAGAGCACTCTGGGATATCGGAATCGACTACAATCACGGTACAGGACACGGAATCGGCTATATCTTAAATGTCCACGAGGGTCCGCAGGGCATCAGATGGAAATATGTTGAGGGCGTGAGTGAAGCGCTCCTTAAGCCCGGAATGATCGTATCCGATGAGCCCGGTGTTTATATCGAAGGAAGCCACGGAATCCGTATCGAGAATATCGTTGAGGTCGTAAGCCGCCTTGAGAATGAGTTCGGTAAGTTCTACGGCTTTGAGCATCTTACATACGTTCCGATCGATCTCGAAGCAATTGATACAGATTTCATGAAACCTGAAGCAAAAGATCTTTTGAACAGATATCATGCGGAAGTTTATAAGAAAATTGAGCCTTTAATCGAGGATCAGGATGTAAAAGCATGGCTAAAAGAGGCCACAAGGGCTATTTAAAGGATATAGTCAAAGAAAAATATATCGGCCGGGGTGACGGGTAACTTTATTGCCAAAAACTCTTTTTTATAATTAAATAATTGGCACTTTATAAATGTGAGCGATGTCTAAAAAGTCTGTTAAATACTGGATTTTCGCTTGAAAAATGGATTTCTGTGACTATAATAATAATTAGGAACTACCTAGTAGTTCTCCTGGGGTGTCCGACAACTCCTGTGTAATTTGAACCTACATTTCTTTAAACGGGACTCCTACATTACCATAATAAATGTCACGCCTTCGGCCCTGCGCATGCGCAGACCAGCTATGGGAGAGGAAGACAGGCATCATGGTTGCGGTAACCCACCTGGCGATAGCTAGGAGTCAAATAACAGGAACCGGCATTTTGGGATTTAAAAAGGAAAACGAAAGCAGTCATTAAGTTGACTGCTTTTTCCTTAGCTGTGAGAACAGGTTGAGCGGGGGCTTGTATGAATATTTGGGGTACTCTTTTTTCTTTGATGAGAAATTTTTCTCGCAATATGCAAAAAAAGAATATAGTCTCTTATGCAAGCAGCACCGCCTTTTTTCTTATTGTTTCCCTTATTCCGCTTTTAATTATGATAACCTCGGTCCTTCCGTACACACCGATCACGGAAGCGGACATGGTGCGCGCTTTTATCAAGATAACGCCCAGCTTTACGGATGAGACGATAATAAGTTTTATAAATGAAGCTTACGGAAGAAGCGACGCTGTTTTTTCCATATCGGCGCTCGTTACTCTGTGGACCGGTTCACTTGGAATGCTTGCGCTTATGCGAGGCCTCAATTGTATTTATGATGTTGAGGAACTTCGTAATGTAATTTATCTAAGAATACTTGCTGCTTTTTATACTGTTGCGATGATCGCGATCGTACTGATGATGCTGCTTTTGATGGTTTTCGGCAACAGAATAGAAGCTTTTATCATAGGATATTATCCGCCAATTGGCGTAATTGTCTCGTTTTTAATTAATTTTAGGTTTATACTGATAATTGGTATAGCTATTTTTCTTTTTGCACTTATGTACACCTACATACCAAGTGCAAGGCTCAGATATGTATATCAGCTTCCGGGCGCGGTTTTCTCCGCGATAGTGTGGTATGCGTTTTCATGGATCTTTTCCATGTATGTCAATTCGACTGACAGCTACTCACTCTACGGAAGTCTTGCAACGCCTGTAATTATGATGTTCTGGCTGTACTTTTGTATATACATATTCCTGATCGGAGCTTTTATCAACAAGTTTTTCCATCCTGCGGTCAAAGTCTTGTATGATGACCATCACAAAAAGGTAGTAAGACTAACTATTAAAGAAAGTCAATAAAAATGTTTTAAAACAGAAATGTTTTAAATATAGCGACGATGACTTATGCATCGTATTCAGCACCTTGAAAACTGCATGACAAATAGAGCATCGTTTTAGATGCTCTTGAAAGAAGATTTGTATGGAATTAGTTAAGCTGCTTTGTTGTATAACTGATGAGATTTCTCAAGCTGATATATCAGTCTCACAAGTTTTTTTGTGGCATGGGATACAGCCACATAATAATGCTTCCCTTCAGCTCGCTTTTTGGCAAGGTAAGCGCTAAATGTCGGATCCCAATGACAGACATAGATGGTGGTATTAAACAGAGCATATCGTAGA